>JAISKB010000004.1 GCA_031261085.1 Christensenellaceae bacterium
ACAATAGCATTATGCGAGCAACTTTTAGAGGATCACCCCCGCGCGTGCGGGGAACATCAACCGCCTTTAAATTTGCTCGCGTCTGGTTTAGGATCACCCCCGCGCGTGCGGGGAACATCGCGGAACAAAACGCTATGGCGGGAGCCTACAAGGATCACCCCCGCGCGTGCGGGGAACATGAGGGATGCGCACAGTAGAAACAGGTCTGTCTAGGATCACCCCCGCGCGTGCGGGGAACATGCTTCATCTCTTTTTCCAACTGTTCGATTTTTAGGATCACCCCCGCGCGTGCGGGGAACATTAAAATACAAAAATCAAAAGTTAGCAATCCGTAGGATCACCCCCGCGCGTGCGGGGAACATCAAATCGTAAACGGTGGAAAAAATATCTTTACGGGATCACCCCCGCGCGTGCGGGGAACATATGAGCGCAAGATTGTTGACATGACGCAGAATAGGATCACCCCCGCGCGTGCGGGGAACATAAGCAGAGTATGGATTATCTGTTGATGGTGTCGGGATCACCCCCGCGCGTGCGGGGAACATAGATAGTATAAAGCGCTTTCCGCCCGATGGAAAGGATCACCCCCGCGCGTGCGGGGAACATATCATACCATGATGCGCTAATTTTGGCGCATAAGGATCACCCCCGCGCGTGCGGGGAACATTGAAGCCTATCGAATTCAGGCAAATGAATTATAGGATCACCCCCGCGCGTGCGGGGAACATTATTTGACAAGCTGGGTGTAGCGGTGGAAATAGGGATCACCCCCGCGCGTGCGGGGAACATATTTTGTTCCAACCCCTATCATTGCATCCCCGGGGATCACCCCCGCGCGTGCGGGGAACATCTTTATTGGAGCGTGAAATCGGACATAGTTGCAGGATCACCCCCGCGCGTGCGGGGAACATGAATTTCCAGTCGTGTTTAAATGTCGCGCTTTAGGATCACCCCCGCGCGTGCGGGGAACATAACATAATCTCGACTGCGTTCCATTGCTCAACGGGATCACCCCCGCGCGTGCGGGGAACATGCTGGGCAAAACATAATAACATTTCTGTTGGCGGGATCACCCCCGCGCGTGCGGGGAACATTAAGTGCGACATTTTTAACCTCGTTTTTTGGAAGGATCACCCCCGCGCGTGCGGGGAACATAGAATGTACGCAAGTGCAAGCGCTTTTATAGAAGGATCACCCCCGCGCGTGCGGGGAACATCGATAGCGTTTTGCGAATTCGCGAAGGTTACAAGGATCACCCCCGCGCGTGCGGGGAACATACTAATTTTTCGTTTATTTCTCTAGAGTTCTCTTTTCGGAAAGCATCGGTTTATTTACTTTGCATCACCCTAACTTAGGATTTTTCGGCGATAGCAACCAAATGCTCAAATACTTGCTTCGTAATCAAGCAATCGTTCCCTCCTCGATGCATTTGATCCGTATCTATCCCGAAATGCGCAGCAATCGTTCCCAATTTCCTATCTCGAAGCTCTGGCAAATGCTTCCGCGTCAATGCGAGCGTATCATAATAGCGATTGTCGAATATGCGCATCCCACATTTCGCGCACGCCTGTCGCAGGAAACCAAAATCAAATGCTGCGTTATGCGCTACCGCCGGTAACCGCTCTGCGAATGCAATGAATTTTTGCATCGCTTCCGATAGCGCAACGCCGTTCTGTTCGATCATCTCTTGCGTGATGCCTGTCAGCGCAGTAATTTTTGCGGGTACCGGCATATTCACGCACACCAAAATTTCCAATTCATCTACAATCAATCCGTCCTTTACTTTTTTTGCTCCAATCTCAATAATTTCATCCCTCTCATCATTCAAACCGGTTGTTTCAATATCGATCACAATATAATCACTCGGAAATACCGGCGTTATAAGTCTTTTTTGCATCGCAGCTGCCGCTCGTTTTGCTTTCAGTCGCCGCGCAGCAAACGATGTGCCGGCACGATAGTTCCTTGCTTCTCGTTCTTTCAATCGCGATGGACTCGGGCGCAGCATCAGTTTCATACCATCAAAGTCTATAGGTTCCCACATTGTGCCATGCACCTTAAACTCCAGGGACTGCTCATTGTTTGTGCTGTACACCATGATGGCTCTACCGGTTTTGATTGCATCGACGATGCGCGTCCACAGCATTTCGCGCAGTCGTGCTCCCACCTGCCCAACAAAAACGCCGCTGTCAATCTCCAGCAGCCATTTTGTTAAATCGCCGCGCAGCCCGATGGGCGCATTCTCCAAGCGAATAACAATCATAGATCCAACGCGGGGCCTACATCCTCCGCAATGTGTCCATACCCTTCCTCCTCCGGGTCACTGCTTTCCGGATCATCAAATTCTGCACCATACGATACGCCACTGCGGAGAAAGCTGTTTTTATCATCCCACAGCTGCAGCACATCCATTTCTAGGTCTTCGATGTCGGTTTTCTCTCCTGTCAACAATCTGCGAATATCGCGAGCACAGCGCTCCAAAATTTTACCGTTCGCAATGGCATCCCGCACGGCGCGGCGGGTTTCGCTTCCAATATCCATGCTTGCATCCATCTCCGCTTTCGCCGCAGTTTGAAACGCAATTGGGATCGTAATCTCCGCCTTATACAGATCGGCAATATCATAAACGAACGAACGCTCATGCCCGACATGCACAAATCCGAGCCCGGCAGAGCATCCCAACGCAACGATGACACTATGTGCCACCCCATAAAGGCAGGCGTGCGCCGCACTGAGCGCTTGATTGACCGTGCTTCCACTTTCAAAGTTATCGGGGTCGTATTCCCTGCCGCTCCATGGGACATTCGTTTCCTGTGATGCCTTTCGATAGACACTTCGTACACGCGCGCCTTCCATCCCTCGAAGCTGCTGCACCGTCTTTTGTGACACATCTTCATTTGGGAATCGCATTTCGTACATTTTGCGTGCAATCGCAGCATGACTGCGCACATTGGAAACCAGCGCTGCCTGCAATAGGAGCAGGCGCGAACTGTGCGTAAGCGGTCTCCCATGCGCATAGTACCGCACGCCGCGTTCTCCCACCCAAATCACGCTCGTGCCGCAATCGCCAATGAGTTCCATTGCTCGATGTGTGATCTTAGTGCCCGGTCCCAACATCAAAACGCTGAGCGCACCTGCCGGAACATGCACCGTTCCACGCGTATCCGTCACGGTAATCGAATTTTCGGCACGGTTGATTACACTGCGCTCCAAATACAGGAAGGACAGTCGTTCCTTCATCTGCGGTAATTCCTGCAACTCCGGCTTTTTTGCGCCTATTCCCTGTCGCATTACATCACCGTCAGCAATCCGGCGCCGTAAGCTTTCGCACGTCCGATGCCCTCCGTCATCGCCTGCACCAATCGGATGTGATCCTGCACGGTCAAAATGCCCTCAAAGGTCGTCAATTGCAAGGTTACTTTCGCATTCTGTCTGCGAAATTGCACGACATTCGATTCTGTGATTTCAACAGCATCCAATACAAAGCCGTGCTTCTCAGCCTTCTTTTGCATCCATTCCCGCTGTGCGTCGCTCGTGGCGCATACTGCTACTTTTCCACGCTGTCCATGTGCCTGTGGCTTGCTTTGCACCGCATTCGCGCACAGACGGAAGCAGTAGTTCCGGTCATCCGCAATCGCAGCAAGATAGGGTGCATAGTCCTTCGTCACAGGCAAACCGCCCAACTGCCGCGCCGCCTGCGGATTGGAGGGCGGGCATACGCTCACTATGAGCAACGAGGTTTTATCCACACGCCAAAGATTTCGCGAAGAACCTTCAAAGCAACTTTCCACAATTGCGTGCATTACCTGCGGCGATGCCAGCGCATGCGCCGCGCCGCGCGAATTATTCAGTTTGATTTGCGTGATATACATATGATCCCTCCTCTACAGAGCGAAAGATGTACTCGCGGCGCTCCTGCGAGAACGATCGCGGCAAATCCCGCCGCGGATTCCCCTCACCTTGTGCATCCAGCATGATGGGAAGATTCGTCGCGCTGCAAAGAGGCGGTTCCTGCATTAACGCTTCGCGTAAAGGTAGCGGACGAACGCCCAAAACCAGCGGTAGTGTCGGCGGGCAGGATCGCCGACCCAAAAAGAGAGGGTATTGGGGGGAACGCAACGCTTCCGCCACCGCATGCAAAAATCCATCATCCTCGCTTCCCAGCCCAACCAAAAACACCGCATCCGCAAGGTAATGTCGATGACTGATAAACGGGTTTTTGCTGATTTTATCAGACGGTTTTGCAGTTTGAAAATCAATCAGCAGCTCCCCTTGCCGATCCGCCCGCGCACCAAAGCATAATGCGGTAAGATCATCCAGCGGCTCTGTGCGCTTACGGCCGAGCGCACACGCACACAGGCCTACTATGCCGCTTTTTGTTGGCATTCTTTCGGTTGCACGCCGCGAAAACTTGCTTTCCATCCCCCACGACTGCATCGGTGCTGCCAATCGCAGCAGCAGCGTGCTCATATTTTTTCCCTCTCCAAACGCTGTGCAACCTCGCTTTCCAATTGTTCCAGCAACTGCAGAAAATGCAAGCCCTCAGCCAGTTCCCATTGAATATCTGGCGCGTCGCAGTAATTCTCGTATACCTTTTGCGAGTAGGCGTTTAAACGTTCAATAGATTTTTCGACGAATCCATCATCGCTCCGAATCGGTTTTTCAAACGCACCAACCAAATTGACAGGTTGATCGTGTCGGAGCATTATCAGCACATGATCCGGCGGCGTACGGTTCGCAAACGTATTTTGCTTGCCCGTTGGCATGGAACGCACAAAAGCACCCGCAAACGTACGCACGGCGGCTGCCGCCGCGGCAGTGTCGCCTATTTGCTCCGCCAAATCGTGCGCCGCGATGGTCGCATAGCGATAGAGCGTAGAGGAATTGAACTCCACCGTCCCTATCATACCGGCGCCGGCGTTATCGTCAGGCGAACGGTCATCAATTGCGGTAAAATAATCAAATTCTGTATCGACTCTATGCGTGGAAATGGCGTGCGCAACTTGGCATGAAGCATCGATGTTCAGCTTCGGATCGTCTGCGACCATACGTCCAAACAGCGCAATATCGATAGACGGTTCGTTGTTTAACGCCGCCTGTGCCGCTTTTTTGTCAAAGTTACCGCTCAACGCAAGTTGCGCAAGCGCTTCTGCCTGCCTATCACTAATAAAGAACAATGCGCCGGTGACAGGCTTTTTCGTTTTCTTATCTTCACTGATTGAAATCGCAGCCTCTTTGATGATTTTCTCCGCTAGCGCAGCCGCCTCCGCTCCGCCGCCCAATTTTTCCGCAACTATCTCGACGATATGCTTTGTTCGCTCACCACGCTCGATAAACAAGTCCCGCGTCGCCTTTTTCCAAGCTTGGCTGCTGACGCGCGCGCGGCGCACGCCTCCATAAACGGCGTTCTTCGGGCTGCCGGTATCATCGCGATTCACGCAGCTTGGTGGCACGGTTTGAATAATGTGAAAATCCACATACAGTTTTGTTTCGGGCATGATCTTTATTCCTCCTCTTGTTGTTCTTTTTTCGGTTCCTTCCAAAAATCGCGTCCCCATTGCAGGCGCATCGCCTCGCGATCAAATTGCCAACGATACAATTCTCCTGCGAATTTGGGGTAATCCATATCGATATTCCTCGCCCGCAGCAATTGTACCAGCGAGCGCGCGTGCACGGCCAATTCTTCCACCGTTTCTGCTGTTGCCGCCGTATTGAAGCGACGGATTACCGCTTTCGCGTCGTCTTCGTTTTGTGTTGCTTTCAACTTCGCCACAGCCGCACCCAGCGTTCCGCCACTTTGTCCGCTAATTTCGGTTCCCTGCCGGTGCACCGCAAACAATGTCAACGCAACATGCACCGCATGTTCGGCACATTCATCAGGCTTGTCCTCCTCCCTCAACCAGCCTAGGGTATACGCCCATATTTCCGGCATGCTACCCGGCCTTTTACCCGCACCACGACGCAGTTTTGCCAGCGCCGCACGGTCATCTTTGGCAAGGATCTGTTTGATTTGCGCGGCTACCGCCCTCTCAACTTGCTCCTTCTTCAATGCCCGTCACCCCTTCCTTTGCTAATATGATATAAAGCTTCCCTAAAAACTTATTGTAGGCAGCGGGCGCATTCTTTTTACCTATGCCGACAAAAGCTTTCGTGCCGCTTTGTGCAATCAGTTCACCGCCAATATCGCGCAATATCTTGGCGGCAATCCCGCGCCACTGATCGCATTTCTCCTCCTGCATGTCATTTTTGGAGTCTATTCCCGCCAACCATTTGCGAAAGGGTTCATCCAATCGGAAATAGGTTTCGGCTTTTACCATATCCCGCCGCCCCGCCATGTTTTTGGACGGCTGCCCTTTCGGATCGCGTCTATCTCCGACCGATTCAGCAAGATCCGTCGCCAGCACGCCAAGCGCCTCAACCGCTTTCTCCGTCTCTTGCAAAACACCTTCTATATGCGGCCGCCACTCCGCGCCTAAATTGGAATTGGACAGGAAGGCAGCGCTAAATGTGAGGGAATCCGAGAAGACATCGTCCACAAAAAAATCCTTGTCACCATATGTCACCGACGCTGTACACAGTCGAATCATTTCTTCATACCCCACCTCCGCAAGCCAATGTAACATGCCGGGCTGTCGGGAACTTCGAGAGCTTATGGGCGTGAGCGCGGCAAAATCGCGCCATAGCTGCTTTGTGGGATTGTGGCGCTTTGGCACATATTCGTCCTTGTTCTGCTCCGGTTTACGCCAAAGCGTCATTTGCTCACTGAACGCGTTTTCCTTTGGGAAGAAATCGCCCCCTAGCAAAACATATCCCTGCACACAATCTTTTTCGCGTTTGAGCAATAAGCGCCGTGATTGCAAGGTCAACAATGCAATCTGAGAGCGCGGCAGAATGATTTCCGTCCGTTCGCCAGCTCGGACAACATCCAGCTCCCATGGCGCTTTCCCATCCGCCCACGGCTCTCCGTCTTCATTCAGCAAAACGAGATTGAGCAGCATCGTCTGCTCCAGTGTTGCGCCTTCCGCATAGATTAGGCCCAGCTTTCCAAGCCACCCCGCTCCGCTGGACGGAGCGCCTTGTGTTTTTGGTTTTGCGGATGTATCATCGAATGCATTGACGTATAATAGCCATCGTGCGGCTTCAGCGTTTGTCAGTTGGGTCTTCCCCAATCCCGTCCGCATAGGAAATTGCCGAACCTTATTGTTACTCTCTGAAACGGTTCCCAACAGCTTGGCGATGCCATACTCGGTTCCAGCTGTCATGGCGGCTACTTGATAAAACGGGTACCGTTCATCGAACAGCCAAAAACGGCCTCTATATTGTTCCAAATAACCACAGATTTGCTCCGTCGGCAAGCCTTTTTCCCATAGGTTTTGCCATAAGGCAATGCCATCTTGATATCCTCTTAGTCCGCGCGCCAACGATGCGTGCAAAATTGCCAGCAGTAGCCGTAAAATGGCGATATCTAGCGTAGGCAGCTCATTTGCCAGTCCATGTAACTCCGGCGCACGGCGAAACAATTCGAGCAATGATACCGCCTCTGTTTGGCCCGTCTTGTCCATCACCCCAATCCATTTCTCATCCAACAAATTGAATTCACTCATACGACAGCCCCCGTTCTTTGCTATATTGCAAAATTTTATCACATAGTTTTGCCTGCCCTTCGTCATTGAGCAAAAGGAACAAATCGCCGCGGCGGTCTTCCGGGCAATTTTTCTCCAATTCGGCAATCGTCCTATCTATCACCCCGTTGCAGCTGAAGAAAAACGGCAATTTCACGGTTCTTGCCATGCGCTCGTATTCGTTCAGTACCTTACCACGCTCCCGCTCATACAGCAGTACCACATCCAACGCATCCTGCCCATCACGCACGGCAGCCTGCCCATGCGGGTCGTCATCTTGCACAGCACAGTCCAGCAGCCCAAGTATGGAAGGCCTTCCGGCATTTGGCGCCGCCAATCGAAATGCTTCCGCCCGGCTTTCTTTCCCCGCAATCTCCTTTTCATACTGTTCCTTTCCTTCCGCTTCCGCGCTGTCATACGTTGCGTTAACGAGAGGCGCAATGTCATCGGGCAACACCATCGTTGGCGGAAGTAGCGCGCGCGTGCGTGCCAGCAGATATTTCCCATAGACAGCTTCCGAACCTTCGTGCTCTGTAATCCAACATTGCGCTATTCGCAGTTTTTCCGGCCGCACGTGTTTGTGGCGGTGCAACCTGCCAATCCGTTGAATCAGCAGATCCATCGGTGCAAGATCGCTGACAAGCAGGTCAAAATTTATGTCAAGCGACTGCTCCAAAACCTGCGTTCCTACGACAACCAGCCGCCGGGGCCGCGCTCCGTCCTTTCCCACACAATGCAGCACCCTCTCCTCCACCGCAGCACGATCCTCTGCAGTAAACCGCGAATGAAACAGCAAGGCGTTTTCACCGCGCGCTTTCAACTTCTCGTAAATCTCCTGTGCACGTTTCACGGTATTCACAATAATCCCCGCACAGCCGCCATCACAAAGAGCATCGTCTAACTCACAGAACAATTCCTCATCCAAAATGCGCCGCAGTTGAATCGTCATGCTTCTGCCCGACCCTTGCACCGGCACCTCGCAGGCATCGGTACCGTTGGTATAGGTTATAATCGGATACGCCATGGATAACGCCTGCGCATCAATCGCATCAATCGCATCAATCGCACGATTAAGATAGGCTGAGAGCAGATCCGCCCGCTTTTTTATTGTTAACGTAGCGGATAGAATAATAACCGGAACACCATATTGCCCCAGCCAGTTTAGCACGCGGTGCAAATAGACACCCATATACGCATCGTAAGCATGGCATTCATCAATCACCACAATTTTGTTGGCGAGCGCCAAATGCCGCAGCATCACATGCTTTTGCTTCAATGCGGCCATCAAAACGTGGTCGATCGTGCCAATCGCAAAGTCAGCAAGAATCGATTTTTTTCGCCCCTGCAACCAATCATGAATGACTACGCTTTCCAAT
Source organism: Christensenellaceae bacterium (assembly GCA_031261085.1). GTDB lineage: Bacteria > Bacillota > Clostridia > Christensenellales > CAG-138 > Pelethousia. The sequence continues at coordinate 8,996 of JAISKB010000004.1, forward strand.
CGTCCATCGCCATAGGTCGCAATCGCTCGATACTCCTGAAAAAATTGCTTCTTTCCATGAAGCAAGTCAATAGTATGCACTTCACTAAGGCATAGTTTATCAATCCATTCGCACACGCGATGAAACATTGCGTTGGAAGTCGCCTGCGTGGGCAGGGCAAAGTATAGGCCGCCCGCTCCTGCGCGCTCCGCAAGCACCTCCGCCGCTGCGAGCGCTGCTTCGGTTTTCCCTTCGCCCATCGGCGCTTCGATGATAATCAGCCCAGGTTTATTGCACTGTTCAAAGATGCGCAGCACCGCCGCCTGTATCGGGCGCGGTGCAAAGCCGAAGCGCAGCGGATATAACTCCGCACAATCCGGCTGATCCGCATGCCACGATGTCGGCAATTCCGGGCACTCCTCGCTGCTTGCCATCCAATCGCATAAAATTACAAAACCGGCGAGTAACATCTGCTGACCTTTATTCAGTTGTTGGATATCCTCTTTGCGCAAATCCGCCCGTTGAAAAGCAAGGGCAAGCAGCTCCTCTTGCGCCTGCTTGTATTCCAAATTCGTAAAACCACACTTACGCTCATATGCCTTGTTTTTGATATCCAACACTGTTTTGCGGTCGGGCGGTTTCCCGTGATGCGCGGCAAGCACGGCACAAACGCTGTCATCAATACCGGCGCGCCTCAAAATTTCATAGGAAATCACCCAGTGGCGAGGCAGATTATCTCCTTTATTATTTTGGATATGGTCTTGGAAAATAGGGCTGGCTTTCCCGATATCATGTACAGTGGCTAAGAAAACACATTGCGCACGGGAGGGAAGTTGCTTCCGAACCCCGTTGGAAAGCCATTCGTCATAAATGCGCTCCGCTACGTCGGCTGTGGTTTTCATATGGGTGCGTATGTCTTCTGTGGTTCCATTCTCGCGTGATTTCTTTGCGATGAGTGGCATTTTACATCTCCTTCTAAAATGCATGCAGCAAGTTGGTTTCCGCGCCGTATACGCCGGAATATGCCCGCGACACGCACTTAAAAACTGAGCACAGAGGATTATTAATGAAGGGAAGGCAAAACACACAGGCATGACCTTGAATCCCCACAGTCGATTATCGATTCCTGCGCCCATTTTTTTTGGTGTCAGAGATGCGAAAATATCATTAAATGAGCAGAGACAAAAAGAATTTATAACATGGTAGGCAGACGAATGTGTTCGTTAAAACAGTTGCAACCCGAAAATGACAAAAGGAGCGAGTAAATATAAAATCTTATCCGCTCCTTTTTATTTACCCTCAGAACTACACCGTTACCGAAAAGTTGTCTCTGAAATACCAGTTGTTCGTCTGAAGGACGCTTTGCCCATACGGTATAATAAAACCAACCTCGGAAACCCGCATGAAACAAGGGAATTTTAGGAATTGCCGTATGGATTTTTGCTCTTTTCCCAGCGAAAATCAATGTCAATTCTCGGTCAAGGAAAGGATGGTGTAAAATACACGACAAACCCGTTACATTTTGTGGGGCATACGAGTTGCTAAAGCTAAACTAACCGAATAAGGGCGAGGTTTCATGGCGTCCCACACCAAGAAATCTTGCCTTTATTCTACCGCATTTCAAACGGATAATCAAGTAAAACATGGCGCGAACTCCATTGCTGGATTTTCAGCATCGGAGTCCGCGCCTTTTTTGTTTTCCCAAAAAATTTGAGGAGGTGTGCTTATGAGGAAAGAGTTTCAATACAGCTTGCGGGACTGCGATTGCGCCTAAGTTCTAAATCATTAAAGCTAAAATCGAGCTGCACCTCAATATGATTGTGGTCCGATTTAGTTCGTAGAATACTCTTATTGCTTAATCACTATCAATGGGTTGTATGATTTTAGATGCCATTTATTCCCCTCACGCGCCAAGTATAAACCATTGATATTTGCGATTCCAGAAAACGGGAGTTCTTCTGTTGATTCCGTAATCTCATAGAAAAAACCATCACTTGAAACCAGGAAGCACTCATCGCAGGCTTCTCGAATGTACAATCTATCGGGGAGGTCATATCTATCCCATGTGAAAACAGGAAATGTAATCCTTCGAGGATATTGTGCTTTGGCAGTGTTAGAAAGCAACTCGATCCAAACCTGTGCGCCATCGGAGACTTCGTAATCTTCCAATGGAAATTCCAATAGAATGCGTTTTGTTTCTGAAACATTTTTTTCTCTGAATATCTCGAAAGTTGACAATTCTAAAGCCGCACTTCTGGAACGCACACCTGCCATATATATGTTCGTAGCTGCCGGGTTTGGCAGGCCCAACTCAACAAACATAGCAATTGAAGCGTATGCTTGAAGGATATTTTCTTCAGTCTCCTTATTAAACATTTGGGAAATGGCATGTATGATCCAGGGCAATGTGAAACCATAATAGTCTTTTGCGATTCCATCAACACCGTCATCTAGCTCTCTTATAGAAGAAAGTGAGAACCCGCTTATCCACGGGCTACGTATTGTATCCAGCAATGGTTGTTCAGGAACAGAGTTTATTATGCTTTGAGCATTTTCGTTGCTCCAAATTTCAATCTCTCGAACGATTATATCAATTGTTTCGATGCTGACGTCTGTACCATTATTATCTTGTATGTAAGATAATGCAAGGGTTCTGAAGTGGTCTGTGTTTTGTAAAATCGACTGTGATAGAGAGAACGGAACACCGGATGCTATTAGCCTTTTTCTATCAGCATTGCTGGGTACTCTATTCAAAAGCGCGACGGTTCTTGCGTGCAAAAGGCTTATACAGTGTTCTCCTTCCTCGGGTTCCGCTTGTATAAGCGCCAGCGATTTCCTGAAAACATCATCTATCCAGCTTGCATCTGCATCATCTTCTCCAAAATCCTCGTGCATGGCAAGGAGTTCATCATCCAAATAATCAAAAAGCCCGTTCATCCATTCGACGAGATCGCTTCGGATATCCGCATCGATGAAATCATTTGCCACTGCTTCGATAAGCATTTCAAAGTCTGTGCTTGTCCGTCTTGCTGCCCTATAAATAGCTTTCAAGGCCACAAGTAAGCCGCTGCGCACGTTCTCCATTTGTTGGCTGTTAAAATAATCGCGTGCAAGGCTCATATCATTTCTAACACGCCAGCGATCTCTATTAGTAGACGCTTGTGTATCGATCGCGTATAGAATTTTACCCTCCACATCAGAAAAAGCACGCCCAGCACGTCCACAGATATTCCAGAAATCTCTATTGCTAATTGATTCTTGACTGTAGTATGGCGTGAAGACAATTACTGTTGATATCCCTACATTAACTCCCTGACCAAGCGTTGAGGAGGCAATGATGATTAATGGAGGCTTAGAGCGCATAAGGCGTTCTATCGCTATACGCACAAGTGCTGGCAAGCGATTATTGTGGCAGATAATACCTTTTCTTGCTGCTCTCAGAACAATATCATCTTCGCGCAGTTCTTCAATACACACACTTTCAAATACGTTCCATAGTGATTCATTCCACGAATAATTCTCAGGATGTTCGCCTAATGCTAAAAGCACACTTTCGGCTAATCCTTCGATAGAATTTGCTCTTGCAGAGTAAATCATAACCGTACCCGCTTCTGCTAAACGAACAGCAGTTGCTGCTACAGCTTCTTTTTTGTTATTGGGAAATGGGTTTCTTCTGCGTCCAAACCCTAATGGTCTTTTCTGGATAAAATTGGGATTAAAGGGCTCCCCACTACTTTTCCATTCCAGTCGAACACGATCCCCATTCCACAGTAATAAACCTAATCGCTCCAGTGATGGCTTCCACTCCGACTTTGCAACCGAATCCGGATCATCCGCAATCCATTGGGCTAAATCGCCAGCATTGGGCAGAACAGCCGATAGAAGCAACATTCTAATTTCATTTCGTGAAGCAAACTCTTTTATGTGGGTTAGAAACATCTCATTTTTTATATGCCTTTCTTCTGCGCCTAATAGGTGCCCTTCATCAACAACGATTAGCTTGATCTCCGTTTCAAGCCCTGAACCGCAGCGAATGAGAGCTTTGGCCTTTTCGGGGGTTGCAATAATAACTTGAGACTGGCTGATGAGTTCAAAATCTGTCACATTTGCAGTCGATCCACCATATAGCTGTGAAACGGTGATATCGAGCGGTCCAAATGTTTTATTCAGACTCTGCTCAATTTCAAATGCCAACGAACGGAACGGGGCAAGATATAGGACTTTTGACATTGTATGTGTAGATAAGGTTTTCAGAATGGCTATCTCCGCAACTCTTGTTTTTCCACCACTTGTCCTTAGATTAATCACTGCGCCACGATTTTCACCAATGGCCAACGGGAGGGAGGCCGTTTGAGAAGGCCACATTTCTGTGACGGGAGATTTAAAGCCGCCAAGAAGCCGGATGTACTTCTCAGTAATATATGTGGCGGGAATCAACGGTGGAAGCACTGTCCAAAGTGAGGCACTTTGAAAAGTAGAGAAGATTATTTTCGATAGCCGAACAATCAACCAATGCAACGTCAATCTGCTTTCTGATGCAAGCACCGATAGTTTTTCCAAGAGTTCAAATGCAAGCACAAAATCATCTTGATTCCCTGTGTGAATAAAGTCGGTAATGATTAAGAAGCAACGTGCAATCTCATGTGATATAATCCATGCGTTATAATCCTGAATATCCAGTGGTTCCAATGCTTGTTCAAAAAAGAGAGAGCTTGCAGTTTGCATAAGGGATTCAAAGTTCTTCTTCACAAACTGTACTACCATTTGCCCAACAGCAAAATCGATATTTACATCATTAAGAACAATAAATGCCCGTGAGTATTGTTTTGCGGCATACAAAGCCATACCTGCAATCAAAAGATGATAGTCTCTCGTCTCAGGCTCATCATTGTTATATTTGTATGCATCCGACAGTATTTTCCCGGCCTTTTCTAATATCGCTAACCCTTCAGTTGTATCAGAGTCCCCGTTTTCTATTAAAGAACATCCGCATGAAAGCAATGCATAAGCAATGTGCGTTGCCTTTTCTGTAAGTGAGGGATCAAAGTTTGGATAGTTTTCATTGCTCTCCCTAACTTCTTGAAGGATTCTTCGCGCATCAGCCTGGGTCACGAGATTATCAATTCTGCTTTGCGATAGACTGTCAAGTAAGCCCGCGATATAATCTGAAGGGATACTCATATGTCTCCCTCCAATCGATCAAAGGATTGTTCCACAACTGTTTCCGGGTTCTGCATTCCTAACGAAATCATCAATAAGTTATGCAGGCGATTCGGGGTGTGTTTATTAACGGGATTCCTTGCGTTGTGATTACCCATAAGCAAACCGACATAATCAATATGTAGGCGATTTGTTGCGAACAACACAGCACACTCTTGAACCTTTACACCCAATTCGGGTTTGTTCTCTTGAAAGAGCCTTTCAGCCACAAACATAAGAGAAACGGGCAGGCCCGCCTGATTTGATTGCACAAGTCCATCAACTATTTCAATCACAGCTTGCTTGTTGGGAGCACCTCTGAACTTTGATTCCCCAACGATAATTCGCACCGGGTCGGAATCCAAGTCGAACAACAAAACATCGTCACCCTTCATGGATTGCTCAGGGTTAGTGTTGTATCTCAGCCTATATATGGGGAGTTGGGATTCGGTAGTGGAATCAAGGTACTCCGCAAGAAATATTTCCGCAAAGTTTCCTTTCTGCGTTGTAGAATTGTGCGGATAAAGTGATCGCGAGGGTGGGAGATTTGCTATTCTAAGAGAATCGACCAGCTCTCTATGGCGCCTTAATGCATCCGGGCTAACATGATGCTCCTGCAATACAGAGGACATGTGTTCGATTAGAACATCGTCATTTCCGTTCCCAGCTAATGCCCTGTGCGCAATTCCACTTTCCGTACTTTCATCATTGGATTGAAGCGAAATGGAAAACGGGTGTTCTCCAGTGGGGTGATTATTGATTATGGGCATTATATCTTCTCCTTATACTTCAATCCGTTGCTTTTCATTGATATCTGGCGGGCAGCAGATTGCAGAGCGATTTGTCCAAATCACACCAAGAAAATTGGCATCCACAATTTCCTCTGTGACATTGGCCTCAAGAAGTTTAATACAATCACATTTCTCATAGGATTTCCCGCAAACAGAGCACTTGCTTTGCTTGATTTCAAACATTGCACAAATCCAGATACCATTGTCACGAACAACTTCATACTGGTCTTTCTCTAATTTCAACCAAGCCCAAACTCCTACGTCGTCAGGTTCGAGCTTATCAATATATTTTTTGTTAACGAGTAATTTGGGAAACAATAAAACGCCGTTTTTACCTCTTAAGTCAGCATGTGAGGGTGAATTGTTTGCCGGATGGTATGATTTCAAAAACTCAGATAAGGAATTCAACCACGAGGGTATGTCGGAATCAGATGAAGGTATATTTTTTTGTGAAGACAGATAGTAATCGCAAAAATCGTCTATATGTCCTGCGAAGGAATACTGTACACAATAATTATCGTAATTCACTTGAATCGAATATGATAAAAGCCGATCATCTCCATTGCTTTTCCATGCTTCGGAAAACCGCCTAAAACATTCAACCACCTGGTTGGCGATAAAAGAATCTCGGCATACAAAAACAGGAAAATTATATACCATATCTTCTGTTGCAACCCTCGCACAAAATGGAATCCTCACATTCAACCCTAATTGTTTTAAATACTTCGCAATGCTTACTGTGTCACCCTCAATAAATTTCTTGGCCCCATCTTTTGCCATGTATATCTGTGCTGGTCTAATCAATATGTCATAACCATCCGGGAAACTTTCAAGAGGAACACATTTTACACTAATTCTGACTCCATCACCAGCGCTCATATTTGCCGGAATAAAGGACTTCACTGAAAAGTCAGCATGTGAACTGAGGGTATTGTCTCGTCTTGTATGCCTCAAATCCAGTTTTGAATCAGTGCCACCAAAGTATTCACCCACTTGCATATTATCTCTGTAAAAATTGGTAATTAACGATTTCCACAGGGGAGATTCTATATCGCCATCAATGCGCCACAGTTTTGTGTATCCCGTATGGCGTCCACTGTGCTTAATATCCTGATCAAGGCGAGCGACCATTTCCTCAGTTGTATATGCTCTAATTGCTCCATCCAAATGAGTAGGTAATCCTGTGTCGGCGTTTATCATGCTATGAACAAATCGGCAACCATACTTTTCGTTAGAGCTAATATCTATGTTAGCGATATCGGTGACTTCTTCGCATTCAAATGTTTGAATGCCATCTTGACGATACCAACCAAACTCGGTCTGAAGTACATCGGATAGGAGGCCATCATAGTGTTCGTTTTTATAGACTGCTACCCCATCGGGTATTTTTGATAAATCATCATTAAACTTAGGCCCCCACCAGTATGAATATTCGAGTTCCTGTGATTGCGTTCCGGCAAGCCCAATGCAATTAAGATCAATAGCGATTCTTGGATTTACCCGTTCATCGCATTTTTGCAACAACTCAAAAAATGGTTCGTTCAGTGTATTTAGATAAGATAAACCTCGTCTGAAATACAAGTGAGCGAATAGTAACCATCCATCTTTTTCGTAGACACCTGGTTGGATATATTTAAGTTTGCTTAACGGCATTAAACCTTTTATTAAATCAGTCGCAATATTAGGAATAATGCGTTGAACAATGCCTACATCATAATATGCAACGGCATTTACCCAACAAGGTTTTGATGCTTCAGCGGACAACGAATCGCCAAGTTTATCTCTCAACTCGTCGTACTTATCCTGTTGAGATACTACTCGCTTATCATATAATTGCTTGTAGCTCAATTCCTGTAATTTCGAACGTTCAGTCTCGCTTTCTCCAATCAAAATACTGTTCATGAGATATGCTTTATGCGGCTCAAGATATAAGCCAGACAATTTAGTCCATCCTAAATGTTTTCTATGATCATGATTAAGAAATGAAGGTACGCCTTCTTCCCAAGTGTCCTCATAGGCCGAATACATGCCTTCGATAGAAAATTTGTGACCGTATAGGTTGATTTCATCTGTTAATCCAACACCAGAAAACTCCAGCATAAAAGCGCCCCCCTTGCGGCCACTTCCAGTATACTCAATTTATTATACACCCCAATGCTGGCCTAAACAACAGATACAAACACAGTTCTCTAGGTATAATGTACAAAAATGCCTGGAGGAGATTTGATGTCTGATAAATATACCGAAACCCAAAAGCAAGAAATCGTAGCCCTATATACCACAGGAACATCCGTCGCCGAACTCTGTGCCCAATACGGTGTACCACGCAGCACGCTGTATTTCTGGATTCATCGGTTTTCATCTTTGAAAACAATCACCGAAAAGACCGTGTATTATCAGGAGTATCTCGACCTCAAACGCCATGCGGACAAGCTGGAAAGACAGCTAGAGGTTATCAAAGCAGCTGGTTGCGGCATGGATGCCCCGCTTCAGGAAAAACTTGCGGCATTGGAAAGGCTATATGGGCAATACAGTGTACATACACTCTGCGATGCACTGGAAGTATCTCGTGGTACTTTCTACAATCACATCTTCCGCAGAACAAAGATAAGCGTGTATGACCGACGCCGAGAAGAAATCAGGGAACAGGTGCAAATAGTATTTGAAGAGTGTAAGCAAAGATATGGAGCCAAGAAAATATGCGCTGTTTTGGCAGACCGAGGTATTCGGACGTCCAGCAAGTACGTTGCTGAACTGATGCGCGAAATGGATTTACAGTGCGTCGGGCGAAACGCAAAGCGGGAATATCAAAAACAGGTCAACCGTAGAGGAAGACCAAATGTGTTAAAACAGCAATTTGATGTGTCTGAGCCCAACTGTGTGTGGGTCAGCGATATAACCTACTTTAAGGTTAAGGACAAATTTTACTACATATGCACCATCATTGACCTGTTCTCCAGAAAAGTTATCGCTCATGGCATTTCACCCAAAAACAGCACCTACTTAGTCACATCTACTTTCAAGAAAGCATTTGAAAGCAGGATGCCACCGCAAGGGATCATGTTCCACAGCGATCAGGGCGTTCAATATACATCGCACAGTTTTCAAAAGCTATTGCGGATGAACAAAGTTGTCCAATCATTTTCCAAAACTGGCCGCCCAAATGATAACGCAGTGGCCGAGGCATTTTTCTCGTCCATGAAGAAGGAGGAGTTATATCGTACCAATTATAAATCGGAGCGGGAGTTCCGCACGGCTGTTGATGATTATATCTATTTTTATAATGTGGAAAGACCTCATGCTGGCCTGGCATACAGGACGCCAGACAGGATTGAAACACAGTATCAGGCCAAACAAGAACCGGCAGGATAAATTGGACAAGGGGTTCAAAAGTGCTGCTTTTTGATCTTCACCTTCATGTTTTCCGATTTTTTGGTGAAAGTGCATTGGACATGCTCTAAAACACAAAGATGCCGCAAAGCCCTATATACAGCAGCTTTGCGGCAAAAAGAAGAATCCGAAACCTTGCACAGTCCAATCAAACTGTTCAATGGTTCGGATTCATTCCGCATGGTGGAGATAAGGGGACTCGAACCCCTGACTTCTGCATTGCGAACGCAGCGCTCTACCAACTGAGCTATATCCCCATATTTCGCTTTAGAAAGTCCACTTGGAGGGCACCCTTACAAGCATTATATAGTTTACACGAAACCTCTTCAAAAATCAATATCCTTTTTTATCGAAGGCCCATGCCGCTTGACAAGCCCACGGTTATGCGTTAAAATAACAAAGCATCAAAAAGTATGTGCGCTTGTAGCTCAGTGGATAGAGTGCCCGGCTACGAACCGGTAGGTCGAAGGTTCGAATCCTTCCAGGCGCGCCAAACCGTTTACCATCTATTGATACAGAGCGTTTTTCAATAGATGGTTTTTTATTTGCCTGAAACAGCTTGGTTTTAGGCGATTGTGGCTTCCGTATTTCGTCATGCCGCTTGCCCTCGGCAGCCGATGGCGCGATATATACTGTTGAAGGGGTGACCAGCGCATATGGCAACGATCAGACCGATTCAAAAAAGTGAATACAAAGTTTTAGAGGACTTCCTGTATCATGCCATCTTCGTACCGGCGGGATATGGGATGCTTCCGCGCGATATAATCTTTACACCCTCAATATTCATGTATATTGAGGACTTTGGCAAGCCGGGCGATGTTTGCCTTGTCGCCGAGGAGGGCGGCGCAATCGTGGGCGCGGCCTGGTCGCGCATCCTTGCGCAGCCGGGCCAAAAAGGCTTTGGCAATATTGACGCGCAGACCCCGGAGCTTTCCATATCCGTATTGCCTGCATATAGGGGCCGCGGCATTGGGACGAGGTTGATAGGGTCGCTGACCCGCGCGTTAAGGGGAATGGGGTATTCTTGTCTGTCGCTTTCCGTCCAAAAAGAGAATGCGGCCGCCCGGCTGTATGCGCGGCTGGGGTTCCAAACCATCCGCGAAAATAGGGAGGATGCCATCATGGCGCTGGACCTGCGCCGTGGAGCGCAGGCGGTACTCGCCGCCCTGCCCCTGGAAGAACTTTGGAGGCTGTTTCCAATCGAGCTTGCCGAGCACGATTCGAGCTGGGCCGATTGGTATGCCGAAGAAAAAATCGCATTGCAATCGCTGCTTGGGGATTGCGCGGCGCGGATTGACCATATCGGAAGCACGGCGGTAGACGGGCTTTTGGCAAAGCCCATCGTGGATATCCTATTACAGGTTCCCGATACATGCGACATAGCAAGTATTCGTGACGCCCTGGTAGAAGGCGGGTGGCTTCTTATGGCGGAGCATTCGCCTTATGGGGCGTTGGATTTGAATAAAGGCTATACGCCGGAGGGCTTTGCCGACAAGGTGCTGCATCTGCATGTGCGCAGGGTTGGCGACTGGGATGAACTATGGTTCCGCGATTATTTGGTCCGCCACCCTGGCGCGGCCGCCGAATACGCGGCCCTGAAACGCAGATTGCTTGCGGAATACAAAAATGACCGCGATGCGTATACGGAGGCGAAAGCCGATTTTATTCGTGATTGCGTTGCAAAAGCAAGGGCAAATCTATAGGAACAAAATTTCTGTTTTAAAAACAATATAATTAATTTTATAATACTCATTGACATATCATATTATATTTCATATAATATTGTCAGTATCAAAGAGGAGGTGATCCCTTGATTTTTCAATTGGGGGGCGCACTGATAGACGGCTGCGTGCTGGCCGCCCTATCCAAAGAGGACGCCTATGGTTATGCACTTACCCAGCGGGTACGGAGCGCCATGGATGTAAGCGAATCCACACTCTACCCCGTGCTGCGCAGGATGCAGAAGGAAGGCTATTTAACAGCCTACGATCAAAACTATCAAGGCCGCAACCGCCGTTATTATTCCATGACATCCACGGGCTGGGATCGTTACCGGCAAATCGCAAGGGAATGGATAGAGTACCGCGCGCGCGTTGAGGAAATTTTGCTGGAGGGAACGTATGATGACCAAACAAGCCTATCTTGATGAATTGCGCCAGCGATTGGCTGGGCTTAACCAAGAGGAAATCGATAGCTGCATCCAATATTATGCAGAGTATTTTGATGAGGCCGGCCCGGATGCCGAGGCGGAGGTTATCAGCCGCTTGGGTACACCGGTGCAGGTGGTGGCCCAGGTGCGCGCCGACAGGGAGCTCGTACGCTTTGAGGCCGCGCCATCCCCCAAGCGGGGGCTTAAAACGCTGTGGCTGGTCATATTGGGCATATTCGCCTCGCCCATTGCCCTGCCCATCGCCATCGCGCTATTTGCGGTGCTTTTCGCGGTGCTGATAGCGCTGTTCGCGGTGCTGGTCGCTTTGGGCGCAGCTGCGCTGAGCATCGGCGTGAGCGGCCTTGCCCTCATCGTCGCGGGCATCGCAATATTACCCACACATGTGCCCACCGGCCTGTTTATGCTGGGCTGCGGCCTGCTGTTAACGGTGCTGGGCGCGCTGGCCATATGGGGCGTGGTCACGCTGGGGCAGGTCAGCATACGGGGCATAATCCACTTGATTAATAAGAGCAGAAAGAGGAAAGCGGCATGATTAAAAAGAAAACTTTTTTATGGGCCTGCCTTATCACGGCGCTCGTTGGGCTTTGCTTTGCCGGGCTGGGGCTGGCGTTGGGCATACAGAACATCGGCCGCACCACCAAGGGCTGGGTTCGCGTTCCAACATCTGATTACATGGCGGCGCAGCAAGAACTGCCCGCATTCGACTCCCTATATTTGGATATGGATTTGAGCCGGGTGGAGCTGATACCCTCCGACCACTATGCGCTCGACTATAACCTGCCCCTGCAGCCGAACGGGCAGGCGGTGGATATACGGCAGGATGGCGGCGCGCTTCGGATCAGCCACCAAAATGACAGCTTCAAATATTTGGATACCATCAACTTCGGCTGGCTGCCGCGCTCCAATCACAGGAGCGACTACATCCAAATCACCTATGACGCAAGCAAGCCGCTCAAGCTGGTGGATGTAAAGGTATCCGTCGGGGATGTGCACCTAAACGGTGTGGATGCCGAAGCGCTCAGCGTGTATGCGGCGCTGGGCAAGGTGGAATATTCCGGCACGGCCGCGAATGCCAGCTTCAAACTCGATTGCGGGGATTTTGTCGGCACGGTGCAGGCCGATACCGCCAAGCTGCAGGTATCCCTGGGCGCGGCCAAGCTAACGGGCAGCCATATTGGCCAATTTACCGCCACTATGGATTGCGGGGATTTCAGCTTTAAGCAAGGCTCCCTGCTGGGCGGCAGCATTACGCAATCCTTGGGCAACATCCGCTTGGAGGATGCCGACATCGCCAACATGACGCTGGAAAGCGATTGCGGCGATATATCCATTGCGGGCGCGGTTACCGGCAACACCACCATCCGCCTGGATTTGGGTGACATAAATCTCACCACCCGCCTGCCGCTATCCAGCTACAGCTATAAGGTGGATATGGACTTGGGCAACTTGCAAATCGACGGGCAGCGCGCGAGCGCTTCCGGCGGGCAGGGGCCCAACCGCCTCGACATCGATTCCTCGACCGGCGATGTGCGCCTTTACTTCAATTGATATTTTATCCCGTAATTTCTCGCGGGAGCAAAAAAGTGGCAAAAGCCACTTTTTTGTTTTGGCCACCCCACAACCCCCACCTAGCGGAGAGAAAATTTGGGGGAATGTTTGTTTCGCGGGGACGTACTTCTTTGCCCCGCGATTTTGGCTTTTTAGGAACGTTTTCGCGGGGATCCCGGTCCCCGCACCCCGGCTGGGGACGGGGCGCCGTCCCCAGACCCCTTCGCATGGAGGGAATGAGTTTTTCAACGGGGTATTTAGGTCGTTCGTCCGTAAAGAGAAGTTATTTCAAGCTGCTTTGGGTTGAAGGGAAAGCTGGACATTGCTCCAACGGGGGATTGGGGGTGTTAACCCCCAAGTCATCATATAAACATTCCCCTTCCCTGGGGAAGGGGTTAGGGGATGGGGTAAAACTCCATTTGCCATCCCTCTTTTTTAACCCCCGCAAAGAACTCCAATATAGGCATAAAATCCCATTTTACAGCGCATTTTAATGATATTAAGGTTGCTTTCTCCGCTTTTATCTTATATATTATGAATAATAAATATGTATGTATTGCCTTCATAGGCGATATTCGCTAGAATTAACGGATTATTCAAAGGTTATACACATGTGCCGCGCTAAAAAGGGTTATAATAAGGCAGATAGAAACGAGCAGAATTGTTTCCAAACAACAATATCGCTTTTTTACAAGGAGGAATGTCATGAAAAAGAATGTTTCAAAAATTATCGGCTTGGTGTTGGTTGCGCTGCTGGTATTCTCTATCGCCGGCACGGCGCTGGCGGATACCATTTTCGCCACATCCGGCAATGCGTATGCGCGCGTTACCACCGTTGTATACAGCGGGCCCGGCACCAACAATTTCGTAATGGGCTACATCGGCAAGGGTGACGAAGTGACCGTACTGGGCCTTGCCAACAGCAGCTGGGCGCAGATTCGCCTAAGCAACGGCGGCACCGGCTATGTGAGCACGGGCGATTTGCAATTTTACAGCAGCACTCCCAACCCGGTTCTGCCCCCCACCTCATCCGGCGATGTATATGCCGCCACCCGCCCGCTCAATGTGCGCAGCGGGCCCGGCACCAATTATTCCATCGTGATGACGCTCAATAAGGGCGATCAGGTAACCCGCATTGGGCAGGATGGCAAGTGGTATAAAGTCGCCACCGCCAATAATTCCGCCGCGTGGGTATCCTCCGTTTATCTTGCCCCCGTATCCGGCGGCAGCAGCGGCGGCAGCAACAATGCCACGGGCAGCTATAATATGTATGCCACCACCGGCGTGAACGTCCGTTCCGGCGCCAGCACCAAGTACAATATCGTGGGCGGGCTCAACCGCGGCGATGGCGTAACGGCGGTGGGCACCAGCGGCAGTTGGACAAAGATCCAGTGGGGCAGCGGCTATGCTTATGTGTTCACCAAGTACCTGCAGGGCTCGTATACGGGCGGCGGCAGCAGCGGAGGCGGCAGCACCAGCACGGGCAGCTATACCATGTATGCCACCACCGGCGTAAACATCCGCTCCGGCGCCAGCACCAAGTACAATATCGTGGGCGGGCTCAACCGCGGCGATAGCGTAACGGCGGTGGGCACCAGCGGCAGTTGGACAAAGATTTTGCTCAGCAATAACAGCTATGGCTTTGTGTTCACCAAATACCTGCAATCCGCATACATCGGCGGCGGCAGCAGCGGCGGCACCAACAGCACGGGCAGCTATACCATGTATGCCACCACCAACGTCAACCTTCGCTCCGGCCCGGGCAACGACTACAGCGTCATAGGCTCGCTCACCAAGGGCCAGGCGGTAACGGCTACCGGCACCAACGGCAACTGGACGCAGATACGCTTCGGCAGCAGCTATGCGTATGTGTATACCAGCTACCTCTCCAGCAGCAGCTATGGCTCTGTTGTGCCGCCGGACTATGGCACCACCCAAAATTCGAACGCCTATGTTACCCGTACCACATACTTTTACAACAGCGCCGCCCTCACCTCGTATCATGGTACATTTGTGGCGGGCGACCGAATCGAAGTGCTGTACTACAGCCAAAACGGCTACAGCTATGTGCGTTACAGCAACATGTATGGCTATGTGAACAGCAACGATATTTCGCTGTATTAAACGCAATCGAAACCCATCTACAAAGGCGCGCCCTAGGGGCGCGCCTTTGTACTACGCGGGGCAAACCGTATTAGGCGCTCGCCTATATGGCCAAGTATGCGGATCGAACCCGGTCGTCATTGAGCAAGGAGCTAGATTCCCCGCTCAATGCCAAATTTCCCGTTTCCAATACATATCCTCGATCAGAAATCGATAAAGCCATGGAAGCGTTTTGCTCCACTAACAGAATCGACATGCCCTCATCCCTAAGTCTGCAAATCGTTTTTGCAATTTCTTCTACCAAAATCGGGGAAATGCCCAGAGAGGGCTCGTCCAGCAACAGCAACTCCGGCTCTCGCATCATACCCCTGGCGATAGCCAACATTTGCTGTTCGCCGCCGCTCATGGTTCCCGCCACTTGTTTTTTCCTCTCTGCCAGGCGGGGGAAAAGCTCAAAAACATGCTCTGCAATCGCATTGAAGCGATGTCGATTCGGATTGCGCAAAAAACCCATCTGCATGTTGTTGATTACGCTCATGCCCGGAAAAACGAGCCGCCCTTCCGGCACCAGGCAAATTCCAAGATCTACTCGCTCCCGAATTTTCTTGGCGGTAATATCCTCTCCTTTGAAGCGAATTTTACCGGATTTTACCGGTTCCAGCCCAGCGATAGCCTTAAGGGTGGTGGATTTTCCTGCGCCATTCGCGCCGATAATCGTTAATATCTCCTTGGGCTTAATGTGGATTGACAGCCGGCTTACCGCCACAATCTCCCTATAGGTTACGGTCATATCCTCAACGGATAGGATAGCGTCATTCTCAGGCATGGGCAGTCATTCCTTTCCCCAGATATACTTCGATTACCCGCTCGTTCTTCGCGATCTCCTGCGGCAAACCTTCCGCGATTATCCGGCCACCGCTCAATACATAAATACGCTCGCAAGCTGTCATTATCAGCTTCATGTTATGCTCGATGACAAGCACGGCCGTTCCTCCACGATTGATTTCCTGCAAAAGCTCCATCGTTTCCGCAGTTTCATGAGGGTTCAATCCCGCAGCCGGTTCATCCAGCGCCAAAAGCTTCGGCTCCGTCGCAAGGCCCATTGCTATGCCCAGCTTCTTCTGCTTTCCATACGGTAGGTTTCCGCTCACCATATCCATGTCATCCAGCATGCCCACCATGCTTAGGACCTTTTCCGCCCGCTCTTGCGCATCCCGGGTTTTCTTCTGGGTTAACTTCAAAGAAACGAGAGGATAGATAAAGCGCTCTAAGAAGCTAAAATCCTCATGAAGGTAGGCGGCCACCAGCACGTTTTCCTTTACCGTGAGCTGTCTAAAAGCCAGTGTACTCTGAAAAGTCCGGGTTAACCCCGCCCGCACAATCTCATGCGGTTTTTTTCCGAGCAATTCTTTCCCATCGAATATGACGCTTCCGCCGTCGGCCTTTGCGTAGCCTGTGAAAATGTTAAACAGAGTCGTTTTTCCCGCCCCATTCGGGCCAATCACGCCAATCAAAGGCGACTTTTCTCCCGGGCGGTCTTCCACTGTTAAATCAATGCCTGAAAAAACCTGCAATCCCTGAAAGCTCTTGCTCAGGTTTCTAATCTCCAACAAAAGAATCCCCCCTTTCTAAGTCTGCTGCTTGCGCTGCTTTATTTTATTTGTTTGTTGTTTTAGGGTGCCAATTAATCCCTTGGGGAACAGCATCACTACCAGAATCATAATGAGCGCGAAGATTACGAGCCGGAATTCTCCTATACTTCTCAGCCCCTCATTAAATCCAACGTAAATCAGCGCCCCAAACAGAGGGCCCCAAAGCTCTCCGCTGCCGCCGATTAGCACCATGAGCAGGCCAATCGTCGTGTACTGCATCGAAAGAAAATCCGGCACTACGATTCGGTAAGCCATGGCATTCAAGCCGCCCGACAGCGCCGTAATAGCCCCTGCGGTCGCAAACGCAAACACCTTATATGCCGTCGGATTGACGCCGACCGAGTCGGCTAAGGGCTCGCTATCCCTAATGGACATCAAAATCTTACCAGTATGTGAGCGCATCAGCGTGCGAAGGCCAAGGAAACAGAGCACCGCCAACAAAACGGAAAGCAGATAGACCTGAGTTTGATATTCAAACCTGCCCAAAAACAGGCCCATCGAGGTGGGCTGTACCATAAGGCCCATTGGCCCTCTGGTTACAGGCATCCAGTTTATGGCGATTACCCGCAGCATCTCGGAAACGCCCAGAGTAGTAATAAAGAAGTAGACGGATTGCAGCCTTAACGATAGCATGCCGACTGCCAATCCTAAAACTGCGCCTATAATCATGGCTCCCAAAAGGCTGAGTATGCCGTATTGATGCATGTTCATCATCAGCCCTGTCACATAAGCGCCCACTCCCCAAAAACCCGCCTGCCCAAAGGAGCGAATCCCCGTATAGCCCATAAGCAGATTCATTGCCATGGCGTAAATGAAATAGAGCAGCATCGCTTGTGCAATCCCCAAAATGTAAGCGTTCGTAAGGAAGGGGAACGCAACGACTAAGACCAGCGCAACAGCTATGGTTATCCGGGTCCATGTCCTTTTCATCTAGAGTTTCACCCCCTTGGATTTGCCAATCAAGCCTTCCGGCTTTAAAATTAGCAACACAATCAGCAGCACAAAGGCGATTGCCGGCGTCCACTGAGATGGAATGATGATCGTAAACAAGCTTTCCGCAAGGCCTAAAAGCAAGCCGCCTATAATGGCTCCCGGAATGCTCCCCAATCCTCCCAACACCACGATAGCAAAGCACTTGGTCATAATGCCGCTCCCCATATTGGGGGCCAAAGAATAGAGCGCGCTTACCAGCACGCCGCTGATGGCAGCCAAAACAGCACCCATGGTGAAAGCGAGGTTATGCATTCGTTTTGTATCAATTCCCACGATTTCGGCTGCCGTCCTTTGCTCGGATATCGCCCAGATCATTTTGCCAAAAGTCGTATGGTGGATAACCAAATATACGCCTAAGTTTAACAAAAGTCCCATCCCAACGACAATGAGTTTTTGGATGGTAAGAAAAACCGGCCCAATTTGAAATACGACTTGGAAAGGAGATGAAACCATACGGGGCGTTGCCTTAAAGATTAATAATACCAAGTTGCTTAAAAGCGTACTGACGCCAAAAGTAGCGAGCATGGCGTTAATCGGCTCCAAATGGGATGCAGGCTGTACGACCGTCATTCCGAAGAAATAGCCAATGAGTGCTACCAATAGCACGGACAGAACACAGCCCACCACATAGGGGAGCCCTAAATACTGCATCAGGGCGCTTAATATATAAGCCCCCAGCATGTATAGCTCGCCATGGCTCAGGTTCATCATGCGAAGCACTCCGAACACCAGGGTCAACCCTGTCGCTACCAGCGCGTATGACATGCCAAGAACTAGCCCGTTGGCTGCTTGTTGTAGCACGATATCCAATTTGCAGCTCCTCCATTTTTCACAATGCCAAAGTTTGATACCTAAAAAGCGGGGCCTGTGCGATCCCATCTGGAGCGGCAGAACCCCGCTTTGTTCAGTGTGAGCGGATAAGAACAGCCTTTAATTTACTTCACCATCTCAAGCTGGCCATTCACGACCTGGAGAAGGACTGGCTGCACATGGCTACGCCCGGTTTCATCGAAGTCCATGTCATTGGACATAACGCTGGGCCACGGTCTGGATTTAATAATCTCTACGATTTTATCGTAATCTGTCGGGCTCCCGGCTTCTTCTATAGCCTGGGCAGAGATAATCAAATCCATGTATGCAAGGGCCGAGATTTTTTCCGGCGGATAGCCGTAGCGCTCAATAAATTTCTTCACGAACTCTTTGTTCATCTCATTATCGATGTCGTGATGATACAAATCCGCCGTGTAGATGCCTTCCATCAACCCATCGGAAGCTTCGATGACCGAGCTGATGATTTGGCCCGAGGTATGAACGCGGATAATCGAATCCATGCCCAGCTCATTCATCTGCTTGTAAACCTGGGGAATTTGGGACATCAGAGCCGCCATGGTGTAAATCAAATCCGGATTGGCGGCTTTGACCTGCGTCAAGCTGGATGTAAGGTCGGCATCCGACTGACTGTACCAAACGGTGCACACGATTTCCACGTCCGGGTACTCTTCTTCGACAATCTTCGTGAAGATATCTACGCTGTCATGACCCCAGTCCGTGTTTTCCACATATATGCCCACGCGTTTGGGTTGGAATTTATCCAGCAAGAAATGGCCCAAACCACTAGCATAGTCGAACACTGTGGAGTTGCCGTTTACAAGCCATTTATGGCCTTCCGAAGTAATGGCTTCCACCTGAGCGCCAGTCACGAATTGGAATATCCGATCCCTCGTAATTTCTTTTTCCGCCAAAGCGATCTGGCTGTTGCTGCAGCCGGTAATAATCGCGACTTTTTCCTGCTCAATAAGCTGGCGCACGCCGCTAACGCCGCCTTCGGGCGTCGTACTGTCGTCCAGCTGAATAATCTTGAGCTGTTTACCGAGTACGCCGCCTTTGGCGTTAATCTCGTCAAGCGCAAGGTTAAAGCCTTCCGTCTCCATTGCTCCCATCAAGGCGGTACCGCCGGTCAAGGGGCTGACCACACCGATTTTGATCACGTCTTCCTCCGAGGAGGTGGCTGGCGCCGTAGGGGCATTGTTGACGTCAGCAGTTGGTGCCGCACAACCAGCCGCCGCCGTTAACGCAAATGCCAGTACCAACAAGATTGCAATTACAGATTTTCTACTCATAAATATTTTCCCCTCCGTATTTTTTATTTCGTAATGCCAGTTTCAGGCTTTAGGAAATCAAATTCAAACACTTATCGGAGTCCCAAGTACAGTTTTTACGAACAAACATGAAACCAATATATTTCTCTGCTTTCCGCATCGTTGCTTTGAAGGCAATGCGAACCGAACCTTGCTTCAATCCTTTATCTTGCAATATGCTGCCGAAGTAAACAATTTTTCCGTCACGAGGTATAGCTGCCGTTTCGTATTCCATAGCTCACGAAGTAATTGCAGGTAGTTGCGACAGTGCTTGTTTGTGTTTTGCAGTAGGCTTATTGAATCGCTGTAAAGATTTCCATCCGAAATTGTGTGATATTTTTTAATTTGCATGCTTATACCTGCGGTTAATAAAGCTATAATAAAGCGTTACCTTTTATTTGTCAATAAATTATTTATTATTTTACTTATTTTTTTCGTTCCAATTTTCGTTCTAATTTTTGTAAACTGCCTTTATTTGGTCAAAACTTATTATTGAACATCCCTGCTCAATCCTATATAATATGGTGTAATTATCGGGAGTTACAAAATAAACGAATTGGATGTGGCAAAGCCCGCCGGGGTTTCGCACGGCACAGTCACAAATGTGCTTAATAACATCGGCGATGTAAATGATAAATATACTAATTTATACAATCGATATCCTCTTCTACGACAAGCACTCACAAATCAACCTGCACTTTGTGCGAGAAAGATGGGAAGCGAATCATGGCTGCCACATATGACATTTATCCGCTGTATTTGGGCGAATCCCTGCAAGACAAATCCGGTCACACTTTTCGGTTCAATTCGGGCACGAAAATCCGAAATGTCTTCTATGCATATCTCATTAAAGGCAATGGCAGAACAATCTTGGTGGACACCGGCATTTGTGACGAAGCCTTTGCAAAAAAGCATCATCCCAACTTAATGCTAACCGCGCCGAAAGAACTCGATATCCTGACGGTTCTCAGGCAGCAGCATGGAATCGGGACGGAAGATATCGACTATATCATCAATACCCACCTACATTGGGATCACGCATCCAACAACCATCGCTTCCCCGGTAAGAAGATTTATTTACAGCGGCGCGAGTTGCATTACGCGATCGATCCGCTCGTGCTCCACTGGGAGGTTTATGAAGCTCCACAGAGCGGCATCGTTCCCAACTGGCTCAAAGCCGCTAATCAGTTCGTATTGCTCGATGGGAGCGCTACATTGGATGAAGGTATCAAAGTAATCCCTCTTCCGGGGCATACGGACGGGTTGCAGGGCGTCTTGGTAGACACGACTGGCGGTCAGTATCTTTTGGCCAGCGATTGCGTGGGCCTTTACGAAAACTTGGCCGGCATCGGGCTCCTTCCCTATACGGTCGCCGCTCTACACACCGACTTGAGTGCCTATTGCCAGAGTATGGAATTAGTGAAAAAAATGGAGAACGAACAGGGAGTCAAGATTGTTCCAGGTCATGATGAAAAGGTGCTGGAACACAAAGCCTTCCCGTTGCGCTGAAGCTTTTTCGACGCTTTTTATATTTTTATAGGCAGCACTGGCAGGTCTTGAACTTTTCAGCTTCTTGATTCAGAGCTTCTTGGCGCGCACTTGAACAACCCGCGCTGGAAGAAATCGTGAAATCTGGTGTAGAATATATCGTGTAAATATTTTGTATTTGATACATATGACACGGTGTGGGCGGCATACGAAGAATTTCCAGGATGAAGCGAGTTACCGCAAGTTGGGAATTGTCGCCCTCCATGTAGGAGCGCAGATTGAAACGTGATACGCAAAAACCCGCCGAGCTGCTCCTTGGCATAGGAGTACAATACTCCACGCTGGACACAGCTTTATGCGAGTTCTTAAATGTTATTATATCCGAAGATGGCAGCGAGGTCAAGTCGCTCCCCTCGCGGGAGCGTGGATTGAAACACCATGGGAAGGAGTTATTGGGCTTTGCAATATCCTGACTATACCTCGACTTCGGCTGACGAACCATACGACGAAGGGTTGCCAATACAATTTGTGATAGAATCGCGCGGAGCAGCAGATATCCGAGAGTACAATTCTGCAGAGCGTGAAATACTATTTCCCCGCGGTACTGTATTCTTCGTGATCCGTATCGATGGTAGAACGATATATTTACGGGAGGAATAATCTTGGAGAAGAAGCTGTTTTCAGACCCGCGTTGGCATTCTGCCCCTCGAGCGGTGCCATCGCAGTGCAATACTTGCCGGCATTACCTTGGCTTTGGGGAATGCGAAGGTTTCGGAGGGAGGATACCCCGCGAAATTGCGAATAATCATTTTAAGCATGACAAGCCTTACCCGGGCGACAGCGGCATGCAGTATGAGGCCAAGCCATAGAGGATGGGAATGGTGCAACATTTATTTGGTGCTTCGCTGTGGGATGAGGCCATGCAGCAAGCTATGGATAAAAAGCTGGATGCAGATATTGATGAGTATGATTATATTTGCAAGCGACTTGCTGAAATATACAAATTTCATTACGAGAGGAACAAGCGATGAGTTATAAGCAAGAAAGTGCGGCGTTATTTGATGACTGGATACACCGAAAGGCCGTGATAGACGAAAAATATAAGGATTATCAGGCGCCATCCGGCATTTTGGACTACGTAGGCCCCTATGAAGCTGAAGTAGCTGAGTTACATAGCTGGTTTTCGAGCGAGCTTAAGCGGATACAAGCAAAATATCCAGAGTAGGTTATTGATATGACGGACTATCCCGATCTCGTAGAGGCTACCGGCTACGGCACCGGCCCCGGTTTATGCGGGTGGAACTGCCGGCATTCTTTCGGCCCGTTTTGGCCGGGCATCTCCACAAACCCGTATGAGAAGGAGCCCATCAACGCCGAGGCGAACGAACGGGCATGGGAACTAAGCCAGCGCCAGCGGGAGATGGAGCGCAAAATCAGATACGCCAAAACTCAGGTATTGAGTTATTTAGATGCATTAAAGGCCACCGGTGACAACGCCGACTTAAAACAGCCTTTGATGACAGATTACATAAAGGCCGCCAACCGGTTGCAGCAGTACAATGCCAAATACAAGGCATTCTGCAAAGATAACAATCTGCCCTATGGCAACGTCGCTCCCCTCGCGGGAGCGTGGATTGAAACATCGTTTGCACAAGGTGCATCACCGCTGTGCCACGCCGCTCCCCATCTGGGAGCGCGGATTGAAATACATGCGGTCAGACACTCTTACTTGATGATGACCGGCACACTGTGTACACAGGGCTGGATGGCTGGCGATATTTGCTCCGAAAGGCAAAGAAGAAGGTAAAAATGGAATCTCTGTTTGCACATAAGGAAATCTCTCCAATGCATACAAAATCTATTTGGGATTGTATCCACAAGCCTAGCCCTCATAAAGCGGCTTTGCTTGCATTCTTGCGGGGCGAGGCGCATAAACGACCGGGGGGATTCCCGGAGCTGCTCAAAAACGTGCTTGAGGACACTTACTTTGCCGCCGTGCATTATTACGATGACGGTACATACGCTTGGCGTACCGATATAATCTACTACTTTGATAAGTACGACCTCGAACTGCCGGACGCCTTTGTCCAGCATGTGTTGGCACAAGTGAGCGCCTAACGGTCGCTCCCTCTCGCGGGAACGCGGATTAAAACATATCCCAATCGTGAAATCTGGTGTAGAATATATCGTGTAAATATTTTGTATTTGATACATATGACACGGTGTGGGCGGCATACGAAGAATTCCCAGGATGAAGCGAGTTAGTGCAAGTTGGGAGTCGTCGCTCCCATATGAGAGCGTGAGTTGAAACAAATCGAACAAGGAGGCATAACATGACTTTTGTCGGCTTATACGAGGAAACCCTTGGCGGCCCATCAGAGGAATCCCTGCTGAACCATATATCGGACACCCCACACCCCGAAAAGGAAAAGGTGCTCCACTATATGAAAAACTACGGACGAAACGGCGACGTGACATCCGCAGTATTTGTGGATGCCGTCAACCCAGACAGGAAAATTTACATGCTCGCGTATCGGGAAGACGATTTGTACAGATGGAATTCGCACGTGATGTATTACATCAAGCACTACAACCTCGCAATTCCCGAGGAATTTGTCCGGCATGTGCTCCGAAAACTCTCAGAAGCGGAATGACATCGTAAGTGTGCTGGCAAAAATAAGCGTCTAACGGTCGCTCTCTATGTGGGAGCGCAGATTGAAACCCTGATGATACTAAACCGCTAGAAGCGGGCTGAAGCGCAAAAGTGGCACAACTCGTTTTGCAGGAGAGTAAGTTTGTTCCCAAGATAATGCTGATATAATCAATACAGGAGTGCGCAGAATGGAAGAGAAGGACAGGCATAAATTAGCGGAAATGGAACAGAACAGGCGACGGGAGCTAAAGATGGACGATATTCGCGTGAGCTATGGGCCTCCCGCTGGAAAGATAGAGGGAGCACCACCACTGATGCTTCCGAAGTTTCTAAGGGAAGCGATAAATCAAGTTACCGAATCGGAAGAAAAAACATAAACCAGGCAATAGCATATATAAGCGCAACGGCAACGATTGATAAAAACATGACAAACGATGAAACAGGAAATTTCCTTGATGAAGTGGATATTGCGCCACCGATGAAATGCAGCGGGCAATGCAATTCGCAGCTTGCGCCTCTTTACTGCCCGGCCCAAAACTAAATCGTAAAATCCAGTCGATAATTGACAACACCGCTGCGCCGCGTTACAATCAAACAGTGTTGCGGGCAGGGCAGATAACAGCAAGGGAGCATATTTGACCGGCCGACCGCATAGGGTGAATACGATAAGGAGGATCCTCCATGGCACAGCGCAAACGGCGGTTTGGAGATAGAAGCGACGGCAGGCTGATACGCAGCGGCGACCCGATGAACCGCGTGTCGCCTTACATTATGAAAACGCGCAACGCCGCTTCCACCTACATTGCCGATACCGTAGATATCGAGGAGATGGAGCGGTATATCCACGAAAAGCGCGCGCAAGGGCTGTCCGATTTTGGCATCATGCATGTATTGCTGGCGGCATATGTGCGGGGCGTTTCGCAGCGGCCCGGAATCAACCGCTTTGTCAGCGGGCAAAAGATATTTGCGCGCAACGAAATTGAAGTGATGCTCACCGTAAAGCGTCAAATGCTCGTAAACGCGCCGGAGACGGTGATGAAAATCGTCATCCCGCCGGATGCGACCGCCGCCGAGCTATACTACATACTCAACGATGGGGTGCGCAAAAACAAGGCGACCCAAGCCGACAGCGAGTTTGACAGCACGGCCAAGATACTCAACTATATCCCGGGGGTGCTGCTCAAATTCGTGGTATGGCTGCTAAACCTGATGGATTATTTTGGCTTGCTGCCAAGGTTTTTGCTTAAGGTAAGTCCCTTTCACGCATCCATATGCATCACCAGCATGGGCAGCCTGGGCATACCGCCGATATTCCATCACCTGTATGACTTTGGCAACGTGCCGGTATTTTGCTCGTTTGGCGCCAAGCAAAAGCGCTATGAGATGCAGGCCAATGGCGCCGTGGCCGAAAAGAAATACATCAAATATACCTTCGTGACGGATGAGCGCATTTGCGATGGCTTCTATTATGCCTCCGCGCTCAAGCTCATCAAAGGGTATTTAAAACACCCCGCCGTGCTGGATGAAAGGCCGGCGCAGGTAATAGAAGATATCGACTGACCCGGGCATTGCCCGCAAGCAAGTTATTTTTACAGCACAAAAGCGCGCCATACGGTGCGCTTTTGCTTATAGGAACCGGGAGGGAGAAAGGAGCGGCCCCATGCTAGTCAGCGCCCCCTATGCGCCGCTAAGGCGGTTGCCCCGCGAGGATGCCGAATTGGATGATGAGGCGTGGTATGGCCAATATGCCGAGGTGCTCGAAGCGCTGGGCGCCTGGCGAAGGGTGCGCATGCAATATGGCTACGAAAGCTATGCGCGCGCGGCCGACCTAATCGGCGCGCGCTATGCGCCGCACGCGCGGTTGGGCGTGGTTAGGGCGGCATGGGCGGATGTGCAGGCTCTGCCCGGGTACCGCGCGCCCTGCTTGCTGACATTGCCGCGCGGCAGCGTGCTGCGGGTGGGCGAAGCCGCGGGCGACTGGCAAAAGGTGCTTTGCCTGGATGGCAGGGAGGGCTTTGTGCGCGGGGGCCATATCGGCCAACCGCCTGAAAAATTTGGCGAATTGACGGAGGCCATACTGCGCCGCCGCTTGTCGCAAAGCGCGCAAGGGTATTTGGGCACGCCCTACCGGTGGGGCGGGCGCACGCCCTGTGGCATAGATTGCAGCGGCCTATGCCACGCGGCATATTTGCTCAACGGCGTGACCATTTATCGCAACGCCCGCATAGAGCCCGGCTACCCAGTGCGCGAAATTCCTATGGGGCGGGTGCATGTTGGCGACCTGCTATATTTCCCGGGACATATCGCTATGTATCTTGGGCAGGGGCGGTATATCCACGCGACGGGCCACGCGGGGAGCGATGGCGTGGTCATCAACAGCCTGCGCAAGCGGGATGCGCTCTACCGGGAGGATTTAGCAAAAGCACTGCTTGGAGCCGGGAGCATTTTTTAGTATACTAAAAGCAACGAACGAATGGGAGGGAACAATATGGACGTCTTTTCAAATATCCCACGCATCAGCTTGGCGCTGCTGCCTACCCCCCTGTATAGGCTGCCCAATGTGAGCGAGGCGCTCGCGCAGGAAGTTTACATCAAGCGGGATGATATGACCGGCGTTGCGCTGGGGGGCAACAAGGTGCGCAAGCTGGAGTTTTTGCTGGCCGATGCGCTGAATAAGGGTTGCGATACCATACTTACGACGGGCGGCGCGCAGAGCAACCACGCTATGCTCACGGCGGCCTGCTGCAACAGGCTGGGGCTCAACTGCATACTGGTGCTCAAAAAGCGGGGCGTGTATCAAAAGCTGGGCAACCAATTGCTCAACGACCTGCTGGGCGCGGAGGTGCGCTTTGTGGATACCGATACCTATAAAGACGTATATGCCGAAATGGATCGAATTTGTGACGACCTGCGCGCAAAGGGGCACAAGCCCTATAGCGTGCCGGTAGGCGGCTCGGTGCCGCTGGGCTCGCTGGGCTATGCGCTGGCCGTGCAGGAAGCGGTGGAGCAGGCGGCGCGGCAGGGCATCGCGTTTAGCGACATCATCTGCACCGCGGGCTCGGGCGGCACGCTGGCCGGGGTGGTGCTGGGCGCCAGGCTGTTTGCCCCCAGCACCCGCGTCACCGGCATCGTGATAGACCCGGATGATTACCGCGGCATCGTGACGCGGCTGGTAAACGAGGCGGCGGCGCTGCTGGGCAGCGAGGTGCGCATCGCCCGCGAGGATGTGCTGCTGCACGATTGCTATGGCGCGGGGTATGCCATCCCCTCCACACCGGGCGTGAACGCCATGCGGTTTATGGCGCAAAAAGAGGGTGTGATACTCGACCCCGTTTACACGGGCAAAACCTTCGCCGGGCTGATGGAGCTATGCGAGCAAGGGTATTTTGCCGGGCGCGGGAAGGTGTTGTTCATACACAGCGGCGGCGCCGGCGGCTTGTTCGCCATCGATATCGATCATCCAAAGGATTGATCCCCTCCCCACCCCCTACCCCTCCCGCAGGGCGGCAGGCATACAAAAAGCCCCCTCCCGGGGGAGGGGGCTAGGGGTGGGTTGAAAACGAGCGGGTATTGGCCCTATATCTTCTTCTCACGCTGGAACAGCGCGCCCAGCAGCAGTACAACCGCAATCACGATCACATAATATACCGCATCCATCTTATAGGCGTAGAACGCGCAGAACACCATAAACAGGCAGCTTATCGCCCCCAGCAGCGGCATTACAAAACGCTTGAAGGGGTTGAGATCCTTTTCCTTTTTCATGATGGAGAGGAATATGGGGATATACGCGCCATACAGCATGATGATGGGCAGCTCATCCGGCTCCCAGCTTAGCAGCATGGGCAGGTGGGTTGTGCCCAGCACCCGCGTTTCGAAGAAGCATACCTGCCAGTAGCAGTAGAATATGCCGCACATCAGCAGGCCGAATATGGCGGAGTTGGTGGGCATGTTGGTTTCAGGATCCACCTGCGCAAATATCTTGGGCGCGGGCCCGCGGCCGCGCGCGGCCAAGGAGTACAGCCCCCGGCAGCAGCCCAGCATCAGCCCGTTCATGGTGCCCAGGCAGGATATGACGATAAACACGAATACCGCCGTACCGGCAATGTTGCCGAATAGGCTTTGGAAGGCGAGCCGGGGCAAATCATCCCCCGCGGCGACGATATCGGCTACCGGCAGCGCGCCGGTAAGGCCTAGGAAATATACCATGTATACGATTACCACGATAAACGCGCCCAAGATCAGCGCCTTGGGCAGGTTCTTTTTGGAATCCTTCAGCTCGGCATTGATGGAGGTGGCGATAATCCACCCCTCATACGCGAAGGCGAAGGCTACCACGGCGCCCAATATGCCGCCGCCCGCTCCGGTAACGCCCGTGGCGGCGGTGGAGAGCGCGTCGATGGTCAAGCCGTTCAGCAGCCCGGCTACCGTGCCTACGATGGCCATGAGCGCCAGCGGGATGAGCTTGATGATGGTGGTGGATACCTGCACCTTGCCGGCCAGGCGGGGCGAAAGCGCATTGACCACATAGCCTGCCACCAAAAACAGCGCGCCCAAAGCTACATGCGCACTGCCGGCCACCGGCAGCCCAAACAGGATGCACGCATATTGCGCGCTGACCCACGCGAGGGTGGAGGTGATGGCGGGGTAATAGAGTATGGTGAGGAACCAGCCTACATAATAGGCATAGCCCGAGCCCAGGGCGACCTCGGCATAATCCACAATGCCGTTCACCTTTTCGTACCGGGTGGCCAAAATGGAAAACACATAGGAGCAGATAATCATGATGAGGCCTACGAGGCCTACCGTCAGCAGGCTTTGCGCCATGCTGCCCCCCGTGCTGGCCAGCACCTTTGTGGCCTTAAAAAACACGCCGGAGCCGATGACGATGCCCACCACCATGGAGATTGCCGTTACAAGGCCATATTTCTTTTTAAGCTTCGATTCCATTTGCGATTTCTCCTTGTACATCCTCAGAAAAGCGGGATGTTTTTTTAGATTTGTATGCCGTACATTCGAGTGGCGGGAACGCTTGCCGCTTCCCGCCTTATAGTAGTTATTATTGTATCATAGCGTAAGTTAAAATTCAAGGTGCATATCGTATTGCCAAGCGGGGACACGGCTGAATTTTAGCCTTATCCCCCATGAGTTGAAAAATAACAAACGCTCAAACACCCTGTGCCTTGCGGCCCTATTTTGCTGATTTTTGCAGCAGCGCCAGCGCCTCGTCATAGGTTTTGCCCTCAAAATACACGGCGACCAGCCCCTCGCCCGTGTTCCACAGCGCATAACTGCCATCCTCACACAACAGGGCCTGCCCCGCCTCCAGCGGGACATCCTGCGCCTGCGCCGCATACGCGCGGATGGAACCATCGCCCTGTAACGCCAGGAGCGCATCCTTTGCTTCGCCTATCCAAACCAAGCTCGCCTGCTTGCGCGCGGCTTGCCCGGCCGCCTTCGGTTTCTCATCCGCTTCGGGCGGCACCTCCAGCCATAGGGCTTCGGCCTCCTCTGCCGGCGCCGGTTCGGGCAGGGAATCGCCGCGCGGCACGATACCGGCCGCCGGTGCTTCTTGCTGGGACGCATCCTCGGCCGCCGCATAAGCATAGGGCTGCGCGCCGCCGTCTTCAGGTATGGGCGCCATGCGGGCGGATTCCGCCATGGGCATGGGCTGTGCGCCGCCCGCTTGATTCTCTTGCGATTTTGCGGCCCCAAAGCCGCGGTTATATAGCGCCCCGGCTATGCCCAGCGTAACGGCAACCATCGCCGCCGCGCTCAGCGTGCGTGTAATCCACACGCGCCTTTGCCGCTGCTTTATTTTTGCTGCGGCGAGAACGTTGGCAAACGCCGCGCGGTAATCCACCTGTTCATCCGCCTCGCGCGCAATCGCGCCGAGCAGTTCGTCCATTTTATCGTATTGATTCGCCATCATTCTCACCTCCTTCTTTCTTTAAAACCGCGTACAGGCGCTGCTTCGCGCGGGACATACGGCTTTTGATATTGCCTTCGGTCGTGCCCGTCATTTGGGCGATCTGTTTATAGTCACAGCCCGAAAAATAGTGCAGCAGCACCGCTTCGCGGTATATATCCGGCAATGTATCTATCGCCTCGCGCACGCGGCGCTTATCCTCCCCCGCGATGGCCGCCGCTTCGGGCATATCATATACGCTTTCGCTGAGCACCTCCGCATCCTCGCCGGTAAGCACCTCGTGCTTACGCTTGCGCAGCGCATCGGTACAGATGTTGACCGTCACCCGGTAAAGCCAGCCCTTAAGCTGCGCGTCGTTCATATTGGCCAGCGTACCCAGGTGGTTCATCGTACGCAGGAATACATTCTGCATCGCGTCCATGGCATCGTGCTCGTTTTTTGTAACGCCATACGCCGCCCAATATACCATTCGGGAGCAATCCGCATAGATGGTTTCGATATCCCTTGCGGGCATGTTTTTTCCTCCCATCGCTTATAATACGTTTTTGCGCGCTATAAGGTTGCATTTTTGCCGCTTTTTTATGATAAACCCGCTCTGTGCGCTTAAAGGGTGGGCAGCGCCCTCCCACAATCCGGCCTTGTCGCATCTTATATTAGGGTATAATAAAAATCTGCAAAACACAACCGGCATTTGCGTTTTTCACGCTACCATATCTACATTTTTTGGTATATAGTAAGAATGTATCCGTATATAGTAAGTACATGAACGCGAAAACCTACCCCGTTGTGGACTTGCATTGCGATACGCTCACCTGCGCCATCGCGCTGTCAAACGGCAAAAGCCGCTTGGCGCAAAGCGCGGGGCAGGTGGACCTGCCCCGGCTTTTTGCGGGCGGCGCCATGCTGCAGGGCTTCGCCATATTCGCGCCCGCGCAGCCGGTGGAGGGGCTGCTGCCGGTAGGAAATACCCCCCGCGCCCTATTCGATGCTTCCTATAGCTGGTACCAGCGCGAGCTAAGCGAGCAGGCCGCGCGCATAGCCCCCATCCTGCGCTATGCGGATATCCCCCGCGCAGGGGCAGGTCAAAAGCTCGGCGCGCTCCTCACGCTGGAGGATGGCGCGCTGTGCACCGACACTGCCGCGCTGCATACGCTCTATGCTAAGGGCGTGCGCATGATGGCGCTTTGCTGGAACTTCCCTAACGCCCTGGGCTTCCCAAATTCGCCAAACCCCCAAGCTATGGCGCGCGGCCTTACCCCCTGGGGCAAAGAAGCCGTGCGGCGCATGCAGGGCTTGGGCATTGTGGTGGATATTTCGCATCTGTCGGACGGCGGGTTTTATGATGTGGCCGCGCTGTGCGATAAGCCCTTTATCGCCTCGCACAGCAACGCCCGGGCGGTATGCGATCACCCGCGCAACCTTTCGGACGCCATGCTGCGCGCCCTGGCCGGGCGGGGCGGCATAACGGGGCTTAACTTCTACTCCGTTTTGGTGAACGGGAGCGGCTATACCGCCGCCGCCGACATCGTGCGGCACGCCCTGCACATACGCAATGTGGCGGGCATAGAAGCGCTCGCGTTCGGCTCCGATTTTGACGGCAGCGCCTGGGAGCTGGAATTTGCGGATTGCGCGGGGTACCCCGCCCTGCTGCGGGAGATGGAACGGCATTTTACCCCGCGTGAGCTCGATTTAATATCCCATCAAAACGCCTTGCGCGTATTGCGCGAGTGTATGGAGTAACGATATGGAAATTGTATCCCGCATAGCCAAATTGACCGCCGCGCCGGGCGTATCCGGCATGGAAGAGGCCGTGGCGCAAGAGATTATGGCGCAGTTTAAAGCCTGCACCCCCGATGTATGGCAGGATGTGCCGGGCAGCGTATACGCCCGGCTGGGGCGCGGCAGGCCCGTGGTGCTCATCGCCGCGCATATGGATGAAATAGGCATGCTGGTGACCGCCATAGAAGAAAACGGCATGCTGCGCGTATGCAAAATAGCGGGGGTAGATCCACGCATACTGCCCGGCGCGCGCGTGCTGGTGCATACGGCGGGCGGCCCGCTCCCCGCCGTGATGGGCGCCCTGCCGCCGCACCTGCAAACCGGCAAGCCCAAGGCCTATGCCTGGGAGGATATCCTGTGCGATACCGGCCTGCCCGCCCCCGAGGCGCGCCGTTTGGTTTCGGTGGGGGATGCGATTACGCTGTACCCCGATGCGCCCCTGCGGCTGTTGAACGAGCGCATTGCGGGCAAAACCCTGGATGACCGCGCCCCGCTCGCGGCTTTGGCGCAGCTGGCCGAAGCGCTGTGCGCAGTGGAGCTGCCCTGCACCGCCGTGCTGTGCGCCACCGTGCAGGAAGAGAGGAGCGGCGCGGGCGCGCTGGCCGCGGGCTGGGGCGCGGGGGCGGATATGGCCATCGCGCTGGATGTGACGCATGCCCCGCCGCCGGAAGAGAAGTTCCGCACCTTCCCGCTCGAAGCGCCGGTGCTCACGCGGGGCGGCAGCATACACCCCAGGCTGTTTGCAGTGCTGGCCAAGGCCGCCGCGTCGGCGGGCATACCCTATGCAACCGAGGCCTGCATGACCGCTTCGGGCACCGACGCGTGGGATATCTATACCCGGCGCGCGGGTATACCCACGGCGCTGATCAGCGTGCCGCTAAGGTATATGCACACGGGCGTGGAGCTTATTAGCCTGCCCACGCTTTGCCAAACGGTGCGATTGCTTACCGAATTTTTGCTGCACATGCCCGCGAATTGGGAGGATGAACTATGCTTGCCCGGTTAGAACAGCTAAGCAACCTATGTGGGGTAAGCGGGGATGAAGGCCGCGTACGGGCTTACATAAAGCAGGCGCTCGCGCCGCTTAAGCTCGAAACGCACACCGACCCGCTCGGGAACCTCATACTGCACAGGCCCGGGCCCGGCCCCCGCATATTAGCCTGCGCGCATATGGATGAGGTGGGTATGCTGGTGCGGGGCATATTGGAGGATGGCACGCTGGCCTACGACGCAAAGGGCATCGACCCGCGCTGTGTGGTGGGCAAACGGGTGCGCGTGGGGGAATCCGGTCTGCCCGGGGTGATAGGCGCCAAGGCCATCCACATGCAAACCGAAGAGGAGTTTGCGAGCGTATGGGAGCACCGCGCGCTGTATGTGGATATTGGCGCCAAGGATAAAGCCGATGCCGAGGCAAACGCCGCCGTGGGGGATTTTATCTGCTTTGATACCCGCTTTATGCGCTTGGGCGCGCTGCTATCGGGCAAGGCGCTGGATGACCGCATAGGCTGCGCCATATTGATGCAGCTGCTGCAAAACACCTATGCCTGCGATTTTTACGCCGCCTTCACCGTGCAAGAGGAGCTGGGGCTGCGGGGCGCCATCACGGCGGCCTACGCGGTGCGTCCCCAGCTTGCGCTGGTGCTCGAAGCCACCACCGCCAACGACCTGCCCGGCCTGCGCCCGGATGAGAGCGTGACCCGCGTGGGCGGCGGCGCGGCCATAACCATGATGGATGGCGTAACCATGGCGCTGCCCCGTATGTTTTTTGCGCTTAAGGCCGCCGCCGAGCAAAACGGCATACCCTATCAGGTGCGCCAGGGCACGCGGGGCGGCACCGATGGCGGCAGCATCCATACGGCGCTCGCCGGCTGCCCCGTGGGCGGCATATCCGTGCCCTGCCGCTACATACACAGCCCCTGCGGCGTCGCCAGCGGGGAGGATATACAGGCCGCCTATGCGCTGGCCCACGCATTTTTAAAAGAAGAAAGATTTCACGAGGTACTGCGCCATGTTTGAAAATGTTCTGAAACAACTCGCCTCCGCCTATGGCCCCTCGGGCCGGGAGGAAAACGTGCGGGAAGCCCTGCGCCGCAACGTGGAGCCGCTTTGCGACAGCGTGCGCACCGACGCGCTGGGCAACCTCATCGCGTTTCGCAAGGGCACCAGCGGCAAAAAGCTGATGCTCACCGCCCATATGGATCAAATCGGCCTGCTGGTAACGGATATCGACGACACGGGCTTTTTGCGCATCGCCGCGGTGGGCGGCATACAGCCCGCCATCGCCATAGGCCGCAAGGTGGCGTTCCAAAACGGCGTGCGCGGCGTGGTTTATTATGAAACCGAAAATAAAAAGCACGGCGAAGCCGCGCTTTATGATATGTTTATCGACATAGGCGCAAGGAATAAAGCCGAAGCGCTTTCGCAGGTGCAGTTGGGGGATGTGGCGGTATTTCACGCTTCGCTGGTATTGCGCAACGACCGCGTCACGGGCGGCGCGCTGGATAACCGGCTGGGCTGCGCCCTCCTTACAGAGGCGCTGCGCGAACCCTGCGCGCACGACCTGTATGCCGTGTTCACCGTGCAGTAAGAGCTGGGCGCGCGGGGCGCGGGCCCGGCGGCCTATGCCATAGCGCCGGATTTATGCATCGCGGTGGATGTGACCCCCGCCGGGGATACCCCCAAGTGCAAGCGGCAGAGCGTGAAGCTGGGCAAGGGCCCCGCCATAAAGGTGATGGATGCTTCGGTGGTGGTACCGCCCCGCGTGCGGCGCCTGCTGCAAGGCTGCGCCGAGCAGGCCGGCATCCCCTTCCAAACCGAGGTGCTCACCGCAGGCGGCACCGATACCGGCGCCATATCCCGCACGGCGGCGGGCATTGCGGCGGGGTGCATCTCCATCCCCGCGCGCTACCTGCATACCCCGGTAGAAACCTGCGATTTGGGCGATGCGCGCGGCTGCGCCGCACTGCTAAAGCGGATGATGGAGGCGGAGCTGTGAACGAAATCCAGGCCAGGCTAGCCGCCCTGCGCGCCAAGCTAAGCGAGCGCGGCATGGCGGCCTGCCTCATGCCCACCAGCGGCCCGCACGGCCCGGAATACCTAACCCCGCACCACAGGGCGCGGCAGTATTTCAGCGGCTTTACGGGCAGTGCCGGTACTTTGCTGGTCACGGCGGCCGAGGCCTTTTTATGGACGGACGGGCGCTATTTTTTGCAGGCGGAGCAGGAGCTTGCTTCCACCGGCATAACGCTGATGCGCATGGGCGAGCCAGATGTGCCCAGCCTGGAGGATTATTTTTTGGAGCATCTCGCGGGCCAAACCGTGGGGGTGGATGGCGCTTGCCTGCCCGCGCGGGATGCGCTGCGCTACAGCCAAATCGTGCGGCTGCGCTGCGAGGACTTGGCCCAGGGCCTGTGGCAGGGCCGCCCGCCGCTCAGCGCCGCGCCCGCCTATGCGCTGCCCCTCGAATATGCGGGCGTATCCGCCGCAAAAAAACTGCACGCGCTGCGTTCCCTGCTGCTGCAGCAAGGCTGCCGCGCGCATATTATAAGCGCGCTGTGCGACATCGCGTGGCTGCTCAACCTGCGCGGCAGCGATATACCGCACACGCCGGTGCCGCTCTGCTTTTGCGCTGTGGAGCAAAGCGCCGTCTACCTGTTTATGGATGCCGCCAAAGCGGCGCCCGCCCTAACGCACCTGCGGCAAGCCGGGGTAACGCTGCTGCCCTATGCCGCCATATACACCTTCGCAAAGCGGTATGGCGCGGGGGATGCGCTGCTCATCGACGCCGGCACGCTGGATTATAACCTGTTCTGCGCGCTCCGCGAGGGCGGCGCCGCCTTGCGGGATGCCGAGCAGCCGCCCATCCCCTATAAAAAGATGATCAAAAACGCCGCCGAGCTGGCCGCTCTGCGCCAAGCGCATCTATACGACGGCATAGCCCTGGTGCGGTTTATGCGCTGGGTACAAACAAACGCCGGGCAGGTTACCGAACTAAGCGCCGCCCGCAAGCTAAACGCGCTGCGCCTTGCTTGCCCCGGCTGTGTGGATATCAGCTTCGATACCATCTGCGCCTATGGCCCGCACGGGGCTATCGTGCACTACAGCGCCACGGCGCAGAGCGACAGCCCCCTGCTGCCGCAGGGCCTCCTGCTGGTGGATTCCGGCGGGCAGTACCAGGGCGCCACCACCGATGTGACCCGCACCCTCGCCTTGGGCGTGGTAACGCCGGAGCAAAAAAAGCACTACACGCTGGTTTTGCGCGGTATGCTCGCGCTCCAATGCGCCCGCTTCGCACCCGGCGCCGATGGCGCGCAGCTGGATAGGCTGGCGCGGGAACCGCTGCAGCAGCAGGGCCTCGATTATAAGCATGGCACCGGCCACGGCGTGGGCGCGATGCTTTCGGTGCACGAGCCGCCGGTCAGCATCGCCGCAGGGCGGGCGTCGGTACCGTTTTTACCCGGCATGGTGGTCTCGGATGAGCCGGGGGTATATATCGAAAACAGCCATGGCATACGCATCGAAAATCAGCTCGAGTGCGTGGCCGAGGGGGGTATGCTCGCCTTCGCGCCGCTCACGCTGGCGCCCATCGATACAGCGCCCATCGACCCCGCCTACTTCACATCCGAGGATGCCGCGCGGCTCAACGCCTACCACGCCAAGGTATACGCCGCGCTTTCGCCGCACCTGAACGCGGAGGAATGCGCGTGGCTGCAAGGCGCAACGCGGCCGATATAGAACGGATTACCTTATGCCCTGCTCAAGCGCAAACCTCGAAGAGCTGAAATCCCGTTTTTAAGCCGGGCGTACAGGGGGTAAGGGGCGGGCGTAAATTCCGCCGCCCTTGTTTCTATCCCCATTTGCGGGTATAATCAAAGCATAGTAAACAACCCTTAAAGGGAGGCCACATGCAGCAATTTGGATTCATACGCCTGGCAGCCGCCACACCCAAAATACGGGTGGCGGATACGGCATACAACGCCGCCGCCGTGCTGGCGCAATACCGCGAGGCCAGCGCAAACGGCGCGGCCATCGTCACCTTCCCGGAGCTATGCCTCACCGGCTATACCTGCGGCGACCTGTTTGCGCAAACCGCCCTGCAGCGCGGCGCGGTAGCGGGGCTTTGTACCATACTCGAAGGCTCGCGGGATATTTCTGCAATAGGCGTTATCGGCCTGCCGCTAAGCGTAAACGGCGCGCTCTACAACTGCGCCGCGCTGGTGCAAAACGGCCGGGTGCTGGGCGTGGTGCCCAAGCAATATATTCCCAATTACGGCGAATTTTATGAGCTGCGGCATTTTGCGCCGGGGCTTTCTATCCAAGCGAATACGGTCGAGCTGTTTGGGGAACCAATTCCCTTCGGCGCCGACCTGCTGTTTGCCTGCGGCGACCTGCCCGAGCTGGTGCTGGGGGTGGAGATATGCGAGGACCTATGGGTGCCCGAGCCGCCCAGCATACGCCTGTGTCAGGCCGGCGCCACCGTCATCGCCAACCTTTCCGCCAGCGACGAGGTGATAGGCAAGGCGGATTACCGCCGCGTGCTGCTCCAGTCCCAATCCGGCCGCCTGTTTTGCGCCTACATCTACTGCGCGGCGGGGCAAGGGGAATCCAGCACCGACCTGCTGTTTGCGGGGCATAACATGCTTGCGGAAAACGGCTCCATACTGGCCGAAAGCAGCTTATATTCCCAGGGCGTGCTCTATGCCGACGCCGATGTCGCCATGCTGGCGCACGAGCGTATCCGCTCCAACACGTTTACCGCCAAGGGCGGTATGCGGCGCATTCCCTTTGCGCTGGGCGCGCGCGGAGCCGCGCTTTCCCGCGCCGTTGCCCGGCACCCGTTTATACCCGCAAGCGACGCCGAACGCGCCAAGCGCTGCGAGCAGATATTCGATATACAGGCGCACGGCCTTGCCAAGCGCGTGGAGCACACCAACAGCCGCACGCTCATCGTGGGCATATCCGGCGGGCTGGATTCCTGTCTGGCGCTGCTGGTTGCCGTGCGGGCCATGTCGATACTTTCGCGCGGCCCCGCCGATATCATCGCCATCACTATGCCCTGCTTTGGCACCACCGCCCGCACGCGGGCCAATGCCGAGGCGCTGTGCCGCGAGCTGGGCGTCACCTTCCGTTGCATCCCCATCGAAAAAGCCGTGCTGCAGCACTTTGCCGATATTGGCCAAAGCGCCGAGGTGCACGATGTTACCTACGAAAACGTGCAGGCGCGCGAGCGCACGCAGGTGCTTATGGATATCGCCAACATGGAGGGCGGCCTGGTGGTGGGCACCGGCGACCTTTCCGAGCTGGCGCTGGGCTGGGCCACCTACAACGGCGACCACATGAGCATGTACGCGGTCAATATGGGGGTGCCCAAAACGCTGGTGCGCCATGTGGTGGGGTATGCGGCCTCCGTTGCCGCCTCCGCTGGTTTGCGCGCGGTGCTGCAGGATATCCTTAACACCCCGGTTTCCCCCGAGCTGCTCCCCGCCGCGCCGGATGATTCCATTTCGCAGGTGACGGAGGATTTGGTGGGGCCCTATGAACTGCACGATTTCTTCTTATACTATCTGGTGCGGCACGGGTTTGCGCCGCGCAAGCTATATATGCTGGCCTGCCACGCCTTTGCCGGCGCTTATGAGAACGCCGTCATCCTCAAATGGCTCAAGGTTTTTATACGCCGCTTCTTCGCGCAGCAGTTCAAGCGCAGTTGCCTGCCCGACGGGCCCAAGGTGGGCTCGGTGGCGCTTTCACCGCGCGGGGATTGGCGCATGCCCAGCGATGCCTCGGCCGCGCTGTGGTTGGAGGAGCTGGAGGAGCTATAGTATTTGCCCCACCCTTCTAACCCTCGCTAAGAACATTTCTCCACAAAAAGCACCCCCAAGCCAGGAGGTGCTATGGGAGTGCATACAATAGCCAGAAATCAAAGCCTGATTTCCATCTTATCGGGAGACCGCTTGTTTTGCCTTATCATAGTCATTTTTGTGCACATAAACGCGATATTCATAGGTATAATCAGCGCCAATAAATGGAACGCCATGACTTCTTCCCGGATTGGTTATCGTATTGGTTTTTGTCATATACTGTATGCTATTTGTGGATAGACACTCCAACACACGGTTCAGGTCGGGCAGTCTTCTTGTAATGTACAACTCCCGGCGATTGAATATGTTCATTTTTCAATACTCCCTTTCCATTAATTTATTTAATTATAACATATTTTGCAATAAATGTAAGCTAATTCTGTATTTATTAATACATGTTAATTAATAACATATCTCGCTCGATTTTGATGCTTTTATACGACGAAAACAAATTTAATTTGAATTAAGAAAAATACGTTCGGAAGGAGCGCAGAGCGCAGCCCAAAGATTAATGGAGAATATGCGCGCCATCAAAAAAGCCCCTCAAAAGAAGGGGCTTGGAGCAATGAACACACAGCTTATTCCGCCGAAAATGAATCCTTGCCTACGCCGCACAGGGGGCAGGCATAATCCTCCGGCACATCTTCCCACTTGGTGCCTGGCGCGATGCCGTTATCCGGGTCGCCCAGCGCTTCATCATATACATACCCGCACGCGTCACACACATATTTCATGTCTTTATCTCTCCTTTATTAATATGTTTTAGTATACTTTTTTAAGCCTTCCAAAGGCCATGCAGGTTGCAGTATGCATACACAGCCTCTATTTCATCGCCCGCTACCAGCGCAAACTGCGCGGTGGGCTTGCCGGCAACCGGCAGCTGCTTGCGCTGGTTGCCCAGCTTGGTCTGCAGCGCAACCCAGGCGATGTGATGCTCGGGCAGCATGGGGTGCTCTACCGAGCCTACCGTTACCGTCACCAAATTCCCTTCGCGCGCAACCACCGGGATGTGCTTTTCGGTCGCGGCTTCTTTGGTGTTGGGTTCCAGCTTGGTCATGGGCTGGCCGCAGCATATTATGGGCACGCCCGAGCTTTCGACATAGGCTACGATATTACCACAATGTTCACAGATATAAAATTCCATTTTTCTTATCTCCTTTTTCTCTTTCTTTTTTTCTCTTTCTTTTTTTGTAGTTCCGGTTTTTAGGCATCCAGCCGTTCAAAATCCTCCGCGCCGTGCTTGCACAGCGGGCAAATGAAATCCGCCGGCAGCTCGTCGCCCTCGTATACATAGCCGCATATTTTGCACACATACCCCTTCTTCTTTTCGACGGTGGGCTGCGGCTTGGGCTTTACGCGGTCAAAATAGTAGGCGTAGGTCATGGAAGGCACGCCGGATAGCCCCCGCGCCTCGGTCACATCGGCTATAAACACGGTATGCGTGCCGTAATCGTAGGTATTCACCACCTTGCCCGAGAGGAAGGCGTTGGTGTAGCTCGCAAGGTAGCGTATGCCGTTTTCGCTGCGGTTTTCCTGCGCGCAGCCGGCAAATTTATCGGTATCCCGCCCGCTGTGGAAGCCAAAATGCTCAAACACCTTAAACGGCGCCTCCTGCGACAATACCGACACATTGAACGCGCCGGTGTGCAAGATCATATCGTGCGTATGGTTCGCCTTGTTCACCGCGATGGAAATGCGCGCGGGGTTGCTCGTTATCTGCACCACGGTGTTGATGATGCAGCCGTTGTCCTTGGCATCCTCTTTGGCGGTGAGCACATACAGGCCGTAGCTGAGCGTAAACATGGCGCTGGATTCTATCTTTTGGGAATGATCCGGCGTTTTGGGCCGCGGCATGGTATTTAGGATGGCCTTGGCGAGCAGGTGTATTTCTTCGAGCTGCGAAGCCTTGAGGGCGGAGCGTATGCTAACGCCGCAATCCAGCCGCTCCATGTGCTTGAGCGGCTCGAGCAGCCGCCAAATCAAGTCGGCCGCGGTGGGCGCCCAGGAGCCGTTTTCTATTACCGCCACGGTGCGGTTTTGCAGGTTATGCGCCACAAGGTCATGCAGCAGCGTTTCCATATTGCAAAATATGCCCGCGTTATAAGTGGTGGAGGCAAATATGATATGACTGCACCGAAAGGCCTCCGCCACGATGGTGGATGGGTGCGTAACCGATACATCATACATGGCCACATTGCGCACGCCCAAATCCGTCAGCGCACAAGCGAGTATATCCGCCGCGTTTTCGGTATGCCCATATACCGAGGCATAGGCTATGAGCACCGCGGTTTCCTCCGGCACATAGGCGGCCCAATGCTGATACTTTTCGATATACCAATTGATGTTTTTGCGCCAAACGGGGCCGTGCAGCGGCGCGAGTATCGCAATATCCAGCGCCTCGGTTTTTTTGAGCAGCGCCTGCACCTGCGGGCCATATTTGCCCACTATGTTGGCATAATAGCGCCGTGCCTCGGGCAGCCACTCGGCCTCGAAGTTGAGCTCATCGGCAAATATATTGCCGCTCAGCGCGCCAAACGCGCCAAACGCATCCGCCGAAAACAACGTTTTATCCGCCGCGTCATAGGTGACCATCACCTCCGGCCAATGCACCATGGGGGCCATGAGGAACGTGAGCGTATGCTGCCCGGTGCACAGCGTATCCCCCTCGTTTACCAATACCGCGCGCGAATCGATATCGAACTCGAAAAAGTTGTGTATCATCGTGCGCGTCTTTTCGTTGCAGATTATCTTTACCTCGGGGTAACGCCGCACTACATCCTGCATGGTGGCGCAGTGATCCGGCTCCATGTGGCTGATGACCAAATAATGGAGCGGGCGGCCGGAGAGCAGATGCTCCAAATTTTCAAAAAACAGCTCGCCTACGGCTTTATCGACCGTATCCAGCAACACGGTTTTTTCATCGAGCAACAGATAGGCGTTGTAGGATATGCCGCGCGGCACGGGGAACGCGTTTTCAAACAGCGCCAACCGCCTATCGTTGCCGCCAACCCAATAAAGATCCTGCGTTACCTGTTTCACACAATACATAACTTGCCTCACTCTATACTCGATGTATCATACCCGATATCGAGCCGATTTTCTATTGCAATTACAACACATGGCAGCCCTGCCGGTTGCGGCCGCCGGGCCATATAAGATAGCCTGCATTAAGAACAAGAACTCATCTTATATTTAAGGATACCATATTCAGCATAAAAAGAACAGTGCTTCCTGCGAAAAATGCGTATTATTATACTCTCTTAATAAAAATAGGGGCTGGGGCGCGGGGAAGGAGCTTCCCGTAAAACGTTTCTTCAAAAAAGTGCCCCCTCCCGTGGGGAGGGGGTGGTTTATCCCTTATTCATACCGCAGCGCGTCGATCGGGTCTAGGCTGGCCGCCTTGTTGGCCGGGTAATACCCAAAGAACACGCCTATGGCCATGGAGAAGCCAAACGCAAGGAATATCGAGCTGAGGGTCGGCCCGCACAGCTCGCCCAGCAGCGAGCTGCCGAGCAGGCCCAGCCCCGTGCCAAACAATATGCCCAATACCCCGCCTACCACGCAGATGATCACGCTTTCGGTCACGAACTGGAAGCGGATATTGCCGTTTGTTGCGCCCAAGGCCTTGCGTATGCCGATTTCCCGCGTGCGCTCGGTGACGGAAACCAGCAGTATGTTCATAACGCCGATGCCGCCCACCAGCAGCGATATGCCGGCGATGACCGAGATGGCGATGCTCAGCGTGCCCATAACGGAGGAAACCATATCCATCATGCTCTCCATGGACATTGCCTGCACCATAAAATCATCGTTGTTTTTGTAATAGCGGTTTAAAAAGTTCTCTATATGAGTTGCCACATCGCGGCCATCCAGGCCCTCCACCGCGGACATAATCACCATTTCATGCAGGCCCGGCGTATGGCCCGTGATGCGCTGCGCGTTGGTGATGGGCAGGTACAGCTCCGTACTCATATCCTTTTCGGAAGCCGTGCTCATCATGCCCGCCATAACGCTCGCCTCATATTTGCTTACGCCCACGATTACATAGGTAAATACCGAGTCCTTTTGGTAAAGCTGTATCTCCTGCCCCAGCGCCGCCCATATATCGCCGCCAAACATGTTGTTCACCAGCTTTTCCGAAACCACGCATACGTTTCGCATGCCGACGATATCCTTATCGCGCAGGGCGCGGCCCGCCAGCAGCTCCACGTTCATCGTGGGAATATAGCTCGCGTTTACGCCATACAGGCTCACGTTGGCATATAGCTTGCCCTCCTTCACCTGCGCGCTGCCCGCCAGTTCAATAGGCGCAATGGACGCCACCTCATCGGGGTACCGCGCCATCAGCGCATCGAACATCTCATCGGATAGCAGGTCGCCATCCTCCATGCTGCCGGCGCCCACCGATAAGCCCATCATCTCCTGCGCGCTCCCCTTGCCGCGCAGGTATACCTGTATGTTGTTGGCGCCCAAATCGCTCAGCTGCCCGGTGATGCTGCCCGAAAGCCCGTTGCCCACCGTGAGTATGCCTATTACCGAGCCGATGCCTATGATGATGCCCAGCATGGTGAGCAGCGCGCGCATTTTGTT
Organism: Christensenellaceae bacterium; assembly: GCA_031261085.1. Classification (GTDB taxonomy): domain Bacteria; phylum Bacillota; class Clostridia; order Christensenellales; family CAG-138; genus Pelethousia. Next base: position 52,252 of record JAISKB010000004.1, read on the forward strand.
GGCCCTAAGGCCCTCGAGCGCCAGGCGCAGGTTTTCTCTAATTTCCAATACCTTCGCCCCCCTTACTGTTCATACAGCATGCCGTCCCGCATGGTGATCCTGCGGTCGGTTTCGGCAGCCAGCTCGCGGTTGTGCGTGATGAGCACGATGGTTTTACCTTGCTCGCGGTTGAGCGTGTGGAAAATATCCATCACCAGCCGCCCGGTTTTGCTGTCGAGCGCGCCGGTGGGTTCATCCGCCAGTATGATGGCCGGATCGTTGGCCATGGCGCGGGCTATCGCCACACGCTGCTTTTGCCCGCCCGAAAGCTCGTTGGGCTGGTGATCCAATCGGTCATCCATCTCCACCAGCTTCATAAGCTCTTTGGCCTTTTGCGTGCGGGCGCGCTGCCCCATGCCGGAATACATCATGGGCAGCTCCACGTTTTTAAGCGCGTTGATGCGGGGGATGAGGTTGAAGTTTTGGAATACAAACCCCACCTTGCGGCAGCGTATGGCCGAAAGCTCGGTATCCTTGGCCTGCTCGATGGCGGTGCCATCCAGCAGATAGCTGCCGGTGGTGGGCCTATCCAGCGCGCCCAGCAGGTTCATCAGCGTGGACTTGCCGCTGCCCGACGCGCCCACGATGGATAGAAATTCCCCTTGCGGCACCACCAGGTTAAAGCCGTGCAAAATTTCGAGCTCGTTGGGCTTGCCGATATAAAAGCGCTTCACGATATCGCGCATTTGGATGATGTTATTTGGCATATTGCATCCCATCCCTACGCCAAAGCGATGGTAGCGCCCGGCTTAAAGCCGGATGGATCGTTGAGGACCCGCAGGCCCTCCACAATGCCTTCGCCGCTGATAGCCACATACAGGTCGTTCTCCATGCCCACCACAACCGGCATTTCGGTAAGCAGATATTTGCCATCCAGCTGCTGCACGGCGGCAAGCACGCAATCCTGCCCGCCCTTGCCGGCGTATATCGCATCGTAGGGTACGGAGAGCGCGGCCTGCTGCTCCTCCACCACATAGTTGAGCCGCACGCCCATGCCTATGCGCAGGCCCTCGCTTTTGCCGTTTATCTTCACCTTGGTCTCAAACACCTCGCTGGCGGGGTTGCTGTCGCCCATGGCCGTCTTTTGCGTGGTGGGGGCGATGGAGAGTATGGTGCCCTCAAACACGGTATCCCCCGTGGCGTCCGACTTGATGGTGACGCGCTGGCCCTCCTTTACCGTGCCGGAATCGTAGGCCTTTACCGTGGTTTTTACGATTAAGTTCCCGGTATCCTCTATCACAAACAGCAGCCCGTTGCCCGGCGCGCCCACCGTGGCATACGCCGCCGTGATTGTGCCCGCCGCCGGGGCCGTTACGATGGTATCATCCAGCGAATCCTGTAGCTGCTCAAGCGTGAGCGCCCGCGTCTCCTTGGCGGATTGCGCGGTTATCCGGGCGCCGTCCAGCTGGTTTTTGCTGCTCTGCAGCTGGGTTTCCACGCTCGAGATGGCCGCGTCCAGCGAGCGCAGCGCGTTTTGGTAGCTATCGTAGGCGGAGCTTACGCCCAGCTGCAGCGTGCGGCGCTGGGCGTCGATGCCATCCTGCGTGCCTTGCAGCTGCGCCAACGCCGCCTTGGCGGCCGTGCAAGCGGACTGCGCCTGCTGCTGCGCGCTCTTTTCCTCAATCAGCAAGATGCTTTTGGTGTTGATTTCGGTTTGCTTCGCCTGCACCTCCGCTGTATTTGCCGGGTCTATCGCATCCCGTTCGATTGTTAGCTCGGCAATCGAATCTTCTCTGTCCTTTACGGCTTTATTTGCGGCCTTAAGAGCCTCCTCTGCAATCTTCAGATTGTTTTCCGCACCCTGGATTTGCGTATCCATAGATTTAATGCTGTTTACATAATTATCATACGAATTGCAGGCCTGTAAATATCCATTATACGCGCTGGTCACACCGGTCTGCGCGCTTATGAGCGTGCTGTTGGTGCCGTCGCGCACCGAATCCATGGCGGCCTGATAGCTATCCTTCACGGATTTTGCCTGCTGGTTGGCCGACTTCACGTTTTGATCCAGCGACAGCGCGGTTTTATCGATGTTGTTTTGAACGCCGCCGTCATCCAGCCGCGCCAGCACGGCGCCCGGCTGCACGGCATCCCCTACCGCCACCGGCACCTCCATCACCGTATACGCTACGGTGGAGTATACATATTCTTTTTTTGCGCTCTCTACCATGCCGGTCGCGCTGATGGTATCCACCAGCTCGTTCGCCTTAAGCACGGTGGTTTCGGCCATGCGCACCTGGGATACCGTTGCCTTTACCTTAAGCGCCACCAGCACGGTGCCGCCTATAATCAGCAGCGCCGCCAAGCTTACCCCGCCCACGAGAAAGAGTTTATTTTTAGGCCACTTGCCCATGCCTTTTTGAGCCGTTTTCGCTCCGCCGGTATTGAGGTTTGATTCCATGGTGTTCCCTTTCTTTCTTGTGCGGCACGCGGGTTGCGCATACCATACAATTGCATCCGTTGTTGTCTATCATAGCATAATTTTAATGATTCGCAAGCGCGTTTGCGCCCGCTTTTTAAGGTTTTACAAAAAAAACACACGCCCTTCACAAATGCTTTTTGTGCGGGCGCGTGCGAAATTTTGCGGTTTTTGTTATGCGGCCAAAAGCTTTTCGAGTGCCGCCAGCTTCAGGCAGATGCAAAATACCTGTATGGCGCTTGTCAGCTCGCTGACCGGGGGCAGGCTGGGCGCAATGCGTATGTTGGTATCGTTAGGGTCCACCCCATAGGGGAAGGTGGCGCCCGCGCCCGTCATCACCACGCCGGCCTCCTTGCACAGCGCCAGCGTGCGCTTGGCCGTGCCGGGCAGCGCATCCAGGCTCACAAAGTAGCCGCCCTTGGGCCGCTGCCACTTGGCTATGCCCAGCGGGGCTATTTCGGCATCCAGCGCATCCACCACCGTGCGGAATTTGGGGCCCATAATGGCGGCGTGCTTTTTCATAAGCTCCAACGTATGCGCTTTGTTTTGCAAATACCGCACATGCCGCATTTGGTTTACCTTATCGTAGCTGATTACCTCTATGGATAGCAGCTTTGTCATATAGGCGATGTTGCTGGCGCTGGCCGCCATCACCGCCACGCCGGCGCCGGGCAATGTGATTTTGCTGGTGGAAGCAAACTCAAACACCATATCCGGGTTGCCGCCCTCGCGGCACAGGGTGATAATCTCGGCGAAGGACACAAAATCACCCTCAAATTCGTGTATGCAGTAGGCATTATCCCACATGAGCACAAAGTCCGGCGCGGCGGGGCGCAGGTGCGCAATGCGGCCTATAACCGCATCGGAATAGATGATGCCCTCGGGGTTGGAATACTTTGGCACGCACCACATGCCCTTTACCGCAGGGTCCTTTACGGCGGCTTCCACCGCGTCCATATCCGGGCCCTCGGCCGTCATGGGTATGGTGATGAGCTCCATCCCAAAGGATTCCGTTACCTTAAAGTGCCGGTCATACCCCGGCGAGGGGCACAAAAACTTCACCTTGCCCTGCTGGCTCCAGGGCTTTTCGCTGTGCAGCAGGCCGTGCGTATGCGCTTTGGAAATCACGTCGTACATCATATTGAGGCTGGCGCTGCCCCCCACAAAGGTCTCCTCGGGCTTGCAGCCCAAAAGCTCGGCAAAGTAGGCGCGGGCGCTGGGTATGCCCTGCAGCTCGCCATAGTTGCGGGTGTCGAGGCTGCCATCCATAAAATCTTCGGGCTTGGTGGCAACGGTGAATATATCGGATACCAAATCGAGCTGCGCCTTGCCCGGCTTCCCGCGGGACATATCCAGCTTAAGCCCCTTGGCCTTCAGCGTTTCAAATTCCTTGGTAACGGACTGTAATTCGGCCTGCAGTTCGGCCTTGGTGCATTGCGCGTATGCTTTCATGTTGCTGTCCTTTCTGTTATGTGAGGTGGGAATTGAATATGTTTTTATACTGAAATACAGTAATATTTTCTACCAAAGTCGGCGCAAAGTCAAGCATTATGCGGTACTTCTATATGCGCTTGCGGTGCATAAGCTTTGGTAATACGCCGCGTCGTTCCATAAGAATACACTCTTTATTTCCCAAAAAACGATTTCGGCGGTTTAAGCGATAAACAGCGATATCCTGTTCCAGGGCGCCACGCGCAGGGCGGCGCGGCCCACCAGCCTATCGAAGGAAATCGTCATGGCCTCGGGGTTGAGCACGGTCAGCGGGCGGGCATCCGGCAACAGGAAGAAGGCGTTGATGGGCAGCGTGCGCTCCTCCATTTGCAGGTCAGAAGCCACCGCATAGCGCGCTTCATCCAGCTGCGCGCCGTCGATATACACATGCCCATCCTTTATTTGCACATGCTCGCCGGGCAGGCCTACGATGCGCCCCAGCATGAGCGCATCCTCGGAAGAAAAGGCATAGGCATCCCCCCGCGCGGGCAGGGAGATATGCTTGGCCAGCCTATCGAACAATACGATGTCGCCCTGCCTAAGCACCGGCGCCATGCCATCGTCGCTGACGCGTATGCTCTGCAGCCATACCGTGAATATCAGCAGCACCACGGCAAGCGATATGCCGATGGAATAGCCCAGCGTCATAAGCCGCAGCTTGCGGTATTCCCGGCCGTTTTGCTCCGCTCTGGATGGTTTCATACGTCAGCTCCTTTGGTCAGGTTTTTTTTGGCGGCGCGTTCAAAATCCTGCCTTGGCAGCATCACCACGCGGCCGCACCCGGCGCACTTTATTTTCACATCCGCGCCGGTGCGGGTGATTTCCCATTCGCCGCAGCCGCAGGCGTGCTTTTTGCGCATGAGCACGCGGTCCCCCACCTCAAATGCCGTCAGCATGGCTGCTCCCCCCGTATCACGAGCGTGTCGTGCGGCGTGGCGATGCCCTCTGTCATAAAGCGCTGCCGGGCCCGGCGTATCACCTCGCGGGCGATGGCCCACTGCTGCATGGCATCCGCCCGCATGGTAACGCGCAGCGTCACGCCGCTGGGCTTCACCTCTACTATGCCCACGCGCTGTGGGGGCTGCACGCCTTCACTGCGCAATGTTTCATATTCGGCCGCCGCCTCTTGGTAGAGTATATCCAGCGCGCGGTCGGCATCGGCCTCGTGCGCAACGGCCAGCTCGATGATGGCCATATAATCGGCGCGGGAATAATTGGTGATGATTTTTACCTCCCCGTTGGGGATGATGTTTTTTTCGCCCCGGGCGCCGCGCACGGTCACGGTGCGCAGCGTGACCTCCTCCACGATGCCCTCTATGCCGCCGATGAGCACATAATCCCCCACCGAAAGCTGCCCTTCAAACAGCATGAAGCAGCCGGCGGCCACATCCCCTATAAGGTGCTGCGCGCCAATGCCCACGGCCAGCGTGCCTATGCCGGCCGCGGCCAACAGGCTTAAAGCGGCCTTGCCCAGCCCCAATTCGCTGATGGATACGATAAGCGCGAGGAAATAAAACACATATTTGCTGACGCCTTCCAAAATTTTGACGCCGGTTTCGACGCGGCGCGCGGCGGTTTCATCGCTTTTGCGCAGCTTGATGCGAAAGGCGCCGCTTTTGCGCAGCGCTTGCGCGGTGAGGTAGATGAGTATGCGCGCGCATAAAAACGCGAGCAGTATGTTGACGAGCACGGCCACATACCCCAGCCCCGCGGTTTCGAGCAGGGTATCCAATGGCTTGATGAACAAAAGTATGCGCATGGCAGTTACCTCATTTGCGCCGGCGGCGCGGGCGGTGGATACAAGTACCTTAAAGAATTATTTTATCACAAAAGGAGTATGAACGCTATGGCGGCATGTGAAGCAAAAAAAGCCCCTCCTTTAAGGAGCGGCGTAATTTCAGCAAAACGCTAAAACAGCTTTTCTTTATGCTTGTCGAGCAGCGCCATCAAGGGCAACCCTAACCCATAGCAGGCCAGCGCCTGCCCGGCCGCCACATACAGCGCGCACAGCAAAAACGGCACGCCCACCTGATAGATATCCGCCAGCAGCCACCCCACCACCAGCGCGTTCACGGCCACCGCGGGCAGCGGCGCCCAATAGCGGCTGCGGCCCCTGCGCGCCAAAAGATAGGTGAGCGCGGCGGCGAGCAGCGTAGCCAGGCTCCCGAACACCACATCTAAAGGATCGGCGCCGGGGGTTAAAAGGTTGCCGACAAGGCACCCCACAAACAGCCCGGGTATGGCGGCTGGCGTAAAGTATGGGAGCACACACAGGGCTTCGGATATACGAACCTGTAGCAGCCCGGAGCTGATGGGCGCTATGGCAAACGTAACAAGCGCATACAGCGCCGCTATCAGCGCGCCGCGCGAGAGATTTTTTGTTACCATGCAACCAGCGCTAGGCTTGCGCCAGGGACGCGTTAATCTTTTCGACCAGCGCCTCGGCATCGATGCCATGCACCGCGCAGGCCTGCTCCAAATTTTCGCCGCCGGCCATGATGCAGCCCAGGCAATGCATGCCCGATTCCATCAGAATATCGGCAATGCCTACGTTCACCTGCAAAATTTGTTCAATGGACATGGTTTTATCGATAGACATAGCGTTCTCCTTTCGTTTGCCATCGTTTGTATTAAAATGAGGCTCCGCCTGTTTTCTTACTGCAATTATAGCACAATTCCGTTGTTTTGCGAGGCCTGCGCTCAACTTTTTGCAGTAAATTTACAACCGCATTTGCTGCAGGTGACCAGCAGCTTGCCCTTGCCCCGCGGCACGCGCAGCTTTTGCAGGCACTGCGGGCAGTTGAGCCGCTTATACCGTTTATGCTCGGCGCGCAAATTTATGATGTTTTGCTTGCCATAGCGCACCTTTTGCCATAGCGCGCGCAGCTTGCTCTCGAATTGCTGGTACCCCGCAAGCTCCCGCTGGCGCGCGGCGTAATTGCGCGAAAACATGCGGTATACCGCATACCCCCACAGCAATATCGATAGCACGCGGCAGGCCGAGTACGCGACGGCGGCTTTGCTCAAAAACCAGGATAGCACCGAAACACCCAAGCCCGCGCCCGCCAATACCATGCCGAGCTTATCGGGGCCATATCTGCCTTGCATAAACTGTCGGAACATAAACCTTCCCCTTCCTAATCGCCCTCGCGGATAAGCAGCGCGCCCTGCATGGGCGCCAGCTGCACATACAACGTTTCGTTTTGCGCGGTATACACCGCGCCGGTAAGCGCATCGCGGTAGCGGCCCTGTACCCACAGCCGCTCCACATCCGGCCCCTGGGTAAACCTGGATGCCCCCACGGTGGCCACGCAGGCCTGCTCCGAGCGGTTGAGCACCAGCAGCGCGCCGCTGCTTACCGTGCAGCGCAGCACGGCAAATACATCGGCCGCCAATGCCGCCATGCCGCACGCGCCCCGCTTTAGCGCCTCGCAGCCGCTGCGCGCCGCCGTCACCAGGCGGTAAAACTGCAGCAGCGCCGCGTCTTCCTGCCCCCAAGGGTAGGTCTGCCGGTTGAACGGATCCGCCATGCCGGCAAGCCCCGCCTCATCGCCATAGTAGATGCAGGGCACGCCGGGGAGCGAAAATTGCAGCAGCGCCGCCAAGCGCAGCCGCGCCTTCGCAAGCGGCGGCATATCCGCCCCGGGCTGCCACACGGCCTGCTCCGCCCGGCTCAGCGCATCCCGGTGGGGCGCGCCGCACAGCACCGTATAGGCGCGTATGGTATCGTGGCTGCCCAGCAGGTTGAGCTGCGCATCATAAAACGGCTTGGGATAGTTTTCGCGCAATGCCATCAATCTATCCTGCAAACCGGCGGCATCCGTGTGCCCCAGCATAAACCCCAGCACCGCGGTTTGGAAGGGATACCCCATGGCGCTGTCCAACTCCGCGCCATCCACATACTTGCGCCGCGCGCCAAACCCCTCTTTGTTGGAGGCGTCGTCCCACACCTCGCCCAGCAGCACGCCCTGCGCATCCAGCGCCTTGAGCGTGCCGCGCAAAAACGCCAAAAACGCATCCGGCAGTTCATCGGCCACATCCAGCCGCCAGCTCGTCACGCCCAGCGCGGCATATTTTTGGAGCATGGTTGCGACAAACGCCATATACGAGGGCTCCAGCTCGTTAACCTCGGGCAGCGAGGGGAAGCCCCACCACGCGCGGTATGTATCGGGATAGTGATCGAACGTATACCAATTGCGGTAGGGCGAGTTTGGGTCGGAGCACGCGCCGCCGCCAAAGGTATGCTTGGCGTCAAAATACAGGCTGTCGCTGCCGGTGTGCGAAAACACGCCGTCGAGCATAACGCGGATGCCATATTCCCCGGCCGCCTGCGTCAGCGCCGCCAAGTCGGTTTCATCGCCCAAAATAGGGTCGATGGTATTGTAGTCCATCGTGTTGTAGCGGTGGTTGGATTGGGAAAGGAATATGGGGTTTAAGTACAGGCAGGTCACGCCCAGCCCCGCAAGGTAAGGCAGCTTTTCGCGGATGCCAGGCAGGTTGCCGCCATAAAAATCACAGGGGTCATAATGCGTTTCCCCCGCCTGCGGCGCATACAGCGGCGCGTGAGACCAATCCTCCTGCACCACGATGCGGTGCTGCAGCGCGCGGTGCGCTTCCACTCCCAGCACCGGCCCGCTGCGGTAAAACCTATCGGGGAAAACTTGATAGGCGATGCCCTCGCAAAACCAGCCCGGCGTTTGGTATGCCGGGTCATATACCGTGACCTGCCACGAAGGCGGCGGCGCATCGTATAAAATGCCTTCGCCGCCCGTGCCGGCGGCCACGCCATAGTAGCGGCGGCCCTGCGGGGTATCGAGTATAAAGTAATACCAAATCAGCCCGGGCTCCTCAGCACTAAACACGAAGCGGACGCCCTCGCCCCTGCGCGCGCCCTGCACCAATACCTCGTGCGCCTGCACCCAAAGCCGCAGCGTAACGCGGGCGGCGGCGGGCGCCTGTATAAAAAGCTCTACCTGCCCGCCCGCCTGGGCGGCGCCAAACGGCGCACGGCAGCGCAGCAGCCTGGAGTTATGAAATATTTTGCCTTCTTCCATAAGTAGTATTTTAGCATAAAACGCCCGCCGGGCAACCGGCTTCGCAACATTGTCACAATTGGGGAAGCATTCTTATACAGGTATTTTTAAGGGGGATAATGCCACAAGCCGACCGGCTGCGAGCGCTATCCTATTAAGGGCGCGTTAACCCTCACTCTTAATTTTTTATGTGGAAGCCGTCCCGTCCGCAACGAATCGGCTCCACGAGAGGAGCGCACTATGGGACTCGAATACGTTCAAGTCGGGGGTTGCCCAAGCAAACCAAGAGCCACAACGTGTACTCAAACTGTTGCAGTAACAAACGAACGCTCGAGAAAAGCGCCTCTCATATGAAAATGAAAGGCGCTTTTCAATTCTACAAAATTTTCTTCACCGATTAGAAAGTCCGCGACAAACGGCGGCGAAAAACAGTGAAATCCATACTCATTTCTTGCAGTGCAAGCCGCTGAACAGCCGCAGTTCATTTATCGCAGCCGTTCAATCGCTTTTGTCAAGCTGGAAATTCATTGTATTATCTGCGTTTCTGTGCGCAAAGATTTCGCCATTTTCCGTTGTCAGGTTATACAATACAGACCACTGTAATTTATCTGTGTTACCGTCGCGAACGCCTACTTCCGCAAGCAGCTTTAGTGACTGAGCTTCTGACAGCCAGCCGTTGATTTCAATGGCGGCTTTCACTTTGTCATAGCGTTCAAATTCGTCAAACCCCTCTCCGATATTAACGCCGTTATATGCTATGAAATTTGAAGCGATTTGATAATTTTCTTCTGTCGTTATCGTCTGCAATTGGCCGTCGTAATATTCGACAAGCACTGATTTACCGCTTGCATCGGCAATTAGAAAATGACAGTTAATTCCGCCCGAAAAATATATATTGTGTTGCCGTAAAAGAGCTACCGCTTCATCAACACTCGCGGCTTTATCCAGCACAAGTCTAATTGCCGTTGTCGTATTCAGCGTGATTTTTTCTTCATCATTTTCAAGCGAGGCTTCCGGCACGGCCAGAAGCGCAATAGCAACGCCTTTTTCGTTCATACCGTCAAATGGAAGAAACGGCGCGGCAAGCGTCAAAAAACTATCCAAGCTCAATCCGTTTGGTAAATTGTCTTCCGAGTATCCGGCAAAAGTCAAATTCACCGTGGAAACAGAAGCATAACCATTGGCAGGCGCTGTGAAAAGCTGTAACGATGGCGCATAGGAAAAGTCAAAATTCCTGCTGAATAGAGTCTCACCCTTTTCGCTTTGTGTTACAAACACTGTGCAACCGGCACCGGTCACGCCTAAATCTATTGGCACTCCTTTGAGAAGTCGTTTCGTTACAAACGCCTCTATGTCGCTGTCGCTTGCCGCTCCAACGGCCAGAAAATCGTCAAAGCCATAATCCCCGTAATAGGTCATTTGAAACATTCCATAATCGTCTAATTTTTTGATTGATGACAAACTGCGCAATTCGTTCCAAAACAACACCGTTATCGTGATAGAAATGACCACAACGATGCTCAAAAATATAATTCCTGTACGTTTTAGTGTTTTCATCAAGTTCGCGTTCCTCTTATCATGCCTCACTTGCCAGCGGCTTGCTCCGCAGTTATCCAGTCCAAACCCATAAGCCACACCTCGCAATGTAACCTCAATTACAATTCCTCATACAGCGACATATACCGCTGCGCGCTCTTATCCCAGGTGAAATGCGTGCGCATGGCGCGGTGCATCAGCGCCTTCCACGCCTCGGGGTAATCGTACCACAGCTCCAGCGCGCGGTTGAGCCCGCCCAGCATATCCCACATGTCGTACTGGGTAAAGGTAAACCCCAGGCCCTCGCCGGTAAACTTATTGTAGGGCTGAATGGTATCCTTCAGCCCGCCGGTTTCCCGCACGAGGGGGATGGTTCCATAGCGCAGCGCAATCATTTGCGCCAGCCCGCAGGGTTCAAACTGCGAGGGCATTAAAAACAGGTCGGAGCCCGCGTACACAACGCTGGCCAGCTCGCTGTTTTGACCAAACCATGTGCCCACACGCCCGGGCCACCGCCAGCTCGCCCACGAGAACAGCTGCTCGTAGCGCGCCTCGCCGCTGCCCAAAATCACCATCTGCATACGGAGCTCCATCAGCTGGCCCATGGCATATTCTATTAAGTCCAGCCCCTTTTGGCCGGTCAGCCGCGTCACCAGCCCCAGCACCGGCACGGTCGCGTCTTGCTCTAAGTGGAATTTCTCCTGCAAATCGCGCTTGCAGGCCGCCTTGCCCGCGGCATCGTCGGCGGTGTAGCGCGCGGCGATATGCGGGTCGGTCTCCGGGTTATAAAGCGATTCATCCAGCCCGTTGAGTATGCCGCTCACCCGTCCGCGCATACGCAGCACGCCATCGAGCGTTTCGCCATATTCGGCGGACTGTATCTCCCCCGCGTAGGAGGGGCTCACGGTGGTCACCGCATCGGCAAACACCAGCGCGCCCTTCATATAGTTTACCTTGCCAAAATACTCCAGGCAGTCCGGCCTAAAGCATCCGCCGCCCAGCGTGAGCAGGTCATCTACAAACGGCCACTCAAACACGCCCTGATAGCGCAGGTTGTGTATGGTGAACACCGTGCGGATGCCCGCGTATTCGGGCAGGCAATCATACTGCAGCTTGAGCAGCACGATGCTCATGGCCGCCTGCCAATCGTGCGCATGCAGCACATGGGGGAAGAACCCGATGTGCGGCATACAATCCAGCACGGCTTTGGAGAAGAACGCAAAGCGCTCCGCCTCCTCGTTGCTGAACTCGCCATAAACATAGCCGCGGCCAAAGTAATATTCATTATCTACAAAGTAGTAGATAATCCCGTCCTCTTCCAAAACCTCGATGCCGCAGTATTGGCTGCGCCAGCCCAGCGGCACGGGGAACTCGCAAACGTGGCTCATGCGCTGCTTATAGTTTTCGGGTATGGCGGCATATTTGGGGCATATCACCCGCACCTCCGCACCCAGCTTCGCCAGCTCGCGGGGCAGAGCGCCTATCACATCCGCCAGCCCGCCCGTCTTTATAAAGGGCACGCACTCGCTGGCCGCAATCAAAATTTTGAGGGGCCCGCGCGGCGCGGCGGGTTGCTTGGGCTCCGCTTTTGCCGCCGTCGCTTTGGCGGGCTTTGCCGCCTTGGGCGGTTTCGCTTCCGCCGGGTCAGGCGGCTCTACCGCCTTGGGGGCGCGGGGCGGCTTACTTGGCGCGGCCTGCTCCCCTGCCTTTATTGCGGGCTGCGGCGCGGGCTTTTTGGGCGTGGCCGCAATATCCGCCGCGGGCGTGGGGCGGGCAGGCTTTTTGCTCTTATTATCTTCCATCGTGTTCCTTTCTTACCGCAGCATGCTCAACCGCGCTTTACCATGACGGTTCCTTATATGCTGCTCCCCTTGCGGATGATGACCGGGAATTTATCGTAGCCCGCCAAGCGGCAGCCGCTGTGCACCGTGCAGCCCTTATCGAGTATCACATAATCCAGCTCGCACCCCTCCTGGATATCGCAGCCCTGCAGCACAAGGCAGTTGGATAGCTTCACGCCCTTGCCCACCTTCACCCCGCGGAACAGCACGCACGAATCCACCTCGCCATCCACCACGCAGCCATCCGCAATAAGGCTGTTGCGCGTTTTTGCGCCGGGCAGGTAGTGCGCGGGCACTTCATCTTTTACCTTGGTATAAATGGGGTGGTCGGGGTTAAACAGGTCGTCGCGCACCTGGCGCGTAAGTATGTTCATGTTGTGCGTAAAGTAGCTGGCAATGGAGCTTAGGCAGCCGATATAGCCATCGTAGCGCCAGCCGTAAATTTTGAGCGTATGCACCTTTTTAAGCAGCACATCCCGGATAAAATCGGTGAAGCCGTGGCTTACCGCCTCCTCGATGAGGTATTCGAGCAGCGTCTTTTCGAGCATGAATACATCGCAGGCGGAATGGAAGCTGGTGGGCCTGTAGGGGTTCAGCTGCAAATCCTGCACGCGGCCCGTTTCATCTACATCCAGGCGCAGCTCGTCGAACTGGTCGTCGTTATGCTCCAGCGGCACCTCGTTGTACATGATGGTAATATCCGCGCCGGTTTGGATGTGCTGTTCGATCATCTTATGGAATGTGGTATTAAACACGGTATGGCTGCCCGTCAATATCACATAGCGCTGCGAGCTGCGGCGTATATAGCCGAGCACCGAGCGGTAGGCATCCAGCGTGCCCTTGTAAATGCCGGTGTTATCGTGCGTGACGAAGGGCGGCAATATAAACAGGCCGTCCCGCTTGCGGTGCAGCTCCCATTCTTTGCCCGAGCCCAAATGATCCATAAGGGAGTGGTAATTTTTTTGCGCGATAACGCCCACATTGGATATGCCGGTGTTGACCAGGCTGCTCAATACAAAGTCGATGCACCTGTAACGGCCCGCAAATGGCACCGCCGCCACCGAGCGCGAATAGGTAAGGTCCCTTAGCTGCATACTGGATTCGCCCGTGTAAACCAAGCCAAATACATTTCCCTGCATACGCTACGCCTCCTTTTGTTTGCCGCCGTACAGCCCCGTGTTCACGATCATCCCCACCGGCACATGGCTGCCCGCGGCAATTTCGGTACCGCTGGCAATAAGCGTGATATCGCCGGTGAGCGATGTGTCATAATCACCATCGCCGGGCTGCCGCGCCGCGCCCACCGTGGCGGCTTCGCCCACCACGGAGTTTTCGCCGATGATGGCTTTGCGCACATGCGCGCCCCTTTGTACCCGCGCGCCAGGCAGCAGCACGCTATCTATCACCTCGGCCTCCGGCTCCACCGTAACGCCCGCGAATATGACGCTGTGCGTAACGGTGCCGTCTATCTCACAGCCTTCCGTGATGATGGACCGCTCGATGCTGGCCTGTGGCCCCACATAATGCGGCGGCATGATGGGGGATTTGCTGAATATGCGCCACTCCCTATCGTTGAAAAATTTGCCCGAAAGGTCGAGCAGCGGCGGCTCGGCGATGATATCCATATTGGCTTCCCACAGGCTTTGTATCGTGCCCACGTCCTTCCAATAACTTTTAAACTCGTAGGCGATCATGCGGCGCTTATCGCGCAGCATGGCGGGTATGATATTTTGTCCAAAATCGTTTTCGGAATCGGGCGTGGCTTCATCGGCGATGAGATATTGCCGCAGCTGTTCCCACGAAAAGATGTATATGCCCATGGAGGCTTTGTTGCTCTTGGGTGCGCGGGGCTTTTCTTCGAACTCGATGATGTTGCCCTCGGCATCGGTGTTCATGATGCCAAAACGGTGCGCTTCTTCGATGGGGACGCCGCGCACGGCGATGGTGGCGTCGGCATTGCTTTCAACATGGCGCGCAAGCATTTGCGCATAGTCCATGCGGTAAATATGATCGCCGGAGAGTATGAGCACATATTCCGGGTCGTATCGGTCGATAAACGCGATGTTTTGATAGATGGCGTTGGCCGTGCCGGAATACCATTCGCCCCGGCTGCCGGATATGTAGGGCGGCAATACGAATACCCCGCCGGAGTTGCGGTCCAAATCCCACGCCTGGCCCGTGCCTATATACCCGTTCAGCTCCATGGGCTCATACTGCGTGAGCACGCCCACGGTATCGATGTCGGAATTGGCGCAGTTTGAAAGAGGGAAGTCGATGATGCGATACCTGCCGCCAAAGGGCATGGCCGGCTTGGCTATGCGGTTGGTAAGCACGCTCAGGCGGCTGCCCTGCCCGCCGGCCAGCAGCATAGCAATGATTTTTTTCTTGATCATGCGAAAATCATCCTCCTTCGGTTGCTTTTTTACCCCGTGCCGCGCGCCTTTCGGGCTTGCAAAGGTAATAGTATACCGACTCGTAAGGCGAAATCATGATGTCGATATAGTCCTTCCCCTGCGCGTCCTGCGCGCTGGTTAGGCCGGTAATCTCGCGCAGGTCCACATTGGAAATCGCCTGCGTGAGCACCGCCGCGTGCGGCAGCGGTATGCGGTATGGCTCGTGCTTAACGGGGGTGAAATTGAATATGCACAGCAATTCGTTGCCCTTGCTATCCCGCCGGATAAAGGCCAGCACGCTGTGCAGGTTATCATCTACCACGCACCACTCAAAGCCGCCCCAGCCGCCATCCTGCTCGTAGAGCGAAGGCGTTTTGGCATAAAACCGGTTGAGCTGCCGGGTGAACATCTGCATATCGGCATGGGCGGGATAGGCGAGCAAAAACCAATCCAGCGGCCGGCGAAAATTCCATTCGATAAACTGGCCAAATTCTGTGCCCATAAAGCTTAGCTTTTTGCCCGGGTGCGCAAACTGATACATGAGCAGCAGTCGAAGCTGGCGGAATTTATCGGCGTATTCGCCGGGCATGCGGCCAATGAGCGAATACTTGCCGTGCACCACCTCATCGTGCGAGAGCGGCAGTATATAATTTTCGGAAAAAGCGTAGCACATCGAAAACGTCACCTGCTCGTGGTGCCATTTGCGGAACAGGCTATCCATCGAAACATAGGAGAGCGTGTCGTTCATCCAGCCCATGTTCCACTTAAAGTCAAACCCAAGCCCGCCCTCTTTAGCCGGCTGCGTAACCCCCGGGAAAGCCGTGCTCTCCTCGGCTATGAGCAGCGCGCCCGGCGCCTCTTTATGCACCGCGCGCGAAAGCTGGCGAAAAAACTCTATCGCCGCAAGGTTCTCCTTGCCGCCATACCGGTTGGGCAGCCAATCGCTGCCCTCGCGGCCATAGTCGAGGTAGAGCATGCAGCTCACCGCATCCACCCTTAGGCCGTCGGCATGGTATTCGCGCAGGTAATACATCGCGTTGGAAACGAGGAAGCTGCGCACCTCGTTCTTTTCGAAATTAAACAGCAGGGTGCCCCACTGCGGCTGCTCGCCCCGGCGGGGGTCGGGGTGCTCATACAGCGGCGTGCCGTCGAAGCGGCGCAGGCCATGCGCATCCTTGGTAAAGTGCGCGGGCACCCAGTCGAGTATAACCCCCAGCCCGGCGTTGTGGCAGCGATCGATAAAATGCTTAAACTGCGCCGGCGTGCCGTAGCGGGAGGTGATGGAATAGTAGCCCGTCACCTGGTAGCCCCAGCTGTCATCGAGCGGGTATTCACAAACCGGCATCAGCTCGATGTGCGTGTAGCCCATATCCGCCGCATAGCGCACAAGCTGGTCGCCCAGCTCGTCAAAGCTCAAGCCCAGCTTCCACGAGCCGGGATGCACCTCGTAGATATTCATGGGCGCGGTATGCGCATCCGTTTGGGCGCGCTGCGCCATATAGGTTTTATCCTTCCAGGCGTAGCCGCTTATATCGCATATGACGGAGGCGGTGTTGGGCCTGTATTGGCTGAAGAACGCAAATGGGTCGGCCTTGTAAATCAGCTCGCCGCCGGAGGTTTGTATGGCGTATTTGTAGGTATCGCCCTCATGCGCAATGCCGATGACCGCCTGCCACACGCCGGTCGTACCGCAGGGCTCCATGGGGTCGGCCTCCACATTCCAGCTGTTAAAGCCGCCCACCACGCTCACGCCCGCCGCGTTGGGCGCCCACACGACAAAACGGTAGGCGTCGTATCCATCCATCTTTACCCGGTGGCATCCAAACGTAAGGTACGAGTATATGTTGGTACCTTCACCCCACAAATAGAGATCCTGCTGGCTAATTTTTGCGTCCAAAGCTCGCTCCTCAAAATTCAATCAGTCTTCGGCTGTATATAATTTAGTACAATCTGTTCCTTTAGTGTATCATAAAAGCCCCCGCTTGGGTAGCGACAAGCGCACAGCGCAGGCTCACAATAGAGGATCATCGCCAAAGGTATGCTCCGTTACTATATTTGGTTTGTTTCACCATCAGTATAGCAAATTTTTCGTTTGGTTTAAAGTGCCAATCCATTCATACACCGCGCGCGTACGTTTGGAAACATTTACCGATGTTATACTAATGGAAACATTTACCTTAGTATAACACCGCATTCGCGCACATACTAGGCCTACCAAATTCGGGAGGTAAAGCAATGTCTAAGTCCAAGTTGGGCTGCCAAACGATTGGCTGCCGCGTTACCAGTTGTTGCTTCAATCAAACGGGCAATAACTGTGACCTTGACCGCATTGAGGTAGAGCCGATGAGCGGCTGTCACACGGGCGAGCCCTGTGACGAAAGCTTGTGCGGCAGCTACAAGGCGAAGTAACGGTACAACGCGGTAAACCGGCGCTCCCCCGCGCCAAAGGATGAAGAAGCGCCCTAGGGCGCTTCTTTGCTGTCGTTCGCGGCGCTTGCCATAGGCTCCCGCTGTATGCGCACCGGTGCCCATACGGCTTGACAAATGCCGCCAACCTTTTTACAATCCTATAAAAGCCCTGCGCCATGCCGGGCCAAACAGGGGGGCAATACATGCAGTACCCAGAGGGTATCATCGACGCGCACACGCACATTTTCCCCGCCGCCATCGCGCGGCGCGCCACCGCGGCAATCGGCACATTTTATGATTTAAAAATGCAGTGCTTAGGCTCCACGGCGGCCCTGCTAAACAGCGGCGCCAAAATCGGCGTTAAAAAATACCTCGTTTGCTCCGTGGCGACCAGGCCCGAGCAGGCGGAATCCATCAATTCCTTTATATATGGTGAATGCAAGGCGCATGATGCGCTGATAGGGTTTGCCACGCTCCACCCCGCCATGGAATGCCCGCAGGCCGAAATCGAGCGCTGCCTAAAAATGGGTATGCGGGGCATAAAGCTGCACCCCGATTTTCAGCAGTTCAACATAGATAGCCCCCGCGCGCTGGCGCTCTATAAGCTGATTGCGCAATATGACCTGCCCATACTCATGCACATGGGGGATGCCCAAAAGGATTATTCCACCCCCGCCCGGCTCCGCCGCGCCACGGATGCGGCGCCGGATACCCGGTTTATTGCCGCGCACTTTGGCGGGTACCTGCATTGGCGGGAGGCGCACGACTATCTTAAGCGGGGCAACCTGTTTTTTGACACCTCCAGCAGCCTGCCGTTTTTATCCAAAGAGGAGGCCTGCGGCCTAATCGAATACTTTGGCGCCGACCGTTTTTTATTCGGCACGGACTTCCCCATTTGGAACCATGAAGACGAGCTTGCGCGATTTTTGGCACTGGGCCTGCCGCCCGATGCGCAAGCGGCCATATTGCACGGGAACTTCGAAAAGCTGTTCAATCTATAACATCTTTAAGTATACCGCATACAAAAAGCGCGCCAACATGGCGCGCCTTTGCGCGTTTATGCTTTTTATTTCCCTATAAATTCACAGCCCATATAGGGGCGAAGCGCTTCGGGCACCCGCACGGTGCCATCGCTCTGCTGGTAGTTTTCGAGTATGGCGGCCACCGTGCGGCCCACGGCCACGCCGCTGCCATTGAGCGTATGCACCAGCTCGGGCTTGGCACCCTTTTCGCGGCGGAAGCGAACCTGCGCGCGGCGGGCCTGAAAATCTTCAAAGTTGGAGCAGGAGCTTATTTCTACATACCGGCCATAGCTGGGCATCCACACCTCTATATCGTAGGTTTTTGCCGAGCTGAAGCCCAAATCCCCCGTGGATAGCGTGACCACCCGGTAGGGCAGCCCCAAGCCCTGCAGCACGCGCTCGGCATCCAGCGTAAGCTTTTCGAGCTCGTCGTAAGAATCCTCCGGCCGGGTGAACTTCACCAGCTCCACCTTGTTGAACTGGTGCTGGCGGATAAGCCCCCGCGTATCCCGCCCGGCGCTGCCCGCCTCGCTGCGGAAGCAGGCGCTGTACGCGCAATATTGTATGGGCAGCTGCGCGCCGTCCAAAATTTCATCGCGGTGCATGTTGGTAACCGGCACTTCCGCCGTGGGGATGAGGAAGTAATCGGTATTGGCCACCTTAAACGCGTCCTCTTCAAACTTGGGCAGCTGGCCGGTGCCGGTCATGGAAGCGCGGTTGACCATATACGGCGGGAAAATTTCGGTATAGCCATGCCGCGTATGCGTATCGAGATAATAGTTGATGATGGAACGCTCCAGCCTGCTGCCCAGGCCGCGGTATACCGTAAAGCGCGCGCCGGTGATTTTGCCCGCGGTGGCAAAGTCGAGTATGTTAAGGCCCTCGCCAATATCCCAATGCGCTTTGGGCGCAAAGCCAAACTGTGCGGGCTCGCCCCAGCGGCGCGCCTCCTCGTTGGCGGTATCATCGGCGCCCTCGGGCACGCTCTCGTGCGGTATGTTGGGCACCCGAAGCAGCAGGTCGTTAAGCTGCGCGTCCATATCGCCCAGCTGCGCGTCCAGGCTCTTAATTTTATCGGCCACCTCTTTCATCTCGGCCATTACGGCGGTTGCATCCTCCCCCGCCTTTTTCATTTGCGGCACCTTGGCGGATGCCTCGTTGCGGCGGGCCTTCAGCTCCTCCACCTCCTGCATCGCGGCGCGGCGCACCGAATCCAGCTCCAGCAGCCCGTTTATATCCGCGCCCTTGTTGCGGCGTTTGCGCATGGCTTCGGCCAGCGCTTCGGGGTTTTGTCGCACTCGTTTGATATCCAGCATGGCGTTTCCCTCCAAAATTATGATTGCAATCGTATTGTGCGGGCGCAAAACGCCCCCGCAGCCCTTACATCCGCCCCGGCGCCTGCAGCCCCACCAGGTACAGCCCGGTTTTAAGCACCGTGCGCGCCGCTTGCGTTAGGCCCAGGCGGGCGTTGCGCAGGGCGTCGGCGCTGTCGATAATGCGGTTGTCATAATAGAATTTGTTATAGGCGGCGGCAATATCCATGGTGGCGCGCGCCACAAGGTATGGCTCGTTTTTTTGCGCGGCGGCGGCTATGGCGTCGGGGAAGGCGCCCAGCGCCTTGAGCAGCGCCTGCGAGGCGTCGTCGGTCAAAAGCGCGGCGTCCAGGGCGGTAAAATCGGCCTCGCCATATTCTTGGGCCGCCTTGCGCAGCACAGAGCAGCAGCGCGCGTGGGTATATTGCACATACGGCCCCGTTTCGCCGTCAAAATTGAGCACCTTCGCCCAAGAGAAGGAAGTATCCTTAATGCGGCTGTTATACAGCACGCCCCATATCACCGCGCCCACGCCCACCGCCTCGGCAGCGGCCTGCATGTTTTCGAGGTCGGGGCTCTTTTCCCGCATGATCTCCAGCGTTTTGGCCGCGGCGGCATCCAGCACATCCTCTAAATACACCACGTTGCCGTGCCGGGTCGACAGCGTGCCTTCCTCCATCGATACCATGCCAAACTGCACATGCTCACAGTCCTGCACCCAAGTGCGGCCCATCAGCTCCAGCACCTTAAAAAACTGGCGAAAATGCAGGTTTTGCTGATATGCCACCACATACAGCGATTTTACGAAATCGTAGTGCCCCTTGCGGTATATGGCGGCCGCCAAATCCCGCGTGGCATACAGCGTGGCGCCATCGCTGCGCAGCAGTATACATGGCGGCATATCGTATGCCGACAGATCGACCAGGCTCGCCCCGTCGTCCACCTTGAGCAGGCCCTTTTCGCGCAATTCGTCTAGTACCGGCTGCATCTTATCTTCGTAAAAGCTCTCGCCCGCGTAGCTGTCAAACCGCACGCCCAGCCGTTCGTATACTTTGCCCACCTCAAATAGCGTCAGGTCTTTAAACTGCTTCCAAAGCGCCACGGCCTCTTCGTCGCCCTGCTCTATCCTCTTAAACCAAGCGCGCGCCTCTTCGTTTAGGCCCGGCTGCGCCTCGGCCTCCTCATGAAAGCGCACATACAGCCCCACCAGCTCCCGCACGGTGCAGGCCGTTATGGGCTTTGCGCCCCAGCGTTTGTAGGCGACGATCATCTTGCCAAACTGCGTGCCCCAATCCCCCAAGTGGTTGATGGAGACGGCGTGGTAGCCCAAAAAATCGTAGATGCGGTATAGCGAATTGCCTATGGCCGTACTGGGCAGGTGACCAATGTGGAACGGCTTTGCGATATTGACGGAGGAATATTCCACACAGACGTTTCGCCCGCCGCCCAATGCCGCGCGGCCATAGGCCTCCCCCTCGCGCAGTATGCGCGTGAGCACGCCCAGCGCATAGGCGGATTTATCCGCAAAAAAGTTCAGGTAACCGCCGGCCGCCTCGCAGCGGCTGATGCCAACTGGCAGCGCGACCGACCGTGCCAGCTCGGCGGCGATGGCCGGGGGCGCTTTTTTAAGCTGCTTTGCCAGGCGGAAGCAAGGGAAAGCATAATCGCCCATATCCGGGTTGGGCGGTATTTCAATCCACTCAAACAAGTCGGCAGCGCTTGCGCCTGCCTGCTGTGCCAACGCGGCTGCGATGGCCATTTTGTTTTCCATCAGAATCTCCAATGTACGCTAAATTTATATTTTACAATTATAACACAACTTCGCAAAAATGTTAACGCAATTCGGCTTGTTTCACCTGTGCCGCAATGTTATAATTCTTGCATGGAAACTATGCAATCGCAACAGAATAAGAAAAAGTTCAAGCCGCTCGATGCCGCGCTGCTCGCATTGAGCGCCGTGCTGTTCCTCGCGGGCGCCTATATGGTCGTGCGGCAATATGTGTTTATGCCGGGCAGCTATGTGCCGCCCCCCGCCACTGCGGCCCCTGTGGAAACCACCCCGCCGCCCACCCTGGAGCCGGAAGTTACGCCCTCCCCCACGCCCTATGTGCAAAAGGTACCCGTTATGCTGCATTTTGTCGATAGGGAGATATCCTGCCCCATAGAGTCGGTAGGCGTTATCGAAAACTTGGATAAAAACGGCGATGTCATATTGGATGAGGACGGCAACCCCACCTACGCCATGGGCACCATCGACAGCGAAAAGGTATCCGCCTGGCTTTCCACCGGCCCTTCCCCCGGCGAATATGGCAACGCGATACTCAACGGCCATGTGCGCTGGAAAAAGATCGCGGGCGTGTTTTCGATATTATCCGACCTGAAAGAGGGCGAAAGGCTGGCCATAACCTACGATGACGGCAGCTCCCTATACTTTGCCGTGGCGAGCGTAGACCTGTTTACCATAGATGATTGGCCCGCCTGGGTAATGGAACCCGACAGCGGGGATACGCGCATGACGCTCATCACCTGCCATGGCGATTGGAACCGCAAAGCCGGCACCTCCAACGAGCGCGTGGTGGTGGTGGCCCGGCCCCTGCAACAAACCGATTAGGAGATAATGCAAATGTACCCTATGGCCTATGGATATTATGATTCCGGCCTGCTGATAGCCATACTGGCCGTATTTGTGCTTGGGCTTATTGCGCAGGCACGCGTAAAGAGCACCTTCAACAAGTTTGCCCAAGTGCAGGCCTCGGCCCGCCTGCCCGCGCATGTGGTGGCGCAGCAGCTGCTCGACCGCGGCGGCAGCAGCGTGCGGCTCACGCAGGTAGGCGGCAGCCTTACCGACCACTACAACCCCAAAGCCGGCGAGGTAGGGCTTTCTACCAGCGTATACGGTTCCGAATCCGTGGGCGCGTTGGCGGTAGCCGCGCACGAAATCGGCCATGTGATGCAATACCAAGAAGGTTATCTGCCCATCCGCGTGCGCAACGCCATACTGCCCGTCGCTTCCATAGGCTCCAGCGCCGCGCCCTGGATCACGCTGCTCGGCGTGCTCTTTGGCCAATATAGCCTGGCCATGGTGGGCGTATGGCTGTTTTTAGGCATACTCCTGTTCCAGTTCATTACGCTGCCGGTGGAGCTGGATGCCTCCCACCGCGGCATTGCCATGCTGGAAGAGGGCGGGTATATCACCGTGCAGGAGCGGCGGGGCGCCAGGTCGGTGTTGAACGCCGCCGCCATGACGTATGTGGTCGCCGCGCTGAGCGCGCTGGTATCGTTTTTGCGGCTGTTTTTGATGGCGCGCAGTACCCGGCGGAACCGATAGAGGGCTTGACAATACCAGCCCCGCGTTGCTATAATAACGGAGCACGATGGCACTGGGAGAGATGTCTGAGTGGTTTAAGGAGCCGGTCTTGAAAACCGGTGATGCTTCACGGCACCGGGGGTTCGAATCCCTCTCTCTCCGCCAACCAGTGGCGGGTCTTGGGTTCGATTCGCCATTCTTTTTTATAATATCATATACGGAGAAGTACCCAAGTGGCTATAAGGGGCTCCCCTGCTAAGGGAGTAGGCCGGGGTGACTGGTGCGTGGGTTCGAATCCCACCTTCTCCGCCAAAGTTTTTCAAATCCGAACTCATGCCCATTGGGGGTGGGTTCGGGTTTGTCTATTTCTTGAAAAATTTAGTGCGAAAGTCTACCGCATACGCGAAATTATTACAATGAAGTTTTCAACACACGGTACAGAGCAGGAACAGGACGAGGGGCGGTCACGAACTTTTTTAAAGCACGTGATTCACTCGGACGCTTTGGCGGCTATGCCGCCCAAAGTGCCATGGGGCATCTGCGGTTCACGCAATAATTTTTAAGGAGAAAGTTCTAATGGAAGACTTCAAACTACAAATCGAAGAGGACATCGAAATCATCCAACGCAACTTTGGAAATGTTGATGCTCGCCTTGAAAAACCTGAATTTGCGTTCAATTATTGGGTGTTGAGTAGGATTTTCAGCCTTGACGAAGAAGTTATTTCTCCAAATATTACGGAATACAACGACAAAAACATAGATTGCTTCGTTCATTATGAAGACGCAAAAGAGCTGTACATTATCCAAAACAAATATTATTCTGAAGCTACACCTGTGAGTAGGGATAATGTATCAGATTTCTTAAAAACGCCAATATCGGCACTCGGACGTGGTGACTACAGTAGGTCACCGGAATTGCAGCGTATTTTTGACAGAGCAAAAGACGACTCAGACTATAAAATTTGGCTGCACTTTTTTGTGACAAACAACAATCACAGCGATGATATTGATGCTCTTTTCGACGAATTCAGCTACAACAACCCGGAAATATCCGCATACATTGGAGCCAAGTATTTTGATTTGAACGAACTGCGGAAGCTGTATTTTGGTGAACGATTTACTGAAAAAACCAAATTTACTGCGATTATGCCTACCCGACACAGGGCCACATCTTTGGATGTTCGACCTGATGAATACGGTTTGCCGTGGATGATTGATTTACGCTACGTAATGATAAATGTTGCAGAACTTTACAGTATCTATAGAGAAGCTGAAAAGAGAAACTACGAGCTTTTTGAAGAAAACATACGAGAGTATTTAGGAACACAAGGAATTAATAATGGGATAATTAAAACTCTGAAATCTCCGACAGACAGAGAGAATTTCTTTTATTATAACAACGGAGTAACGATTATTTGTGAAAAATGCGAAACGCTGAACCCTGATGCTATCCCGTTAGCGTATAAAAAGTATAATTATAATTACGGATTCAGACTCACAAATCCGCAAATTGTTAATGGATGTCAGACTATTAACTCTATCGCTGAAGTGTTGTCGCATTTTGATGATGATAAAATGCACAAAGAATTCGAGAAATCATACGTGTTAGCAAAAGTCTTCGTTTTTGATGAGAATACAAAAAGCGATAAGGCAGGGCTGGATAAAAATATCGTTCGGTATACTAACAGTCAAAACGGTATAAGCGATAAAGCTTTCGCATCGAAAAAGAGTTATTTTTTGAACATCCAAGATGAATTCTTAAAGCGCGGGTATCTTTTACTCGTTAAGCCAAGTGATAAGAACAAGTTTTCCTTACAATATAGCGACACCGCCGCATTGGGTAAGCTACAAGATAAGTCTAAGTACATTAACGCTCAACTTGACATTAACCCGGTACAGCTAAGTGATTATATGATACCACTCGAAAAATTGCTCAAGGTTTTACTTGCATTTCGCGAGGACGGGTTTATTGCGTTTACAAGGGGTAGTTCAGTATTGAAACCAAATAGCCCTATGTACAAAGAATTTTCACTCAACATTGAAACTTGGTGTACGATTGACAATATGCTAAATCTTTATTTGCTGCATTACAAAGCGGAAATAGAAAAGAAGAACAGTGACAAGCGTTTTCCGATTCCATATTACGTACTGGGTTTTATTGGTGCCACTTATCATAATGCAACATATGACGAGCTGAAGCCACGATTAGATGAATTATTTGGAAAGAAAGACGTGTTCCTCGCTGTCTATAATTTTTACAAGATGCTCACACGTCCATACGCTACTGATTACACAAAAACAAAATCCACGGACTATAATGTTATGATAAAACAAGAAATTGATTTAGCGATGTTTGACAAGTGTTTTGAAATGGCTTTGGATATGTACCCTAATGCCCAAGTAATAAAAGACTTTATCAAGTCTTAGCAGCCAACTTGTTGGCTTAGCAAAATCGGAGTTTTTGAGATGATTTGGGGGCTTCCCACCTCAGATTGCCCTCGCGCTGCATAGTCGACTCCACCACCGCTACGCCTTGGGTTCAAAAACGATCAGCTCTAAATTGCCAAAAACCGGGATATGCTTGGCCCGCCCGCGCAGGGCCAGCACCATGCCGCGCACCGAGCAGGCGATTACAAACAGCACGAGCGCAACCGCAAGGTAAAGGCCCACATAAGGTACAAAAGATAGCAGCGTTGCGCCGATGGTTATCAGCAACGCTAAAATCAGCGCTTGGTTTGCATGGTAGCGCCCAAAGCGA
Source organism: Christensenellaceae bacterium (assembly GCA_031261085.1). Lineage (GTDB taxonomy): Bacteria > Bacillota > Clostridia > Christensenellales > CAG-138 > Pelethousia. Next base: position 77,813 of record JAISKB010000004.1, read on the forward strand.
TAGTCCGGGTAAACGATGATGGGCACGAAGAAGAACAGATAGCTCAACGCCGCACAAACCTTGCTGGTTTGGATGTCACGCTTATCAAACCGGCCCGCTATATCTTCGGTGCACTTTATTTTGGGCTTGCTGCCTTGGTTTCGTTCCATTATTTAATACCCGAATACACAAATGCGGATTTTATGCGTTTGCTGGCCACCGTATACAGTATGAGCAGCGGCGCCATAAGCATAACGTTACCCGCCATGGATACATCCCACCGCCGCAGCAGTTCATCCTTCGCCTCGGTGATGGCGTTGATTGCGATGGGCAGCGTGCGTACCGTATCGTTTGTGGTAAGCACCGTGTTCCAAAAGTAATCGTTCCAGCGGCGTACAAAGCAGAGCAGGGCAAGCGTAATGATGACCGGCTTAATCATGGGCATGATGACCTTGAACATAACCGCCAGCTCGCTGGAGCCATCCAGACGCGCGGCTTCGAGCACCTCGTTGGATACCTGCATAAACGCGTTGTGCATGAAGAAAATCGAGTACCCGGAATAGATGAAGGGAATGATCATGCTGCGGTAGGTATTGAGCCAGCCCAGCCTGGAATACATGAGGAATATCGGGATGAAAATCGCCTGTATGGGGATCATCATATCCGAGAGGATAATGGTAAAAAACAACTTTTTACCCCTGAAGTTCATGCGCGCAAAGGCGAAAGCGGCGGGCACGCTGGCGATGAGCTGCAGCGCAACGGCCGCAAATGTGATGATAATGGTGTTTTTACCATATTTTACAAAGCCGGCCGCCTTCCACGCATCGGCGTAATTGGCAAAAATCAGCTTGCTGGGCCACAGCGTGGGTGGGAATTGCACCGCCTCGAGCGTGGTCTTAAGCGAAGTAATCAGCATCCAATAAAACGGGAATACAAACAGCAAAAACAAAAACGCGAGGAAAACACACTCTACGATTTTACCAAGGATGGATTCTTTTTTCATTTTGCGCATCTCCTCGCTTATTGATAGTGGACTTCTTTGCCCGCAAACTTAAAGTTGAGGAAAGAAATCACGCTGGTCATCACCAGCAGTATCATAGAAGCCGCCATCGCGCGGCCAAAGTGTCCAAACAGGAAGCCCTGCTGATAGATATAATAGGCCAGCAGGTTGGAGGAATTATCGGTCCCGCCCTTCGTCATCAAAGCCACCACATCGTATGTGCAGAAGGAACTGACCACCGAGGTGACGATGAGGAAAAACAGCGTGGGCGAAAGCAGCGGCAGCGTAATTTTAAAGAAGGTGTTGGGCTTGCTCGATTTATCCAACCGCGCCGCCTCGTAAACATACTGCGGTATGCTGCGCAAGCCCGATATGACAACCAGCACGCCGTAGCCCATCCCCTTCCACAGCGCCACGATGAGTATGGACAGCAGCGAGCTATCCGCACTGCGGTACCAATAAGAGGATTTTAACCCCAATATATTTAAAACGTAGTTGAGTATGCCGTTGGCGGGCTGCATGAGCCAAAGCCAAATGAGCGCAACCGATACAAAGGAGATGATGTGCGGTGTGAACATAATCGTTTGTATCAGGTTGTGCGCGGGCTTGTTTTTATTTAAAAATACACCCAGCAGCACATTTAGGGATATGCCCGCGAGCACAAACACCACCATATAAAGCAGGGTGTTCCCCATGGTTTTCCAAAAATCTTCGCTCACAAGCAAGAACTTATAGTTGGCCAAGCCAACCCAGGTGAAGGATTTCGTAAACATATCCCACTTGGTAAAGCTGGCGTACAGGCCAAAGAATATGGGGTAAATCACCATCCATAAAGCTACGATGATGGCGGGCGCAATCAGCACATAGGGGCACTTGAGCGCTGTGTTCAGCGCCTTGTAAAACCAGCTGCGTTCTTTAAGCTCTAACCTTTCCCTGCTGAGCGTCGCCGTAGTATCATTCATCGACATGGAAAACCTGCACCACCTTTGCCTGCTGCGGCTCAAAAGTCCTGTTCTGGTTTTTATCGAAATAGCACAAGTCGGCTGCATCCGCATAGAACGTGTGCGTTGTGCCGGCATCGATCATCTGCCCGGTGCGCAGCACGATGCGGCCGCACCCTACATCGATGGTGTACATATATTCGTGGCCCAAAAATTCGCGGGTGAGGATTTGTCCCGCAATTTCAAAGTCGCCGTTTGCGGGGCGCACCAGGCGGAGCGCACGCGGCTTAAAGCCCACAAAGGCTTCGTTTTTTAGCTTGAGAACGTTCATGCCCGGGTCGCCAATAAACTGCGCCACAAATATATTGGCCGGGTTTTCGTAAACCTCCTGCGGCGTGCCCTGCTGCATGATACGTCCCTCGTACATAACCACAATATCCGTAGCCATGGTGAGCGCCTCGGTTTGGTCGTGCGTAACATAAATGAAGGTTACGCCCAATGCGTCGAACAGCTGTATCAGCTCGGAGCGCATCTGGCTGCGCAGTTTGGCATCCAGGTTGGAGAGCGGTTCATCCATCAAAAACGCCATGGGCGATTTGGACATGGCGCGGGCCAGCGCCACACGCTGCCGCTGGCCGCCCGAAAGCTGGGCGGGCATACGGCCTGCCAAGTCTGTCAAACCCGTTTGCGCCAGCACGCCATTCACGCGCTCCTGTATTTTGGCCTTGGTGATCTTATAGTTTTTAAGCCCAAACTCGATGTTGCCGCGCACGGTCATATGCGGATAAATCGCATAGTTTTGGAAAACCATCGCGATATTGCGCGCGCCGGGGTCAACGGTGGTAACGTCGGCGCCGTCGATGTATATCTTGCCCGCCGTCACTTCTTCCAAACCCGCTATCATGCGCAGCGCGGTCGTTTTGCCGCAGCCGGAAGGCCCCAGCAGCACGGTAAACGAACCGTCTTTTATAGTGAGGTTAAAATCCTCCATAACCGGCTCTGTGGTGCCGGGATAAATCTTTTTTACACCTTCAAGTATAATTGCCATATTCGATTTTCATCCTCGCTTTTTTTAGGATTATATGATGATGTGCGGAGGATGCACGCCATCGTGTGGGCCATATGCGCGAACATCGCATATGATGAGAATAAAACCCGGTTGGGCGCCGGGCGCGCACGCGCGCCCGGCACCGTATAGAACCGTTGTTTTTAACCGTTGGCCTCGATGATTGCCTGGCACTTCGCCACACAATCCGCTATCAGCGCATGGGCATCCGTCGTATCGGGAGAGATCATGGCCAGCTCAAGCTTTTCTACGATGTAATAGTAGAATTCGCGCCAATACGGGGTGGTGGGGCGCGTGTGGGCATATTGGAGCTGGTCGATGAGTATCTGATAATTGGGGTCATCCGCGATGAGCGCCTTGCCCTCCGCCGATTGCATGGCGGAATCGGTGCCGGGCAGGTAGCCGCTGGTCAGCATCCAGTCAATCACGTTTGCATCCTCGGCCAGGTACTTGAGGTAGCCAATCGCATGCTCGATTTCCGCATCGGAGGAGCCTTGCGGCAGCACCCAGTTTGCGCCGCCGGTAACGGCGGAGCGGGTGGAGCCCTGCGGCATAAAGTTGACCTTGATGTTTAACGCTTCGTTGCCAGAGAGCTTGCCATACACGCCGCAGCTGCCAATGTACATGCCCAGCTCGCCTTCGAGGAAGAGCGCCTGGTTTGCATCGGTAGGCTCGGCGCCGGCGCTAAACGCTTCGTAGGCGATGCCTTCGGACACCATCTTTTGATAGAGTTCCACAACATGCACGCCCGCATCGTTGTCGCCAAAGGTCACGGTTTTGGCATCGTCGCTGGTAACCTGGCCGCCCCAGGAATACAGTGCGGATTCCCAGACCCAGGCGTCGGAATCCCAGAAGATGGCGAACCCGTATTTATCCGTTTTTTCGTGAATCGCCTTGGCGTAGGTATACAGTTCATCCCAGGTTTGAGGGCCTGCAGGATCCAAACCGGCCGCCTCGAGGATGTCGGTGTTGAGATAGAGCACGGGCATGGAACGGTTGGAGGGCACTGCCAGCAGCTTGCCATCCCAATAGCTGTTGGCCAGCAAGCCTTTGTTATAGTTGTTGACCGTAGCTTCATCCATATAATCTGCAATGTTGAGCAAAATGGGGTTGAACATGGTGATGAAGGATTCTTCCATTTGCGCCAGCACGGGCAGCTCGCCGCTCATAGCGCCGGCGGTCAGCTTTTCGGCCACGCCGCTGTAGCTGTTTTGATAGATGTACTCGATGGTTACGCCGGGATGCAGGGCGGCATATTCATCGGCCTTGGCTTGCATCCACAGGGCACGATAGTTATCGGTTTGCCACAAACCCCATATATCGATGTAAACATCTTGTTGTGGCGCCTCCGCCGGGCCCGCGGGCTGTGCAGGCGCGGCGCTGTTGCCGCTGTTGGCGGGCGCGGCCGCATTGGAGCCGCAGCCGGTTATTGCCATACACAGGCAAAGCAAAAGGGCAAGGGCAGCAAAAAATCGTTTGTTCATTGTTTCCTTCCTTTCTCCGTTTGTGAAATCGATGTGTCGATGTATTCATATACCAAATCGGTATATAGCAACCTTTTAGGGAGCGATAAGCGCCTTGTGGGAAAGCAGCACGCTGCTTATAGGGTAATAAAAAAGCGGTGTTACATAAACAAAATACGGGCAAACATCGTGAGCGTATTAAATCGTGCGGTTCGCAGGGAAACAAATTCATGTTTTGTATGATTATTAGTGATACTATATCTCTACTTCAGAATTTTGTCAATATTGTTTGTAAAATAACGATGTTTTTATGCCTGTTTTTTGGATTTACATGGTTTAAATCCACATAAACCCCTTATTAACCCACATTCTTATATAGGCCCAAATAAACAAAAAACCCCGGTGTGACCCGGGGAATAATGCTGCGTGCGCGGTAAAGAATCAATTTTTCAAGATCGAATCGCTCACCAATACCTGTATGCCCATGGCGATAAAGGGCGCATACGCTTCTTTGGGCGTGCCGCTATCGGTAATCAGGTAAGAAATATCCTTGCTGCCGCATATATTGCAGGTGGCGATTTTCCCAAATTTGCTGTGATCCGCTACCACGATAACGGTTTTGGAGATTTCGAGCAGCTTGCGCAGCAGCGTCGATTCATCCACATTGTAGTCGGTAATGCCATGATCCGCCGTGATACCCCCCACACCGAGCACCAGCTTATCCGCATTTAAAAAATGCAGGCTCTGCTCCGCGAGCATACCGGATGTGCACAGGTCATCCGCGCGCAGGTGGCCGCCCAGGCAATATACATAGGTGCCGGGGTACCCCACCACCTCCGCCGCAATGGGCAGCGAAGGGGTGATAACGGTAAGATTGCGCTTTTTGTTTAGATGCCGCGCGACTTCCAGCACGGTAGTGCCATGTGTAAGTATGACCGTTTCACTATCCTCTATAAGGTTGGCCGCAAGCGCGGCGATGCAGGATTTTTCCTGCGCGTTATGCTCTTGCCGCCACCTGTAATTCGGCTCCTCCTCATAGGGATGCAGGGCGATAGCCCCACCGTAAATACGCTGGAGGCAGTTGTGTTTTTCTAAATATTCCAGGTCGCGCCGAATGGTTTCGATAGAAACGTTGAAGCGCTGCACCAGATCCTTAACGGTTACCACCCCGTCGGAGTGGATGATGTCCTTGATTGTTTCCCGGCGAAAGTGCACCATCTAAATACGCTCCTTAAAGTTGCTAAAACGGGTTATATTGGCCCAAGCATGTCGTTTCTGCTTCAATGCTATAAAAAAATGTGGAGTTCAACCAGCTTTTAAAGAATATAGTACCGTATTCCTTCAACAAGTGCAAGCATTCCTTCATTTTACCCGTTTGCTTATTGATTGGTTTTTAGCGATTGTCCCCGCCGCGCAACAACAAAGCCCGCTCCAAAGCGAAGCGGGCGCAGGCTGAAAACGGGTGTTTTACGCCTTATAGGTTGCTATAAATTCCTGTATGCCCGATAATACGCGTTCCATTTGCGGCTGGGTGCCGATGGATATGCGGGCGCAACTCTCCAGCAGCTTGCTTTGGTGCAACCCGCGGATAAATATGTTCCTTTCGGCCAAATACTGAATCAGCCCGTCTTTAAACTGCGGCGAGCAGCATTTGATGAGTATAAAATTACCCTCGCTCCTATATGGCTTGAGGTGCCGCGGCAAAGCGGTAAGCGCCTTGTAAAACACCTCGCGCGCCGCGTTGACCTGCTTTACATAGCGCCACATATAATCCGCATCGGCCAGCACGCCCATTACTGCGGCCTGCGTGAAGGAATTGATGTTTTTGGGGTTGCGCACAATGGACATGCGGCTGATATTTTCGGCGCTGGAAACCATATAGCCAAACCGAAAGTTCGCTATGGCAAATGCCTTGGACATCGTGCGGCTCACGATTACATTGGGGTAGCGCAGCACAAGATCCTTGGCGGTAACGCCGGCGAATTCCCAATAGGCTTCATCTATCAAAAACATGCTGTCAGTATAGGCGGATACCAGCTTTTCGATGTAGGGAATCGGGTGCAGGTAGCCCGTGGGGTTGTTGGGGCTGCAAATATATATGAACCGGGGGTTTAACGAATCGATTGCGGCTTCGAAGGCAGCGGCGTCAAACGCAAACTCCTCATCGACCTCATGGATGGTAACAACGGCCCCGTTGGCCTGCGCGGTGAGCCGAAAATTATCGTAGCAAGGGCCCAGCGCCAGCACGGGGTCACCCGGGGCGATGAACGTTTTTGCGATATATTCCTGCACGGTATCGGAGCCCACGCAGTATTGGATATTTTCGGTTGGAAGCCCCACATACGCGGCCAGCGTTTGTAACAGCTTTGGGTTGGTGGTAGGCGGATAGATATTGTAAAAATTCTCTTTTTCCAATAGCGCGTGGATGTTTTCGCTGACCTTGGGCGAAGGAGGTATCGTGGCCTCATTCCAATCCAGTTTGAGCATCCCATCGCGTTCGTCACGGTCCACCGTCCAAATCTTATGTGAGGCAAGCGGGTATGGTTTTAAATTGCGCAAAAAGCTGTTGAAGTAGACCATATACCTTCCCTTTCAATACCATAGTAATTCGCCATATTTGCCAAGTAAGCCGCAACACCTTCACAATAGGGCCAAGGGCAAGCTGCGCCTATGCCTGCAGGGCGGCCAGGCAAGCCTTGAGCGCATCCAAAAACTCGAAGCAGTCGGCCTCATAAATTTCACCCATGTTGGCGATTTGGAACATGCCCATAGCCTCGAATTTGCCCTTGCCCTTATAGAGCGTATAGCCGCGCGCTTCCATAGCGGCTATAAAAGCGGATAGGTCGACGCCGCTTGGCAAAAACACCGAGGTGACCGTGTTAGACCTATGCTCTTCGAGCAATATTTTTAGCCCCAGTTGCTTCACGCCCTCGCGGAGGATGTTCGCGCAGCGCTGCCTGCCCTCTACACGCCGCTCGATACCCTCTTGGGCAATGTTGGAAAGCGCCTTGTTGAGCGGCCAAAACAGGTTTACGTTGGGCGTGTTGGGCGTTTGATGCGTGGTAACGGCATTTTGATAGTGCTTGTATAGGCTAAGGTAAACGTTGCGGCATTGCGCCGCGGTAAGGCTTTTTAATATATCTTCCTTGGCGCAAACGTAGGCGGAACCCGGATATGCGCCCACGCACTTGCCGCCCACAGAGGTGGCAATGGATATATTTTTATCCGCAACGCTGATCAATTCGCCGCCGGCCGCGGATACGCAATCCACAAACAGGCGCTTGCCAAGCTGCGTGCACAGCGCGCCCACCTCCCCCACAGGGTTAATCATGCCGGTGGAGGTTTCGTGATAGACCATCGCCGCAAAGGTGACTTCGGGGTACGCGGCGAGCGCTTGGCGAATCGCCTCGGTATCCGGGTGCTGCCCCCATTCAAACGCGCAATCCACATAGGGGATCGCGTATTGATCCAATATCTCTTGCAGCCTTTCGCCAAAGGCGCCGTTGCGTATAAGCAGCGCGGCCTCACCGGGCTTAAATATGGAGGAGAGCACCGTCTCGTTCGCGGCGGTGCCGGAGCCCGAGATGAGCAGCGCGTAGTAGCTGTTATCCGCCTGGAACAGATACTTGATCTTCTCCTGCGTATCTATAAACATCTCTTCAAATTCGGGGCTTCTGTGGCAAATATCATAGTGCAGCAGCGTTTCCCGCACGTCATTTCGCACCATCACAGGGCCGGGACTGAACAGCTTTGTTTTAGACATACCACGCTCTCCTTAAATTTGATAAACCACAATAATTTATGCCATGATGAAAACCTGGCATGCGAAGTATTTTTACATGTATTAATTCTAATCCATTATGTGTGGTCTTGTCAACATTTCATGCTGTTTTTGTGCCGATTTTTTGTGGTATTATGTGTTAATATGCTTATTTATACTCATATTTCTTTTTATATATCCACAAAACGCTCGTTTTTCTGCGTTTCTTTAATTTGCATCCACAATCGGTCTACAGATGCGCGTATTTGCAATTATGAATAAATATACAGTTTCGCGAAGAATTCCCGCCAAATTTGCGGCGGCATGAGGCCGCAGGGGTTACAAAAAACATATATACCTGAATTATTTCCATAAAATCCATGGTTTTATGTTACAATGGCATAAATATCTGTAACTATGGGCCGGGAGGACTGCCATCATGAAAATTGCCGTGATACACGGGAGCCCGCGCAAGGGCAACACCTATAAGGCGCTTACCCTGTTTAAAGATGCGCTGGCCGGCGAAGGCGATGTGTCGTTTGTTGAATTTACGCTGCCGCAGGATTTGCCGGAGTTTTGCCGCGGCTGTATGAGCTGCTTTTTAAATGGAGAGGAAACCTGCCCGCACGCCGCTTATACCCTGCCTATAGCAAAGGCGATGCTCGAGGCGGACGCCCTCGTTTTTACCACCCCCGTGTTCGCGCTGCAAACGAGCGGCGGCATGAAGAATTTCCTCGACCACTATGCGCATATGTTCATCGTGCACAGGGCAAAGAAGGAGATGTTCGGCAAAAAGGCGTTTATACTTGCCACCACCTTGGGCGCGGGCACAGGCGCCGCCCTGCGTACCATCGCAACCAGCCTCAAGTTTTGGGGTGTAAACCGCATATATACCCGCGGGCTTGCGCTGCACGGCATGTGGGCTGACCTGCCGCCAAGCAAACAGGCAAAGTTAAAAAGCAAAATTCAAGCTGCGGCCAAGGCATTTAACAACGAGGTGCGCGGCGGCAAAAAGCGCCCGCCATACCTGCTGACATGGGGCATGTTTTATATGTCCCGCATGATGATGCGCACATACGACGAGGCCAGCTCGCTCGATAAGCGCTATTGGCTCGAAAACAACTGGTTCAAAAGCACGCCTTTTAAAAAATCCTGATATAAACCCGCCGTTCATCTATGATATAGTACACACAAAACAGCAGGAGGCACCGCAACCCTTATGCAGCTCATATCCGCAATTCACGAAGCGATAGGCAACACGCCCATGGCGCGGCTTTCCCGCATCACCCGCGCGCACGGCGCACAGGGCAATATCTTTGCCAAGCTGGAATATTTAAACCCCGGCTTCAGCAAAAAGGACAGGGTCGCCCTGGCCATGATTGAGGAAGCGGAGCGCGCGGGGCTATTGCGCCCCGGCCAGCCCGTTGTGGAATTGACCAGCGGCAACACCGGCACCGGCCTTGCCATCGTGTGCGCCTGCAAGGGATATCCGTTTATCGCGTGTATGTCCAAGGGCAACTCCATGGAGCGGGCCCGTATGATGCGCGCGCTGGGGGCCGAGGTGGTGCTGGTGAATCAGCTGCCGGGCTCGGCCAAGGGTCAGGTATCCGGCGCGGATTTGGCCAAAGTGGAAGAAAGAGCGCGGGAGATCGCGCGGGCGCGCAATGCCTTCCGTGCGGATCAATTTCAGCTGGCGGCCTGCGCCCATGCGCACGAGCGGCATACCGCCCAGGAGATGTGGGAGCAAACCGGCGGCAATATCGATGTGTTTGTGGATTTTGTGGGCAGCGGCAGCACGTTTGGCGGCTGCGCCAAGGCGCTAAAAGCCCACAACCCCGCCCTGCGCTGCTATGTGGCAGAACCCGCGGCCGCCGCAGTCTACGCGGGGCAAGCGGCCACACAGCGGGGCCACAAAATACAGGGCGGCGGCTATGCTATGGACTTACCGCTGCTCGACAAGTCCCTCATCGATGGCTGTATACAGGTGACGGATGAGGAAGCCATCCAAACCGCGCGCGAGCTTGCCCGGTTGGAGGGTGCGTTCGTGGGGTTTTCTTCCGGGGCCAATGTATGCGCCGCGCTAAAGCTGCTCACGGGCGAAGCGCGGGGCAAAAACATCGCCCTCACGCTGAACGACAGCGGGCTGAAATATTTGAGTACGGATTTATTCGAATAGAGTGGGATTATTTTCGGAGGAACATGGCACCATACTCAGCCCCACCTTGCCCCGCTCCTTATCTACGCTGATGACCCACACGCGCACCGTATCCCCCACCGCTGCAACATCGGAGGGATGCCGCACAAAATGGTCGCTCATGCGGGAAATATGCACCAAGCCATCGTGCTTCACGCCGATATCCACAAACGCGCCAAAATCCACAACATTTCGCACCGTGCCGGTGAGCTCCATGCCCACGGCAAGGTCGCCAAAATCCCGCACCTCGCGGCTGAATACCACCGCCGGCGCGTCCTCGCGCGGGTCGCGCGCGGGCTTTTTGATTTCACCTACGATATCGCGCAGCGTCGGCAGGCCAATGTTCAGCTCCGCCGCCAGGCCCGCCCAATCGGGGCCGACCGCCGCGCGCACGCGCTCCTCCATATCCGCAACGCCGCCGTTTGCTATTTCGGTATCCTTCACGCCCATGCGTGTAAGCAGTTTTTTTACCGCGGCATACGATTCCGGGTGAACCGAGGTGGCGTCGAGCGGGTTTTTGCCGCCGGAAACCCGCAGGAAGCCCGCGCACTGCCCAAACGCCTTGTCGCCCAGCTTGGGCACCTTTTTTAGCTGCTTGCGGTCCGCAAAGCTGCCGTTTTCCTCGCGCCACGCAACGATGCTCTTTGCGACGGCAACGTTTATGCCCGCCACATAGGTCAGCAGCGAGGCGGAGGCCGTGTTGAGGTCGACGCCCACGCGGTTGACGCAGTTTTCCACCACGCCCGTGAGCGACTTTTCCAGCAAGCCCTGGTTTAAATCGTGCTGATACTGCCCCACGCCGATGCTTTTTGGGGGAATTTTTACCAGCTCCGCGAGCGGGTCCTGCAAGCGCCGGCCCAAGGACATCGCGCCGCGCGTGGTCACATCCAAATCGGGGTATTCTTCGCTGGCGAGCTTGGACGCGGAATATACCGACGCCCCCGCTTCGTTTACGATTGTATAGCGGATGTCCGGCGCCGTCCGCTGTAAAAACGCCGCCACAACCTCCTCGGTTTCGCGCGAGGCGGTGCCGTTGCCTATCACGATAACGTTGATTTCATGCTTTTCAATCAGGCGCCGCAGGGTGCTTTCGGTGCCGGCCACATCGTTTTTGGGCGCGGTTGGGTAAATGGTGGTATAGTCCAGCAGCTTGCCGGTTTCGGATAGCACCGCAACCTTGCAGCCCGTGCGGAAGCCGGGGTCTATCGCAATCACCCGCGCCCCGCCAACGGGCGGCGTCATGAGCAGGTTTTCGGTGTTTTTGGCAAATATTTTGATGGCGTCCACCTCTGCGCGCTCGGTGAGCTCGCTTCGCAATTCGCGCTCCAGAGAGGGCGCAATCAGGCGCTTATAGCTATCCGCAATGGTTGCTTGCAGCAGCGGTACAAATATGGAAAGCTGATTTGTGATTACATCGCGCGCGATGCGCGCGGTGAAAAAATCCGCATCCACCTGCACTTTCACTTTAAGCTTCTTGTCGTTTTCGCCGCGGTTGATGGCGAGTATGCGGTGGCTGGGGATTTTGGATAGCGGTTCCGAAAACTTATAGTACATCTCATAAACGGTCTTTTCCTCCGCGTCCGCAGCCTCGCTCACCAGCGTGCCGCGCATGCGCGTGAGGTTGCGCAGCGCGGTGATAAGGTTCGCGTCCTCCGCAATCCGCTCGGCTAATATGTCGCACGCGCCGGCTATGGCATCCTCGGCCGAGCTCACCTCGCCTTCCGCGTTCACGAAGGGCGCGGCCAGCCCCGCAATGCTGCCGCGTGTGTGCTGCTGCGCCCAAATTAAGTCGGCCAGCGGCTCCAGCCCCCGCGCACGCGCCTTGGAAGCGCGGGTAGCGCGCTTGAGCTTATAGGGCTTGTACAAATCCTCTACGCGCTGGAGCACCTCGGCCTTTTCCACCTCGGCGCTAAGCTCCGGCGTAAGCTTGCCCTGCTCGTCTATCAGGCGCAGCACCTCGGCCTTGCGGGCCTCCAGGTTTTTTAAGTAGGTAAGCCGCTCATCCAAATCGCGCAGCACGGTATCGGAAATACCGCCCGTGGCCTCCTTGCGGTAGCGGGCGATAAACGGGATGGTGTTGCCATCCTCAATCAGCGCGACCGTCGCGGCGACCTGCGCCGGAGCAAGGCTGAATTCATTGGCAAGCGTGGCGGGAATGTTCATGAGAGATACTCCTTTATATTGGCAGGGCCAAAGCGTTTTACACGAAGAACAGCTTTCATTTTAGCATATTTTCAGGCGTGAGGACAGCGGCAAAACATAAGGCGAAGGCCGCCTCACCCGGGATGGGCAGATGAGGGCGGTAAGGCGGCGCCTGAGCAAACTTTGTGCGGATGCAAAAAAAGAGAAGCGGCTGCCCGCCCCCCTCTTGTGTTTGAACCGATTGCTTAGTTGGCTGTGCCGCGCCCGTCTACAATCGTGCTGCCCGCGCCCTGTATCGTAACCCAGCCATGGGCAAGGCGCGCTTCGGCCAATTTCATTTCGATAAGCTCCGGCGTGATGCTCTTGGCGATTTCAACGTTCGCCTTTGCCTGCGCCTGCGCTTCGAGCTCCTTTATTTTGGCGGCGGCCTCCGCCTGCAATATCTGCATATCGGCGTTGATTTGTGCGCGCTCCTTATCGGCACGCGCCTCTATCACGCGCTGCTGCGCGGTTACTTCCGCCGCGTCCCGCTCCTGTTCCGCCACGTCAATCATCTTTTTGGCAACAGCCTCGGCCTTGATGGCGTTTTCAATTTCGGCGCCCGCATCGGTATCGTTAAAGTTGATCTGCACAAAGGTTAAACCGCACAGCGCAAACTGTTCTTTGAGCGCGCCCTCAATATCCGCATATACGTTGTTGCGGTGGTCGCCCAATATCTCTATGACGTTATAGTTGGTGGTCACCTTTTCGATGCCGCGCTGCACGGTGGGCATGATAAACTGGTTGTCAAGCGTATTTAAATTGCGGTATTGCCGAAACACCTCAAACGCGTTGGCGGTGGACACGCGGTATTTGATGTCGATTTCCATGGTGACATATTGCGAATCCTTCGTTTGCCCGGTTATTCCGGATAGCGTTTTGGTCTGCACCTCGGTGGATATGGTGTATACGCTGTCGAGCGGCCCCTTGGCGTGAATGCCCTCGGGCAATACCTGCTCGCTCACGCCGCTAAACGGGCTGTACACAATGCCCACGGAATTGACCGGCACGACGATGACAAAGGACGGCAGCACCAGCAGTATGGCGAGCAGCGTCAGCCATTGCCGCTTTTGCAGTTTAAACCCAACGGCATTGCCCTGCCTGTTTGTACCCAATAGAATAAAGAGCAGTATACCTACTATAACCGCAAAAATAAACCAATTCATATCTATATCGAATCCTTTCATCTATATATTTTCATCTTCTTTCATTTTACGCCTTATAGGCAAGGTTCGTCTATATGCCCGGCGGATTATTTATTGTGGCTTTAAGCCCCTCGATTCACGGCGCTTTTTCGTGCCTAATATAAAATTGGTTTGTCGTAAAAACAGACATGGGAGGTGATGAGAAATAACAAGGGCGAAAAAACCGCCCTCCACGATGGGCGGCGGTTTAAGGGCTGTTATGTTGTGTGTTTTGCTTTTCGATAAAATACAACCGCTATTATCGCGCATACGGCAATACCGATTACAAACGGAATTGCAATGACAAACGCAACCGAAGCCGGTGCGCTATATCCTTTATATTCAATCCCGTAGAGCATGTCGCAATATGAATAAGCGACAACAGCACACATGATGTTTGAAAGGAGTATCGCAAGGGCAGAGAAAGTGCACGTCATAGCAAAATATTTTTTCATGTTCGTTCCCTCAAATCATTTTTTGTTTTTTCGCAGAAACAGCACGGTACCACTTTCTCATCTGGAAATAGCATGTCGTGAAACGCCGAGCTGTTCCGCAAGTTGTTCTTGTGATTATATACCCAACCCGCCCCCCAAACAACCAAAGGGAAGATGACCGATGGAAAAGGAAGCAGCCAGGTTCGACTACTTCCTGTGAATTGCGCGCGCTGCAAAAGCTGCTATCTCCCTTGAACCCGCACACGAATCATGGCAATGCCATAGCCTTCGAGCTTATTATATACGCTTTCTTGCAGGGAATTCTGTACGGATACAATGTATATTGATTTATCGGAATTAAGCGTTAGGGTGTATTTGCCCGCGAAACCACCCAAATCCAAAGCTTCTCGAATATAGCGTTCATACCATGCACGCTCATCCTTTGTGAATGGAGCTAGAGAGGGATCTCTATCATCCGTTCCTCTGAGGTACTTAGTATGAACATAAGCGGGGTCCCCGGTACTCACTTCAATTTGCGCCCAGTCGCCCAACACGCCCTTCACAATAACTTGCTGGCCTTTTTTAAGCTTCCCCAGTTTGCGATATCCTGTCCCCCGTCCGGCGCGAATGTTTACGTTTGCCGTTGCTGTTGCCATAGAACTCGTATCGTTTCCAACAATTGCGATTTCGTTATAAAAAGAAAGATAATCCACGTGAACATACGCGATAACCGAGTCTTGCCACACGATTTGAGCCCACTCGTTTGCAACCTTCACCACAGAGATTGATTGGCTCTTTTGTAGTTTGCCAAGGCGCTTATAAGTTGTACCCGGCCCCGAACGTACATTCACGTTTGCCGTTGCTTTAGCGATAGAGTTATCTAGTGGCATCGTTTCAACACAAACCCTGCTCATATCGATACCGTAGCTCTTTAATGCCGCAGAAACAGACTCCTTATCCTCTTGTGTTGTTAAAACAAGCAATGCTTGGCTAGAACCATCTACCCCTACTATAATCCTATCATTATATTTAGCTAAAGCCTCATTCAAAATGATAAGTCTGTACTCGTCTAACTCCGAATCCGAGTAAGAATAAGCTGCTGCACATGCTGTGGACGCGCCCACTGTGAGAAACAAAACCACTAGAAGCACCGCCAAATATTGTCTTAACTTCATCGTTTTTATCCTTTCTAAATCGCTTCATGTTCTCAGAAAACCATTTATAATCTAGTGAAGCTCTTGAAATCGCCCTCGTGTAAACGATGGAGCTGCTACCATGATTTCCAAGGGCTTTTTTGCAAACAACGGCATCACGTCAACCTGCAATATAGTATGTCAACTCAATAATACCATACAAATTATGGAAATATATGTATAATTTGTTAAATATAGGCAAATAAGCAAAATTTAATACATGTTTTTATAAAATGTTTTATTTATTCGCCAACAGAGTGCAGGCGCTGTGCCAAAAGATGGGGATTCCGCACTGGGTGTGATGCGGCTGCGGCTTCAAGTCCCTCATCTATATGCAAAAACAAAGAGCCACCCTAATGGGTGACCCTTTATTTTTGGTGCGGCCGATGGGACTTGAACCCATACGGTTGCCCATACGCCCCTCAAACGTACGCGTCTGCCGATTCCGCCACGGCCGCACAACTGCACGAATTATTATACTTGCAGCCGGGCCGAATGTCAACAGACAGATGCGTTTTTCAGCCTAAACCACGGCTATTCAAACGCCCGCCGGTACAAATCCTCCACATAGGATTGCTCCACCGGCAAGCCCGCCGCCTTAACGCCCGCCGCGGCTTCCGTCACCAGGGCCGCCCACTTGGCGAGCTCCCCCGGGCGCGGCGTAAACGAGGGCTTAAAGCTGCGCTTTAGGTAGGCCGCCAAGTCAGCCTGCGACATGCCGAGTGCGCCGAGCACCCGCTCCATAGCGTCGGGGCGATACCGCTGCATTTCGGCCATATATACGGGCATTACCAGCGCGTTGGCCAACCCGTGCGGCACATCATAAAAATAGGTGAGCGAGTACCCCATCGCGTGCATCAGCGTGGTGCCGGTGTTGGCGATTACCGTGCCGGCCATCATAGAAATCAGCATCAGCGCATCCCGTATAGGCGCAAAATCGCCCCGCTCCAGAGCCGGCATACACGCGCCAAAGCGGCGTATGGCATCGAGCGCCAGCGCATCGCTATAGGGGGATGCTTTTAGGCTGAATACCCCCTCGATGCAGTGCTGCAGCGCATCGAGCGCGGTGTTGCGGGTGGCATCGGCGGGCAGGCTGTCGGTATACGCCGGATCCAAAAACGCGGCCTTGGGGAAGGTGAGCGGCCCGCCGAAGGAACGCTTGGTCTGCTTGGCGTCATCGGTCAAAATAGACCAGGGCGTTACCTCGCTGCCGGTGCCGCTGGTGGTGGGGACGGCGAGTATGGGCAGCACGCCGTTATCATATCCATAAGAAAATATGCGCTCCGGTGGGATATCGTTGGCGGCATATACCGCGATGGCTTTGGCGGCATCCAGCGGCGATCCGCCCCCTATGCCGATGATGAAATCCGCCCCCGCCCTGCGCACCTGCGCGCCCAGCTGGTAGCATTGCTCCACCAGCGGGTTGTTGCCGATACCTTCAAACACATCATACGCGATGCCGCCGGAGCGGAGTGCTTCCGTCACATCCCGCAGCGCGCCGCTGCTGCGGCCGCTGGTTTTGCCCGTTATGATATACGCGCGCTTGCCCAGCCGCAATGCCTCCGCATGCGCGCGCACGGCGCCGCGGCCAAAGTAAATATCCGTGGGCATGCCAAATTGAAATTGCATACTACCTCTCCTGTTCAAAAGTATTAAATCAATTTTATCATATCATATCCGCCCCTTGAAGAAAAGCTGCGCCGGAGGCAAAGGAAATGCTGCCCCGGGGGCATTTTGCATTGCAATTCTTCTGCGTTTGGGGTATAATAATTTCCGCATCACGGCCTAAGCGTTCTCATTTCTTGCGCGCGGGCGGTAAACCGAATAAGGAGAGGTATCGAAGTGGTTATAACGGCCCTGACTCGAAATCAGGTAGCGCGCAAGCGCTCGTGGGTTCGAATCCCACCCTCTCCGCCACCCAAATGTCAAGGTCACGACAAAAGAAATTTTGTCGTGACCTTGACTCTTTCAGCGCGGGTGTTCATGTAGCGACAAAAAGCTGCGGCTCCTGCGCCAAACAGTTTATGAACCCGGACAACTTCCACACGATCTCGATTCTGTTATCGGGGTAAACCATCACCTTGTCAACCAGCAAATGAACCAGCGCTTCGGATAACTTGCGCGCTTTCAAAGCCTTTTTCGCCGCCTGCAGGGAATCCGCGTCGGGAACACTCTTTTTGCTCTCGTCGAGGATCGCAGAATGCACCTGTAACGCGTTATCCAACTCGGCGTCAATGGCGGTCTTTTGGGTCTTGTACTCATCCGGGCAGATACCGCCCGTCACCAACGATTCATATAGCCGCCGCTTATCCTCCCGCAGTCTCCCGATCTTCCCCATATATTCAGCCGCCGGGGCGCATAACG
Organism: Christensenellaceae bacterium; assembly: GCA_031261085.1. Classification (GTDB taxonomy): domain Bacteria; phylum Bacillota; class Clostridia; order Christensenellales; family CAG-138; genus Pelethousia. The sequence continues at coordinate 95,572 of JAISKB010000004.1, forward strand.
CCTGGACGTCGGCAGCGTGCAGCCCGGCCTTTAACACCAACTTTGCCTGACGCTTGACGCCCTCTAAAACCACCGCCTCCAATTCACTTTTGAGGACGCGCAATTTGTGGCAGACCGCGTCAGCTGCGGTACGCGTAAACCGGCAGTGGAAAGCCGCGTTCTTTGTGCCGCTGATGCCCATAACATGCCCGCAGTGCCCGCACATGACCTTTCCTTTGAGCGCCGATGCCATCTGTACCGCATGCCGATTCGTTGTATCGGGCTCCCGTTTGCGGAGCGGCTCGCCTTTGGCGCGAAGTTGTTCCTGTGCCGCGTCGAATAAATCCTGCGGGATGATGGCGGGATGGTGTCCGGGAATCCGTATCCAGTCCTCTTCGGCATTCATTGTATGGCTGCGGCCGCCTACCTCCGTCATCCTTGTTTTGCCCGATATATATGTGCCGAGATATTGTTCGTCCCGCAGCATAACCAGAATGCCGGTCTTTCTCCAAATATATTGGAACTCATCCTCCTCCGCCGCCGCGTCCCGGCCGTCCCGGCGGCGGTTTTTCCACGCGGAGGGCGAAAAGCGCCGCTCCGTATAAAGCCGCCTTTGTATATCGGCCAGGCTCTTTTTCGCGGCGTACATTTCAAAGATGATCCGTACCGTTTCCGCTGCCTCCGGGTCAACGACCATACGGCGGGCATCGTCAAGTTTGTAGCCGAAAACGCAGTCTTTTCTGACCAACTCGCCCCGCAGGGCTTTCCCGCGTTTCGCGCTGCGGATCTTTACGGACAAATCCCGGCTGTAATATTCGTTGATCAGGAACTTGAACGAAACCTCCATGCCGCCCGTATCGCCGTCATGAGCAAAGGAATCAAACCCGTCCGACGCCGCGATAAAACGCACCCGGAACAGGGGAAAGACGCGTTCTATGAAGTATCCGGTTTCAAGCGCGTCGCGCCCGAACCGGCTGAAATCCTTCACCAAAATGCAATTGATCTTTCCCTCGCGGACGAGTTCCAGCAGTTCCTGTACGGCGGGCCGCTCAAAATTGATTCCGGAATAACCGTTGTCCACAAACTCCAGTATCTCGCCGCCGTCCATATCAGCGTCCATCATGTATTGATCCAGTAAAAGCCGCTGGTTTTCTATGCTGAAACTGTCGGAATGCGCCTCATCCAGCGACAACCGAATGTATTTTGCGATAACCGGCTTATCCAACCTTCTCCACCTCCTGTTCAAATTCATCCCTGAACCGCAGGACGATCTCAAAGCTCTTGTCCCGCCTGACCAGGATTTTCTCCACCAAGCGGTCGATACTCTCGGCGGTGAGTTCGTGGCCATTCAGCGCCCCGGCAGCGGCGTCGCTGAACGCGCAGTAGGATGCAAAGCCGGACGCCCGGTCCCGACGCGCGGTGCAGATTTCATCCGCGCGCCTTGACAAAGCCTTAATTTCCGACTCGTACCTGGCTTTCATGGCGGAAAACTCTTCGGCGGTGATCAGGCTCCCCAGCATATGCTCGTAAAGGCTTTTGAGGAAACGGCCGCTTTGGGAAAGCCGGGCGTTGATCTCCTTCAGTTCGCCCTCGGCTGCGGCGTCTTTTACCGGGGTCATGCGCTCCCTGCGGATGTACCCGCCCGTGATCGCCCCGGCGTACTTGCCCAGCAGCGTGAATACACCCTCCTGAAGCTCCGCCTCCTTGACCGATACCACGAAACAAGCATCCCTGTGGAATTTCCACTGCGATTCGCAGCGGTACCAATAGACGCCGTCCTTGTTCTGGCGGCGCCGGTGCATCGGCTGACCGCGATGCGCGCAAAACACCTTGCCCTTAAACACATGGGGAGAATATGGAACCGCCGCCCTGCGCGCTTCGCTGTCTTTGCCCGAAGCCCGGCGGAGCAGAAGCTGTACGCACTCATAGTCCTCGCGGGATATGACCGACTCATGAGTATTCGGAACGCAAACCCATTCGTCCGGGCTGACAGCGATCTCCTTATGGTTCACGGTGCGCGTCTTTCCCTGTACCATATCGCCCGCATACACCCGGTCGGTCAAAATGCCCGTGACCGTTCGTTTTTGCCAAAATGTTTTGCCCACCAGCTTCATGTTTTCAATTAAGCCTTTTTCCCGCTTGTAATGGCTGGGCGGAAGCACACCCGCCTTATTCAGCCTGCGAACGATCTCTCCTGCGCCGGTTCCCTCCGCGGCCCAGCCGAATATCCGCCGCACGATTCCGGCAGCCTCTTCATCCACGATCAGGCGGCGGCAATCCTCCGGATCCTTGTCATACCCAAAGGGCGCCATCCTGCCCACGAACCGCCCGTCCCGGATGTTCTGCCGCTGCACAGAACGGCACTTGCGGGAGATGTCCAGGGCATACGATTCCGCGATAACGTTTTTCAGGGGCAGCAGGATTCCGCCGTCGCCCTCAAGCGAATCGAAAGAATCGGTCACCGCGATGAACCGGACGCCCATCGCGGGCAGCTGCTTCTCGATGTAATAGCCCGCGTCAATGGCGTTCCTGCCAAAGCGCGAGAGGTCCTTTACGATGATGCAGTTGATCCGGCCGCTCCCAGCGTCCTCCATCATCCGCTGAAACGCAGGACGCTCAAATCTTGTGCCGGTGGTCTGGTTGTCGCTGTACACATCCGCCAGGCGAATGTCCGGCGAAGCGGCGATGAAATTCTCAATGATGTCCCGCTGGGTTTCCAGAGAATCGCCGCGCTTGGCGTTGTCCCTGGAAAGCCGGATATACGCGGCCGCGTTATAGACCGTTGAAACGACAGCGACCGGAGTTGCATCCACAACACCCACGTTTTTTCTGCTTTTCCGTGCCATTACGCCGCAACCTCCTTTTGAAGAAGGTTCATCGCCTGGGCATATTCATCCTGATAGTTGAATGTAATATCCAATTCGGTCTTGCCCGTAATCCGGATGTTCCGGATCAGGCTTACCACAGCGCGGCGGTCAAGCGCGTTCAGCCCTTCGAACTGCTTAAAATGCTCCGTCCAGCGCAGCCGCTCGGCCCTGCCGTCCAGGGCGTCGTCACGCTCCATCTCCAGAGCGGCGACGGCGCCGCGCAAGCGGGCCTCATCGGCGGCATATCCGGCTTTCAGCGTTTTGTAGTCCTCTTTGCTCAAAAGACCGCTGACCATGTTCTCATACAGCGAGGATTTGAATCCGGTAATGGCGGCAATCTGCCGCTCGTTATCCCCGATCTGACCGTTCAGCTGCCTTGCCAGCGCCTGTGCCGCTTTGCGGCTGTCGCCTGCCGCGAGTACGGAATCCAGAGACACAATGCCGGCGATGTGCGCTTTCGCGCTTTCCAGCACGCACCCGGCAAGGTCTTCCTCTTTCACCATGACCGCGCTGTGGCAGCCGTGCTTTTTCCCGGTCGGGCAGTAATAGTAGAGATATTCTCGCCCCTTGTAGCGGTTGGTCTTGCGGGTCATCCGGCCGCCGCAGCATCCGCAGATGAGGATGCCGGAGAACAGATAGACCTTGTCGCTGTTCGGCGTGCTGCGGGTATCCAGCTGCATGATCCTCCGGGCAAGATCGAAATCACGCGGTTTTATGATCGCTTCATGGGCGTCCACGGTACGTTTCCATTCCGCCTCCGGCCGGTCGAGCATGTCCTTGATCTTGTAATTAAGGGTTCCGCGCCGCCCCTGGATCAGCACCCCCGTGTAGGTCTCATCGTTCAGGATACGGAAGATGGCCGTGGCCGACCACTTCGCGTCCGGCACGTCCGCAAACCCGCCCGTGGGATGCGGCAGGCCCCGGTCCCGCTTGTAGGCCATAGGCGACAGCACGCCCAGGCTGTTCAACGCTTCCGATATCTTCAGCGCGCTCATGCCGTTTATCTTCATGCGGAAGATATCCCGCACGACGGACGCCGGGTATTCGTCCGGCACAAGCTGGTTTTTGTTTTCATCTGAACGCCGGTATCCGTAGATCGGGCAGGCGCCCACGTAATCGCCGTGATCACGCTTGACGTTCAAAGCCGAGCGCGTCTTGACCGAGATATCCCGGCAATAGGCGTCGTTGATGATGGATTTCACGCTGACCACCAGGTCGTCGGCACTGTCTTTGAGCGTGTCGATGTTGTCGTTCAGCGCAATGAACCGCACGCCGTATGCGGGCAGGATGCGCCGCAGATAGCGCCCGGTCTCAATGTACTCCCGGCCAAAGCGCGATAAATCCTTCACGATCACGCAATTGATACTGCCGGCTTCGATCTCCGCCATCATTTCCTTAAACGCCTTGCGGTCGAATACGATGCCCGAAACACCGTCGTCCACCTTTTCCAAAACCGCCTCGATATCCGGCTGCGACGCGATAAAGCTGTCGAGCAGCTTGCGTTGGTTCTCCACGCTGTCGCTCTCGCCAACCGTGCCGTCTTTTTTGTTTTTGCCCTTTTTGTCGTCGGCATAGGACAAACGAATATACTTCGCCGCCCTGTATTTTGTTTCTGACACAAGGTGAATTGCCCCAACGGGGCAAGAGATGGTGGCCTGGGCCATAACAAATCACTCCTTTATCCGCAGATTTCGCCGCGAACCGGAAGTGATTGAAGATTGCCGTATTTTGCTCTTTTCCCACTCCCATGTTAACTCTGACCGGCGGTAAAGTCCACTCATTTCTCGATTTTTCATTGGTTTTTACGCGATCAATCTTTGCAGACAATCTTCCAGCGAGGGCCCGTCCTCGCTGAACCTGGCAGTGACCGAAAACTTACCGCACCGGAAGTGATACGGATCCTTAATCTGCCGGACATACTCGGCGATACGCTCCTGTTTTGGCAGATCTTTGTTGACGTCCACATCTCGGATATCTATCAGGTTGTCCCTGTTTTCAGTATTTTGCATCAGGCTGCCTCCTCAAAATATTCAGACGGTTTCTTTTCACGCAGAAACCGCGCGACTTTATCGATATTGTTTGTCACCCCGCACTGCGGCAGAGCGGCCAGCACGCGCCGGCGATAAGAACCGTTTCGTCCTCGCAAACTGCACTCCGCTGCGCCCACCCTCAAGCGGGCATTCGCTCCGCTTCGTTGCTCGTCCTCTTCCCACGAAACTTCGTTTCGCGGGAGCCCTAAAGAAGCCCGCGCATCGAGAATGGCGACGACGCCGGTGTCGGTCTCGGCGCGGATCAGGCGGCCGGCGCCCTGTTTCAGCTTGACGAGCATCTCCGGCACGACGACCTTCGCCTTGTACTCGTTCATGTTGGCGTACAGCGTCCGCTCCCATTCGCTGACCGGGTCGGGAACCGCGAAGGGCAGCCGCGCGATGATGAGCATGGACAGCACGTCGCCCGGAATGTCTATGCCCTCCCACAGCGCGCCGCTGGCAAAGAGTACGCCGCCGGCGCTTGCCCGGAACCGCCCGATGGCGCCGCGCCGCCGCGATCCAGCCGGAAAAGGGGATACGGCAGGCTCCGCGCCGCGATGCGCTCATGCGCCATGTCCATCGCCTTGTACGACGTGAACAGCACGGCCGCGTGCCCGTGGGACGCGCGGATGAGCCGTTCAATCTCGCCCGCGACGGCCGAAATGTATTCCGGGTCCTGATTGTCAGGGAAGGTTGTGTTCTCGCTGATATACAGCAGCATATTCTCCCGGTGGTTGAACGGAGAGGGCTTCGAGGTTTCCAAAAGCCGCTTTTCAGGAACGCGGTCAAGCCCGGTCTTCTTCTTGATATGTCCGAAACTGCCCGCCGCCGAAAGCGTTCCCGATGTAAGAATGATGGGGACGTCCTTGCCCCACAAATCCCGGTGGAGCAGTTCACCCAGGTTCGTGGGAATACCGCACAGACGGGCGAACCGGACCCCAACCTCCGTTTCGCCCCATATTTCCTCCAGCCAATACACCAGTTCCGTATGACGGATAAAGGCGGCCAGGCTGTCGGAAACCCGGTTCAGCGTCCATTGCGCGTCCCGCTTCCGCTGCATATATTTCGCGCCCACTGCCCTGACCGCGAGCATCCCGTCCAGCGCGTCGATATTCTCTTCAGCGCGCGCAAAAGCTGTTCCGTCCGCTCCCGGATTTTTGTGGCGTATCGTTCCGCGCCGTCGTCTCCGTCCTGTTCCGGAGGAACTTCCCGGTTCAGATACTGAAACAGCAGGCGGCTCTTGGATAAAATCCTGTCCGTTTCGCGGGAAATATCCGCCGTGGGAACGCCGGGCGAGAAAGTGAAGTCCCGGATATCCTGTGCGATTCGCGTGAGTTCGGGGAGCGAGAGGGAGCAGCCGTACATCTGCCGCGCGGCGTCGAGGAACTTATGCGCCTCGTCGATGACGACGCCCTGATAGTCGGGAATCAGCGGCCGCTGGCCTTTGCTGCGCCGGATCAGGTCCGCCAGCAGATAATTGTGGTTGCAGACCTGAAAATCATAGCCGCCCCGCTGGGCGTCCCGGAGATAGCGCATATACCGGCACTCGCCGTACCGGGGACAGTCCGGCCCACAGCTTTCGTCCACACAAATATGGCGTTTCATGTAGGCCGTCAGGTTTTTCGCGCCGGCCAGATCGGTAAGGGTGGTTGCCGCAAGCGGCAATAGAACTTCTTTTGTACGCGCGTCGGTGAAACGCAGGAAATGGACAAAGCGGCGTTCACAGAGAAAATGGCCTTTGCCCTTGCGCAGCACACAGGCGAGCGGCGTCTTGATTATTTCGTGCTGCAAGAGAATCTCCGAGAGCATCGGGATGGTCTCGCGTTCAATGGCACGCTGCAGCGCGATGCTCGATGTGGCGACGACGACGGGGGCCTGGCTTCCGTCCGGCAGCGCGGTGGGGATTTTGCCCTCGTTCAGCCTGCCGCGCCGCGCGAGCACGGCGGGCAGAAGATAGGCCAGCGTCTTGCCGGTGCCGACCTCGGACTCGGCCAGGAAGATATCCCGGCGGCAAAACGCGGACAGTACCTCGTCCGCCAGTTCCATCTGTTTTTCCCGCGGCGCGAAGCCGTGCTTGGGCAAAACATCGGTGAATATCCTTCGCAGAAGCGCGCGCGGCGCGTCCTGCCTCTGTGTTGTGGTCATAATCATTTGCTCCTTTATGTTCCGCCTGGCGGCTCTGTGGTACACCCTCACCGTAAAGATGAGGGTGCAGTAGCAGAACCGCCAAACGATGAATTGTAAAAATATTTGATTCGTTTTGCGGTTGTACCCGTTTGGTTACACACTATTTGACCTCACGTCCCGTGTGCGGGGGAACCGCCGGGCTGAGGGGGAAACCCCTCACATAGAAGCCCCCCTCGCTCTTTCCCAAGCGCGGCGGCGCTTCTCCCGCCACCATCGTAGGCGGGCCTGTCTACTCGGAAGGATCATTATGGCGTCCCGTGTCATGGCATCCCTCGTAAAACGAGGGGTGTAAGCCAGCGGTTTGTCGCGGCCGCCGCCCAGGAGCGTTTCCGCTTCGGGGTTTTGGCTCTATGCGCCGCTTCTTCTCTGCGCTCGGCGGGACGGTAACGTTACCCGGCGTCCGATATGACCGGGCGTCAAAGCCCGGTATTTGTCAAGGTGCCCGAAAGGGATTTTTGTCCCTTCACTAAGGCTCCCGAAAACCGGACGGTTTGAGTACCAATATTTTTTTGAGCTTTTCAAGTGCCTTGGCTTTGCGCTTGTTGACGCCTTTTTGCGACAATCCAATTGTCTTGGCATATTCGCGTTCAGTCATGTTTTCCGCATAGAGCGCGCGGAGCATATCCTGTTCTTCCGTTGTCAGCAGGGAGATCGCCTCGCTCAACTGCCCGGCGAGGATACCGCGAAGCGCCGCGTCCTCGGTGGATTCCACCTCCGCAAAAGCCGTCATATCTTCTTCCAGCCGGTTCAGCGGAACGATCTTGTCCTTCTCGCGTTCCGCCTGATACCGCTCCCTGCGGTCGGCCCGGGAATAGGCGGCATAGATCTCCGCGTCAACCTCAACGTCCACGCCGTCCACCGTGATGATGCAGGCGACCGCGCCGTCCGTGTGGATATATTTCCTGTAATTCCTGTCCTTTTGCCAGTTCTGCATTTGCCTTTCCTCCAGTCAGTTTTTTGTGAAAATCAAAAACTGCCGGGGAAAGGCGGGGAACGGCTGCGGGAGATGATGTAAAAAGCCACCTGTCGGACTCCTTTCGGGGAATCCAACAGGCGGCAAATCTATCGCTGAAAAAACAAAAAATCCGGCAAGCAGCAACAAAGTTGCCGCCTGTCGGACTCGTAGGCATTGTAACCGCTAAAAGCGGTTATGCGGGCTCGGTACGGTTTGGCGTGAATGATACCTGTCCGCCTGCGTCGGTCTGTTTACGAAGCGTGCGTAGCCTTTATCCACGGCGCCGCAGCCGTTGTCGGGGCGCCCACATTCCGGGCGCTTGTTTCAGATTCCGTGAAGCTGCCGCTTTACCGCCCGAAAGGGCGATAGGCCAATGCGATATTCAATTTTAAGGTCGTCCGGCTATGAGAAGATGATCCCCACCGTTTCGTGGCAAACATGGCATTTACGGTACTCGTGGCAGGGGATCTCCTTGCGGTTCGGGGTGCGGTACAGCTCCACCTTCGCCGTGACGTCGATGGTGGTCAGCAGCCTGCCGCAGTAAGGGCATTTGATCTCCTTCTGCCGCCGTGCCGTAAATCCTCCGGCACGCCTGTACGCCACGGCGGGATACATTCCTTCCGGTATCCCGTGCATGACGAATACATATTCCACTATTTCAACCGCCGCTGTGTTCATGATTCAGTCCTCCTCAAACCTATGTCGGTGTTGTCCGCTGAATTGCGGACAATCAGGGCAAAAAAAGTCACGTTATTAACCATAATACTGACACCCCTTATCCACAATTGCCGTCAGCTTTTCCAGCCGGATCAGCGCGGCGCGTTTGGATACCTGAAAAACACCGGCCACATATTCCGGCAGCTGCGCGGCGAAGCAGTTATCCAGCGCGCTTGCACCCCGCACAATCCTGCGCGGGCGCTCGTCATAGAAACCGAAATAGCTGCGAAAAGCGTTGCGAAGCGCGGGCCGGGGCATCAGCAGCGCCGAGGCGAGAAAATCCGCCTGACGCTCAATGCGTTCGCTGTCCGTCCGCTCCTTTTGGCTGCGGCTGTAGTCGATGCGTCCTTCTTTTGCCTCGAGATACTGGTTTTCAAACGTGCCGGGGCTGCCAAAAGGGTTGTCCGCCGCGAAGGTATCCCGGTGCAGGAGCCAGTGCGCCCCTTCGTGCATAACCGTAAACCGGAGCCGGGCAAGATTCCGCCTGGCCGTCAGCGAAGTGTCCACAATCACCGTTCCCGTTGTTACGGGCATCGGCTCCGTAAACCCGGTATCCTCGTCAATCACCTGTATAAAGCCGTTATTGAACGCGGTCATGGCTAACACTCTGCGGTCATAGCTGATGCGGCGGTAGCGGGTGGGCAGGCCGAGATAATACTCCACAAAGCCCTCTGCGTTGACGGGGCCGGGGATATACAGACGCTCCGGGTCAAAGTCGCGGATTACGGCCTCGGCGTAGCTGTCCAGCGCCTCATAGGTGATATATGGCACCTGTGATAAGGAATAGCCTGTTTTCAGTTCAATCATCCGGGCCGTCTCCCTTCTCCTCTTCCAAGAAGTCAATAAAGCGGTTCCAAACCCGCGTCGTGTCGCCCTGATCCTTTGCCAGCCGCAGTGCCACGCGCACCACCTCGTTCTCGTTGATGTATTCCGGAAGATCGGGCGGCGCTTCCGAGCGCGCTTTTCCGGCTAGGTCATAGAACACCTTTTTGTCGTCATCCGATGCGTTCAGCACAGCAAGCATTTTATCGAGAATTTCCCGCTCCGGCGGGTTGCGCCTGCCCGATTCAAGGTCGCTGTAATAGCCGGAGGACAGGCCCGAGCGTTCCGCCATCTCCCGAACCGTCATTGTACGCTCCCGCCGTTTCTCCTTGAGGAACCGGCAAAACCCCGTTTCCTGCCACATACATTGCCCTCCATGCCTAAAGTCCGCATTATTGCGGACATCCGCCGCTTTTTTTACGGCGCTTTCCCGCCGCGAATCATCCGTCTGAATCTATCTTAGCACAAGCGCTGTCCCTCTGTACGGACTGTGCTCTGTTTTTACGAACATTTATTCGGTATATAGTTCCGTGTGAGCGGCAAGCGCTTCCCGCATCGCCGCGACCAAGCTTTCGGGCGAGAGAATCCTGGCCCGTCTGCCAAGCTGGAACATCCATCCCAAAAAAACCGGGCTCTCCGAGACCTCAACCGATATGGTAAAGCGCCCGTCCGCTGTATCCCGGATGCCGACGTTCCGGCCGAATTGATCCAGTACTACGCTGACAAGGCTGTTGTCAAAGGAAAGGGTGGCTTTCACCGTTTCACCGCTGTACATACCGAATACCCGCTTGGCGTGTTCGGCTGTATTGAAGCGGGTCCGGTCAAACTTGTCCGCCGCTTCCTCCAGAATGGTGACGCCGTTCATGCGGTCTACCCGGTAATGGGCGAGGCCGTCGTGCTTTGCGCTGTAGGCGATGAGATAATAGTTGTCCCCGCTCCAGCAGAGCGTGACGGGGGTGCATTGGTATTTGCCGCCATCCTTGCGGTACACACGGCGTTTGCCGGTGTCGTAGTCAAAATACCGGAACCGGATTTGCTTTTCCGCGTTGATCGCGGCGTGGAGGGCGTCCACGCTGTAATACACGGTTTCGTTGTAGGATTTGGGCCGTCCTTCCACATACACATGGCGGTTCAGATGCCTAGCCTGGTGGACGCTGGTGAGCGCCGCCAGTTTTTTGATGAGCGCCGCGCTCTTTTTCTCCGTAATCAGGCGCGAGGACTGCACCGCGTCCACCAGCAGCTTGAGTTCCGCAAGTTCAAAATCCCGTTCCGCCACGAAATACCCGACCGTGCCGGATTTACGGGTTTCCACATTGACGCCGAAATCGCGCAGCCGCTCTATGTCCGTATACAGGGCTTTGCGTTCCGCCGCGACGCCGTACAGTCCCAGCTGCTCGGTGAGTTCCCGCACGGACAGGGGATGTTCTTCGTCCGTTTGCTCCAGCAGAATCTTCATGAGATAAAGCTGTTTGAGTTTTTAGTTCGGTGTGTTCGCCATATGTGATCGTCTCCCCCGTGTATATAAACGACGCTGTATTTGCTTTTATCATTATAGCGGAATACGGTCTATTTTCATAGTAATATAGAGGTGACATGCCTAAAAGATGCCCTTCCTCTATCGCTATCTCAACGACCCGCGCCCGATAAAAGAATACGCTAATTTTCAATTTGAAGCCATATGAGAACGGTAAGACGATTTTGAACTCGCGCGTTCAGCAGTTCATCTCGTTGCAGTTTAAGATGTTCATGTTATAATAACATATTGAACCATTGCTCGGAGAAGTTTTGTCAAGTTGATAAATGGATCTTCAAATATAAATTCTACAGGATTCGAGTACGCAAATCACATATTTTACAGAACAAAATATTTTCCTAATACCCTTGACAGCGCAGAAGACTGGTGTTAAAATTGGTATCGGATAGAACTTTTATAACTATTAATAGTCACAAAATTCACAGTACGGAAAGAAATGAGGGACTATGGAACTTAGTCATTTAGCAAATATACGAACAGGTGTCGTACTTTCGCGGAAGGAGGCGACTCCGCTCGAATATACAGCAGAATATAAAGCGCTAAACTTGAAAGCTGTGTCTGAACAAGGTGTTGTTGATAAAGAAATATTAGAACCTTACTATGCTTCTGAACGGCTAAAAATGGAATACTTCACTCGTGAGCGCGATGTATTGTTGCGGTTAAGTGCGCCATACACAGCGGTTTGGATTAACGAAAACGACATCGACCTACTTGTTCCGGCTCACTTTGCAATTATTAGAGCAAAGCCGCGTCTGCTTGATTCGCATTACCTCTATTGGTGGCTTACTAAAAACAAGCGGATATTTTATAGAATGGCTAGCGGAGCAACGATGATGGGAACAATCAGCTCCGGCTATATTGCGGATATGGCCATAAACGTGCCGCCAATAGACCTACAACGCGAAATCGGCAAAATTATCCGACTCTCGGAGAGGGAGCAACAGTTACTGGAACGGCTTGGAACTAAAAAGCGGCAGCTTTCAGATGCTTTGATAGCTCAAATCGAAAACGGAGGATTAACCCTATGACTACTCGCAAGAACATTGAGAACACGCTCTGGAAAGCCTGTGACAGCTTCCGCGGGAAGATAGACAGCTCGCGTTATAAAGACTATATCCTGTCTATGCTGTTCGTGAAATATCTCAGCGATCTCAACGCGGAGCGTCGCGCCGACTACGCCAAGCAATACAACGGCAACCAAAATCGTATCGACCGCGCTATGAGCCGCGAACCCTTTGTACTTGACGACGAATCTTCGTTCGCATATCTTTATCAAAACCGCAGCGACACTCAAATCGGGCAAAAAATTAACATCGCGCTGTCCGCTATTGAGGAGCGCAACGGCACAAAACTTCGCAATGTATTCCGCGCGATTGACTTCAACTCGACTGTTGACCTCGGCGAGCCGCGCGAAAAAAACGCTATCCTGAAAAATCTGCTCGAAGATTTTAATGACCTTGACCTGTCGCCGTCACAGTTGGACAGTTCCGACATCATCGGTGACGCGTACGAGATTATGATTGCGAACTTCGCGTCGGACGCGGGCAAAAAGGGCGGCGAATTTTTTACACCAAGCCGCGTTTCGGAGTTGGTTGCGGCACTCGTTCAGCCGAAAGAGAATGACAGAATCTATGACGCGACTTGCGGGAGCGGCGGTCTGCTACTGAAAGCATACCGCGAGGCAAACAGCAAGAAAGTCGCAATTTACGGGCAGGAGCGCAACGCGCAGACTTGGGCATTGTGCAAAATGAATATGTTCCTACACAGCATACCCGATGCGACAATCTGGCAGGGAGATACGCTCGCCAATCCTCAGAACATCGCCGACGATAAGCTAATGAAGTTTCAGGTGGTCGTCGCAAATCCCCCGTTCTCGCTCGACAAATGGGACAGCGGGTTTCTACCGGACGAAAAAACCAAAATGAGTGCGTCGCTTGACCCGTGGAAACGCTTTGAATGGGGCGTTCCGTCGTCGTCAAAGGGCGATTACGCTTTTGTCACGCATATGCTCCACTGTCTTGACGACAGCACCGGGCGTATGGGGATTATTCTCCCGCACGGCGTACTGTTTCGCGGGGCGCAGGAGGGCAAAATTCGTCGCACGATAATCGAAAACTTCAATCTGCTTGATGCTGTTATCGGACTTCCGGCGAACCTCTTTTTCGGCGCGGGTATTCCGGCGTGTATACTTATTTTTAAGAAAAACCGCAATACTCGAAGCGTGTTTTTCATTGACGCGTCCGGCGAAGGCAACTACGAGAAAGGCAAAAATCAAAATATCCTGCGAGAGCAGGACATTGTAAAAATCGTTGCGACGTATCGCGGCAGAAATATTATCGACAAATACAGCTACGAGGCGACCTTTGACGAAATCCGTGAGAACGACTTTAACCTCAACATTCCGCGCTACGTTGACACGTTCGAGGAAGAACCCGACGTTGACATCGAAGCCGTAAAAGCCGAAATCGCGGATATAGAAGCAGAACTTGCCGACGTTCAGGCGCAGATGAGCGAGTATCTTGCGAAGTTGGGGATATAAACTGTTATGCACCTTTTAGGGCATAGAAAGGGAAAAAGACATGAAACTTAAAGCACTTAGCCACTACGAATCTGACCTCGATACGAGGTTTGGAGATTGCATACTGCTATATGACAACACCAATCTTATAGTCTACGATTGTGGACACAGTAAGCACAAGGACGCCGTGGTCGAATTCTTGAAAAAGAATGCTACCATTACTGCCGTCAGCATTGTCATCTCACATAACGACAGCGATCATACAGACGGCATAATTCCTCTATTGGATTATCTACACGAAGCAAACGAGTTTGCTGTTACCGTTTACTCATCGCTGTACTTAAAAAGTGCCAGAAAGGTGCTTGCTGTATTAGATGATGAACGACGTACACTCAAGGCAACAAAAAAGCGTATTCTTGAGAAGTTCGATAATATCAAGGCAATTGTGGAGAAAGCGCAGGAGTATGGCTTTTCTGTTGCCGATGCGCGTGTTGGAACGATGGTTGTCGATAATGAAATCGTAGGTCCGACAGAAGATGAGTTTGTTGAGGTTGTGGCACAGGCTATTGACGATAATGTTGTTGACACGATTGAGGGTGAAACTGTTATGAACGCCGCAAGCGTACAGCTAAAATGCGTTCTTAACGATGGCACAACAGTCTTGCTGTGTGGTGATGCGTCACCGTCATTCCTCCACAATATTGATGGCTACGGTATTATTCAACTTCCGCACCATGGACAGCTTTCAGACGCGGAAGCGGTATTTGATAACTTGTCTAACGCCGGAAGCAAGATGTTCTTGGTTTCCGACAATACCGGGTCAGGCGAAAAGAGCGGTGGTTCTGAAAAACTTTTGAAGTCTGCTTCAAGCAAGGGAAAGCGTATTAAAAATACTAAGGATGGTACGGTGGAGTTGCCCGAAGAGTCACAGTATAACGGCGGAAGCAGCATTACAAAGAGCGGAATTTACATAACACCAAGCCAGAAGACAGGTGGATACGGTTGTGATATTTTGTAAAAGCCACAAATTTTTACAAGAGACTGGTGAAACGCTCCAGAGTCACGTTTCGTTTGTAAACGAGGTCTTTGGCGTTCAGTTAAGGCGAGTTGACGATGTGCTAAATATGGCGTGGTTTGTAGCCCAAGACCACAAGGACATTCTCTATATGGTCGGACATACTGGCGACGCTGTGCGGGTGATAAGTGCCATACACGATTTATGCTTGTGCGGCATTGGCACCCAGATAAAGGACATTTGTCTGAACACCTGCTCATCTAAACCGGACGGCGAAGTAACGGACTACGAAGTTCCCGATTCATCAGGTATAGTTCTTCTGTCGCAAGCAAGTGAAGACGAGAAGAAGAAACTGGGTATTCCGAAAAACCAGTTCCTTACCTTAGATGACGTTCTTGAAAAGGTAAAGGACGACGGGCTTAGAATTCACTTGTGTCAGCAAGACACGGTAACGGATTACAATGTCAAAATGGCGCACTTCTTACCGATGGACGAGTGCGGACTCGGTTTCAGCCCTACAAGGAGCGAGTTGCTCTTGTACGGACACAAAGGCGGTCTTTCGGAAAAGCTAAACGCGGCATTTGAGGACGCATATCAATAAGGAGTAAACGATTATGGAAACCAAAGTACCTTTCTACAACGTAGTCAATATCCTGTTGCCGGGACTTGTGTTCATCGGGGCGGGAATGTTCCTGTTCTATGATGAAGTCAAAGTTTTAGCGGCGGCAGTAACTTCTCTCGGCAGCGCAGGGCTTGAAGTTCTGGTTGTGGTAGCGGCTTTGGCTGTCGCCTATGAAGTAGGATATATATTTTTCAGGTTAGGTGTGACCGCCATCGAACCATTACTCAAAAAGATGTTTGGCTGGACAGACTACGAGAAATTTGTTGCGGCGAAAAAAGCGGGGGCAAAATCGCTCGGTACGCTTTCCCGCGAGTATTCATATGCGCTGACGCAGATAACGCTATTCATCGCACTTGCAGTAATTACCGGGATTAAAATGCAATGGTGGCTTATGGGCGCGGCGATTCTATTCGTCGTATTGTTCACGCTTACCGCAAAAGGACACATAAAGAATATAAGGATAACGGTCAATAAATATTTGCCTACGCAAGAAAGCGAGGCAAACAATGGCTAACTGGCGAACCGTAAAACTCGGTGATGTCTTTTCCGAACGTACCGAAACGAACTGCATAGACTTAGAACTGCTGTCCGTTACGGGGACACGCGGAATTATTCCGCGTTCTGAAATTGAGGGGAAAGACAGTTCAAATGAGGATAAGAGCAAATATTTGAAAGTATGCAAAGGCGACATCGCTTATAACACTATGCGTATGTGGCAAGGAGTATCTGCGTTATCTGATTACGAGGGCATTGTAAGCCCTGCGTATACGGTACTTGTGCCGACGGCCGATGTTGACGCTAAATATTGCTCGTATTTGTTCAAGTTGCCCGAAATAATTTTCCTGTTCTACCGCCATTCACAGGGACTTGTTGATGATACGCGCAATCTAAAATATACAAACTTTGCGAAAATATCGGCGAAAATTCCTCCCCTCCCCGAACAACACGCCATAGCCGAAATCCTCACCGCCGCAGACCGCGCTATCGCCGTACGCGAGCGGTTGATTGCGGCGAAGCAAAAGCAAAAACGCTGGCTGATGCAGAATCTGCTCACAGGGAAAATGCGGTTGCCGGGGTTTAGCGGGGAGTGGGAAACTGTACAGTTAGGGAAATACCTCGTTGAACACGCCGAAAAGACTGCTGAGAATAACCAGTACCCGGTCTTAACTTCTTCTCGACGCGGACTATTTTTGCAGTCTGATTACTATAACAAAGAAATTGCAAGTGAAAATAATACTGGATACAATGTTGTTCCTTACGGCTATTTCACTTTCCGTCATATGAGTGATGACGAGATATTCAAGTTTAATATCAACACGATTGTACCCAAAGGAATTGTGAGTACACTATACCCAGTATTCACCACAAAAAACATCAATGACAAGTTCTTGTTAGAACTTCTAAATTACGGAGACGAATTTCGGCGTTTTGTTCGGACACAAAAACAAGGTGGTAGTCGGACGTATGTTTATTTCTCAAAACTACAAGATTTAAGAGTTACGCTCCCACCGCTCCCCGAACAAATCGCGATCGCGGAAATCCTCACTGTCGCAGACCGGGAAATCGATCTGTTGAACCGTGAGTTACAGCAACAGCGGAAAGTCAAGAAGTATCTTATGCAACAACTGTTGACGGGAAGAAAGCGGGTGAGCGTATGAGCAACTTTTTGTACAAGCCGAACTACACAATTACAAACGAAATCCTGACGCTCGTGGCGCAAATCGCCGCCCGCGTTGACGTGCTGGCTATTCAGAGCGGTATGGAGCAAAACCCAAAACTGCGCCGGATTAACCGCATACGCTCCATTCATTCGTCGCTCGCTATTGAGAACAATTCGCTGTCACTCGACCAAGTGACCGCGATTATTGACGGCAAGCGCGTTCTCGCACCGCCGCAGGATATTTGCGAGGTAGAGAACGCGTTTCAGGCGTACAACAAGCTGTTGAAATTCAATCCGTATAACATTATGGACTTGCTCACCGCGCACCAAATTCTTATGAAGGATTTGGTCAAAGAACCGGGGAGTTTCCGCAGAGGGAACGTCGGCGTTTTTCGCGGCAAGGAGGTTGTGCATATCGCGCCGCCCGCCGACAATGTTTCGGGTCTGATGGCGGACTTGATACTTTGGACGAAAGACGCCGCGATTCACCCGCTTGTCAAGAGCTGCGTGTTCCATTACGAATTTGAGTTTATTCACCCGTTCGCGGACGGCAACGGGCGTATGGGCAGAATGTGGCAAACACTTCTACTGTATCAATGGAAAGAGATTTTCGCGTGGCTCCCGGTGGAGAGCATTGTGCGGGAACGTCAAGAGGAGTATTATTCCGCGCTCAGACGCTCCAATGACGCTATGGATTCCACGGAATTTATCGAATTTATGTTGCAGGCAATTTGGGATACGTTGGAAAAGTACGCTGACACCGACCAAGATAGCGACCAAGCAACCGACCAAGTTAAACGGTTGCTAAACGTCTTGGGATCGAAAACGCTCTCGGCTACGGAGCTTATGGAACTGCTTGAATTGAAGCACCGCCCGACTTTCCGTAAGAATTATCTGCACCCCGCGCTCGAACAGGGGCTGATTGAGATGGCATTACCCGATACGCCGAATTCCCGTAATCAGCGGTATAGGAAATCTACGCGTAATCCCGACAAACGATAGAAGAAAGCGAGGTCAAAAATGTTGACTACAAATAATCCTGACGAGTACCTCGAAAAAGAATTTCAAGAGCAAGCGGAGGACGTGCTAAAAAAGCTCGGCTATACGTCGCTCACACCCGACGAGTGCAACGCACAGCGCGGCGGCTTATATAATGTGCTGTTAAAAGATATTCTCCGGCAAAAGCTGCGCGAATTTAACGTGTTTGAGTATGGCGGAACAAAGTATCGTTTCAGCCCCGCAAACATTGAGCGTGCTATCGACGAGCTTGACACGAACCTCGCCGATGGTCTTGTGAAAGCGAGCGAAAAAGTGTATGACGCGCTTCTGCTCGGTCGCGACTTCCCCGAAAAGGTCGCCGATGGCAGGTCGCTGAGCTTCAATCTACGGTATATCGACTGGGAGCATATCGAAAACAACGCCTTTCACGTTTCACGCGAGTTCGCCGTATCAAACGCGGCGGGCGACGGCGGAGCGCGTCCCGATGTTGTGCTGTTTGTGAACGGTATTCCGTTTGGTGTGATTGAGTGCAAATCGCCGTTGCTTTCGGAGGAACTCGCGATTGAACAGCACCTACGCAATCAGAGCGCGGAGTATATTCCGCAGTTGTATAAATTCGCGCAGGTTTTGCTTGCGACTAACAAAAACTCCGCCAAATACGCGACGACGGGCGCAGCAAAAAAATATTGGAGCGCGTGGAAAGAAGAATATGCTGACTGGCTGAACGAACGGCTAACGCAATGCGTAGTTGACCGCGTACCCACAGAACAGGATAAAGCGTTGGTATCGCTGTATTCGCCGGAACGGTTGCTGAAATTTACGCGGTGGTTCACGCTGTATGACGCCAATGTTAAGAAAATCGCCCGCTATCAGCAGTTTTTCGCGGTTGAGGCGATTATTCGGACTATCGAAACGGACGACGCGATAACCGGCAATCGTCAAAGCGGCGTAATATGGCATACACAGGGCAGCGGGAAATCGCTGACTATGGTTATGCTTGCTCGATACATCTTAGAGAAGATTCGCGGCGGCAAAGTCATTTTAGTCACAGACCGCACGGAGCTTGACCGCCAAATTGAACAGACTTTTTCGCATACCCGACTGAAACCCGCGAGGGCAACAAGCGGGAAGAATCTGATTGAGATTATAAACAGCGGCAAAACCGATATTGTGACCGCTATAATCAACAAGTTCAATACCGCAGAAAATCGCGGTATGAAAATCGAGAGCCGCGATGTGTTTGTACTGGTGGACGAAAGCCACAGAACAAACTACGGTTCGCTCGCCGCAAAAATGAGGCTCGTGTTCCCGAACGCCTGTTACATCGGTTTCACCGGAACTCCGCTGATGCAGAACGAAAAGAACACTATGACGAAGTTCGGCAAGCTGATTCACAAATACACAATCAGCGACGGCGTGAACGATAATGCGATAGTGCCGCTTATCTACGAGGGGCGTTTTGTCGAGCAGAATGTAGACGAAGCAAATATTGACCTCTGGTTTGAACAAATCACAAAACGGCTGAGCGACAAGCAGAAGGAGGACTTAAAGAGCCGCTGGGCGCAGCTTCGCAGTCTGCAATCAACCGACGCTCGTATTCGGCGTATCGCGCTTGATATTAACGCACACTTTGCAGACGGTTATAAAGGCACCGATTTTAAGGCGATGCTCGCGTGCAACTTTAAGCGAGATGCTGTGCGCTATCTGGAATGTTTTGAACAACTGGGTGATGTTACGGCGGCTGTTGTAATATCCTCGCCCGATATGCGCGAGGGCTATGAAGATGTGGACGAGAGCAGCGACGATAAGGTTTTGCAGTTTTGGAAGAAAATGATGACCCAATACGGTAACGCCGAAGTCTACGAGGAAAGTATAAAAAATCGTTTTGTTGACGGCGACATTGACATTCTGATTGTCTGCGGCAAGCTGCTGACCGGGTTTGACGCGCCGCGCACTCAGGTTATGTATATTGATAAGGAGCTAAAAGAACACGGCTTGTTGCAAGCAATAGCGCGAGCAAATCGTTTGTACGAGGGTAAAGACTACGGACTTATAGTTGATTATCGCGGTCTGATTTCACAGCTTGATGAGGCAATGGAAATATACAGTGGCGCGGGATTGGAGAACTTCGACGGTGGCGACATTAAGGGCGCGGTTGTTGATGTAATATCCTGCGTAGGGAAGATTCGTGAATCATATTCCCGACTGTTGGACGTTTTCGAGGATTTGCGCGACAGCAAAGATACAGAAGCGCTTGAAGTTGCGCTTGCCGATGATGAAAAGCGCGAAACTTTTTATTCCGTCCTCTGCGAGTTTGGCAAAGCTCTGGCAATGGTGCTAAATTCCGAAAAAGTCTATGAGGCTCTGCCGAATGATGAGATAGGGAGATACAAAAACGCATTTCAGTTCTTTTCAAAAATGCGCCGTAGTGTAAAGATACGCTACGCTGATGCTATCGACAATTCGGAATATGAACCGCAGATGCAAAAACTTCTCGATACGCATTTGAGCGTTGTTGGGTTGAAGCAGATAACCAACCCAGTTGATATTCTTAACCACGATGAAATGGAGAGAGAGCTTGAGGAATTAGGCTCGGCGCGGGCAAAAGCCGACGCTATCCGCAGTACGATGACCAAGAGCATCAACGAGCATCACGACGAGAACCCCGCATACTATGACAGCTTCTCAAAGCGGATAAGGGACGCTTTGGAGGAATATAAAAATCGCATTATCTCTGAGGCAGAATATCTGGCGAAAATCAAGTCGATTATGGAGGACTACCGCAAAGGGGCTTCCAACATCAGCTACCCAGAAAAAGTCAAGGGCAATTTACACGCGCAAGCGTTTTACGGCGTTATCTCTGCGATACTTGATGACGAGCTTGATTTGTCAGCGAATGTTGATACCGTCGCTGATATTACGCTTGCAATTACAGCAATTATCGAGAGTAATAATGCCGTTGACTGGCAGAACAACATTGACATTCACAATAAGATAGCGCAGCAGATTGACGATTTGTTCTATGAATACGAACGGAAAAGGGGCTTGCATATTGGCTTTGAAGCAGTAGACAAGATAATCGAAAACGTCAAGACCGTTGCTCTGCGGAGGTTTAGATGAACAACATAGTTCTGAATGACCGTGAAATCATATACGAACTTGAACGTAAAAAGGTCAAAAATATCAATTTGCGTATACGGGCGGACGGAACGGTTTATGTGTCGGCAAATGACAAAGTTTCTCTCAGCGTTATAGAAGAATTTCTCAACAGGAAGTCAGCATACATTCTGGCGGCTATCGACAAGTACGCAGAACTGGCGAAATACTTTCAAAATGAGCGCGCCTATGTTACCGGGGAGAGTTATCGGTACTTAGGGAAGGAACTGCGTCTTAAACTCTCACAGGGAGGAAACTCGGTTCATTCGGACGGCGTGTACTTGTATCTGGTAGTGAATGATGTTAATAACGCATCGCTAAAGGCGAAGGTGATAAACAAATGGGCAGACGCTCGCTGCCGCGAGTTGTTCCCTGAGTTGATTGCCGAAATCCACCCGATATTCGGCAAATACGGAATAGCGATGCCGCGACTTATCCTGCGAGATATGACCTCACGGTGGGGAAGCTGTCAACCCAAGCGAGGGATTATCACCCTAAACAAGCGGTTGATTGAGGCTCCGCGCAACTGTATTGAGTATGTTGTTATGCACGAGTTTATTCACTTTTTACAAGCGAACCACTCGAAGAAATTTTATGAACTATTGTCAACGCTAATGCCAGACTGGAAAGAACGAAAGCGTATTCTTGAAAGTGGTGAGTATCATCAAATAATAATTAAGAGGGTTGAGGATTAGGAATGTAAGCAAACCGCATCCCTCTTAGTGGTCGTATAAACTCATCTGAGAGCTTGCGACTGATATGGCAGCGCCCCGTATAATTTTCCATGTTAAAGCACTAGGCTGTATAGTGCAAATACGGTCGTGCACTTCTCTCTGTCATCAAGCTACATGAATCCTGCGGAAGAGGACGGGTAATCAATATGTACTGATTAGTTTGGCAAGCTGGGCGTCTTGGCCCCCACGGGGACCATGACGCTGCTTGCCGGGGCGAACCCCGAACCCCATGATCGCCGCCCTAACGGGAGTCGGCGACGGCCACAGGCCTAGTGCCGGAGCGCACCCCGCTTCCGGCTTGTACGGCGTTGCCGCTATTTTTGTTCCGGGCGATAAGTTAAAGATCCGTGCGTTCGGCGTCGCGTTCGCGGCCCTGGCCGGAAATGTTCAGCAGCCTGTCCACATTGGCCCGCGCCGTCAAGAGCTCACGCGTCTGTGTTTTCGCCTCGCGGTATTCCGCGTAGGCTTTCTTTTTTTCGCTCAGTGTGACAGCATACTCCGCGCGCAGGGAAGCAACGGACGGAATCTTTTTGCCCTTGCTATAACCGAGTTCGTCAAAGGCTTTCTTCGCCGTCTGGTGCAAAAGAATATCGGATTCATGTTCGACCCTGAATGTTTTGGAATATGCCGGACCGTTTCCGGCTATATCTCACGCTCGCCGCTTTTTTCTTGTGCCTTGTGCGGCGGGGGTACGGTACGCTCCCGATGTTCTTGGATAGCCGCCATGACGGAAGGCTTTCCACGTTCTCTTTGAAGCTGGCGCAAGCGGCCGATGCGTTCTGTTACGACTTTCGCTATTGCCCCGCGGCGGGTGACATCGATGGTTTCGGATTGCGCGAATACCGCCGCACAGTCCTCCTCAAAGCCGTCAAGCGCGCCGGAATCAAACCAGCCCAAATCAGTGACCAGTTTTATTTGCTCCGCATGGTCTTTGCGGAACGGCTTGCTCTCAACGCGGGAGCCGACGCTTTGTGTGTTATACCAAAGCGATGTGCCGCTGTCATAAATCGGCGCAAAGCCTATCCACTCCAGCGTATCCGCATTTCGCAAAAAACCAAAATTGTTGTAGTGCCGGTCCTCGTTGGCGATGATATAGTCAACGGTCAGCATCCTGTCCAGCGCGTCCTTTACGCCGGATATACCGAACGTTTCACAGCAGCGCAGGAGGTGGGTATACTCGGAATCGCGGTTGTCTTTCTGACATGCTTCTTTAACGCGCCACGCCGGAACAAGCTCCGTGTCCGGAGTTACAAAGTTCTCGCACAGGCTGTAGGGCTTGCCGTCCGCCGTCGTTAGCGTATAGTCCACATGGCTTATGCCCAGCCGCTGGCAAAGCCGGCTTGCAATCACCTCATTGAACGGTTCCTGTCCATAGACGCCGCTGCCGCCCTTCATCAGGACGCGTTTGCCTTCCGCGATAACCCACTTCTTTTTGAGCCATCCGTCGGAGGTGTTGTCCGGCGACATCAGGCTGATATGGCTGGGGTCGGCGGGATTGTGCCCAAACAGTATCTCGCCCATATCCTTGGAAAAATCATTGCCGAAGAAGTTCACTTCCTCCCATTTCAGACCAAAACCCTTTGGGCAAACCCAATATTGATCCGATAGGGAAAGGCCATAGCATTTGGTAACGAGCAGGGCGGTGGAGGTTTCATGCAACCTTGAAAGCGCATCCGCAATCCCATCCCGGCTGGCGGGTATAGAGCGCCCCGTCCACCAATCGTCCATTGCCTTGCGGCTCACGCCATCTTTTGTCAGCACGCCGAGCGGAAGGTGTTCCGGCGCCGCAAGATCGTACAGCTTTACGATGCGTCCCGTATCCGACAGGATTTCGATGTTGACCACCGGGATGTTTTTATGCATTAAGGTATAGTCCACGAGAGCGCCCCCTTCCTTGATAAAGTAATCCAATCATACCATGCACACCTCCGTTTTTCAATCTGAAATCGCCGTGTTGCGCGCTTTACCATCAGGCCGCCGTCTCATCGACCTTCGTCGTTAAAAGTGAGTAGATTTCCGTATCCCGCGGGAAGTGGTCCACGAATGGAATGATGACAGAACCGTAAATCAGCAATCCCTCGCCCGGCCCGGAATGGGTCACATACGAAAGCTGATGCGGGCTGATACCAAGCTGTTTCGCCTTGACAGCAATCCCCAAAAGATGTATTTTGTCCTTAATGGACTGTAAGCCCCTGAGATTATAGCGTTTTTGTCGTGAATGAATCACCTCCTATGCGGGAGTTTTGAAACCGTTGTCATTTTCGTCGAGAAAAGAGCGAAAATATCATCAGCTAATCCTCAAAAATCCTGATTCTATGCGGCTTTCCGCGTTTGTCGTTATTATACCGTATGGGCACCAGAAAGCCCGCGAACACAACGTTTGCGGGCTTTCTCCCTTTTTTGAGCTCGGAGGATGAAATCCCGCACACTATAACCGCAATAAAATCCATTTCACCCCTTGACATACCGGGCGAAAAAGTATATTATTAAAAATAATAACGATTCTTATTCTACTTAAATATTGCGAGAGTTCCCGGCAAACCCGAAGCATAAAACAAATAGAACACAGTTAGGTAGGTGAAGCCATGTCGGTATTACAAACATCCATGCTCGCTATACTCAAAGAGAACCGCGGCCACTTTACGGCGGGGCAGATTTTGACCCTCTTGCGAAAAACATTCCCTACAGCATCGCTGGCGACGGTTTACCGAAACCTTGATATTTTTACGAGAGAAGGAAAAATCCGCCGCGTGGCGTTGGCCGACAGCCCCAAATACTATGAGATGAACCTGGCCCCGCATGGCCACGCCGTGTGCCTGCACTGCGGGCAGGTAGTGGATTTAATGGCGCCCGAGGAGCTTTCGGGGTTAATCGCGGGCAGCCTGCAGGGCAAATTGCTATCGACGGACTTGACCGTACATTATATCTGCAAACGTTGTTTAAAAAAGATGGGCGGTGAGCAACACTGAAAAAAATAAAAAACATCCTGTTTATAGCGGCGGGTTTTGCGATGCTTGCGCTGGGTGCGATCGGCCTATTCCTGCCCATCCTGCCCACCACACCCTTCGTGCTCGTAGCGGCGGCCTGCTTTGCGGGGACGCCCGCACTCCATGCCCATGTGCTGAAAATACCCTTCGTCAATGCGTATATCACAAACTATAAAACAGGCGCGGGGTTGCCGCGCAAAACCGTGGCCATAAGCCTGAGCTTCCTTTGGGTCACGCTCACGGCTTCCGCCCTGGTATCTCGCAAGCTATGGCTTGCGCTGCTGCTGGCGGCTATCGGCACAGCGGTAACCATCCACATCGTCATAATGTCGAGGCCGAGGGCAAGGTGTAAAGAAAAACCCGCCGTAGAAGGATGTATGTAATGGCAGCCGCCCGCGTGCGGCGCAGAGTTTATTTCAATTAACAAAATAAGGAGGTACGCACAATGTCAGAGGACAAACGCAAGCTCACAAACGAGGTGGGCGCACCCGTGGCCGATAACGAGCATTCCATCACGGCCGGGCCCCGCGGGCCGGTGGTTATGCAGGATGTTTGGCTTATGGAGAAGATGGCGCATTTTAACCGCGAGGTCATCCCGGAGCGCCGCATGCACGCCAAGGGCTGGGGCGCTTATGGCAAGTTCACCGTCACGGGCGACATTTCACGCTACACCAAGGCGAAGGTTCTGCAGCCCGGCGCGGTGACGGAAACCTTCACGCGCTTTTCTACCGTTGCGGGCGAACGCGGCGCGGCGGACTGCGAGCGCGACATCCGCGGCGTGGCCACGAAATTCTACACCGAAGAGGGCAATTGGGATTTGGTCGGCAACAACACGCCCACCTTCTTCATCCGCGATGTGCACGATTTTTCCGACCTGAACCGCGCCGTCAAGCGCGACCCGCGCACAGGCAGACGCAGTGCGCAGAGCAACTGGGATTTTTGGACGCTGCTGCCCGAAACCTTCCATCAGCGCACGATTGTGATGAGCGACAGGGGCATACCGGCCAGCTTCCGCAACATGCACTTTTTTGGAGAGCATACGTTCTCGCTCTATAACGCGGCGAACGAGCGCGTGTGGTGTAAGTTCCACTTCATCACCCAGCAGGGCGTCAAAAACCTATCCAACGAGGAAGCGGGCAAAATCAACGCCGCCGACCGTGAGTTCCACGGCAAGGATCTGTTCGACGCCATCGAAAACGGCGATTTCCCGCGCTGGACGGTGTCCGTCCAAATCATGACCGAGGATCAGGCAAAAAACCACTATGAAAA
Organism: Christensenellaceae bacterium; assembly: GCA_031261085.1. Lineage (GTDB taxonomy): Bacteria > Bacillota > Clostridia > Christensenellales > CAG-138 > Pelethousia. The sequence goes on from JAISKB010000004.1 coordinate 121,623, forward strand.
CCCCTTCGACATCACGAAGATATGGCGGCACAAGGAATTCCCGCTGATTGAAGTCGGCGTGCTGGAGCTAAACCGCAACCCGGAAAATTTCTTCGCCGAGGTGGAGCAGGCGGCGTTCGCGCCCGCGCACGTTGTGCCCGGCATTGGGTTTTCGCCGGATAAGTTCCTGCAGGGCCGGTTGTTTGCTTATGGCGATGCGCAGCGCTACCGCCTGGGCGTAAACCACAACCACATCCCCGTCAATCGCGCCAAGGTGGAGGTCAACGAATATCACCGCGATGGACAAATGCGCACCGACGGCAACTATGGCCGGGCGCCCGCCTATACGCCAAACAGCGAAGGCTACTGGTCGGCACAGCCCGAAGTCGCGGAGCCGCCCCTCCCCATCGAGGGCGCGGTGTGGCGCTTCGACCCGAAGGACGACCCCTCCGACGATAATTTCCGCGCGGGCGGCAACCTGTGGCGGGTGCTGGCGGAGGATAAAAAGGCGATCCTCATAGCAAACACCGCCGAGGATATCGCCCCCGTGACCGAGAATATCAAGTACCGCCACGCGGTGCATTGCCAGCTTGCCGATGCGGAATACGGCGAAAGAATGACAGCGGCGCTGGGGCTTGATTATGGCAAGGTGAAGGAGCTGGCCAAGCTCGACAACAACGGGCTGATACAGGCCACCACCTAAGCGCCGCATAGCGCGCGGCAAGCCCGAAGCAGCGGCTTATGCTGGGGAACCCCTGTGGCGAAGGCTCCATGGGCTTTGGGCGGGGTGGATTTATAAAAGAGACGAATGCGAACGCAAACCCGATTGTATTGGGGAATGCGCTCGCATTCCTTTTACGCTAAAGGTTCGCTAAAGGTTGATGCCTTATATTATCCTTGTAAGTGAGTGAGAAATATGATAAAAAATAAGAATGGAAGCGGCCCAAGCGGCGGGGTAAAACGTGCCGTGGGCATATGGAACGAAATGGGGGGCGGCCTATGAGAATACTGCTGGTGGAGGATGAAAAATATATCGCGGAGCCTATCGCGCAAATCTTAAAGCGGAACAACTATTCCGTCGATTTGGCGTTCGATGGGGAGTATGGGCTGGATTGCGTGCTTTCCAATATATACGATGTCATCATACTGGATATTATGCTCCCCAAGATGGATGGGTTGGCCCTGCTTAAGGAGGCGCGGCAAAACGCGGTGGAAACGCCGGTGCTGCTGCTCACGGCAAAAAGCCAGCTGGAGGATAAGATAAGCGGCCTGGACCATGGCGCGGACGATTACCTGACCAAGCCGTTTGAGGCGGAGGAGCTGCTGGCCCGGCTGCGGGCGCTTACGCGCCGGAAGCCGGAGCTGCGCCACGACGGCGTTATGAGCTTTGGCGACGTGCGCTTTAGCCCCCACCTCCTCACGCTGGCCTGCAAGGGGAACGAAGCGAAGCTCACCTTAAAGGAATCTCAAATTTTAGAGCTGCTGTGCCAGCAAAAGAACCGGGTCGTATCGAAGGATCAAATCATCGAAAAGGTTTGGGGCTACGATGCGGAGGCCGAGGACGGCAACGTGGAGACGCACATCTCCCTGCTGCGCAAAAAAATCCGCAAAATCAAATCCGGCCTTTCGCTGGTCACTATCCGCGGCGCGGGGTATGTGCTGGAAGATAAAGCGGGGGATAGATAGATGTTTACACGACTCCGAAACAGAATCCTCTTGCTCAATATGGCGCTTACGTCGGTTTTGATTCTGCTCGCGTTCACCTCCATATACCTGCTCAACAGGAGCGGTTTATTGGAAAAGAATATGGAGAAGCTCAACGCGGTCGCGTTTGACGCCTATACGGTCAGCAGCCCCGCTGCCGGTGAGGTTTTGGATATGCCGGGAGAAGCGGCAATCGGCCAGGTACAGGTGATACGCGAGCGGCTCTCGACCGAATACGCCCTCTCCTTTAGCGTGGATGTGGACGCGAACGGGAACATAATAAAAGTCCATTCGCTCATCGACATGCCGCAGGAGGCCTATAGCGAGGCGGTGAAGGCCGCATGGGGCTTGGGCGATGCCTCAACCATAAAAATAGGGGATAAAATATGGCAGTATCAAATCGCCTACCCCGACCTAAGCCTGAGCATATTCGATGGGGAGAGCGGGGAGCTCATCTCCTCGGAGACCGATACATATAGGATATCCTTTTTGGATATTACCGAGAGCATGGGCTACCTGCGCCGCCTGCTCATCACATTTGCGCTGGCCGCCGTCATCATGCTGGCCGCCACGCTGGGAATCAGCCTGTTTTTTGCCAACCGCGCCATCAATCCACTGGCGGAGGCGTGGGAAAAGCAAAAGCAGTTTATAGCCGATGCCTCGCACGAGCTGAAAACACCGCTTTCGGCTATCTACGCAAATTATGATATGGTTTTGATGAACCAGGAAGAGACGGTTGCGAGCCAAGCAAAGTGGTTTACCTACATGAAGGCGGGGATGGATAGGATGTCCGGCCTAATACGGGACCTGCTCGATTTGGCGCGGGTAGAAAGCGAAGCGCGCCCGCCGCGCCGCGCCGCATTCGATATCAGCGAAAAGCTGCGCGGCATTATGCGCGCCATGGAGGCGGCTGCAAACGAAAAGGGGATATCGGTTTTGGAAGCCATGGAGCCCGGCATACTGCTGCATAGCGATGCGGAGCTTGTGCAGCGGGTGTTTGCGGTGCTCTATGAAAACGCGATACAATACACCGATGCAAACGGTCAAATCGAGGTAACGGTTAAAAGGGTGAAAAAACGCGTTGCCTGCACGGTAAAAAATACCGGCAAAGGCATTGCGCCGCAGGACCTGCCCAAGGTTTTTGACCGATTTTACCGCGCGGACGCCGCGCGCTCCGGCCAAGGCGGCGGCTATGGGCTGGGGCTGGCGATTGCCAGGCAAACCATAGAGACGCTGGGCGGCAAGCTAACCGCGCAGAGCGCGGAGGGAACCACCTCGTTTACGTTTACGTTGGAGGAGTAATGCAAACTTCATTGCGGCATATGCGCAAACCCGGCGGGCTCGGCAGGCGGGTATGAAAGAAATATACAGCAATTTATCGTGAATCCGCTTGACATTTTCGCAAGCCGGTGATAATATTTCCGAAAGGCTTTGATGAAGAGAAAGACACAGCGGATGCCGGAACCACGTTTTGTGGGGCAGAAAGTCTGCGGTTGCTGCGAGCAGATCCCGTGTAGCTGTGTGCAAATACACTTCGGAGCCGGCGCGTTGAACAAGCAGTAGGCGCGCCCGGGTGTTACCGTTACATGACGCGGAATTGCTGGATTCCAATAAGCGGCGGTTCGGTTCGAATCGCAATAAGGGTGGTACCGCGGAAGATTTTACGCTTTCGTCCCTTAGAACAGAGGAGTTTGTTCTAAGAGGCGAGGGCTTTTTTATTTACAAATTCCTCAACCCTATCCATCCAACCAAATCACAATTTTAGGGGAGGAAACAGGCAATGGAAAACACAAACAGCGTACAGTTCTTTTCGGGCGAAAACATACCCTTGGAGATGCATAAGGTGCGTATGGTGCAGCGGCTGCACCTGCCCACGGTAGAGGATCGCCTGCGGGCCATGCAGGCAGCCGGCAACAACACGTTTTTGCTGCGCAACCGGGATGTATACCTCGATATGCTCACCGACAGCGGCGTAAACGCCATGAGCGAGGCGCAATATGCCGCCATGATGATGGCGGATGACAGCTATGCCGGCAGCGAAACCTTCTTTAGGCTTTCGGATGCTCTGCACGAGTTTTTTGGCAAGGATTACTTTTTGCCCGCGCACCAAGGCCGCGCGGCCGAAAACATCATCGCCAGCGCGTTTGTAAAGCCCGGCGACATCACCCCCATGAACTACCACTTCACCACCACCAAGGCGCTCATCACCCGCATGGGCGGCACCGTGGTGGAGGTGTTTTCGGAGGACGCGCTGGATTCCAGCGTGATTAAGCCCTTTAAGGGCGACTTGAATATGGAAAAGCTGGAGGCCTGCGTGCAGGCGGCCGGCGCGAGCAAAATCAGCTTTGTACGCATCGAGGCGGGCACCAACCTCATCGGCGGGCAGCCGGTTTCGCTGCAGAACATGCGCGCGGTATCCAAGTTTTGCCGGGCAAAGGGCATACCCCTGGTGTTTGACGCGAGCTTGCTGGCCGATAACCTATTCTTCATCAAAACGCGGGATGCGGAGTGCGCCGACAAAACGCTGGGGGCTATCGTGCATGAGCTATCCGAGCTGATGGATATCATCTACTTCTCCGCCCGCAAGCTGGGCTGCGCCCGGGGCGGCGGCATCGTCACCTCCGACAAGGCGCTCTATGAAGCCATGCGGGAATTTGTGCCGCTGTTTGAAGGCTTTTTGACCTATGGCGGCATGAGCGTGCGCGAGATGGAAGCCATGGCCGTGGGCCTGCGCGAAACGCTGGATTTGGAGGTAATCAACCAAACGCCCATGTTCATCGCCGCCCTGGGCGAGGCGCTGCAGCAAAAGGGCGTGCCGGTCGTCACCCCGTTTGGCGGGCTGGGCTGCCATGTGGATGCTTCCCGCTTTGTGGAGCATATCCCGCAGTCGCAATACCCGGCGGGCGCGCTGGGGGCGGCCATCTACCTGGCCGGCGGCATACGCGGCATGGAGCGCGGCACGCTTTCGGAGCAGCGCAGGCCGGATGGCAGCGAAACCTTCTCCGAAATGGAGCTGGTGCGCCTGGCCGTGCCCAAGCGGGTGTTCACGCTTTCGCAAATCAAGTTTGTCGCCGACCGCGTAGGCTGGCTGTATGAAAACCGCAATCTCATTGGCGGGCTTACCTTTGAGGAGGAGCCCTCCACGCTGCGCTTCTTCTTTGGCCGCCTTCGCCCCATCGGCGATTGGCAGGAAAAGCTGGCGGCAAAATTCCTTGCGGATATGCCGAACGGGCTCTAAAATCCCCGCTCCCCGCACAACCCTGCGGAAGGGGGCGGCAAAGAGGCGCATGTGGATAGGCTTTTGCCGCTCCCGTGCGCCTTTTGCGCAACAAAACAATTGGCGCACAATATGTATGGTTTTAAATTTTTTTGGGGGAATTAAGAAGCGCGGCGGCTGTGCAAAACGCCGTCCCTGTGCTATACTGATTGAAACTAGACTATGAGAACGGCTATATTTTTATGGACGTTGCGGCGCGGCGCGCCAATAGATAGGAATAATTGAAATAAGGGGACGAAGCAGGGTGAAAACGGATATAGAGATAGCACAAGGCACGCCGATGCTGCCTATTGGCGAGGTTGCGGCGGCATCGGGAATAGACGCAAAGTATATCGAAGCGTATGGCAAGTATAAGGCCAAGATAGATTATAACCTGCTCACCGATATGGCTTCAGCGCCGGAGGGCAAGCTGGTGCTCGTTACCGCCATCACGCCCACGCCCGCGGGCGAGGGCAAAACCACCACCACGGTGGGCTTGGCCGATGGGCTGCGCAAGCTGGGCAAAAAAAGCTTTGTCGCCCTAAGGGAGCCCAGCCTGGGCCCGGTTTTTGGCATAAAGGGCGGCGCGGCGGGCGGCGGTTATGCGCAGGTGATGCCTATGGAGGATATAAACCTGCACTTCACGGGCGATTTCCACGCGATAGGGGCGGCCAACAACCTGCTTGCCGCCATGCTGGATAACCATATTCACCAGGGCAACGCGCTGGGCATCGATGTGCGGCGCATCACCTGGAAGCGCGCGGTAGATATGAACGACCGCCAGCTGCGCAGCATCACGGATGGATTGGGCGGCAGGGCAAACGGCGTGCCGCGCGAGGATGGGTTCGACATCACGGTGGCCTCCGAGGTGATGGCGGTGCTGTGCATCGCCTGCAATATTCAAGATTTAAAGCAGCGCCTTGCCCGCATCATCGTGGGCTATACGTTTGAGGATAAGCCGGTGACCGCAGGCGACCTGAAGGCGCAGGGGGCGATGGCCGCGTTGCTAAAGGATGCGCTAAAGCCCAACCTTGTGCAAACCTTGGAGCACACCCCGGCATTTATACACGGCGGGCCTTTTGCCAACATCGCCCATGGCTGCAACAGCGTGATGGCTACCCGCATGGCGCTAAAGCTGGGGGAATATGCCGTGACCGAGGCCGGCTTTGGCGCGGATCTTGGCGCCGAAAAGTTTTTCGACATAAAATGCCGCATGGCGGGGCTTAGGCCCGACGCGGTGGTGGTGGTAGCCTCGGTGCGGGCGCTTAAGCACCATGGCGGGGTGGATAAAAAAGACCTGCCCTACGAAAATCTGGATGCGTTAACCAAGGGGCTGCCCAACCTGCTGCAGCATGTGGATACCATCAAGACGGTATTTGGCCTGCCCGCGGTGGTGGCCATCAACCGCTTCCCCGCCGATACCGAGGCGGAGCTGCAATTGGTGGAGCAGGCGTGCAGGCAGCTGGGCGTGCCGGTCGCGCTGTCCGAGGTGTGGGCCAAGGGCGGCGAGGGCGGCATCGCGCTGGCCCAAGAGGTTGTGCGCCTGTGTGAGCAAGCAAACAAGTTCCGCTTCTGCTACGATTGCGATGCGCCTATACAAGAAAAGCTGCAGGCCATCGCCACCAAGGTATATCGCGCGCAGGGCATAAAGCTGACCGCTCCCGCGAACAAACAGCTTGCGCAGCTCGAGGCGCTGGGCTTTGGCGGCCTGCCCATCTGCATGGCAAAAACGCAGTACAGCTTTTCGGATGACGCGGCGCTGCGCGCCGCCCCGCGCGGCTTTACGCTGACCGTGCGCAATTTAAAGGTATCGGCCGGGGCAGGGTTTATCGTAGCGCTTACCGGCGACATTATGACGATGCCCGGCCTGCCCGCTTCCCCCGCGGCCGAGCGGATCGACATAGATGAAACCGGTAAGATTTTGGGGCTGTTTTAAATGGAACACGATAGGGACTTCATCGAGCAAAGCTGTGCGCAATTTGTGGCAGCGCTGGCCTCCAAGGCGCCGGTACCCGGCGGCGGCGGGGCCTGCGCGCTGGTGGGCGCCATAGGCATGGCACTGGGCAACATGGTGGGGAGCCTTACGCTGGGCAAGCCCAAATACGCCGCGGTGCAAGCGGATATCCTCCGCCTGCAAACGGAGGCAACCGGCCTGCAAGGGGCGCTCCTGGCGCTGGTTGCGCGGGATGCCGCGGTGTTTGAGCCGCTCAGCCGCGCATATGGGCTGCCCACAGGCACCCAAGAAGAGAGCGCGCACAAGGCCCGCGTGATGGAAGCCGCGCTAAACGAGGCCGCCAGGGTGCCCCTCGAGCTGATGGAGCTGTGCTGCAAAGCCATAGGTCTGCACGAAGAATTTGCGGCCAAGGGCACGGCCATCGCCATCAGCGATGTGGGGGTGGGCGCGCTGTTGTGCGGCGCCGCGTTGCAGGGCGCCGCGCTCAACGTATTTATCAACACAAAATATATGGCAGACCGTGATCATGCGGCGGGCATCAACGCGCAGGCTAAGGATATGCTGCATGAGTATGCGGCGCGCGCGGGCCGCGTGTATGAAGACGTTGCCGCGCGGCTGCAATAAGGCGGCATACGGTATGGGAGATGCTTTCGTGAAATTGCTTCGGGGCGCCCCCGTGGTGGGGACGATTGACGCAAAGCTAACACAGGATGTGGCGGCGTGCAGGGCACAAAACATCGTGCCTACGCTGGCCATCGTACGCGTGGGCGATAAGGAAGACGATGTGGCCTACGAAACCGGCGCCATAAAGCACTGTGAAAAGATTGGCATAGCGGCCCGGCGCGTTACATTGCCCGCAAGCGCCGGCCAGGAAGAGCTGCTGCAGTGCCTGCGCGCGCGCAACGCGGAAGCAGGCGTGCACGGCGTATTGCTGCTGCGCCCGCTGCCCCCCGGCTTTGACGACGAGCTGGCACGCAACACGCTCGCGCCAAACAAGGATGTGGACGGCATTACCGACGCTTCGCTCACGGCGGTATTTACTGGCTCGGGAGCGGGCTTTGCGCCCTGCACGCCGGAAGCGTGTATGGAGATGCTGGCGCACTATGATATACAGCTGGATGGAAAGAGCGCGGTCGTGGTGGGCCGAAGCCTGGTGGTGGGCAAGCCTGCCGCCATGCTGCTGCTGAGTAAAAACGCCACCGTTACCATCTGCCATACCCATACGCCCAACATGGCCGAGGTATGCCGGGCAGCGGATATACTCATCGTGGGCGTGGGCCGGCCCGGTATGATCGATAAAGCATACCTGTCACCGGGGCAAATCGTGCTGGACGTGGGCATAAACGTGATGGAGGACGGTTCCTTGCGCGGGGATGTGGACTTTGCCGCGGCGCAAGGCATCGTGGTGGGGGGCGTCACCCCCGTACCCGGCGGCGTAGGACCGGTAACCACCAGCATATTGCTGCGGCATGTGGTGGAGTCGGCAAAGAAGTGCTTAAAATAGTTTTTGCTTTTGGCCCCCGTTTGGGGGGCTTTTTATATGAACCCTACCCCTCCTTCGGCAGCCGCAGGGTAAACCTGCACCCGCCTTCCGCCCGGTTTTCGGCTAAGATTTGCCCGCCGTGCGCCAGCACGACGGATTTTACGATGGCGAGGCCAATGCCCGCGCCCCCCGTTTTGCGGTTGCGGGAGGTATCGGCGCGGTAAAACCGCTCAAATATAAAGGGCAGCTCCTCCTCGGGTATCCCCGGGCCGGTATCCTCCAATATGAGCACGCTCTCCTGCGGGAAGTCCTGTATGCGGGCAAATATCGCCCCGCCCTGCGGCGTGTATTTTACCGCGTTGGAAAGCAGGTTGGTCAGCACGCCGCTGAGCCTGTCCTTATCGGCCGCCAGCACCGTGGGGCGGCCCTCAACCGCAAGCCTAAGCCCCTTCCCCAGCAGCTCGCCCGCAAAGGCGTCGCCCACGCCGCGCATCAGCGCAAGCAGGTCCACCGGCGCCTTACATAGCTTTAGGTTGTCGCTCTCGGCGCGCTCCAGGCGCTCCAAATCCTCCACGATTTTGCCCAGCCGCAATATTTCCTCATGGCAGCTGCGCAGGCGCTCCGGCGTAGGCTCCCACACGCCCTCTATCATGGCCTCCAAATGCGAGCCCAGCGTGGTGAGCGGCGTGCGCAGCTCATGGGCGACATCCGCCGTCAGCCGCTTGCGCAGCTTTTCTTGGTTCCCCAAGGCGTTGGCCAAGTGATTGATGGCGGATACCAAATTGTGCAGCTCCCACGTTTTGGTTCGCCCCTCAAATTGGATATCATACTTGCCCGCCGCTATCTGCAGGGCAATATCCGCCGTTTTCGTGATGGGCCGGGCTATGCGCTTGGCCAAGGCCGCCCCGGTAATAAACGAGAGCAGCAGCGCCGCGACGCCTACAATAACCAGCAATATGTTGAGCGAATGTAAAAAGGCAAAGTCGCTCTCGTTTAAAAAGTAGGGCCCAAAATAGCGTATCGCCACCGAGCCGATGGCGCCTCCCTCGCTTGCAAGCGCATATTCGTGGGATACAAAATCCCCCGTGGAGCCATGCTGCTTCATGCGGGTGGATATTTCCTCCATAATGTCGTGGCACAGCGCCATGTCGTGGTTTTCGGCATCCCACACGCTGTTGCCAAGGCCATCGCTCACCTTTATGATGTACCCGTCATAGAGCGCATACATGCCCAGCATGTGGACCGAATCGGGGTTCCACACGCCGGTTTGCGCATTGTAGCACAGGCTTAGGTTATCGCGGATATTCTGGGTTTTGGCGCTCTGCTGGTTTAGAATATAGGTTTCGAACTGCCGGTTCACCAGCGCGTTGGAAAACAGGCTGATGACCGCCACCGTAATGAACACCACCAGCACAAACGCCAGGGATAGCTGCGAACGCAGCTTGCGCATACGCTTACCCTCCAAACTTATAGCCCAGCCCGTGTACCGTTACTATATAATCGGGTTTTTTTGAATCGCTCTCTATTTTTTGCCGCAGGTTTTTTATATGGGTATCCACCGCGCGGTCATAGCCGTCGAACGCGCTGCCCAGCGCGATTTCAATGAGCTCGGCGCGTGTAAATACCTTGCCGGGATATTTTACGAGCGCGGCGAGCAGGTTCATCTCGCTGGGCGTGAGCAAAACCTCCTCGCCCCGCTTTTTTACGGTGTTTTTTTCGAAATCCACAATCAAATCGCCATCCCCAAAGGCATGCTTCGCCAGCAGCGGCCGCACATCCTCATTGGCCCGGCGCAGCGCGGCTTCTATCCTTGCGCCCAGCGCCTTTAGGCTAAAGGGCTTGGTGATATAATCATCCGCGCCCATGCCCAAGCCGTTTAGCAGGCTCTCCTCCTCCACCTTGGCGGTAAGCATCAATATGGGCACGCGCGAGCTTTGGCGCAGCCTTTGGCAAACCGCTTCGCCCGGCATATCCGGCAGCATCAGGTCGAGCAGCACCAGCGAAATATTTTCCCTTTCGAATATCGCAAGCGCCTGCGCGCCGGTTTCCGCCCCAAACACGGCATAGCCGCCGCTCTCCAAAAACGAGGTTATGACCTCCAGTATTTTGGGCTCATCCTCCACCGCCAAAATGGTTTTTTGCTTTACCGCCATGCCATACCCCCTGCTCGCTCAATGGAACCGTTTTAGCCGCAACGCGTTGGTCAGCACCGAAACCGAGCTTAGGCTCATGGCGGCGGCGGCTATCATGGGGCTTAGCAGCGGCCCGCCAAACAGGTGCAGCAAGCCAGCCGCTATGGGTATGCCGATGGTATTATATCCAAACGCCCAAAACAGGTTCTGCTTGATGTTGCGTATGGTGCGCTTGGATAGGCGAATCGCGGTGGGCACATCCATCAAGTCGCTGTGCATCAGCACGATGTCGGCGGATTCTATGGCCACATCGGTGCCGGAGCCTATGGCGATGCCGATATCGGCCTGCGCAAGCGCGGGGGCGTCGTTTATGCCATCCCCCACCATAGCGACCTTGCGGCCTTCCTGCTGCAGCTTTTTCACCTCGTTGGATTTATCCTGCGGCAGCACCTCGGCCAGCACCCTGCTGATGCCCGCCTGCTTGGCTATGGCCGCGGCGGTCTTTTGGTTATCCCCGGTGATCATGGCCACCTCAATGCCCATTTCCTGCAGGCGCGCCACCGCGGCCCTGCTGCTGGGCTTCATCACATCGGCCACGGCCACAATGCCCGCCAGCCCGCCATCTATGGCCACATACATCGGCGTCTTTCCCTCCGCGGCCAAGTGGTCGGCCGCCTCTTCCATCTCACCCAAGGGGATGCCGCGCTCCTCCATCAGCTTGCGGTTGCCCGCCAGCACGGCCTGCCCCTCGATGGTGGCCTGTATGCCCCGGCCGGTTAGGGAGTTGAAATCCGCCGCCGCAAACAGCGCAAGGCCTTTGCTCTGCGCACCCGCGGCAATGGCCGCCCCCAAGGGGTGCTCCGAGCCCTTTTCGGCGGAAGCCGTAATCCGCAGCAGCGCATCTGCGCTGAGCCCCACCATCGGCAGCACATCGGTCACAGCGGGCTTGCCCTCGGTAATGGTGCCGGTTTTATCCAGCACGATGGTGTCTATTTTATGCGCGGTCTCCAGCGCCTCGCCGCCCTTGATGAGTATGCCGTTTTCGGCTCCCTTGCCGGTGCCCACCATAATGGCGGTGGGCGTGGCCAACCCCAGCGCGCAGGGGCAGGCTATTACCAGCACCGATATAAATATCGTGAGCGAAAATTCCAAATCGCGGGTGGCGATATACCAGCCCACGCCGGCCGCCAAAGCTATGGCACACACGATGGGCACAAAGTAGCCGGATACCACATCCGCCAGCTGCGCGATGGGGGCCTTGCTGCCCTGCGCATCCTCCACCAGCTTGATGATTTGCGCCAAGGCGGTGTCGCTGCCGATTTTATCGGCGCGGAACTGCACCGTGCCCGTGGTGTTGAGCGAAGCGGCGTATACGCTGTCCCCGGCCTTTTTATCCACCGGCATGCTCTCCCCTGTCAGCATGGATTCATCTATTGCGGTATGGCCCGCCACCACCGTGCCATCCACCGGGATCTTCGCGCCCGGCTTCACGATGAGTATATCCCCTATTTCCACCTCGTCTATCGGGATTTCCTTCTCTTGGTCATCCTGCCACAGTATCGCGGTTTTGGGCGCCAGGCCCATCAATTTTTTAATGGCCTGGGAGGTTTTGCCCTTGGATACGGCCTCCAATGACTTGCCGAGCAAAATCAGGGTGATAATCACCCCGGCCGATTCGAAGTAGAGCGTGGGCATAGCCTCCATACCCATGCCCGCCATGCCGCTGGGCTTAAAGGTGAACATGCTGTATAGGCTATATAGCACCGCGGCGCTGGTGCCTATGGCAATCAGCGAATCCATATTGGGGCTTAGACTGAACAGCGCCTTAAAGCCCACGGTATAAAACCGGTAGCCCACCGCTATCACCGGCAGCACCAGCGCCAGCTGTACCCACGCGTGGGTCATGGGCGCCATATGCGGGAAGGGCAGCTTGGCGGATATCATGGGCGCCATCGCAAGGTATAACAACGGCAGGGCAAACACCGCCGCTATGATGAATTTTATCCACAGCGTTTTGACTTCTTTTTGCTTGCGCGCCGCGTCCTCGTCGGCGGCGTTGGCCTTGGGCGCATCCAGCGCCTGATAGCCCGCCCGCACAATAGCCTCCTTTATGGCGGATAGCCGCACCTGCCCCGGGTCATAGGCGACCGTGGCCTTTTCGGTGGCGAGGTTTACGCCCGCGCTTATAACGCCGGGCAGCTTTTGAATCGCCTTTTCCACCCGCACCGCGCAGGCCGCGCAGCTCATGCCGCCAATCGTGATAGTCGCCTGGCTGTGGGCCGGCTTTTCAAAAGCCTCATAGCCAATCTTCGTCACCGCCGCCTTTATGGCGGCAAGCTCCAGCGCGCTCGCGTCATATTCCACAAACAGCTTTTCGCTGGCTAAGTTCACATTGGCCTGCGCAATGCCGGGCAGCTTGCGCACGGTTCGCTCTATGCGCCCCGCGCACGCCGCGCAGGTCATGCCCCGTATGCTCAATATTTGATGTTCCATATATGCAGATCTCCTCTTGGCTTTTTTAAATCGGTTCCTCGCCTGTGCCGCGGCGGCCATCGCCTTATTTTACCACAGCTATTGCCCGGGCAATATGGCGGATGTGCGCAGCGCCTCAATATTCGGTTTTCCAATTGGCAAATATCACCTTTGCCTCGGTCAAAAATTCTTTCGAAATCGTGATGGTTTCGGCGTCCACCGTTTTGTTCCCCGCAAATATGGGCACCGGGTTGCATCCGCCGGATTGCACCTCTACCTGCCCCATCGCAAAGCGGTTGCCGCAGTTTTGGCACACCAGCACATCCCCCTGCTGCTTATAGTAGCCGCGCCCCGAATCGTAGCACACCTGGCAGGTGTTGAACGCCGTGCGGATGCTACCATCCGGCGCTTGTACCGCCAGCACCTCCAGCCGGGTGCCCTCTATCTCCACCGGGTAAAACGCGGCGGTCGTGGTGATGGCGCTTATCGGGATGACAAGGTCCTGATCCACCGCCACGGAAGCTTCGGCGGGGGCCTCAGCGCCGCCGCCTTGCGCGGCATCCGTTTTGCCCTGCAGCACTTCCGCGCCCACCGCTACCAATGCCACGGCCACCAGCGCGATTGCCACCAGCAGCGGCCAATTGCTTCGCTTCGCCGCGGAAGCCTGCTTCTTTGTATATTGTGCCATGTTGTACACCTCCCAGTCAAAATATATAGAATTTGGAGCACAGCCTTTTAGGGCCGCTCTATTCATGTTGCTTTGGCGGTTTCGTCTTATCCTGCGGTTTATCCCGCAGCAGCAGCATCGCGGCCAACATAGCCAGCACGGGGAGTATGCAATGCCAGTGACTCAATAAAAATTCCATGGTTTTCCTCCTTCGCATAGCCGTCAATGGCAGCTCGGTTCCTCCTCTTGGCTGAACGTTTCCGGCGGCCATATCAGCGTTTGATAACCCGCCACCTCTTTTTTTATGGCGGCCTGGTCTATGCGGTTCAAATCCCGCACCACCTTCACAAACCCATAAAAGGCGTTATCCCCCGTTGAAAAGTCGAAGCTGCTCGTAGGGTACAAATACAGCGGAATATCGCCAAAGTCCATGGGCACCTGCGCAAAATAGGTCGGCACCAGCAGGGTTTCGTTCCCTGCGCGCGCGGATGTATTGTGAATCGTCCAATCGACATCGATGCCCGCCTGCACCACCACAACGGCGGGAGAAAATCCCTCATCCGTTAATTCAATGTCTACATACTGTATATCGCCATCTATAGTGGCGATCGCAAGGGAATCCGCCGGTATGCTTACGTTTGCCGCGACAGGCTCCGTTTGTGCCGCATCCTCAATAATCGTGGGCGGCGCCACCGGCGCGGTGCCCGCGGCAGTCGTGTTCCCCTGCGCGCCCTCCCCTGCCACCACCGTAATGGAGCTGCGTATCATGCCCATCCAGCAGCTATATGGATATTTGCCCGCTGCCGTTGGCGTGAAGGTGATGATGTTCTCCCCGGTTTTAAATTGATATTCCACATCGTATGCCGGTATAAAAAGCCTGTTGTTGCAGCCGTTGATGCTGCCCTTGGGCGCGTCTATCGTCCATTTCACCGGGATGCCGGCAGCCACCGTGATGGCTGGGTACCGGCCGGAGGCGAGCGTGCTGTTTACGATTTGGTAGCCATCCTCCATCACGATTTCCGCCCTTGCCGGCGCGTCGCCCTCCAAGCCGGGTATCGCGCCAACGCGCAGGCCCGATAGGCTCCAGCCGTTCGTAAACATAAAGGCGCCCATCAGCACGACCAACGCCGCGCCCACCGTCATCACTCCGCGCAAAAACCTTTTGCTCAGCACGGCGCTCAGCGCGCCCAAGCCAAACATAAGCGGCACCGTGCCCAAGCTGAACAGCAGCATGGAGAGCGCGCCCTTAACCGGGCTGCCGGTAGACAGCGCATAGATCTGCATCGCCTGCAACGGGCCGCAGGGCATAAGCCCGTTTAGCAGGCCCACATAAAGCGCGCTGTCGCTCCCCTGCTTTTCCCTTTCAATCTTGCTGGAAAAGGCCTTCGGCAGGCGCGGCATGAGCTTTTTGAGCCACGGGAACAGCCCCAGCATATTCAGCCCCATGATGACCATGAACACGCCCGCAACAAGCTGCACCAGCCCCCGCAGCGCGCCGGTAAACTGTATGACCGAGCCCAGCGCCCCCACCAATGCGCCTATCACCGTGTAGGAGAGCACCCGGCCCAGGTTATATAAAATGCCGGGGCGCAGCGCTTGGCTGGCCTGTGCGCCAGCCGCCGCGCCGGGTATGCACTGCGAAAGATTGATGCCGCCGCACATGGCCACGCAGTGCACCGAGGTAAAAAGGCCCGTCACAAACAGCATGCCATACCCCATGCCCGCTTCCGCCGTGGGGAACAGCTGCAGCAGCGTGGTTAAGCCCAAGCCCCGTGCAAGCATATAGGCAGCTAACAAGCACAAAAGTATGCCGGCCGCCCGCTTCCAATCCGTTGCGCGTTGGCCGTCGTAGAGCACGCTGTACCCCAGCCGTTCCACTACGCCCTCTATATCCTTTAGCGTGAGTATATCCGCGTCATATTCGATGGACGCGAGCCCGGCGCTGTAGCTGACCTCCGCCTTTTTGATGCCGGCGGTATTGGCAAGCTTTTTTTCGATGCGGTTTTGGCAGCTGACGCAGGTCATGCCGCCGATGCGCAGCGTTTTCGCTTTTACCCTTGATTCCATAGCGGGTTAAACCCCCTTTGCTGGATTACATGCAGTATACCAAGCATATGTGTAGAAATTATGTGGGCGCATATATTTTTTTACAAAGCGAAGGAGCCGCCATTTGGCGGCCCCCTGCTTGTTTAGTCTATTTGTTTTAGCTATGCCTGGTTCTTTTTGCGGCGGCTTACGCTCACCCAGCCCGCAATCGCCATCGCGATTATCAGTGTCGCCCACGGCGCTGTCACAGCATCGCCGGTCTTGGGCGGCAGGCCCGGTATCGGGATAATCGGGGTCGGGTCGTCGGTGTCGTCCCGTCTCCGTTCCCACTTGGCGTCAAGATAGACATCTCGTGCCGGCATCCTCTCGCTATCAAAGTTCCATGCATGATCCGTTGCGCTTGCGTCAAGCGTATTGCTGGCCTTGAGATAATACCACGCATTGAACCTGTAGCCGGACCGCTTCGGATACGGCAGGGGTATCGGCACATGCCGCCCTTCGCGAACTATGATCTCCCACTTGCCGCCGTTTAGTACCCAGCCTGTGCCGGGGCCGGTGACATTCCAGGACTGACCATCATTCCGTGGGTCAAATATCGCCGTATGCTCCGGCAGCTCGTAGAAGCCGCAATCCATACCATCGGTGTGGGATCCCGTAAGCTGGAACTGCTCCGTAGCGCCTTCACTATACCATAGATCATTCGGGTGACCCGGCGCATCTATAAACTCGATTACGTCGGAATCATTAACCGCGGTGCTGCCCGCCGCCTTCGCCTCAGTATAGATATACTTTTCGGGTTCCGGGTTTTCAAACACCAGCCAGTAGTGCACATTGGCGCGGGAATCCAGCCGATACTTTGTTCCCGTTGGATTGGTCGGGTCGGACGCATTCCCCGAGGCAAACCGGAAGTACCCTGTTCCATTCGTTTCGGTGGTAGCAATCAGGAAGCCTTCGGCAGGGTCAAATGCCAGCGGCGTTGCCTGGATAGGCCCGCGCTTGCCGAGCAGCTTCACCGCCGGGCTGGCGCCTACGCTAGCCCTTAGGCCCGTGCCCCCACCGGCCGGAACGCGCAGATCCACATCGCTGTACAGCCGCACCGTTACGCCGGATATTCCGGTTTCGCCCGCGTCTTGAATACCATTATTGTCTACATCCAGCCACACATAGTTGCCTATGGAGTTGGCTACCGGCTTGATGCCAGCATTCTTCGTGGTGGTGGTCGTATATGGGGCAGTAGTATAGGCAATGGTAGTCGTCTTGGCATCGTCAACCGTTTCATCCGGGGTGAAGATGGTTGCGTCGGAATCGCCCGCCGGGTCAGTCCATGAGTACGTTTCAAAATTGTCCCTTACATTCGTCTTATTGAAGCGCACCTCATATACCGGGTTGCCCGCAAACGGTACGTTGCGGAACTCATACAGGCCGTCCGCGCCGGTCGTAGCGGTATATGCCGCCGCGCCTGTATAATAATCGTTCACCCTGTCGCCCGCGCTGGTGTACAAAGTCACCACAACGCCGGCCTGGCCGTCTTCGCCAAGCATCTGGCCATCATCGCTGTTGCGATCCAGCCACACCTTGCCCTTGATGGTCACAAACTTGTATAGCCCGGCGTTCACATGCGCGTCGCCCGGGGCCGTTACGGTAAATGTGCCGGTATCGCCCGCGGTCTGCGCTGCGCCAGTCACAGTCCTGTTCGCCACATCGGTATAGGTATCGTTTGTGCCGGCAGGCAGCTTGCTGAAGTTATACTGGTTGCCATTCGGGTTGGTGAACTCCACCTTATAGGTAATCGTCCTGCCCGGCGAGCTAACTTCAATATCGGTATAACCTGATGCAAAAGTTGCACCGCTGCCGTTGGCAATTGTGTAAGTGCCATCCGTTGTAGAGGATATAATCGTTGCGATTGGGGCGCCGCCGTTTTCTATCGTGCCATTTACATACATATACAGCTTAACCGTTGCGGCAATGCCCGTTGTTTCGCTCACATCCTGTATGCCATCCGCATTCACATCTTCCCACACAACGCCCGCTATGTAGTTGGGCAGCGGATAAATACCGGCATCCAGCTTCGTAGTGGTCGAATACGCGGGGGTAACGGAAGCGGTATGCGAATCTGTGGCCGTCGCAAGTGTGAACTCCGCATCGGAATCCTTGTCCGGATCTGGGACTGCGGGCAGCGGTTCGGTTGCATGCAGCAGCGTCCACTCATACGTTTCAATGTTGGAGGTTAACCCTGCCTTATTGAAGCGCACCTCATATGCCGTGCCAGCGGCAAACGGCACATCCCGGAACTCATACACGCCATTTACGGTCGTCGTGGTAAAGTTCGCATTCGTGGTATAGTTCTGTACCAACGTACCGCCCGTGCCGCCCGTGGCGGTATATAAGCCTACCGTAACGCCGGTTATGCCGACTTCTCCGGTACCGCCCTGTATGCCATCATGGTTGACATCCCGCCATACATAGCCCTTAATGGTCACGAACTTGTATAGCCCGGCGTTCACATGCGCCTCGCCGCCCGTGGCCGGTACGGTAAATGTGTCGGTGCTGCCCGAAAGCTGCGTTACGTTATCCGCCGCCTTCGTTGTGCTCGTCACATCCGTGGTGGTATTGCTGGCTGCGACGGACAGCTTGCTGAAGTTATACAGAGTACCATCCGGGTTGGTGAACTCCACCTTATAGGTAATCGTCCTGCCTGTCGAACTGACTTCAATATCGGTATAACCTGATGCAAAAGCTGCACCACTGCCCTTGGCAATTGTGTAGATGCCACCCGTCGAGGTAACCGTCGCAATCGGGGCGCCGCCGTTTTCTATCGTGCCATTTACATACTTATACAGCTTAACGGTTGTGGCAATGCCCGTTGTTTCGCTCGACTGTATGCCGTCCGCATCCTCGTCTTCCCACACAGCGCCCGCTATGTAGTTGGCTACCGGCTTAATGCCAGCATTCTTCGTTGTGGTGTTCTCGTATGTAGGCCCAACGGGATACGCAGGGGTAAAGGTTGTCGTCTTGGCATTGTCACCCGCTGCATTCGTGGTGAAGCTGGTTGCGTCGGAATCACCCGTCAGTTCGGTCCACGAGTATGTTTCAATGTTGGATCTTACATTCTCTTTATTGAAACGCACCTCATATACCGGGCTGCCCGCGAACGGTACGTTGCGGAACTCATACAGGCCGTCCGCGCTGGTCGTAGCGGTAAATGCCGCCGCGCCTGTATAATAATCGTTCACCCTGTTGCCCGCACTGGTGTACAAGGTCACCACAACGCCGGTCACGCCGTCTTCGCCAGCCATCAGGCCATTATCGCTGTTGCGATCCATCCACACCTTGCCATTGATGGTTACGAACCTATATAGCCCTGCGTTCACATGCGCGTCACCCGGGGCCGCTAAGGTAAATGTGCCGGTATCGCCCGCGGTCTGCGCTGCGCCAGTCACAGTCCTGTTCGTCACATCGGTCCAGGTACCGCCGTCTGTGCCAGTAGTAGGCCGCTTGCTGAAGTTATACCTATTACTATTGGGGTTGACGAACTCCACTTTGTAGGTGATACCCGAACCAACCTCAATGCCATCCGTATAGCCGCCCGCAAACGTAGACGCTTTGTCGGAATCGAAGCGGTAGGAACCATCCGTTTCGGAGGATATAGTCGCAATCGGGTTGCCGCTGTTCTGTATCGTGCCATCTACATACTTATACAGCTTAACAGTTGTGGCAATGCCCGTTGTTTCGCTCGACTGTATGCCGTCCGCATTCACATCTTCCCACACGACGCCCGCTATGTAGTTGGGCAGCTTCTTAATGCCCGCGTCCCAGTTGGTTTTGTGCGCATCGGTTGCGCCATAACCCAGGGCAATCAGGCCCGTCCGCGCCTCGGCATCGGTGCTGTTTGTGTAAGAAGCATCCGAATTTGTAGCATCCGTGCCTTGCCCCGTCGTCGTCCACTCGTAGGTGTGGGTGGCGGAATCGGCGGATACATCGCCCTTGTCGAACTTCACGACGTAGCTGGCATTTGGCTCCAGCCTGCTGAAGGTATAGGCGCCAGTCACGTCAGCGGTGGTAGATGTGCCCACCTGTGTCGTGCCGTCAGCCTTATACAGCGTTACATCCACATCGGCTTGACGGGGTTCGCTGCTGGGGTTATCCCGTATGCCATCAGCGGGAGCGGCATCGAGCCACGCGAGGCCCTGGATGCTGCCCAGCTTGTAGAACCCGCAATCGATATTGGAGGTATTGACGCTGGTCGTTGCCCACGCCGTTTTACCCACAACACCAAAGCCATCCGTAGTGGACGGAACCGCGTCAGCGGGCTTAACCGCGTCGGAATCCGTTGCATCGGCGCCCGTATTCGCTGTGGTAAACGCATACTGCTGCGCTATGCTGGTAGCGTGGCTGGGGTTGGTGAACACTACGCGGTAACCGTATATGCCCGAGAAATCCAGCCCGGTAACCGTCGACAGCTCGTTCGTTTCAGTGAACCTGTATATGCCATCGGAACCTGTCGTCGTGCTCGTCGTCGTGCTCGCAACCAACGTGCCGATGTCGTTTGTTGTATCTGCAACATCCCGCCGGTATAGCTTGACCGTTACACCCGTTATGGCCGGTTCGGACGGTGTATCGCTGACAAGACCCTGCTGGCCGTTGAGGTTTGCATCCTCCCACACATAGCCTTCAATGAAGTTGGAGAGCGGGTAAATGCCTGGGTCCGCCTTGGCGTTGCCGCCATACGGTACCGTAACAGCCGCGCTTGTGGCGGTAGCCTGCACACGATCGGTGCCGGTGAAAACGGCGTCGGAATCGTTAGCGGCGGCCGCGGGGTTGGTCGCGTTGAGTACCTTCGCCCACAGGTAGGTTTCTGTTGGCGAGGCGGCAATGGTGCTCTTATCGAACACGACCGTATAGTCGATGCCCTTTGGCAAGCGGCCAAAGCTATAGTTGCCGCTGGCATCGGTATAGGTTTCGTATACATAAGGGTTGGGGATGTTGTTCGCATCCGCATAGTTGACCCCGCCCTTTTTCAACGTTACCTTTATGTTGGCCACGGTGCCGGTTTCTGTACCAGCCTTTGTGCCATCGTCGTTGGTATCGCGCCAGGCCGTGCCGGTTAGCGTGCTTACCTCGTAGAGGCCCGCGTTTACATATGTTTGGTCTTCATCCGCGCTGAACCAAGCGGTGCTGCCATCGGCATAGCCGCTCGAGAACGTCTCGGCGTCGGAATCCGTTGCTTCGGCACCCTGATTGGCTTTGGTGAAGTTGTAGGTAGCCGCAGCCGGGTTGGTGAATTTTACCAAATACTGCACATCGCTGCCATAGGAGGATTCCAGATTGGTAAACTCATAGTAGCCGCCTGTGCCGGTGGTGGTAGCGTCCACATAGGCGCCCGGATCCGTAGATACGGTGCGCTTATACAGCGTAGCAGTAACACCCACCACGCCCGGTTCGCTCGCAGGAAGAGAGTCATCCCACGTGCCATCTACCGTGTAGTTATCTTCCCACGCATAGCCGCTTATGGCCACCGGGGGCGCCACAAGCCTGGCGGCAACGCGCGTGCTTTCCGCGGACGTTGGTTGGCCTGCGTATGTGAAGCGCGCCCAGAATGTATTATTCGCTACCTTTAGCGCGTTGTCTGTCAGCAGCCCTGCCCACGCCGCGTTGGTTGCCGCGGGCAGCTCCCAAGCGTAGTCTACGGTTAGTATCGTATGCCCGGGCAAGCTATAGGTCGAGCTGGTGCCGGCAGCTTTAAATTCCAGCGCCACAATGTTTGCGGTAGCGCTTATGCCTGCAGTGCTAAGTCCATTCTCCGCCGCGCTAAGCGCCGCGGCGGCGCCGGTCAGCGTTGAGGAATAAACCGTTACATCAGGCGGCGTGGATAGGCCGGACACCGAAACGTTGGCTTGGCCGATTGTGAGCGGGGTCATGGCGCTGCGCAGCGCCGCGTTCCACTCTGTGCTGCGTCCATCGCCGATATTCGGCAGCTGATCCACAAAGCGGAATACCGGGATTGCTGCCGTATCCAGCGCGTTCAGCAGCCTGAGCTGGTAGTGGATGATATCCCCGGGATGCACCTCCTGCGGCGTGGTGGAGTTGACCCACGCGCTGAAGGTATGCGGGCTCTCATGGGTATGCTCGATTTGGATGAGTTTTTGCACCCGCGGCGCGCCGGCCACCTTTACCGGTATCCCCGAATCTTCCGACCGCACGAACAGCCCTCTTAGCCCCAGCGGTGCGGAAATGCCGATCAGCTTATCGTAGTCACCCTGTGCACCCACGTTGGTGGTGCCATTAAATATGATGTCGCGATCGAGCGCACCCGCCTTAAACGAAGCGCCGGTCGGGTAGGCGATGGTGGGAACAAGCGCCGCGCCGCTGGTGGCATACGCCTCGTTATACGTTGTTAAGCCATCAATAAACGTCGCCAGCTTAATATACACATTGATAATAAGCGTCTCCCCCGGCTCAAGCGTATCGTTGGGGAAGGACCACATCCAAACGTTGTCGTCCAGCTGAGCTGCGCTCATATCCGTCATATTCGGCAAACGGGTATTCCCATCCTCCAGCTTGCCAGTCACCAAATAGCCGTCCGGGGCGCCCACATTCGTGGTATCCAGCGCCATAACGTTGGGTTCCATATAATCGATAAGGATGGGGTGCACCAGGTTTGGTCCGCCCGCAGCGGAGGTATTTTTAAGCGTGAGCTGGAATACAGCCGTGCCGCCGTTGGTTACCTCCCCATTGGCCGGGATGGTCATCGCCTTGGTAAGGGTGACCGTAGGCCGCTCGGGCACAGGCACCGTCACGGTTTCGTCATCGCTGCCGGTTTTCACAATGCCGCCATACGAACCGCTCACCACGGCCCCATTCCAAATGGTATCTACCTCGGGCTGGGTCGCATCGAGGGCGGGGGTGAACGAATCGAAGGTCACATCCAGCTCGATGTCGCCCGGCACAAATTCTGCGCCCACCTGGAACTGCGGGTATTGCTCCGCCAGTTCCGCGGTCGTAGGCTTTGTAGTATTATAGTCCACCGTAATGGTTTGGTTGGCGGGGTTAAGCCCGGTGGTAGGCAGCGTCCACTCGGCGGTATCATCGAGCTGCTTCCACTCGCCTTGCCAGGCAACAGCGTCAACGCCGGTGAGGCCATTTGTGCTGCTTACACGCGCCCACACAAAGCCTTTGATATTATCGGTTGCAAGCGCAAACGCTGCCGATGGGAGCACCCGCACCTTGGTGATTGCATAGGTAGGATCGGGCGTGGGCACGGTAATCGTAGCATTGAGGGCATTTTTGCCCTTAAACACAAACCCGCCATCCACCACCTGATAATTGCTCAGCGGCAATTTGTTGCCGGTGCCGAGCGGGAGGTCGTCCGTACCCTTCTCGTCAGGCGGAGCTACCGCAATGGTATAGGTAGCATCAAAGCCGGAGCTGCGCAATGCCGGTATCGTAGCGGGTAGGGTGGTTGCGGTCTTGGAGATGTTAAAATCCGCCAGGGGCGCAAGCTTTTTATCGCGGAATATCGCCAGCGGCGTGTCGCCGATGCCGTTGGTTTGGCC
Organism: Christensenellaceae bacterium; assembly: GCA_031261085.1. Classification (GTDB taxonomy): domain Bacteria; phylum Bacillota; class Clostridia; order Christensenellales; family CAG-138; genus Pelethousia. The sequence continues at coordinate 144,869 of JAISKB010000004.1, forward strand.
GCCTACCACAGGCTTTAGGCGCGTGTCGAAGTATTCGTTGATGACATAGCCCGGCGCGCTGATTTCTTTAATATAGTAGGTATAAGCGCCAGGCGACGCGAACTTGATGGGCGTAAACACCGCGTTACCGGCCGTATTGGTGGTAGCGGTTTCTATAAACCCGGTGGTAACGCCTGGGGTTTCGTTGCCTGCCTGCGCATTCTCCAAGGCCGTCTTACCATCCGTGCTCTCATACAGCGCAAACACCGCGTCCTTCACCGCAGTTGTGGCGGTATCAAAATCTTGCTTGTGCGCGGCAAAGCGCACGCCCGAGAACTCGTGGTTGATGGTGAGGGTTTTCAGGTTGTCGGCAGGCTTCCATGTGCCATCGCCACCCGGCATCGTTAAATCAATGGTGTGGTCGATCTCCCAGCCGGAATCCGTATCCGTACCCAGCGTATCTTGCCCAGCGGGGGTGAATACCAGGGCGCCATCAACATAGGCCGCCGTAATCACAACATTGGAGGGCTGCGAGCTAAGCGTAGTTGCCGGTAGGATCGGTTCGCCGCTCACGGCAGTAGCAAAATGCGTGTTAACATCAAGCCAGGCATGGGTGCTGGGCATGGGGTTCCCCTCTACCACAGCGTATGTGCCTTCGCCCAGGTTTATAAAGGTAGCAAGGCCCGTGCCAATTGCCGTCGAGACGGTCTGTTGAAGCGTCCAGGTGCTGGTCCCCGTCTTTTGATACAGGTATAGGGGCAGGCCAAACACTTTGCCCTTTTCTGCGGGAACAATTGTATTTAGAGGATTGTCTGGATCCTGGATGGCGGGATACGTAGTTGTAGCCACCACCTTAAAGCTCGCCAACACGGCATCCTGCACAACCAGCGTATTAACGCCGTTGTTGCCGCCGGTGCCATTGGTAGGCACCGTCGCGGCCAAAACCGTGATGGGGAACCGCCCGGTGCGCAAAGCATAGTTTGTGGGCGGCACGGTTTCTTCTACCCAATAGGTGCCCGCGGACAGCGTGATAGCATGCTCCAGTTTGTCAGAAGCCGCGTTCCAATAGGAGCTATTTGCCTTTACAACAAAGTCTTCGGTTCCACCCGTTTCGGAGCTGTATATATCAAATTCCGCGCCCGATAAGCGGTTGGCCGGTACGTCCTCGCTGCCCAAGAGCTTGTGTATTTTGAGTACGCCGCGTACATCGTTGTTGTAGAACTTGCGGTCTACATTGGCGGCATCACTGCCAGAGAGAACATCGCCCACCTTCAGCGGGTTTGCCTCCGTGCCGCGAGCTGCTGTAGCGTTGGCAAGGTACACCACCCGGCTGTTGCCAATGGTGACATACACCGGCGTGGTATCTTTGCTGTAGTTGGCGTTATTTGTTACGCTTGTTTCCGTCACACGGTATAATCCCGCGTCGAGCAGCTGGGTAATGCCGTTTGTCCAATCCGCAGTGGCCCAGGTAAAGGGAGAGCCTGCTATCGGGGCCCAGGTATCGCCGATATCGTCATATTTTTCAATCGCAAACTTGGCTTCCGTGAGGTTGGGCGATGTCGCGTTGTTCGGCGCGGTAGCTGCCGCGCTATGCTTAACGCCCAGTTCATCGATAAAGCCCTTTTTGATGGTCAGCGCGCCGCGAACCGGGTGGTTTACGGTAATAGGCCAAGCCGGGGTGTTGCCATCGCGGAATACATCATGGTTTGCGATAAACACAGCATCATTCGTTGCGGCAGGGGCACTGGTATAAATGCTAGCGCCATCCACCTTGATTTGCGGCGATAGCACCACTATGCCATTCGCCACCGTAAAGGTGATTACCGCCGTATTGGTACGGTAAGTAGCCGTCGCTGCTCCGCTGATGGTAGTTTCGGTCAGCTCATAGTCGCCATCCACCAGGTGATCGAATACTCCGCTGTTGGAAGCCGTTACGGTAATCGGCGAGCCCGATGCCGGGTAGGCCACAAAAGTATCCAAAACAGGATCCTTAAGCTTAAGCTGATAGGTAGCCGTTAGCGTAGTATCTGCACTATACGCATTGCCCCACCAGCTGCGCACATACAGCTTCGCCATCGGCACATCATATACATCTACATCGATGATCGTCGCGCCATCGCTGGGCAGGATGATGGGCCCGATGAGGCCGTTGATAAATGTTGTGCCGGTAGCAGGATTGGCGGGTGTCCCATCAAACACCTTGGCCGTGTAGGTACCAAAGTCGTTGTACTCATCGAGGTCCGATTGCCCGGGAATTTCTTTTAAGAAGTAATACCCCGGCAGCAGCTGCGTGTAGGTGTTTAAATCGCGGTAGGTGGAACCATCACCATTTGCTTCGGGGTCGTTATCATTATCCCCCGCAACAACATAGTCGGTCTTGGCCTCGAGAGACCCTTCACTATTGTCATGGCGTATCCCCTTCACCAGCTCCCAGGTGGTTTCATCCGGGTCATAATTCCCAGTAGTAGGCCCCGTCTTTTTCCAGGGCGCCTTGTACAGCTCGAATTGGATGCCGGTAAGCTGATTTAGCGTTGCGCTCGGGCCGCCGGTCGGGAATTTTTCCACGTTCAGCTTGCCCTCGCCGGTATAGTTGCGCAAGGGCCCCAGCAGGGAATTGACGCCGCGGTGATCGATATTCGTCGTTTGCACCTGCGCGATAAGACCCGTTACCGCATTCGCCTCAAAGTTCCCCAGCACGTTTATGCAATAGGAGGGGGGGTTCATCGCGGCTATCACGCTGTTGGTGGCCACATAGCTAGGCGGCAGCGGCCCTTTTTCTATCAACACCAGGTGGAAGCTCATGGCCGCGCGCATGCAATCTTCATCGCTTGCGGCCGCCAAATCAGTCGGGAACGCCGCTTTAACGCCGTCGATTACATCCTGCGCGTTAAAGTCGATAACGCGATCAATGCTCCCGCCGTCATAGGCCTCATTGATGTGCGCGATCATCCCCGCGCCGTCGTTATTTTCCAAATACTTCAGGCCGGTGAAGCCCGCGCCGTCTTCCCAGGCGGCCGCGCCCGTGCCGTCGTCACTCGCTATGTTCCACCATTCCCACGGCACTACGCCTGCCCCAGTGCCGCCGTTTACGCCATTGTATGCGGGGAACGAATAATACTCTGTCACGAAGTCGCCCAGGTGGTTGATGCGTCGGCCGCCCTCGACCTCCGCATAGGCTATCGAGCGGGAGGTAACGGTTTCTTGCTCGCCGCCCAGCGTTTGATACTTGCCCTCGCCATTCACATAGCCATAATACACGCCAAACGCTACGCCCGTCAGCGGCCCCTTGGTTATGGTGTCGCCGTTAGGCTGGATTTCGTAGCCGTATTTGGAGGCGTGCACGCGCGCCGCCCAGCCTATTATGCCGCCCGACGCGCCGTTATCGTAGTTGCCCACATCCATGCGCAAAAACTTGGAGCCGGTTTCGTCATCCGGCCAAATGTCATCGTTTTCATCGTTTAATTCGAAATAGAGTACCTGCTTGCTGGGCGCAACGCCCGTGGCATTCCAGCCGGTGCTCATTTCAGCTTTGAAGTCGTTTGGGTTGTAAAGAGGGTTCCCATCCGCGTATGCGTTTGTGGCCGGCGCATGCGTGGCAAAGCCCGCATCCATACTAGCCAAGCCCCAAACGGAGGATTCGACCAATATATACCGCCCCGCGGGCAGCTGGCGCGAGTAAGCGCCCGGGTCGCCGTCGGCGCCGCCGCCGGTCGTAAGGTCATCCATCTTTTTGGCGACCGTGCCCAACCAGTTTACATCCCAATGATCTACTAGTCTGCCTTGTTTATCTTTATGTTCATAACCGTTTAAGGCTGCCGCGGTGGATACCAGATGCGGCTGGTTCGCATAAAGAGCATGCGCATCAGACGCCGCAGTATGGTTGTCTAAAGAGCCAAAGGAGAACAAAGCGTTTTCTACAGCAGTGTTTATTTTATCTTGGTCAGTTAAACCTGCGCCAACGCCAGTATCTTTAAGTTTCCAAATCTCAAACTTGATTTGGAAGGGATCTTCCGCGTTTTTCGGGTCAATTACATAATTCGGGTCGTTATTAACGGGTGAATAGCCAGCGCCACCGGGTTCTCTGCTGATTGTGTGGGGGGCCTCATTCACGTCGTTAATATACCCCGAAAGGATAAGCCCACTCGATGAATTATGCACCAGCCACTTGTTCAGGTTTACGAAGTAGGGGTCTAATTCGTTTACCAGCTCATATGGATTAGCATTATCGTTAGGATTGGTTCCAACCTGGTAGCTGCCAATCCAAATGCTGTCTGCATAGCCGTTCGCGCCGATATCAAACATAATATCACGCGTTTTTATAAACGTGTATTCCTCATCTTCGCTCCCAATTACATGGGGCGCCCATACTTCACTAAGCTTATACTTACTCCCAATACCGCCTATAGCATCAGGCGGGATGATAGAGTTTAAAAGCAAATTGCCGTTGTTATTCGCTGTGATAAGGGTGCTCAGCGCCGCTGGGCTGCCCCCTGCCGTTGGCGCGCCATCCGTCAGTATGATGCCGTCTCCATCCTCCGCAAACGTAACCTCATCGGTGGTGAAGGTGCCGAGCATTCTGCCATCCTCGTCCCACATTGCGTAGTGCCGCACGGACCCCACTTCGTAATACAGCTGGAACAACGCGCCGGGCAGCGGGTCCCGCTTGCGCCTTGTGCTTGTAGACTCAGGAGTCGGATAGGGCTCCATGGTGTTGGTTTCGCCCAGCTTTTGGAACGTCAGCGAAGGCTTCAGGTGGTTCGCCGCCGTAATTTGAAGCTCGTTTTTGTTACCTGCAGTATCTATCGTGTAGCCGTCTTGGCTATACCTTAGCTCCGCATCCTCCCAATTGAATATATCTTTACCGGCTGTTGTTTCGCCCGTAAGACCAACTATCGCGCCCGCGGCATTAAGCTGAATCATCGCAAAGGGGGTTTCTCCCCGCTTCAAATACAGGGGGTTCGCGGAGGTCTGCGTAATGGTATAGGTATGCCCCGGCTGCAGCACAAGGTCGACAGCCGGATCCGTTTCATCTTTAAACGTTATATAGGTAGCGCCCGTGGGCGTTGCGTCTGTGGCGGTGGCGGTGCCTTTAAGCGTGGCGCCCTCATATATTTTATATACCCACGGCCCTATTACGGCGGCGCTGTCGGCCGATTTCTGCGTGCGGATAGAAATCGTAAGCGGGCGCACGTTGAGCAGGCTGCCATCGCCAAATTGTACCGTAGGCGTAGGCGTACCGGTGGCCGCATAATCGTCAGCCGTTACCTCAGCGGTAGGTACGCCGGTTGCGCTGGCCACCGACACGGTTTCGTTGTAGAAAGGAACCGTGTTCGTGGCCAACGTGTCATTCGCTATAAACGCGGCGCTGTAAGGGGGCAGCGTATACCCGCCGGCAGGCGTTACAACCTCTACAACGGCATATTCGCCGATGGGCATGTTGGCAAACTGAATCACACCAGTAATGGCAGCGGCGGTTGTCGTTTTGGGCGTGGTGCCATCCACCACCAGCTCCCAGTTGCCGCCGTTCTTTTTATACAGCGCATAGGTACCGCCGCTGATGGTTTTTGTTGTGTCGGCCGCCGGTCTCTTGATGGTTGTAAGGGTTGGCATAACCGCCTGCATAAACGCCGCGGTTTGCACCGATGCGTTCAACGCCACGGTATGGAGAGTCCCATCCGCCGTAGAAGCATCGGCAGAGGCCGTACCCTCCGCAACGGTGACATCGGTACCCGCGGAAGCTACCACGGTGTAGCCAGTCCCGGGCAGGGCTGTTACGCGGTACTTGCCCGCGGGCAGCAGCTTTTTAAGCACGCCTCCCGCCGGTACGGTAACCGTAGTTGCACCGTTTGTCCAGACATCCCCGAGCGCCGTAAACGCGGTATCTACCGCGGAACCGTCGCTGGTCAGCCGCTCTATTCTATAGCTGCCGCCTAAGTTGGCTCCAGCATAGTTATAGCCATGTATCGCCAGCTCGCCATAAACCGAGCGGTTGATGATTTTGCTGCTCGTTTCGTCTATGTTACTCGCGCCGTTGATATTTATGGGGGCAGCGCCGTATAGGCTGGCCTGCACCGTTACCTGCACATTGGTAGCGGCGCCCAGCGGGGTATACCGCGCGGCATTTGTGCCATTCGTAATGTACAGGGCTGTTTCTTTTATGTAGTACTCGCCCGCCGGGAACGCATACTGCACCACCTCCGCAGTAGCCGAATCTGTGGCCGTGCCGGCATAGGGTACCCGTATCGTCTGTGGGGTAAAGAGCGGGTCGGTTTTGCCGGACACCTCAAACTCCACATAGAAGCTGCCTACGTTATCGGCCGTACCATCCGGTTTTAGGAATTGCTTGCCCAGCAAAAAGCTGCCGGTATTGCGGTTGTAGTTTTTCACATATCTGTTGTCCGCCGAGGTGGATACCCGAACCTGACCCAAGGCAATTTCGGCTATCTCCGCCGCGTCATTGGTAGGATCCAGCGCCGGTCCCAGTTTTTCGAGCGGGAGCGCTGTAAGCGTGTTGGGAACGGGATCTGCACCAACCAATATGGATACATTATAAAGACCTGACGGCAGGCTTTTGAAGTTAAACCAACCATCGCCCGTTGGGTTTATGTTCGTGATGGTATGGGTTTCAGCGGTGCCATCCTTTGTTAGCGTCACCGTCAGCCCCACATCGTTATATGGACCGTAGGTTATCGCATCCGCAACCCACTGATGCTGCCTCATCAGTTGAATGCTTACATCGCCCAAACCAATGGAGGTGTTCACGGCCTCGATTACGGGGTCGCCAATCACCGGCGACAGGGCGTTTGCCGGTGCTGCGTTGGGGCCCCAATTGCCTACCTGTACCGTGCTGGAGCCGTTCACATCAGGGTCCGATACGACGATTTGCTTGGCCGGCATACCCGCATAGTTGCTGGTGATGTAGCCGGTTTCGGTCAGCTTATAGGTACCGGGAGCCAGGTTGGCAAACTCTACTTTGGAACCAGCAGGGGCCGGAACCGAATAGAAAGCCAGATCTTCAGTCTGAGGGGCGCCGGTTGAGACGCCGTTTGTGTCGGTCGGCTGCAATATAAACTGTATTGTACCACCGGCGCCATGCATCAAGTCGCCATAAATGATATCCAGCGCGGAGGTATATTTTTGTGGTGGGCCCGAAATTTCAATAAGCTTATTAACCGTCAGCTTGGGCTGATGGGGGTTATCCTGATAATACCCAATGGCGGCGGGCGCGCTGCCTGTATTGGTATACGTTGACACGAGGGGGGTTATTACCTTGATTACGGCAGCCTGCGCCGTGTTGGTGATGTGGGTGAGCATGGTTTCCAGAGGCACGATGCCCGGTGTCCACGGGGTGGTATACGCCAATTTATCATAGGTGACCTCTACCGTAAACGTGAGGTCGTTGGTAGGGGTGTTTGGGTTGATTGTCACATCGAAATCGATGCCTGTAGAAGTCGCATTGATAGGTGCAATCACAAGGTTGTTATCATTGGGATTATCGGGATCATCGATGGGTAGTGCGACGCCACCCTGTTTTACCACAATGCTTGTAGGCACGCCCGCGCCCGCTTTATAGCCGCTTAAAACATCGTGTATATGCATGCTTTGTACATACTCACGGCCTGTGTTCACGTTTTCGTTGTCGCCGCTCGTATTCACCTTGATGGTATAGGTTTGCGTAAGGGTTTCGTGAGCCCCACCGTCTATCTCACCGGCTACCACCGTATACTCCCGCGCGGCCGCCGTGGTGAATTCGCTGCCCGGTGCGGCAGTCTTTTCAACAGACCAAACTTCATCGGTCTGGCCAAAAAGGGTATAGCTGCTGGTGGCTGCCGCCGTATTGCCACCGTTCGCTTCCGGCTTTTGCTCCCAACCAATAATTGCATTCCCTTCATCGAGCACCGGCTGCGCATCCAAAATATAGCCGGTTATGGATATGGTAGAATCGTTGGGCGTAACGCCGTTATCAAAATAATAATTGAGCGCAAAGGTGCCAAACAGCGGGTCCTCATGCTCGGGGTTCGGCAGGGTATACACCATGCAGGGGCCCACTATTGCCTCCCCATTATAGGTAAAGGAGTACGCGGGAACATATTCGAGGGTCGCGCCCGCAATCTCGCTCCCATGAATTACTGGATCGCAATGCGCAAACGCAGCCGTCGGCACGGGTATCGCGACAATCACGCTCTCGCCGCCGTGGCCTACTACGACCATATCAAACTCGATACCGTTCGCGGCGCCTGTCTTCACTTCGATGCTGACGCCATCATCCTCCGGCGTTGCGGTCGTTGGCGAAATGGCCAATGTGAGCGGGGCCGTTTGGGAGCTCCTCAGCTTCGCCCACTTAATGACCGCGCCCTCGTAGCTTACCTGCAGCAGGTCGGGGATAGCGCGAACGCCCGCAATATCTCCCGCCGGTACCGTAATTATATATTCTTGGGTGAAGCCATTCCCCGCCGCCATGGAGGCGGGCAGGGTAATTGTTGGGCTAACCAAGGACGGGTAGCCAGTGAACACCAGCTCTGCCGTGAGGCCATCGTAGGTATCCTCTTCTGTAACGGTGCCAACGGCCACGGCATTGATGGTAACCCTCACAGTCAGGTCTTCCCCAATGTAGCTTACCTCTTCCAATAATATCTCGAGATCCAACTGGCCTGGATCAAAGGGTGAAATAGCGGAAAGGGCCATAAAGCCTCCGCCTTCGCCTTCACCTTCACCCGCGCCTTCGCCCGCACCTTCGGACGGCGGCGGCGTGCCGGTATCTTCGCTGGTGTTGACGGGCGTGCCCTCATCGCCGGCTTCCGCAAACGCGATGCCCAGGTCGCTCAGCGTGCTGACCATCATCAGCACAACCAGCAACAACGATAGGAATGAACGCCAACCTCTTTTTTTGCTTCCCTGATGCTTATTCACAATAATACCCTCCATACCGTAAAGTAAAATTAATATTTATCTTGTAAGTCCGTGTAACGCGGGCCGCGCGGCCCGTTCTACCGGTTTATACCTTTGATTACGATGTCATTTTTTGGTAACCCCATTTTGCGCATTTAGTCCAAAGCATCGGAAACACTCCGTTGCTTCGGACAACTTCCGTTGGCGCATTTACTACAAATCACAATACATTTATAACAAACATGCCCCACTCGAAGTAAAATTCAAGTATAATCTCAGATAATAAGTGAATATTTTGCTTATACCTTGTGCCGGCACCTCTTACCTTAAAGGGGTTTGCAGGGTTAATGGTAGCGCCTTTAAGATGGAGATTGTGTCCTTTCTTATCGTATTAGTGACCAATTCCGTTTCAAAAGTGTAGTTTTGTTTTTTAAGGTATACTTCTGTTATAACAATTTATAACTTTATAACTGGTCGAATTATACTACACTTACATTAAACTGTAAACTGTTTTTTTATTTTATATTACATGTAATTCGCATTTACCATAAACGCAAAGTGTAGTGTTTTTTCAACGACATGGCAATTCGCTCCCTGGGCGGCAACAATTTTGCGGCACTTATTATTCAATTTTTTGTATTTCTATTGTTTTTGCTTCTATTTCCGCATGCCGTACCCGCGGTTTTCGCTTGCCGAAAAAACCAAGGAATAATTGAGTTTTTCTCTTTTCTCTCAACGGGTATATGATTCTTGGAATTTCCTCCTCCACCCTGCCGCATATTTATAGATTTTTTGGCCTTCCAAAAAAACACTTTCGGATAAAAAATCACCACCGCCATTTCCTCAATTCCAGGGCTCCGAATCGTAAAAATTTCAAAATTGCATTTTTTGTCTGATTTTGATTTTTGTTTTCTTTTTCGTATTGTATGTATTTTTTCCAACATATATTTGCTTTTTTGTCAATGTATTGCGCTTTTATTGTAAATACGCAAAAGGCGATTTGAGCTATCCAGTCATACGGGTAAGCGCGGCCAATTGCGCGGGCAAACCGCCGCAAACGCAAAAAAGTGGCAAAGCCACTTTTTACCGCGCCGCGCTATGCAGTTAAACCCGGCGGCCATCCGCCGTTACATGAATATGGCTGCCGCTTTAGGGCAATACATTCCCCGCCGCCAAATAGATCGCGTACCATTCCTCCCGCGTCAGGCGAAGCTCCGTCGCCTTGGCGCAATCCCGAAGGCGGGCCGTGTTCATGGTGCCGGTAACGGGCTGCAGGTTGGCGGGGTGCCGCAGCAGCCACGCCAGGGCGATGGTGGTGTTAGGTACCCCATAGTCCGCGGCAAGCGCATCTATCTTCGCGTTGAGCCGCGGGTACTTGGGGCTGCCCAAAAACACGCCTTCAAAGAAGCCATATTGAAAAGGCGACCAGGGCTGTATCGTAATATCCTGCAGGCGGCAAAAATCCAGCACGGAGCCATCGCGGTTTATGGCGGCGTCGTCCGCCATATTCACATGCAAGCCCTGCGATATCATATTGGCGTTGGTGATGCTAAGCTGCAGCTGGTTGGCCACGATGGGCTGCTTTACGAATTTTTGCAGCAGCTGCATCTGCATGGGGTTTTGGTTAGAAACCCCAAAGTGGCGCACCTTGCCGCTATGCTGCAGCGCGTCAAACGCCTCGGCCACTTCCTCCGGCTCCACCAGCAGGTCGGGCCGGTGCAGCAGCAGCACATCCAAATAATCGGTCTTAAGCCGCCGCAGGCTCCCCTCCACCGCGCGCAAAATGTGCTCCTTCGAAAAATCGAACGCGACCTCCCTGCGTATGCCGCATTTGGATTGCAGTATCACCCGCTCGCGCACGGCGGGCGTCATCCCAATGGCCTCGGCAAACAGCTCCTCACACGCGCCGTCGCCATACACGTCCGCATGGTCAAAAAAGTTGGTTCCCAGCTCCAGCGCGGTTTGCACAAAGCGCGCCGCCTCCGCTTTGCTCAGCCCGCCTATACGCATACAGCCCACCGCCATCGGCGGTACCTGCAGGCCGGATTTCCCTAAAGCAATTTTACGCATACGATTCGTCCCTCCCTATTGTTTTCGTGTTTTGCCCTCAAGCCTTACAGAGTTCTTTCTATAATATACAGCGTCTGCTGTTACATAGTCTTTCCTTAAACAATTGCTTTACAGGCGCCGTCACAGCGCCCGCTGGTAGATGGCCCATACATCCTGCCAATATAGCTTTTGCAAACCGCCCAGCGGCTGCTCCGCGCCAAACGCCGCGCAGGTCGCCCGTTTCGCCATCCATTCCAGCTTGCCATCATCTATACCCAGCCCGGTTAGCGTGCCGGGCAGGCCCAGCCCAGTGAAGAAGGCGCGCAGCCGCGCAATGCCCTCCCGCACCAGCGCCTCCGGTTCGCGATAGCTGCCGCGCACGCCCATCACGTTTACGGCGAACTGCACAAACATATCGATATTGGTCTTATACACATATTCCATCCAGCTCGGGGTCAGCACGGCCAGGCCCGCGCCGTGCGCCACGTCATACAACGCGCTAAGCTCGTGCTCCATGCCATGGCAGGCCCAATCCTGCTGCCGCCCCATGCCCACCAGACCGTTATGCGCCACGGTGCCGGCAAAGCCCACCTCGCACCAGGCATCATAATTGGAAGGGTCGGCATATACGATGGGCGCGCTTTTTATTATGGTGCGCAGCACCGTTTCGCATAGGCCATCCGTTAGGTCGGTATGCGCGGTGTTGGTAAAGTAGCGTTCAAACACATGGCTCATCATATCCGCCACGCCGTTGGCGATTTGCTCTTTGGGTAGCGTCATAAACAGCGCGGGGTTCACGATGCTCAGCAGCGGGCGCAGATGCGGGCTGCCATACCCCAGCTTGCGCCCCGTTTCCTCATTGGTCACCACGCTATCCCCGCTGCCCTCGCTGCCCGCCGCCGGTATGGTGAGTATAACCGCCACCGGCAGCGCGCTTTCTATAGGCCGCTGCGTTTCGTACATATCCCAAACATCGCCGTCATAGCGGGCCCCCATGGCGATGGCCTTGCCCGAGTCGATAGCGCTGCCGCCGCCTACGGCGAGCACCAGATCCACGCCCTCTTTTTTGCACAGCGCGATGCCCTCGCGCACCAGCGCAAGGCGCGGGTTGGGCGCTACGCCGCCCAGCTCCACATATTCCAACCCGGCGCGCCGCAGCGAGGCCGTGACCGCATCGTATAAGCCGCTCTTTTTAATGCTGCCCCCGCCATAGTGCAAAAGCACCTTTTTAGCCCGCGGCTTAAGCAGCGCGCCCACCTTATCCTGCTCCCCTTTCCCAAACAGCACGCGGGTCGGCGCGTAAAAATCGAAATTGAGCATATCCCGTTCTCCTTTTTATGTGTTTTCGTTTGACAAAGCCCTGGCTTCCTTTTATACTTCTCATCATAAAGCTTAACCTTAACTCTAAGTCAAGCGTTACTTTTGCAAAATAATGAGAGGGTTTTTGTGATGGGCTACACGATCAAGCAGGTATCCGAGCGCAGCAATTTAACCGCGCATGTGCTGCGGTATTACGAAAAGGAGGGGTTGTTGCCCCCTGTGCGCCGCAGCTCCAGCGGCATACGGCATTATACCGAGGAGGACCTGGAGTGCCTCGATTGGATCTGCTGCCTGAAGAACACCGGCATGTCCATCAAGCAAATTAAGGCGTTTATGGCGCTGCACGCCGCCGGGCCAAACACCCTGCCCCAGCGCTGCGATATGCTGCGGGCGCACAAGCTGCAGGTGGAGGCGCAGATGCTCGAGCTGCAAAGGCATCTCGAAAAGGTCTCCCACAAAATCGAATATTTTACGGGCCAATACGCGGCCTATCTTGCTGGGGGTGGTTCTGCCCGCCCCGCTGCGGGCGATGCGCAGCTGGCGGAAAGCCCTATAATTTGATATGATAAGAGCATGATTTTAGCGCGTTACCGGCGCCGGGCAACCCCGCGCCAAAGCGCTGGTTTTAGGAGGCGTCTATGCAGGTTCAGCAATATGGTTCACTGCCCGGCGGGGAGGATATCCTCCTCTACCGGCTGGAAAACGCAAATGGGATGTCGGTAGAAATACTCAACTGGGGCGGGGTCATCCGATCCCTTCGCGTGCCGGGCCGTGACGGTACGTTTGCCGATGTGGTGATGGGGTTTGACACGCTGGCGGAGCAGCTGCAGCGCGGCGGCTGGAACTGCGGCATCGTGGGCCGGTGCGCCAACCGCCTGGCCGGCGGCAGGTTTTATGTGCGCGGCAAGGAATATCAAATCGACATAGAGCCCGGCGCGCCGCATGTGCTGCACGGCGGCAGCGGCAACTATGCGCGCAAGCGCTTTTGCGGTGAAGCCGATGCCGATGCCGAGGGCGAAAAGCTGACTCTCTCTTACCACGACCATGGCGAGGGCGGCTTCCCGGGGGAGGTACAGGTGTGGGTCACCTATGTGCTCACGCCCCATAACGAGCTGGTGCTGCGCTACCGCGCGCTGCCCAGCGCGGATACCGTATTCAACATCACCAGCCATTGCTATTTTAACCTGGCCGGGCACGGCAGCGGGCGCATAGATGAGCAGGTTCTCCAGCTGGACGCCGATTATTACCTGCCCACCGCCGCGCATTCCCTGCCCAGCGGCGAGACGCTGAGCGTAGAGGGTACCCCGTTCGATTTCCGCACCCCGCGCCGCTTGGGGGAGGGGCTGGCCTCCGACCACCCGCAGATACTCAAGCAGAACGGATACGATCACAACCTATGCCTGAGCGGCGGCGGCTACCGCAGGGTGGGCTACGCCTGCGACCCCGCGAGCGGCCGCAAAATGGAGCTGCTTACCGACCTGCCCGGCGTGCAGCTGTATACCTCGGGCAACGAAAAGCCGGGGCAGGGCTGCTATAAAGACGGCGCAAGCTACGACAGGTTCCATGCTTTCTGCCTAGAGACGCAATATTTCCCCAACGCCACGGCATATTCCCACTTCCCCCAGCCGGTGTTATTGGCCAATGTGCCCTTCACCTCGCAGACGGCGTTTCGGTTCAGCGTGGAATAAGTGGGATAAAAGGAACTCGACGGCCGTTCCCCCTCCTCCCTTTGCACAAAGGGAGGCTTTTTGTTTCGCGCGTTCTGCGCTCAACCCTCTCAAGCCATAGCAAAAGGGCCGCCCAATGGCGGCCCCTGCTCGTTTGGTCTATTTGGTTTTACTATGCCCGGTTCTTTTTGCGGCGGCGCACGTCCATCCAGCCCATGATTGCTATTGCGAGTATCAGCACCGCCCACGGCGCCGCCGCGGCATCGCCGGTTTTGGGCGGCAGGCCCGGTATCGGGATGACCGGGGTCGGGTCGTCGGTGTCGTCCCGCTTCCTCTGCCACTTGGCATAAAGCTCGATATCCCTGCCCGGCATCCTCTCGGCTGTAAAGCTCCAGCTATGGTTATCATCCAGCAAGAACCATCCGCCGTTAAAGGTATAGCCGTCGCGCTTCGGGCTCGGGTTGGGCATAGGCACACGCCGCCCTTCGCGGACTGTGATTTCCCACTTGCCGCCATTCAGCGCCCAGCCCGTGCCGGGGCCGGTCACATTCCAGGCCTTGCCGTCATTGCGCGGGTCAAATATCGCCTTATACTGCGGTATTTCATATAAGCCGCAATCCATATCCTCGGTGTACCCCCCGGTGAGGGTAAACCGCTGCGTGCTGCCCTCGCTAAACCAGTTGTCGCCCGGGTGCGCCGGGTCCTCCACCAAGTTTGCGGGGATGGGCCCCACGTCCGAATCCGCAGCGGCAGCGCCGCTATGATACAGCGTATACCCATAGTTCTCACCGTCCGGGTTTTCAAACACCAGCCAATACCGCACATCCGCGCCGGAATCCAGCTGATACGCCGCGCAAGTGGCAAATTGGAAGTACCCGGGCAAACCGCTTGTGGGGTGATTCTCCGTAACGGCGGTGGCCAGTAAAAAGCCGTTTGCGGCATCCACCTCGCCATACGTTGGCCCCGTGCGCAAGTCCTTGGTGCTGTACAGCCGCACCGTTACAGCGTTTATGCCCGTTTCGTTCGCATCCTGTATGCCATCGCGGTTCGCATCCAGCCACACATAGTCGCCTATGGAGTTGCCCAGCGGGTAAATGCCCGCGTCCGCTTTGGCGTTGCCGCCATAGGGCACCGCAATGGCCGCGGTCGCGGCCGTGGCCTGCGTGCGGGTCCCGGTCCCCTCTACATAGTCGGCGTCGGAATCCGTATCGCTTAAGGTAGGATAGCCCGGGTTGTTCACCCTCGCCCACAGGTAGGTTTCTACCAGCGAAGCGGCAACGGTGCCCTTATCGAACACGACCGTATAATCACCGGCGGCGGGCAGACGGCTGAAGCTGTAGGTGCCATCTGCACTGACGACTGCGTTCGCATACGCGCCGCCGTTTGCGCCGGTGGTATAATTGACGCCGCCCTTTTTAAGCGTTACCGTCACGCCGGGCACAAGCGTCGTTTCACCGGCATCCTTTGTGCCGTTATCGCTGTCGGCCGCTTCCAGCCAAGCCCAGCCGGTTAACGTGCTGAACCTATACAGGCCCGCATTCACGCCCGTTTGGCTGGTTTCCGCCCTAAACCATGCGGTGGTACCCGCGCCATAATCGGCATCGATGGCTTCCGCGTCCGAATTTACCGCCTCGCCAACCCCGCTCGCCTTGGCTGGGGTAAAGTTGTAGGCATCCTTATCCGGGTTGGTAAACACCACCTGGTACGTTAGGCCGCTGCCATAAGACGAGGGCAGGTTGGTAAACTCGTAGTGACCATATGCATCGGTCGTTGTGGTGCCCACGGCCTGCGCGCCGGTTATGGTCGGCGTCCCAAGCACCACCTCTTCCACACCCTCATACAGCGTCACCGTAGCCGCGGGCAGCGGGCGCGCGCTATCCCCAAATTGGGGCTCGGCGGCCGACCACTCGCCATCGATATTGGTATCTTCCCACACATACCCGGCTATGGTCACGGGCGGCGCCACCAGCTTGGCGGCAACGCTGTTGCTCTTTATTTGGGTAAATGTGCTCATATACGCGGTAAAGTTATTGACGCCCACCTGCAGCGCGTTATTTGCGAGCAGGCCCGTATCCCAAGCCGGGTCATTCGCCGCGGGCAGCTCCCAATCATACGTTACCGTAAGCAGGTTGCCCTGCTCCAGCCTGTAGCCGCCCGCAATATCGACGGTAAGCGTCTTGGCCTTGGTGGTGGGGTTTTCTATAACGTTCGGCGCGATGGTTTGGGCTGTTGCGCTGCCGCCGCCGGCCCGCGCTATGGCGCTGACGCTGCCCATGTTCACCGTGGTCGCCTCAATCAGCTCCTTCGTCCACATGGAGGCGCGGCCATCGCCTATAATGGGCAGCTGATCCGCAAACTGCGTTACGACAGGCACCTGCGCGTATGGCAGATCTATGCCGTTATCGACCTGCAGCCTATAGTGTATGGTATCGCCGGGGTGCACATCCACCGGCGCCTTGCTGCTCACCCAGCCGCTGTCATAAGGCGTGCTGTCCGCGTTCACGCCCGTAACCCGTATGGATTTTTGCGCATGGGCCATAGCGCTGGGCACAACCAGCAGGCCCTCCTCGGCGGCGCGTACAAACAGGCCCTTATTCCCCAGCAGCGAATCGGCCGCGATGAGCTTTGCATAGTCGCTCGCGGCAAGCCCATTCGGCGCATTCTCAAAAATGGTGTTGCGCGCGCCCGTAAAGGGCTCCAGCCCCGCAAACGAAGCGCCGGTCGGGTATTTGAGGGAGGGGCTTAACGGCGCATCGCTGGTGGCAAACGCCTCGTTATCCACCGTGGCGCTATCCGACATAACGGCCAGCCTGCCCAGCAGCAGTATCGTAATCGAATCCCCCGGGTGCAGCGTCGTGCGCGGGAAGCTCCACATCACGATGCTGCCCGCCGCATCCACCTGCCTAAACGGGTTTACGGTATCCTCCTCGTGGATAACACCCGGCGCCGCGGATAGCGTATACAGCGGCTTGCCGTCATCCCCATATTCCAGCGTGAGCAGCTCCGGCTGCATAAAGTCCACAATACGGGGCGCTTCCAAGTCCGCCTGGGACTCGGCGCAGTTGGTGAGCGTAAGTTCATATTCAACCAAAGAACCCAAAATCAGCGGCTGCCCGGCGGGCGGCGCTTTGCCGTCCCTGCCATCCTCACCCGGCTTTAAGGCCTTGGTGAGCTTAATGATGGGCCGCGCGGGCACCGGCACGGCAATGACTGCCTGCGCCGGGAGCTGCAGCGTTTGTATCGTGCCAATAGCGGTTTGGCGCGTAACGTGCAGCGTGGCGTTGTTTTTTATCGTATCCACTTCGGGCTGCAGCTTTGTGGGCTGGAACGCATCAAACGCCACGCGCAACTCTATATTGCCGGGCCTAAAGTCATTGCCTATCCAAGGCTCATAGGTATAATCGCCCGGAGCCCTCATAATTCTGGTGGCATATTCGACTTCAACGCCGCTCCAAACGGCGGGCGCTGTCGGCGTCCATGCCTTGTAGGGCTCGCTCAATTCCTGCCAGGCGCCGCCGTTTACCCGCGCGTATACGGGGGCCAGGCTCGCCGTGCTCGAAGGCTTTGCCAGCGAAGGATATACGCGAACCTCCGTGATGGCATACCCGGGCGCGGGCGCGGCGGGGGTAGCTGTGGCATCCTCCACCGCTTCCACGGTTGCGTCATTGGCATCCTTGCCATAGAACCGCAGCCCGGCATCCGTTACCTTATAGGCATCCAGCGGGATGGTGTTGTTCAGGTTGGGCACCGCGATGGTAAATACCGCGTCAAACCCGCTCTCGCGCAGCGGCAGCGCCGCGGCGGCAGCATCTACGGTTTTCGTCACGCTCGGGTCGGGCTGACCCTCGTGCTTTTTATCCTTAAATATCTGTATAAGCGTATCGGGGCCCGGGGTTTTGCCGCCCACAACGGCCTTTGTAAGCGTATAGTCGCTGTCGAAGTATGCGCTTAGAATATAGCCGCTAGGCGCCGCTGCCTCCTGAATATAATAGGTATAACCGGCGGCGGTGCGCGACGCGGAGGGTATCGCAATGGGGTCGAATACGGCGAAGCCATACGCGTTGGAAACCTTCGTATCCACGAGCGTCATGTCCGCATCATACAGGTTGAACGTCGCGCCGGACAGCGGCGCGCCCGTATCATAATCCACCTTTTGCGCGGCAAACCGCATCCCGGCAAACGCGTGGTCGATGGTGAGCGTGTGGGTTGTATCCGCAATGCCCAAGTCCGCCGCATGGTCGAGCTGCCAGCCGGATAGGCGGGCGTCGCTCCCCTCCACAGGCTTATACTGCCACCTGTCGGCCGAGCCGCCCCCCACCTGGTCGCCGGGGGAGGCCGGGGCGCACGCGATTTGGAGCGCGTCGGCAGCATACGAAACCGTGAATATGGCCGGGAGCCTGCTATCGTTATAGATGGGGTCAAACCACTCGTTGGGCTTAAGCCACCCATGCGCGGTAAGGTTCTCTTCCACCACGCGGTAGGTGCCCACATCCAGCCCGCTAAACGCAGCGATGCCGGATACGCTGTTGGTGTTCACCGTTTTTATAAACACCCAGTCCGCGGCGACCGCGGCGGAACCGCCGGCCCGCAGCTTATATAGGCTGATCGGCAGGTTGGCTACCCGGCCCTTTTCGGCGGGCACGACGCCGCCGATCGAATCGTAATTGACGGTGGCCAGCACGTTGAGCCCGGTTAGCGGCGCGTTTTCTATGGCCTTTTTCAGCGTTGCGTTGCGCGCGACCTCAACCTTTACGGGCGCCGCAAGGGCCGCGTAATCATCCGGCGCCTTGGTCTCTTTAATCCAGTACTCGCCCTGCGGCAGCGGCACGCTATAATAGTGGCCGGCCGCGTTCCAGTTGGTAGGCGTTGGCGCGGCCGCCTCATAATCCAGCGTCGCCGCCAAATTTTGGCACGCCGCATCGCTGTATACCTCAAACTTAACGCCCGTAAGGCGGTCGGCGACTACCGTGTAATCCTTACCCGCCGGGATTTTGTATACCTCGAGCACGCCGCATTGATCCGGATTGTAGAAGACGCGGCCGCTGTTGCCGGTATCCGCCGCCGCGATGGGGGCGTTTTCGGTATCGCCCACATGGGCGGCGGCATCCGCGTTTTGCAGGTATACGATGCCCGTTTCGCCTATGGTGAAATACACCGGCGCGGCGTCTATGCCATAAACCGTGCTGCTTTGGCCATCGCTGCCCTTCACATCGGTTTCCTCTATGCTATAGCTGCCCGCGGGCAGGTTTACGCGCAAGCCCTCCGGGGTGTCGCTCGCCTGCGTCCAGGTGACGGAGCGATAGGCCGCATAGTTCCCGGTTCCATCGTCCTTTTTAATATCGAATGTGGCCGAGGCCATGCTGCCGGCGGGGTCGGCGGCCGTTACCGCGTGCTTTATGCCCAAGTAATCGGTATAGCCCTTTTTGATGAGCAGCGCGCCGCGGTAAGGGTGGTTTACCGTAATAACCTCCACATCGGCAACCTTGTTCGACAATACGTTATCGGCGCCCAGCGTGGCAGGCGGTATCGCAGCGGGGGTATTTACCCCGGTCTTCGACTTGATGTCGCTTATAACGCCGCCCTCTACCGTGAAGGTGACCACGACCGCGTTGTGAACATACTTATACGCCGCCGCGGTGGTGTCGGTATCCGGGCCGCTTATCGCGGTTTCGGTGAGCGTATAGGCGCCGTCCACCAGGTTGATGAAGGTATTGGCGGTGGTATTGGCGGTGTTGTTGTTGCCGGCGGCCACCGTGCCGCTCACCACCGTGATGGATGCATCGTATGCCGCGGCCGTACCCGCCCCCTGTAAGCGGTAGGTAGCCGTGAGGTTGTTGTCGGCGCTGGCGGCGCCGTTCCACCAGTTGCGCGTGCTCAGCTTTGCCAGCGGCTTATCATATACCTCCACCTCTACCACGGCCTTGCGGCTTTCGGCGTTGGAGCTATCCACCGTGGCGGGGCCGCTGCCCAGAGTAATGGGCCCGATGATGCCGTCTTTCGCTTTAGTCCATGCCGTTTTAACGCCGCCCGCCTGCGTGCTTATGGATTGCTGGCCAAACTTGTTATAACCGGCCGGCGCTGTTTCTTCCACCAAAAAGTAGTAGCCCGGCAGCAGCTTCGATGTTGTATTGGCCGCATAGTTTGCGGGCACCGGCGTGCCATTCGTGGCGGGGCTGGCATCGTTATCCCCCGCCGTGATGGTCGCCACCTCTACCCAGGTAGCCATCTGCGCCGCACGCGCGGTGGGGTCGGCCTCCAAAGCGGCATCCGTTGGCGCCCTGTAAAGCTTAAACTGCGCCCCCGTAAGCTGCGTTATGCCGGTTATATCCGCAAATTTTTCTACGTTGATGCGGCCCTCGCCATTGTAGTTGCGTATGGCTTTCACATCCTCACCATGCACCAGTTCGCTGGGGTCTATGGTTACATAGGTGGTGTTGCGCGCCCAATATGTTTCCTGCGCCGTGCCAAAGTGGAAATCGGGCAGAAGGTTTACGCCATAGGCGGGGTACCGGCCCGCCGCGATTTCGGCATTGGTGGCCACATAGCTTGTGGGCAGGGGGCCCTTTTCCTCCAACAGCAGGCAGAAGCTGCGCGCAGCCTCGATTTTATCCAGTGTGCTCCGCCCGCTCATCTCGGCAGGGTAGGCATCCGCAATAGCCTGCAGATACAAGGTAAGCGCGCCCGGCTCCGCCTGCGCCGCGATTTGGTCAGGCGTCAGCGCCATGTATGCCGCCCATTTTTCTCCATTGCTCATGGGCCGCAGGGTGCCTGTGCCGTCATCCACTTCCAAATCCGTTACGCCCGGTATCTCCAGCATATAGGGTACCTGGGGGAAGCTGTAGAACGGGCTGATGAATTCACCAAACCGCATCGTCTCACCCTCCTGCACGATGCGGGTGGAGATCGTATCCAGCACGCTCCCCAGCTTATGGTACTTGCCATCGGCCCCTACATAGGCATAGTAGATGTCGAAATTGACGTTCATCAGCGGCCCAAGCAGCGTGGCGGTGCCATCCGCGCGCATATTGTAGCCCTTTTTGGCCACCTGTATGGTGGAGCGGTTTAAGAGCGGTACGCCCGGCTCGGCATTGTCATAGTTGCCCAAATTCAGGTTGAGGTATACGATGCCCGTCACCGGGTCCCTTTGTGAAAACCGGTTGGCCAGGCGGTCGGGGTTATTCGGATCCTCATTGAGCTCGAAGTAATAGAACATGGCTTGGGAGGCGTTCGCCCAGCCCTGGTTCATATTCGCGGCGGTTTGCGGGTGGCTGGTGCCGCTATGGATTGCCAGGCCCGCGCTCGGATCCGCCAAGCTCCACAGTTTGGATTCCACCAGCACATAGCTGCCCGCGGACAGCTGGGTGGAGTAGGCCGAGCGCAAGGAGCCCCCGCCCTCTCCATCGTTGCCGCCGGTACCCGTGGTCATCTCATCCTTCTTTATACCGTTGGGTATGGGGTTCCCGTTTGAATCGACCTGCCCGGAAGGCGTGTTGAACCAGGCGTGCAAATTGGCCAGCCATGCATCGTAAGCATTATAAGCATCCTGATGCAGCGGGCCAGCATCCGTAGGCGAGCCATACCCATAGGGCGAGGCCGGCGTGAGGTGGGGTTCGCGCAGAGAGAGCGGTATATCATCCCGCGTTAAGCCGGGGGCCAGCTTCCAAATTTCAAATTCAAGATCCGGCGCCGGTTCGGCGTCGCCTATCTTCGTCAGCTCCTCGGCATCATCCACAGAGGCGGACGGTTTATATGGGTTCGCCGGGCGGTCATATTTTTGGGAATCACTGTTAAAGCCCGAAAGTATAAGGCTGCCGTTGCCGCCCTTGGCGTGTATGAGCCACTTTTTGAGGTTCACATAGTATGGGTCTACTGTGTTGATCAAGCTATACGGCTCCGGGTCGGTAAGCGTATAGGAACCAAGCTTAACCCTCGCCTCATACGACATGCCGTCGTCGGAGCGCACGAACTCGAGGGTGTGCTTCTTTGCAAACGCATACTGCTCGCCCGGCATATCTATGATATCCGGCGCCCAAAGCTCGTTTAAGTCATATTTATCTACGGTCGGATCCACCTTGTTCAGCCGTATGAGGCCCGCTTGGGGCGCTTCGCTCGCCGTGAGCAGGGTGGCGGTTACCGCCGCGTCGGTGCCGGGGGCGGGCTCACCCGCCGGCGTAAATTGCAGCGATGCGCCGCCCGCGGCATTGTACGCGCCCTCTGCCATGCTGCCGGTCATATTGCCGGTTGCGGCATCGAACTGCGCATAATAGGTAACGCCGCTTTTTTCGTATGTGAGCTGGAACACCGCGCCGGGCAGCGGCTCTAGGTACCGGCTGCCGTCGATGTTATAGGTGTTGGTTTCGCCATACTTCACAAACGTCACATCCGGCTTGATGATATTCGTTATGGTAAGCTGGTGCGCGTTGTTGGCGGCAATCGGGGTATCCCATTCAAAGTCAGTAGGCGCTCCGTTCCCGATTGGCCCACCAAAGCTGTTGGTAATCGCAGCCACGCCCTTCGCGTTTACGCTGATGGCCACGATGGGCGCCTCCGTGCGCTTTACATAGTCGGCATGCGCCGCGCTCTGCGTGATGCTGTAGCTGCCGCCCGGCGCCAGCGTAATTTCTTGCGCGGTATCGATGGGGTCATAAAAGGCGATATATCCTGCCCCCATCGGCTTGGCAATGCCTATTACCGTGCCGCCCGCATCGCGCAGCTCATATTCTGCCCCGGCCGGGAAAACAGCCCTGCTATCCGCCTGCGCCGTGCGGATGGCCAGCTTGACGGGCCGTATGTTGACGAGCTTGGTTTCATCGGCGTTGACGGGCACCGTTTGCGCGGTTACCCCATACTGCGCCGTGGTTATGGTATAGGTAGGCAGCCCCGCCGGCGTGGTGCTCACGCTGGCGGCAAAGTCGGCCAGCGCAACGCCCGTGCCGGTATGGAAATCAGCGGCATAGCCGGGCAGCGCATAGGGCAGCCCCGTGCTGGCCGGCACGGCAAACTCCACCAGCGCGTATTCGCCCGCCGGCAGGTTATTAAAGGTGATGGCCCCGGTCGCTGCGGCCGCGGTTTGCGTCAGCGGCGCCGTACCGGCGGCGTTTGTAACCAAATCCCAATTTGCGCCGTTCTTTTTATACAAAACGAAGCTGCCGCCCGAAAGCTTGGCGCCGGTATCGCCATTCTCCTTCGTCCACCGCAAATGGGGCATGGTCGCCTGCACAAACCCGGCTACCTGCCTGGCGGAAGGATCCAGCGAAAGCGAGGCGGGGTCGTTGCCCACAACCGTGGGCGCGCCTATGCTGGGCGCACCGGCCACGATCGTGACGGGCGTGCCCACCGAGGACAATACCGCGTTGGAGGCCGCGGCGGGCGCAACGGTATAGGTGCCCGCGGGCAAATACCACCTGCCGCTGCCAGCTGCCGGTACCGTATAGTTTTTGCTGAAGGCATCACCTGCCGCCGTGGTGCCCGACACGATAAACTCCGCGCCCGCGGGCGTGCCGGTGTAGCCATAATTATATAGGGCCAGCTCGCCATAGCTCGAATTGTTTATAAACAGGCCTTCGGCGTTTATGCTGCCGCCCGTGGGCCGCGTATCGTACCTGCCCGCGGTTATGGTGACCGAAGCGGTGCTGCTGCTCACCCCATATTGCAGGTTATAATCGTTGGCAGCGGCAAGGCCGGTCAGCCCCACTTCTTTTATAACATAGGTGCCCGGCGTGAGCGCAAGCTGCACCACCGCGGTATCGAGCGCAACGTTTGTGCTTTGGTTTACCGTTAT
Organism: Christensenellaceae bacterium; assembly: GCA_031261085.1. Classification (GTDB taxonomy): domain Bacteria; phylum Bacillota; class Clostridia; order Christensenellales; family CAG-138; genus Pelethousia. The sequence goes on from JAISKB010000004.1 coordinate 168,554, forward strand.
GGGCGCGGGGTTAAGCGGCGTTGTAAAGCCGGTGTCGCCCGCCGCATACACGTTAAACGCTGCGCTAAAGTTACCCACGTTAACGGGCAGGCCGCTGGGGGATAAGAACACCTTGCCCAGCACAAAGCTGCCGGTATTGCTTGCGTATTGTATGGAATACACGCTCGGCCCCGCATCGCTGGCCGTGATTGTGCCCCCGTCGACCGTAGCCTGGTTGCCCGCAACGCCGGGCTGCACAAACACCTCGCCCGGCGTATAGTCCGCCAGCGTGGCCGAAATGCCATCCAGGTCTACCGTATAGGTTTTGGTCGTATCTACGTTATGGAAGGTATACCAGCCGCCGCCGTTATTCGTAAAGGTGACGCCTGTGGGCGCGGTGCCCGTAGCGCTATCCTTAAGCACAGGCTCGCCGGCGCCGGTATACGCCCCAAACACGGGCGAACCCACCAGGTTTTGCCTCTGCTTGCCCACATACAGCTTGATGCTGCCCAGCGTTTGCTCTTGGTTTACCACCTTCACCTCGGCGGGGTTCATGGTGGTCGGGCCGTCAAACTCGCCCAAGGCGTCGGCTCCGTCCGCCCAGTCCCCAATCGTGAGCGTGGAATATCCATCGGCATTGGGTTCGGATACGACAACCCGTTTGGCCGTTGCCATGCCATAAAAATATGGTATGCCCGTGGATTCGGTAAGCTTATAGGTACCGGGCGCCACATGCGCAAAGGCGGCGATACCGGCCGCATCCACCTCCACCGTGCTCGTTGCGCCACCGGTGGCGGAAACCCGTTCGAGCTTAAATGCCGTGGGCGGGTTTGGCGCGGGGTTATAGATGGCCGCGACCGTGCCGGTGTATAGCGACTCCACGCCGGTGGCCGTGTTGATATGCTTTTTAACCGCCAGGCTGGGGAGCTCGGGGGCCTTTTGCTTATACCCGATATGGAGCACGACCGGCGCGTCCGTCGTCACCGTGCCGCCTGTGCCCGCGATGGGGACGTTGGTTGCCTGCGCCGTGTTTTGCGTGGCCTTCGGCAGGCCCGAGGGCGCGGCGGCGTTCCACGCTTCGGTATAGTCATCCTTATTATAAGTGGCCACGACCGTGAAGGTGCGGTTCTCCATCGGCACGGCAGGGTCCACGTTTGGCACGTCGAATTCGATGGTGGTCGCACCCGCGCCACTGGGGGTGATATTCGCCGACGCGGTAAGCTCCACCGCCGGTAATATGGTGGTTTCAAATACTCCAATCGCAGGCTGACCGGCGGCCAGGTAGCCGCTGAGAACATCCTTAATATGTATGGCGCTCTGGTTCACGCGGCCCTGATCCTTGCCGTTGCCGCTCGTGTTGAGGTGGATCGTATAGGTGACCGCATAGCTGTCGTTGGCGCTTTCGGGCACATCGATATAGTCCCGCTCCACCAATGCGGGGGTATCGGTTTTATCCACCGACTTTGTGATTTCCCAAATTTCATCGGCGGACGCCCTAAATATATAATCCTCTTCGGAGGATGCGGATGCGCCGCCCGCCTTAATCTGCCAGCCGCCCGCGCCGTTGGGCTCGGCTTCCATAATAAAGGCCGTGACGGGCAACGCATCGCCGTTGGGCGTGGTGCCGCCGTCGAAGTAATAGTCCATCGTAAAGTAGCCTATCGTGCTTACGGCAGGGTCATCAATGGGCACGGTAAGCATCCAGTAGCGGCCGGGCGCCAGCCCCGCAGGATTATCCACGGCGGCATAACTGGCCCCGGATATGGACATGTTATTCCTCAATACATGCTTATTCCCAGTCCCCGCCGCAGGTACCGGGATAGCCACAATCACGCCCTGTACCTCACGCGCTTGCAGCAAAAAGCCCACCGTTATCTTATTTGCCAAGCCGGAGGGGCGCTCTATAACACCGCCCGCATCCACGGCATCTATAGGCGTCACGGTGATGGACAGGTTTTCGTTCGCGGATGGCGCGTCCAGCAGCGCAAACGGCCCTTCTAAACCCTCTTCCCCTGTATTTTCACCGTCTGCAACGGTTTCTTCAACCTCGTTGCCGCCGGGGCTTTCGCTCACGATTTCTTCGCCCGCATCGCCGGTTTCCGCAAACGCGATGCCTAAATCGCTCAGCGTGCTGACCATCATCAGCACCACCAGCAGTAGCGATAAAAATGAACGCAATCCTCTTCCTTTGCTCTTCTGATGCTTATTCACAATAAAATCCTCCATAGCGCCGCAGCGCAAAATTATATATAATTTTAAGCCGTATTCGCGGCCCCTGTGGCTTGTTCTGACTTGTTCCTTTTAATTACAAGAACAATTCTTATTATTCTTGTTGGGTAAAAGCAACCCGGCGCATCAGACTACTTCTGCTGCCCCGGGCAAATCATCCTCAAGCCCTACTTTGCTCTTTACCGGACAACTATATATTTGTTTTAATAATACTCTGAAATTTCCTCAAATAGACATCTTTGCTGTGAGCGCGGCAATATTTGTTGTAAACGCTCAAAGCGGTGTAAATTTTCTGATTGAAAAAAATATGGGGCATGAAAGGATAAAATAAAACACATATCGGGTAAATATCCGTAAACAAAAAGTAATAGATTCTCATTTTTAAGCGTTCGCGGGGGCTTGCGGCGCGGCGCAACAAAAATACCCTCTCCTTGGGCAAGGAGGGGGAGAGGGTAAGCGAACCCGATGCCTTATGCTCGCAAATTCTTACCAAACAGCCGAATCGTCAGCGTATTCCGCGGCGAAAGCAGGCGGAAGGCGAACCGCTCGCCATATTCCTCCACGATGGTTTCGGGCGAAAGGTTGCTGGCCATGGCGGTGGGTTTGTTGGCGCGCTGGCGGCCATCCAGCAGGGCGCAAAGCTGCTCGCGGGTGATGTTGTTGAGCATGGGCTCGGTGCCCAGGTCGTCTATCACCAGCAGATCCGGCGCGATCATATCCGGCAGCGGCGCGCGCGTTTGGATGCGCTCGAGTATGGTGGCAATGAGGTCATACGCCGTTAAAAACACCACACCATAGCCCCGCTCCAGCACGCGCCGGGCCACGGCATGCAGCAAAAAGGTTTTGCCCAGGCCGGATTGCCCCAGCAGCAGCAGCCCCGCCGGGCTGTTGTTGGGGAAGCCGCCCGCATAGGCTTCGCAGGCTTGCTTGGCCTTGCAGGTGGCCTTTTTTTGCTTTTCATCCGCAAATATATCCGTGCGGAAGGTATCAAACCTATCGGCATCGCCGATGCCCGATTTTGCGAATTCCTCCTCGAGCATGCGCTGGCGCAGGCACCCGCAGAGCGTGCGCGGCTGAAGGCCCACATAGCCGGTATCCTCGCACAGCGGGCAGCGGAAAACCGGCTGCAGCAGCGCTTTGTCGATGCCGGCCTCCGCGAGCAGCGCCTGCTCTTCCTTCATCAGCGCGGCCATATTCATAGCATACTGGTGGCGGGCGGCCTGCCCGTTTTCGGCGTGCAGCAAAGCCTGCCCCAGCGCATAGGTGGCCTGCTTGCGCGCGGCGGCAAGCTCTTGCAGGCGGGGCAGCGCGGCATAGGCGGCGCGCTTGCGCGCCTCGCACGCGCGCAGGGCCTGTGCGCGCGCGGTATGATATTCTTCCAGCAGCAGGGGAGAAGGTTTCATTCTATATCCTCATCGTCTAGCAGCTTGATGCCAATGCTCTTGAAGTCATCGGCGGAGTAGGCGCGCTGCGAATAGTTTAGCGCGCGGGGCTTGGTTGCGGGCGGCCCCGAAGGCTTGGGCTGCCGCTCAAACGCGCGCGCCGCGCTTACCACGGTAACGCCGTTATCGTGCCAAAGCGTGATGCGCCTATCCATATCGTGGAACTGCTTGCTGGAGGCGGCGGCATATTCGGCGGCCAGCAGTATAAGCTCGGGAGGCATGTGCCAGGTGTATACCCAGGTTTCCAGCTGCATACGCTGTGTGGCGGTGGCCTTGCGGGGGATGCCCGCCCGCTCAAAAGCCTGGGTGGCCAGGTCGCCTATGGCGGATTGCCGACGGGCATATTCCTGCGTGCCGCCCGAGAGCTTCGCGTTTTGCAGCACCGCGTCCAAATAGGCGAAGGTAGGCTTTTCGGCGGCGGTGAGCGCGGCGCAGGCGGCCAGTATATCCTCTAGGCTCAGGCGCCATTCCCGCGTCCATTTTTGATAAAGCTCCAGCTCATCCTCGGTGGCCAGCCTGCTTTTGCGCCAGCGGCGCAATATGGCCTGCGCGCCGGACTGCAGCTCGCGCTCAAATTCGATGCGCCGCGTGGCGTCATCCGCCGAGAGTACACCCTCGTTGGCCCAGGAGCGGGCGATTTTATCGATATATTGTATCTTTACGCGCGGCCCTTTTTGCGATATGGCATATTGCACCAGCAATACCGCCGCCGCTTCGTCGAAGCCATATACCTCTACCCAGTCGTATATTTTGCTCAGCTCGGCGGGTGTAAGCACCCGCGCGCCGATGACGTTTTGCAGTGCGGACACCAGCGCGCCATAGCGCCGTGCGCCGCCCACCGCCACCGTAGCGCCGCTCGAGAGGCCGGAATACTCCACGCACAGCGGTTCATCCTGCGCAATGCGCACCAAGCCCTGCGTTTGCCAGTATAGGAAAGCTTCCACCACCTGCTGCTCGCTCAGGCCCAGCGCAAACGCCATATCCACCCCGCCCAGGGCAGGGCAATAGCACTGCATCAGCCCGTAGAGGTATACCTTGGCATAATTCTCCGGCGCTTTGGGCAGGTATTCGATAAGGAATATGTTTTGAACCGGCGTCACGTTCATCATGGCCGATTCGGAGGAAAAACTGCATTGCGGCATAAGGCTGTTCAGCTCCGTTCCGTTTGCAAAAGTATATCATACCCGGCACAAAAGCTCAATTGCCCCGCGCGCCCAGCCAGGGGCGTGCAGGCCCGTTGCCCGGCCCTTACTTCCCTATTTCCAGCGCAAATTCCGCCACCGCATCGGCGGTAAAATAATAGCGCCCGTCCGCCAGTTGTTGCATGCTGCCGCTGCCGGCCGGCACGCCCGCGGCTTCCACCAGCACGCGGTAATCGGCAATCGGCGCATACTCCAGCTCACCCATTTGCGCATCCTTAATCCAAACCAAATCGTAGGCCGCCGCCGTGGGCAATATGCCGTTTAGGCCAACGCCCCTGGCGTTTTGCGGGGCGCTGAGCCCCTCCTTGGGCAGGGCCGCCTCAAATGCGATATAAACCCGCGCCGCTTCCCCGCTGCGCAGCTCATTCAGCAAGGGTATACGCAGCAGTTCGCCGTCTATGCCCTCCAGGGTATAATACGCGCGCACGCCATCCAGCGATACCCGCAGTATGGTAAGGCTGCCCGGCAGCGCTTTATTGGGGTATAGATGCAGCCAAAGCGCGTACAGCGTGCCCTCGTCATGGTTCACATAGGTAAGCGACAGCGCGCCCTGAACCGTATTTTGCTTCGCATCCACCCTGAGCGCCGCCTGATACAAGCTGCGTGAGAGCTGGCTGGGCCGCAACGGCAGCGTGGGCTGCGGCGTGCGCAAGGGTTCGGGCGCGGGCGTTGCCTGCGGCGCGGGCAAAGCCGTGTCTTCAACCTCAAGCGCGGGCGGCTCCGCAGCCTCCTGCGGGGGCGGCTCCACCTCCGCTGGCGCGGACGTTGCCATAGCCGAGGGTGTAGGCTTTGGCGCTGCGGCATTTGCCGTTTTGCGGCGCTGCCCCCAGGCCAGCGCGCCGCCCAGCAGCGCCAAAGCCGCCAGCACGCAGGCTATCACAATGCGTCTATGCTTTTTTCTTCTTCGCGGCGATATCGTCATATCAAGCCTCCGCATTTATTATAGCATATCGCGCGCCGGTACCCCCGCGCTCAAATGATAATAAACGCAAAAAAAGCCCTCTTTTTAAGAAGGCTCTTTTGTATGCTTGCGGGCGCCAGCTTATTAAAGAACTATTCCCGGCCGGCGATCATCTGTTTGGTTTTCATAAGCCGTATGAGGTTGCCGCGCTCGTTTTCATCGAGCTTCATGGTGATTTGGCGTATCGCCTCATCGTATTGCGGTATCATCACATACTCCAGCGCGTTTACGCGGCGGCGGGTCTTTTCGATTTCGTCGGCCAGCCGGTTGCAAACCTTTTCTACCTCGGCCAGTTCCATGAGCATCGGCAGCGCTTCGGAAAATATCTGCACCGCGCCATCGAGCTCGGCGCTGGTGGTCATAAAGCCATAGGGGTAGCTGAAGCCTTCGGCGGCGGCCAAGCGCAGCTGCGGCACCTCGATGGAAAGCACATGCTGCACGCCCGCTTCCACCGTTGCGGGCCGCGCGGGGTAGCACAGCGCTTCCTCCACCGCCTCGGCGCTCATGGTGGCGCGGGCCAGCACAAAGCGCTGCATGGCCGCGGCCAGCTTCTCTTCGACCTGCTCGCGCAGCACGCGGTTGCGCCGCACATAAATGATGAACCGGCGCACCAATTCATCGCGCTTATCCTTCATGAGCTTATGCCCGCGCACGGCCACCTTCTTTTTCCTCTTCAGGTTGGAAAGCTCCATGCGGGTGGGCTTTACTTGCAGCGTGACCATGGACTAAGCCTCCTCTTTTTTAGGGAGATAGGTATCCAAATAGGCATCCTTAATGCGCTTGAGCTCGCTGCGCGGCAGTATGGATAGCAGCTTCCAGCCAATATCCAGCGTCTCTTCGATGGAGCGGTTGGTATAGTAGCCCTGGGATATATACCGGCTCTCAAACGCGTCGGAAAACCGCGCGTATAGTTTATCCACATCGCTCAGCGCGGCGTCGCCCAATATCACCGCCAGCTCCTTTGCGTCCTTCCCGCGGGAATAGGCGGCGAACAGCTGGTTCATGGTGTCGGCGTGATCCTCGCGGGTTTTGCCCTTGCCGATGCCCTTATCCTTTAAGCGGGAAAGCGAGGGCAGCACGTTGATGGGCGGCGTGATGCCGCGGCGGTGCAGGTCCCTCGAAAGTATAATCTGCCCCTCGGTGATATAGCCGGTCAGGTCGGGGATGGGGTGGGTAATGTCGTCCTCCGGCATGGAGAGTATGGGGATCATCGTGATGGAGCCGGGGTTGCCCTTTATGCGCCCGGCCCGCTCATACATGGTGGCCAGGTCGGTATATAGGTAGCCCGGGTACCCGCGGCGGCCCGGCACCTCTTTGCGCGCGGCGGATACCTCGCGCAGCGCCTCCGCGTAGTTGGTGATATCGGTGATGATGACCAGCACATGCATGCCCAGATCATATGCCAAATACTCCGCGGCGGTAAGCGCCATGCGCGGCGTGGCAATGCGCTCTATGGCCGGGTCGTTTGCCAGATTGATGAACGTGACGGTGCGGTCTATCGCGCCGGTGGCGCGAAAATCGCTGATGAAAAAATCCGCCTCCTCAAAGGTGATGCCCACGGCGGCAAATACCACCGCAAAGCTTTCATCGGTGCCCCGCACGCGGGCCTGCCGGGCTATTTGCGCGGCCAGGTTGGCATGCGGCAGCCCGCTGCCCGAAAACACCGGCAGCTTTTGCCCGCGCACCAGCGTATTGAGCCCATCGATGGCGGAGATGCCGGTTTGTATAAACTCGTTGGGATAATCCCGCGCGGTGGGGTTTATGGGCGCGCCGTTTATATTCAGCATCTTTTCGGGCAGCAGCGCGGCGCCGCCATCCTTGGGGCGGCCCATGCCGTCAAACACGCGGCCCAGCATATCCGGCGCTACGCCCAGCTCGATGGAGCGGCCCAAAAACCGCGCCTTGGAATCGGATATCCTAAGCCCCTGCGAGCCCTCAAACAGCTGGAGCAGCGCCTTATCGCCCTGTACCTCCAGCACGCGGCCGCGGCGGATTTCGCCGCTCGCCTGCTCTATTTCGACCAGCTCATCGTACTTAACGCCCTCCACCTTTTCGACCATCATCAAGGGGCCGGCTACTTCGTTGATTGTGCGGTATTCTTTACGCATCCTCGTTACCTCCCTCGGTCAAGGCGCTTATATCTTTGCCAAGCCGCGCCAGCAGCGCTTTATACTGCGCTTCGCACTCCGCTTCGGGCACATATTTATAGCGGCCTATATCCTCGCGCACCGGCAGGGACGAAAGCTTTGCAAAGGACGCATCCTTGCCCAGCGCATCCAGGCCCATTTCGTAATAAGAAATGATGAGCTTTAGCAGCATATACTGCTTGTGGGGCGACGAATAGGTATCCACCTCGTGGAAGGCGTTTTGATGCAGGTAATCCTCGCGGATGGAGCGGGTGGCCTCCAGCGTAAGCCTATCCTTAAAGCTGAGCGCGTCTATGCCTACCAGGCGCACGATCTCCTCGAGCTCGCTCTCCTCCTGCAGCATAACCATCGTCCTTTGCACCAAATCGCTCCAGCCCGCGTTCACCTCTTTGTTGAACCAGTCGTTGAGCCTATCCTGGTAGAGCGAGTAGCTCTGCAGCCAGTCGATAGCCGGGAAGTGGCGGGCATACGCCAGCTTGGCGCTCAGCCCCCAAAATACCTTTACCGTGCGGAGCGTCGCCTGCGAAACCGGCTCACTGATATCGCCGCCCGGCGGTGAGACCGCGCCTATGGCGGTGACCGCCCCGGTTCTACCCTCGCTGCCCAGCGTAACCACCATGCCCGCGCGCTCGTAGAACTCCGCCAAGCGGCTGCCCAAATAAGCGGGGTAGCCCTCCTCGCCCGGCATCTCCTCGAGGCGGCCGCTCATCTCGCGCAGCGCCTCGGCCCAGCGGGAGGTGGAATCCGCCATGATGGCCACCTTATAGCCCATATCGCGGAAGTATTCGGCGATGGTGATGCCGGTGTAAATGGAGGCTTCCCGCGCCGCCACCGGCATGTCGGAGGTGTTGGCTATGAGCACGGTGCGCTTCATGAGCGAAAGCCCGGTGCGGGGGTCCTTAAGCTCGGGGAACTCCATGAGCACATCCGTCATTTCGTTGCCGCGCTCGCCGCAGCCCACATATACGATAATATCGGCATCCGCCCACTTGGCCAGCTGATGCTGCACCACGGTTTTGCCGCTGCCGAAGGGGCCGGGCACCGCCGCCACACCGCCCTTTGCCACCGGGAACAGCGTATCGATAACGCGCTGGCCGGTGATCATAGGCTCGCTGGGCGCCAATTTTTGGGCATAGGGGCGGCCGCGGCGTACAGGCCACTTTTGCAGCATGGGCAGCGCCACCTCCCCCTCCTTTGTTTTGAGCTTGGCAATGGGGGTAACGATGTTATAATCGCCCTCGGCAATGTGGGTAAGCTCGCCCAAAGCACCGGGCGGCACCAGCACCTTGTGCAGCACCGCCTCGGTTTCCTGCACGGTGCCCAATATATCCCCGGCCTGCAGCTGGTCGCCCACCTTGGCCACCGGCACAAAGTGCCACAGCTTTTGGTGGTCGAGCGAATCCACCACGATGCCGCGGGTAATGCGATCGCCCAGCTGTTCTTTTATTTTAGCCAGCGGGCGCTGTATGCCATCGTAAATCGCTTCTATAAGCCCCGGCGCCAGCTCGACCGAAAGCGGCGCGCCGGTGCTCTCCACAGGTTCGCCGGGGCCTATGCCGCCGGTTTCTTCGTATACCTGTATAGAAGCCTTATCGCCGTGCAGCTCGATGACCTCGCCTATCAGCTTTTTGTCGGATACGCGCACAACGTCATACATCTGCACATCCGCCATGCCGCTCGCCACGATTAAGGGCCCGGAAACCTTGACTATAGTGCCTTGTGTTGCCATCTATTTCTCCTCCGCAAAAAGAATATCCGTACCAATCGCCTTTTCGACATTGGCTTTGATGTTGGCCATCGATACCCCGGATGCGCCGTGCGAATCCGGTATGGGGATAATGGCCGGGTAGGTTTCGGTTTTATATTTTTCGACCGCTTCGCCGCAGGCCGCAAACAACGGCTCCGTGATGAAGATGACTTTATATTCCTGCCGCGCCAGGCGATGTATGAGGTGCGAAACCTTATCGGCATCCGTCTCGTCAAACACCCTTAGGCCCACAGCCTTGGCCAGCAATACGGAGTCGCGGTCGCCTATGATTGCAATATCCGCCCGTTTATCAGCCATACAACTCACGCAGCCTTTCTGTAATCACGCTCTCAAGCAGCCCGTTGCGCTTGGCCGTGAGCACCAGCCGCACGCAAAGCGCCTCCTGCTCCCGGGCCAGCACATACCCTATGACGGGCGCGATGCTCTCGTTATCGAACTTTGCGCCGGCGCACTTGCGTATGAGGTAATTATCCCTCTCGCGCTCCAGCACATGCAGTCCCTCGCCCTTGCCCAGCGCCTCGAACGCGCGCAAGATGCCCTCCCGCGCGCTGCCGGTGGCAATCAACCGCCCCACGCCCTCGATGGGCGCTTCCAACGCCGCCGCCAAGCGGGAATGCGGTATTTCCCCCGCGGGCAGCAGCGCGGCGCGCAGCCCTTGCGCATCGCCGTGCATGGCCCGCATCCGCAGCAATATGAGCACGTTGTCAAAATCGGCCCGCGCTTTAAAATAGCCCACCACAAACGGGTCTTTCGTATCGTAGGCATATTGTACATACGCCCCGTCCAAGGCCGTGGATATCCGCGCCGGGTCCACCCCGCCCGCAAAGCTCTGCTCCAAAGCGTCCAGCGCCCCGCGGAAGATATCCGGCAGGCCGCGATAATCCGTCGTTTCTACCATGTGCTTAAGCACGCCCGGGTCATAAACGCCACCCTGCATCAGCGCGGGCGCCTCCTTGCCCTGCGTAAGCCGCAGCTTTAACAGCAGCTTTAGGTTATGCACATCGGCCTTCATCAAAAAAACATCCGTGAGCGTTGGCGCAAACGAAACCTCCCGCGCCAGCGTATAGGCGGCGTCCACCTCGTTGGCCACCATCCGCTCGGCATCCAGCAGCGTAGCATCCGGCATGCCGCCATAGCCCACATCCAAAAGCTGGCGCAGGGCGTCTGGGCCGCTGCCCTCTATCATGCGCTGCAGCCTGTCGCGGCCGAGCAAGTCCTTTTCGTGGCAGCGTATGCGCGATATGCCGTAAATGGCGCTGCTCTGTGGCATATGGCTACCTCTCTTTTATTGAAATAATATTTGGGCCACACCGGCCGTTTCGGCCCCGCGCAGGTCGCGCAATATCGCCTCAAACGAGCAGTTGATCTCGTACCCTTCCGCTATCAAAAAGAACCCGCCGCAAATACCCGGCCGGGGCTGGCCCAGCGTGAGCGCGGCCTTGCCCTTTTGCAGCAACGCGGCGTTTACGGCCGCGAGCAGCGGCTCTATGCGCGCCGCATCCGCCTGCGCGGGCTCCACCCGTTCGCCGCCCTCGCTGTTTTCTTGCAGCAAGCGATTGAGCAACGCATCCCGCGCCGGCCCGCTTTCGCCGCCCAGCTGTTTTAGCGCCTCGTCGAAGGCCGCGTCCACCACAACGTGCTTTTGCGCAAGCGCGTACTTGCGGCTGTCCAGCTCGGCATTGGTGCGGCTGCGCTCGAGGATATCCGCATGGGCGCGCTTGGCGCGCTTGGCGGCGTCATCCTCTATGCGGCGCACTTCGGTTTCGGCGCGCTCCGCAACCACGGCGGCCTGCGCCTTCGCATCGGCTATCATGGAGTCGGCCTCCACGCGGGCGGAATCCAATATGCAGGACAGGAGCTTTTCGCCGTTGTTCAAATCGTTTGCCATATCAAATCTCCCACAGTTCTTTCAAAAAGCTCAAACCTGCACGCCATTGACCATCAGGAAGGAGAACAGCAGCGCAAGCACCGCGTAGGTTTCTACCATGACGGTGAATATGAGCGCCTTGCCGGATTCTTCGGGGCGCTTGCCCACCAGCATGATGCCCGCCGCCGCGGTTTTGCCCTGCGCGATAGCCGAAAGGAACCCGCCAAACGCGGCAGGCAGCGCGGCGAAAAACAGCTGCAGGCCCGCCGCTGTGGAAATAGCGGCGCCGCCGCCCCCCAGCAGGTGCGCCTTGGATGCGATGACGAAGCCTATCAGCAGGCCATAGATGCCCTGCGTACCCGGCAGCAGCTGCAGCACCAGCACCGAGCCGAACTTATCGGGATCCTCAGCGATAATCGCCGCACCGGCTTCACCGGCATGCCCCACGCCTATAGCCGAGCCTATGCCCGCAAACATGGCGGAAAACACCGCCCCGGCCGCCGCCAAAAGCTGCCCGTTGCTGCCGATAAAATTGAAAAATGTCATTGCCCTAACCCTCCAAATAGTATTAATTTCGATTGTATAGCGGTTAAATCGTATGTATCTTCAGCGAAGCCTCGCTGTATAAATGTTATTCCTTCGCTATTTCTACATGCCGGGGCGCATACTTAAGCGGGGTAAACACATTGCTGCCAACCTCGTAGAACTTGCCAAAAAACTCGACATATTGCAGCCGCGCCGTGTGTATGAAGCAGCCCAGCGTGCTGATTGCCATCATGAACAGATGCAGCCCTATCGAGAGCACCGCCGTAATGGCAAAGCCTATCGCGGTAAGCACGATGTTGCCCTTAAACGCCGCAAACAGCATATCCCAGCACAGCGTGTTGAGCACCAGCCCAATCACCCCGGTAGAAAGCCCCAGCGCGAAAATACGCGCATATGACAGCACATCGCCCAGCCACGCGGTCACATCATAGAGCTTGCCCGCGCCGGATACAAACCGCCCCGGGGTAAAGCCCTTGGCCCGCCCGGAAAACAAAAATACCGCCGCCGCCGCGCCAATCGCCATCCATTGCCCCACCGTGGCCACCGCCTTGGGGAAGCCTACCGCGGGCGACGCCAGCATCAGCAGGCCGGATATGATGATCAGCCAGCAGAAGTTATCGATGATGGCCCCCCACCAATCCTTTTGCTGTATGCAGCGCCAGGTGGCGATGCACACCGCGAAGAACATATGCACGATGCCCAGCCCCGCGCACACGGCCAGCATGGGTATGGGCTGCGCCGCGGAGTCGATGAGCGGGAACCAGCTCGCAAACGGCAGGCCCTTAAATATATCGGGCCACGACATACCGGCAAACGTGCCAAACAGCAGCCCCATAAATATGGTGGAAATGCCGCCCTGCAGCAGCACCCTGGCCAGCGATTCCATCATGCCCTTGGGCCTGATGAAGCGCAAAAACAAGTAGGCGCCCACCGCCAGCACGATGCCGTAGGCGGTATCCGAAAGCATCATGCCAAAAAAGATAAAATAGAACGGCGCAAACAGCGGCGTGCCATCGATGCCGCTTGCCGCCGGCATGGAATATAGGCCGGTGACCGCCTCGTAAGGGGCAATCAGCCTGGAATTTTTAAGCACCGTGGGCACATCGTCCTCCGGCCCCGGGTCGGCAAAGGCAATGTAATACTTGGAGGTCAGCCGCTCCAGCGTCTCGTGTATCAGCTCCGTCTGGTCGCTGCGCGCCCAGCCCTCCAGCAAAAACGTGGTGTGGGTGCCGCCCAGGCTGGCACACCCCACCGCCAGGTCGCGCTCTATAATGGCGGCGTCCTGCGCACAGCACAAGGCCGCGCGCTGTGCGCCCAGCGCGCCCAGCTCCGCAAGCAGCGCCTCTTCCTTTTGCGCCAGCGCCTCGATTTCGGCCGTTAAGGCCGTTATGTTTTGCTGCGGCGTACCGCTAAGCTGCGGGAAGTTATATTCTTTAAACGCCATGTTTTTAAGCCTTGCCGTCACCTCGGCATAGGCCGGCGCCAAGCAGGCAATAAGCACGGCTCTGTCCTTTTCGCCGCCATATACCTCGGCCGCTGCGCCAAGCTCCTGTAACGCCTGCAGCCCCTCTTCGGGCAAAAAGCCCGTGATGTAACGTATGGATTCGGTAGCGTGGATACTTTCGATGCCGCTCGTGAGAGAGCGCCAAGGCTCCAGCGCCGCAATCAGCGCCCGCCGCTTATCGATATCGCCGCGCAGGCCGCCGCGCGCCCTGTCCAGCTCTTCCACCTGCTCGCACAGCTGCATCGCCGCGGGCAGCCCCTCCTTTAGCGCCTTGGCGCCATATATGGGCTTGGGCCCCAGGCCCGCTTTGGGCGCAAACGGCTTTAGCTGCTGCTGCGCGCTCTGCAGCCTTTGCACGCGGCTTTCGAGCAGCGGCAAATCGCCGCCCTCCGCCGTTTGGGAGGATAGTATTTCTACCGCGCCCAGCGCCTGCAATGCCCCGAGTATTGATTTTTCTTCGGATTTGAGCCCAAGCAGCGTGAGCCGTTTCATGGGTACAATCATGCCTTTGCCCTCTCCAATATATAGGCGGCCGCGCCCGGAAGGCGCGCCATGGCCGCTTCCTTGGCGGCATCCGCCTCCCGCGCGTTCTTTTCGCGTATCCCTTCGGCTATGCGCTTGCCCTCTTCCTCGGCGTTGCTCGCGGCGGCCTGCACCGCGGCCCGCCCCTGTGCGGCGGCCTGTTCTACTCGCTGCGCCGCGCGCGCGCCGGCCGCGGCGAGCAGCTCCCGCCCTTGCCGCTGCGCATCCTTTTTAAGCGCCGCCGCCTGCGCCTCGGCGTTGGTTACCTGTTCGATGATGGATGGCAAAACCCTTTACCTCCCTAATAAAATATATGGTGATTAGGCATGGTGCCGTAACGGTTTAAAAACGCATTACGCGCAAAAAACGGCTTAACTGATTTTTAACATAGATGTATATGTATTGTACCTTGAATTTGGACTTGGGGCAAGCCAATTTGACAACTTTCTGCCAAAATTCCAATTAGATCAAAGAATTCTTGTCAAGGTTAATAAACGGAGCAAAAAAGCGCGGCTTCAAGAACCCCTCTTTAAAAGCCGCGCAAGCCATCCTTTGGTTGCCAACGGTTTTATTTCGTCCCAAACAGGCGGTCGCCCGCATCGCCAAGGCCGGGCACAATGTATCCATGGTCGTTGAGGTGGTCGTCTACCGCGGCGATAAACACATCCACATCCGGGTGCGCCGCCCGCACCGCTTTGATGCCCTCCGGCGCGGCGATGAGGCAAACCAGCTTCACGCTTTTGCTGCCGGCGCGCTTTACCACGTTGATGCCCGCCACCGCGGAACCGCCCGTGGCCAGCATAGGGTCTACGATGAAGATATCCCGCTCGCTGATATCCGGCGGCAGCTTGCAGTAATAATCCACAGGGGTGAGTGTTTCCGGGTCGCGGTAGAGGCCGATATGCCCCACCTTGGCCGCAGGGATTAACGAGAGCATACCATCCACCATGCCCAGCCCCGCGCGCAGTATGGGCACGATGCCCAGCTTTTTGCCCGAAAGCACCTGGGTTCTTGCCTCCGCCACCGGCGTTTTAACGGTGGTTTCGCTAAGGGTCAAGTCCCGCGTGGCTTCGTAGGTAAGCAGCATGGCCAGCTCGCTGACCAGTTCACGGAATTCCTTTGAGCCGGTTTTTTCATCGCGCAGCAGGGTAAGCTTGTGCTGCACCAACGGGTGGTTGATAACCGTAACGTTTCCCATAATTTTTCAATCCTTTCGATTTTAACACGCGCCCGTCCGTGATTGGGTTACCTCTCACTTTCGTAGCGCGTGATTTTATCTATGCGGTTTTGATGCCGTCCGCCGGTGAAATCGGTGGCCAGCCATACGGCCACAATTTCTTTGGCAAGCTCTATGCCTATTATGCGCCCGCCCAGGGCGAGCATATTGCTGTCGTTGTGTTCGCGGGTAAGCCGCGCCATCAGCGGGTCGGTACACAGCGCGCAGCGTATGCCCTTCACCTTGTTGGCGGCGATGCTCACGCCTATGCCGGTGCCGCATATCACAATGCCCCTATCGGCTTCGCTCCGCGCCACCGCTTCCCCGCAGGGGAGGGCAAAGTCGGCATAGTCCACACTGCCGCTATCGTGGCAGCCCAAATCGACCACGCTGTGCCCCAGCCCTTGCAAAAACGGGATGAGAATTTGTTTATACTCATACCCGCCGTGATCGTTTGCTATCGCTATGTTCATAGTATGCTCCTACGCTTCTATTCTATTTATTATACAAGCTGCCCCAGCAGCTGTTCAATGGCGGATTGGATTTGTTCCATTGTGCTTTTATACGAATCGAGCGCTTTGCCATAAGGATCCTGTATATCCTGCGCGCGCAGCGTGCCGATTTTTTGCCCGGACAGCGCCTGCCCAAGCGCGCTTTGCTGTGCGCGCGTCATGCACAGCACCAAGTCCGCTTCCCGCAGCATGCGCGGCGTAATTTGGCGGGACAGCCTATCGGGGATTGGCACCCCCGCCGCCCGCAGCGCGGCTTGCGCTTCATCCGAAACCGGCTCGCCACCCGCAGCAAGCCCGGCGGATGCCGCCCGCCAGCCCATACCCAACGCCTGCGCCCTATGGTTAAACAGCGCTTCGGCCATGGGGCTGCGGCAGGTATTGCCGGTGCATACAAACAGCACGGTCTTCATAGCGGCACCCCCGGCTGCAGCACCGCAAACCCCGCCGCCCGCAGCAGGCGGTTCATGTAGGCCAGGCCCATATCGCTTTCATCCAGGGGTTCACACAAAATCAGGTCGGCCGCGCCATCGTCATAGCTGCGCAGGGCGGCAAATAGATTGGCGCAGAGCGTTGACGGGTTTTTTCTGTCGCCTATTATAGCATATTCGCGGTTGCAATAGAAGCCCCGCGTTTGCTCCGTGGCAAAAATGACGCAGCGCTTGCCCGCCCTGCCCGCAACATCGTACGCGGCGCAAATGCTGGAGGCTATGGCGCGGGGCGAGCCGGGCGGCGCGATGCGCACCTCGGCCTGCGGGGCATAGTGCTTATACTTCATGCCGGGCGACGCGGCGGCTTCCCCTTCTTTTAAGGGCGACAAAATAGCGGGGGAGAGCGCCACGGCGCCTATAACGGCTTCTATCATCTCGCGCGTGATGCCGCCGGGCCGCAGTATGGTGGGCTGGCCAAGTAGGGATAGCACGGTGGATTCCACCCCCACCTCGCAGGGCCCGCCATCGAGTATCACGTCGATTTTACCATCCAAATCCCGCTTTACATGCGCGGCCGTGGTGGGGCTGGGCTTGCCCGAAAGGTTGGCGCTGGGCGCGGCCACCGGCACCCCCGCCGCGCGCAGGAGCGCGAGCGCGGTTTTATGGCTGGGCATGCGCACGGCCACGGTGCCCAGGCCCGCCGTTACCGCATCGGGCACACAGGCCGCGCGGTCATACACCAGCGTGAGCGGGCCGGGCCAAAACGCGTCCATCAGCTGCCGGGCCTTTTCGGGCACGCGCGTCCACAAATCCTTGGCGTCGCTCTTGCGCGCAACGTGCAAAATAAGCGGGTTATCGCCGGGGCGGCCCTTGGCCTCGAATATGCGCAGCACGGCTTCCTCGTTTAGCCCATCCGCGCCCAGGCCATACACCGTTTCGGTCGGGAACGCCACCAGCCCGCCGGCGCGCAGCACCTGCCCGGCCAGCTTGGTCCCGTTTTCTTTTTGGGTGACGGCGTTATAATACTGCGTTTTCATAGCTTACGCCTGCGCGTCTTCGCCCGAAAGCTGTGCGGCGCGCTCCGCGATATTGAGCGCGTCTATCACCTCGTCCATATCCCCATCCAAAAAGCTCTCCAGCCTATATAGCGTGAGGTTAATGCGGTGATCCGTCACCCGCCCTTGGGGGAAGTTGTAGGTGCGTATGCGCTCGCTGCGGTCGCCGCTGCCCACCATGGATTTGCGGGCCCCGGCCTCCTTGGCGTTCTTCTCGCTTTGATACAGCTCCAGCAGGCGGCTCTTGAGCACCCGCATGGCCTTATCTCTATTTTTAAACTGGCTGCGTTCATCCTGGCATTGCACCACCAGCCCGGTGGGCAGGTGCGTGATGCGGATGGCGCTCTCGGTTTTATTCACATGCTGGCCCCCCGCGCCCCCCGCGCGGTAGGTATCTATTTGTAACTCCTTCGGGTCGATATCCACCTCCACATCCTCGGCCTCGGGCAGCACGGCCACGGTAGCCGCGCTGGTGTGTATGCGCCCCTGCGACTCGGTTTCGGGCACCCGCTGCACGCGGTGTACGCCGCTCTCGTATTTCATGCGGGAATATGCGCCCCGGCCCGAGAGCGAAAGCGTCACTTCCTTTACGCCGCCCATCTCGGTCATGTTGTCGTTTAAAAATTCCGCCTTGTAGCCGTGCCGCTCGGCATAGCGCTGGTACATGCGCAGCAGGTTGCCGCCAAACAGCGCGGCTTCATCGCCGCCCGTTCCCGCGCGTATCTCGATGATGACGTTCTTCTCATCGTTTGGGTCCTTGGGCAGCAGCATGACCTTGAGCTGCTCGGTGAGCTGCTCGGCCTTTTGGCTCAGCTCGTTGAGCTCGGCATGCACCAGCTCGCGCATCTCGGCATCCAAGTGCTCGTTTAGCATAGCCTTGCAATCCTGCGCGGCGCAAACCGCCCCGTTATAGGCGTCGTAGGCCGTCACAAGCTCCTCCAGCCCCGCGCGCTCCCGGCCCATATCCCGCCACAGCGCCGCATCCTGCATGGCGTCGGGCTGGCTCAGCAAGCGCGTCAGCTCCTCGTATCTGTCTTTTATTCCCTGTAATTTGCCCAGCATAGCTTCTTCTCCCGGTTTCGCATTTATAGGCCTTCGCCCTTTACATAGAGCACCACGCGCTCCACGCCGCAAACATCCTTTTTTGTTTCGCCGCCGCCCAGCAGCCGCAGCACGGCTCCAGCCTGGCCTTGGCCCACCTCCAGCGCCAGCAGCCCGCCCGGCTTTAGGTGCGCCGCGTAGCCCGCCGCAATGCGGCGGTAGTACGTTAGGCCATCCTCGCCGCCGCAAAGCGCTAGCTTAGGCTCCCTTTGTACCTCGGGCTGCAGCGCGGCCAGCTCCCCGGCGGGTATATAGGGTGGGTTGCAGCAGATTACGTCATACCCCTCGCCCACCGCCTGGAACATATCGCTGCGCAGCACCTTGGCCCGCACCCCGTGGCGCGCGGCATTTTGCGCGGCCAGCTTTAGGCAGGCGGGGCTGATATCCGCCAGCGTCACCTCGAAGCCGCCCAGCACCGCCAGGCTTATGCCTATGCACCCGGTGCCGCAGCACAAATCCAGCAGCCTGCCCCCGTCGACCTTGGCGAGCACGGCCTCGCACAGCGTTTCGGTATCCTGCCTGGGTATCAGCGCGCCCTCGCGCACCGCAAACGGCAGGCCCATAAATTCCCACTCGCCCACTATATATTGCAGCGGCTCGCGCGCAAGCCTTCGCCTTATACAAGCCTGCAGCGCCGCCTGATATTGCGCGGGAAATACCGTGTGCAGTTGGGCGGCCAATGCGCTTGGGTGTAATCCCAGCACATGGCACACCAGCAGCCGCGCTTGCTGCGCGGCCTCCTCA
This sequence comes from Christensenellaceae bacterium, assembly GCA_031261085.1. Classification (GTDB taxonomy): domain Bacteria; phylum Bacillota; class Clostridia; order Christensenellales; family CAG-138; genus Pelethousia. The sequence continues at coordinate 187,777 of JAISKB010000004.1, forward strand.
CCGGCGGCAGGCAGCAGTTCGCTTGCCGTTTTGTGCAGCGCCTCGGCCACGCTGCTCACGCCGGGCTTTGCTCCGGCTCCGCCGCTTGCTCCCCGGCCTGCCCGGCCGCCTCGCGCTCCGCCTTGTTTTTCGCCACGCAGGCGCGGGCTTCCTCATCCGGCAGCATCGCCAGGTTAAAGGCGGCTATCGCCACCTCTATCATATCCTCGGTGGGTTCCTTGGTGGTGATATATTGCAGCGCCATGCCCGGCGCGCGGATTACCTTGGTGAGCGCGTTGTCGCGCTTGGCCGCAAATTGGAGCACCTCGTAGCTTAAACCGGCCACAACGGGCAAAAACGCGAGCCGGGTGAGGATGCGAATCCAAAAGCTGCCGTTCCAGCCGATGGCCGCAAAAAACACGATGGATACCGCCATCACCAAAAACAGGTAGTTGGTGCCGCAGCGCGGGTGCAAGCGGGGGTGCCGCAGCGCGTTTGCGGGCAGCAGCTCGTCATCGGCCTCGTAGCAGGCGATGGTTTTATGCTCCGCGCCATGGTACATAAACACCCGGCGCACATCCGGCACGCGGGCGCAAAACAGGATATAGCCTATGAATATCAGCAGCCGCACAAAGCCCTCGGTCAGGCTTTTGGCCAGCGAAGAAGCCGCCAGCCTGGAGAATATCAGCGAGCTTATGAATTGAGGCAGCAAAAAGAACAGGCCGATGGATAGCGCTATGGCCAACACCACCGCCAGCCCCAGTATGATGTTTTCTACCGACTTGCCCAGCGTTTTGGAAAGCCACAGCTCAAACTTGCTCGGCTCCTCCTCCAAGGATTCCCCCGCCATCTCGGCCGATTGGGTGAGCGTGGTCATGCCCACCGTGAGGGATTCCACAAACGCAACCACGCCGCGCACCACGGGCCACCCCAAAAAGGAACCCTTTTTTGCCTTGCTTGCGTAGGGTTTATAATCCAGCGCGATGCCGCCATCCGCCGCGCGCACCGCCATCGCGATGCCCGTGGGGGATTTCATCATAACGCCTTCCATAACGGCCTGGCCGCCAACGGTACATTTTTTCATGAGTTTTCCTTTCCGGCACGCAAAGGTACACCGTTTGCATTATAACACAGGTACAGCCCCACAAACTACGCACAATTGTGAAAACATTCGTAAACGTGCGGCGTTGCCCGCTTGCCCCGTTTTGTGGAATGGACGCGGCCTGTTTTGTCAATACTACCCCCGAGGTGATTACGCATGAATTTGAAACAAAAATCAATTGCATTTTTACGCGCCAAGGGCCTATATGTGGTTTTGATGGGCTGCTTGGGCGTGGTAGGCGGCACGGCCTTGCTCGCGGGCGAAAAGAGCGCGGCGCCCGAACCCACGCCCGCGCAGGTATCGCGTTCTTCGGATGAGCGGCTGCAGGCGGCGCAGATGCCCAACCCGCCCACGCCCGCGCCCAAGACGCCTGCGCCCGGAGCAGGCACCCCCTTGCCCACGAAGGCGCCCAGGGAGAGCGCGCCGCAGGCCACCCGCAAGCCCACGCGCGAAAAGGTGAGCGCGCCCGTGAAAGGAACCCTGCAGTGGGGCTATGCCGCGGATGAATTGCTGTATTCCGAAACGCTGAAGCAATGGATGACGCACTGCGGCGTGGATATCGCCTGCGCGAAGGGAACCGAGGTGCACGCCGTGTGGGGCGGCACGGTAACCGCCGTGTATGTGAGCGACACGATGGGCGTTACGGTGGAGATGAAGCACGCGGACGGCTTGCGCACCGTGTATTGCAACCTCGCAGGCGAGCCGCCCGTGCGGGAGGGGCAAAAGGTAAACGCCACCGCCGTCATCGGCGCCGTGGGGGATACCGCGCTTTCGGAATGCGCCGTTGCCCCGCACCTGCATTTTGAGCTTTATAAAGACGATGCAGCGTTAAACCCTATGGAGTACATCGTTTTGATTGAAAAATGAGGTTGACCTGCCCTCACAAAACCAGGTAACGCAAAAGCGCGCACCAAACGTGCGCGCTTTACCCAAGGAGCGGCGGCTCCAGGGCTTAATCCTCCCTATCCGCCGGTAAATACGCGAACTTGGCGAATTCGCTGAGCCAGGCCAGCTTCACGGTGTCGGTGGGGCCGTTGCGGTGCTTGGCCACAATCAGCTCGGTGGTGTTATCCTCGCTTTGATCGTATACCGCCGGGCGGTATAACAGCATGATTACATCGGCGTCCTGCTCGATGGCGCCGGATTCGCGCAGATCGGCCATGATGGGCCGGTGATCGGTACGCTGTTCCGGCCCGCGGGAAAGCTGCGAAAGCAGCACGATGGGCACATCCAGCTCGCGCGCCAGTATCTTGAGCGTACGGGTGGTTTCTGAAACCTCCAGCACGCGGTTTTCGTGGCGGCCGGTGGTCTGCATCAGCTGCAGGTAATCGATCACCACCAAGTCCAGCCCCACGCGCGATTTTAGCCTGCGGCATTTGCTGCGTATTTCGGCCACGCCGCAGCCGGGCGTGTCATCTATATAGATGGCGGATTTGGACATAGGATCCATGGACTGCGCAAAGCGCAAAAGCTCGGCCTCTGAAATATCGCCGGTGCGCACGTTTTGCATATTTACGCCGCTATCCGAGCAGAGCAAGCGCTGCACCAGCTGCTCGCGGGACATCTCCAGGCTGAATATGCATACGGTGGTTTTGGTGTGCAGTGCGGCGTTTTGCGCCAGGTTGAGCGCAAACGCGGTTTTGCCCATAGAAGGCCGCCCCGCCACGATGATAAGGTCGCTCTTTTGCAGGCCCGCGGTCAACCTATCCAAATCGGCAAACCCGGTGGAGACGCCGGTGAGCTCGCCCGCGTGCTTCATCCGTTCGCCCAGCTGCTCGAAGCAAGCTATGATGGTTTCGCGGATGTGCACCAGCGAGTCGTGCGTCTTTTTCATGGAGATGTTGAATATGGCGCGCTCCGCGTCGTTGAGTATCTGCTCGAGCGTCTTGTCGCCCCGCATGGCCTCGCGGGAGATTTCACCGCCCGCGTGTATCAGCTGGCGCATCACGCTGCGCTCCTCCACGATGTGGATATAGTGCGCCGCATTGGCCGCGCTGGGCACAAACAGCGACAAATCGGTGATATAGGCCACGCCGCCGATGCCGGATAAGCGATTGGCCCGCTCCAGCGCGTCTATCAAGGTCACGCTGTCCACCGCGTCGCCCCGGTTGTACAGCGTGGTGAGCGCCTCGAAAATATCCTGATGCGCGGGCAGGTAAAAATCATCGGGCTTGAGTATTTCCATAGCCGCGGCCACAACCGCGCGGGAGAGCAGCATGCTGCCCAGCGTGGATTTTTCGGCCTCTATCGAGTGCGGCAGCGTGTTGGGAAGCGTTTGCTCCATGGTAAAGCCGTTCCTTTGCTGTTATTGGTTGATGGGCAAAACCTCTACCTTAAACTTGGCGTTGGTCTGCTCATACATATGCGCCGTAACATCCGTAACGCCCAAGCTTTTGATAGGCTCGTCTATGCGGATCTTCTTCTTGTCGACCACGATATCATACTGTTTTTTGAGTGCCTCGGCAATTTCGGCCACGCCGATGGAGCCAAACAGGCGGCCGTTTTCGCCGGCCTTGGCGTATACCTTCACGGTGAGGCCGCTCATCTCGTTGACCAGCGCGTGCGCGTTCTCCTTTTGCACCTGCTTGCGGTGCGCTTCGGCGCCCCTGCGCACCGTGGCGGCGTTGATGCTGTTGGCGTCCGCCGGCACGCCCAAGCCCTTGGGCAAAAGGAAGTTGCGAGCGTAGCCGTCGCTCACGTTTACGATGTCGCCGGTTTTGCCGTGGCCCTTTACATCGGCCATAAGTAGTATTTTCATAAGGGTTCCTCCTTAAAGTATGATAGCGATGGATTGGATTTCCCCAGCCCTTTCCCCGGGGCAGGGAACATTTTTTGGGGAGCGTTTTCGCGGGGGTACGGGGGCGCAGCCCCCGAAAACAAAGCTCTTAAATCTTTCCCCCTCCCCTGGGAGGGGGCTAGGGGGTGGGGAACAAATAATGGGCAAGGGCGGCCTGTACGGCCGCAGTCCACTCCTTGGGCGTTGAGCCGACCGTCACCAAAGGTGACAGGCGAAACGCCGCAAACTCAAAAAAATGGACTTGCCATTTTTTTGACCCCCGCAGGGGGCCAGGGGGAGGGGCAATGTTATTGTACCCCTATCTCCTGCAAATACCCCTGTATGCTTTGGGTCAGCTGCTCGATGGCGGCATCCATCGTGACGCCCTTTAGCTGCGCGCCCGCCACCGATAGGTGCCCGCCGCCGCCCAGCTTTTCGAGTATCAGCTGCACGTTTATTTCACCCAGGCTCCGCCCGCTTATCACGATGCTGCCCTCCCGCTCGGCCAGCACGAAGGAAGCGCGTATGCCCTTGATGGAAATCAGCTCATCCGCCGCCTGCGCCGCCACCAGCGGGGAATACTCCGCGTCATCCTCGGGGCAGGCCGAAATCGCGATGCCCTGCTCCATAATCACGGCGGTTTCCACCACCTTGGCGCGGTTGCGGTAGGTTTGCATATCGTCCTGGAACATCATCTTTACGGTGGTGTTATCGGCGCCGTTCCGCCTTAAATAGCTGGCGGCTTCAAACGTGCGCGCGCCGGTATTGAAGGCGAAGTGCTTGGTATCCATCGTGATGCCGGCCAGCAGCGCGCCGCACTCAAAGGTGGTGGGGCGCACGTTGTCGTCGAAATATTGCAGTACCTCTGTCACCATTTCACAGGTGGAGGAGGAGCCGGCCTCCAAATAATTGAGCGTAGCGTTTTGCAGCGCATCCACCGGGCGGCGGTGATGGTCGATAATCACCTTTTTGTTGGCCTGCTCATAAAGCTCCGGCGCCAGCACTGAGCTTTCGCGCTGCGTATCCACCACGATAAGCACCGAACCGGCGCGCAGCATGGCCAACGCCTGTTCCGGCGTGCGGATGGTATCGCGGTAGAGGGGGTTGTTGCGCATCGTATCCACCGCGCCCTCCAGCGTGGGGTTCACCTCATCGAGCACGAAGCAGGGCGTGCAGCCCACCAGCATGGCGCAGCGCATAAGGCCCAGCGCGGCGCCCAGGCAATCCATATCCGGGCTTTTATGCCCCACGATAATCACCTGATCGGCGCTTTCCATCAATTGGCGCAGCGCGTTTGCAAACAGGCGCGCCTTCACGCGGGAATTGCGGGTGGTCACCTGCCGCTTGCCGCCATAGAAGGCGTAGCTGGTGCCCCGCTTTACAACGGCCTGGTCGCCGCCGCGGCCCAGCGCCAGCTGCATGCCGTTGCGCGCGGCTTCGTCGGATAGCGCGATGCGGTTGGACACCCCCACCGCGATGGAAAGCGTGACGCTTTGGCCGGTGCCGGTATCCACCTCGCGTACGGAATCGAGCAGGGCGAAGCGGTGCTTTTCGAGCTCGGCCAATCTCTTCGCCTCAAACACCACAAAGTATTTGCTGCTGTCGTAGCGCCGGTACACACCCTCTATAGAGCTGACGAAATCGCTCACCTTGCGCTCCACCTCGGTGAGCACCGTGTTGCGGTGGAATTGCTTATCGGCATTGAGATCGTCGTAATTATCCACCTGGATGAGCGCGATGGTGGGGAGCTGCTCCTCGTATAAACGGGAATAGTGCAGCGCCTCGGTGCGATCCAGCCAATATTGGAAGGTGAGATGCTGCGCGAACACGCTGCTGCGCTGTACGCTCATGCTCATCAGCTGGAAATTGCGCCCGTTAAATTCGAAGGCCTGCGCCTGGTTGGGGAAGCGTGGATCCAGCCCCGGCAGCAGCCGGCGCATATCCGTACCATCGTATAGCTCCGAAAACGCGTGGTTGCTCCACACGATTTGGCCGCTGTCATCGAACAGCAGCGCCGGCAGGTCGATATTGTTGATGATGCTGCCTGCCGCGGTCGCGTTTTGCTGGAAAATATCGTTGGCGTCCGCATGCACCGCGCGGCGGTAGGAGGTGAGCACGCCAATGCCGATGGCGAGCAGCAGCAGCGCCGCCCCGCACACGCTCAGGCCATACCAATAAGGCGTGACCATATAGGCCAGCAAGCCGCCGGCAAGCAAGGCCAAAACGGCAAGTGGGATGAGTGTGGTTTGCGGGGAGCGGTTCATAGGGGCGCCTCCAATTTGGGATGGGTTGCGGGGTTACTTGCTCTGCATAAGGTAGCGCAGCCGCAGGCGGAATATCGTTTCGATCAGCCCCAGCAGGGAAAGCATGCTAAACACGAGGGGAGAAAGGCTGGCGATAATGGCGAGCACGGCTATAAGCGCATAGGTCAAGTGCGCCGAGCAACGCTTGTTCATCTCGTTGAAAAACGCGAGGGTGGATAGCGCGACCAGCGCCAATGGCATTATGATGAGGTATTGGATGGCGCTTACCACAGCCTCGGCGTTGCGCATGTGGAAAACCCAGCACAGCAGCGCGCCGCCCGCCATGATAAACCCGCCGATGAGGGCATCCCGGCTTAGCTGCCAGTGCGAAAACCGCACCATGGGCTTGAGCGGTACCTGCGCGCGGCGGCAAAGCGCGCGGGCAATGAGGGTATCCGCAAAGCCGAAAATCAGCGCGAAGAACACCATGATGCTGGTGGCGATAGACGGCAGCTCCGTTAGCACAAATGCCAGCTGCGTGCGCAGTGCGGCGGTTTCCGCCTCGGTAAAGGCAAGCAGCCGCGGGGCTGCGGCGAGGAACTGATCAAAAACCAGGCGGGTTGTCGCGTGTAAATCGCCAAACGGGCCCTGACCCAGCAGGATGGAGGGCAGGCACATGGCGATATATTGCCCCACGATCATGGCAACGGCCGAGAGGTTTATGGCATTGCGCCAAGGGCGCTTTTTTTGCAGGTGATAGGTGAGGATGAACGTGGCGGGTATATATAGCGCCAGCAGCTGAAGCCCTTCGGCCAAGCCAAACACGGTAAAACCGGTGACCGTAAAGGCGCTGGCCGCCGAGAAGAAAATGGCGACGCCAAAGCACCACGGGCCCCAGGCCAGCGCGATAAAGGCGAGGAAGGCAGGCAGCAGCAGGAGCAGCGTAGGCGCAAACGAAAACAACAGAGCGCTCAAGCCAATCAGCGCCGAAAACAGCAGATGCGTTAGGGTAAGCGTAGGTTTCAAATGCACAGGCTCCAAACTATAAAAATACAACTTGATTATACTATGCTCACCTTAAAATCGCAATGTCGAGGATGTGTAGTTTCACCCCTTAACCCCGCTTTACCGGCGAGGGCTAGGGGATGGGCAAGCTTAAAAAAGCTGGCCTGTCAAAGCACAGGGAAGCAACCCTTGTAATGGTTGTCATATTCGGGTATAATATAGCTATAAATTTGACAAAGAGGTGAAGGGTATGCATCCCATCATTAAATCCTCCAGCGAAATACGGAAGAACTATAACACCATCGCGGAGCTATGCCGCGCGCAAAAGGCGCCGGTATTTTTAACGAAGAACGGCACGGGAGATACGGTTATCATGGATATGGAGACCTATAGCCAAAGGGAAGAAGACCTGGCTGCCGCCGAACGGCTGCTAGCCGCCGAACGCGCGCGCTTACAGGGAACAACCGGGTATAGCGCGGAGGAATTCAGGCAAAACATGCGGGAAGCGATTGCCAGGGGTACGGCGCATGGCGAATGAAGAAAAAACATATAAAATCACCATAGCCCCAACCGCCAACGATAGAATGGCCGAGCATTTTGCGTTTTTGGCGCAGGTGAGCGCGGACGCCGCGAACAGACTGCTGGATGAGCTGATGGAAGATATACTGTCCCTTCAAAAAATGCCGTACCGCAATCCCATCTATGAGCGCCCATATGTGCAGCATGGCAAATATCGCTGCCTGATTTCCACAAAGCGCTACCGTATCGTCTATCAAATAGAGGGCGATACGGTATTCGTGGATGACATCCACGATTCCCGTCAGAGCGACGATAAGGATATGCTGAACCTTGGGCAGCGGCCTTGATTCACCCTGCTTCGGCCCAGCCATATGTTGCGGTTGCAATGTGACTTTGCGGCGTGCTATAATATATCGCTAACGTACTTCTTGCGTTGTACTTAGATGCAACGCCATAAGACCATAAGGAGGTGAAAAGCGTGAATAAGTACGAAGTTCTGTACATCATCGCGCCGGAAATCGAGGATGAAGCCGTAAAGGGCGTTATCGAAAAGTTTTCCGGCATCATTGCCGCCAACGGCGGCACGGTCGGGAACATAGATGAATGGGGCCGCAAAAAGCTGGCATATCCCATCGACTATAAAACCGAAGGCTACTATGTGCTGGTCGATTTCGAGGCGGCGCCCGAGCTCCCCCGTGAGCTGGAGCGTAACTTTAAGAATGACGAGTCCATTCTGCGTTACATGGTCACCCGCAAAGTGGCGTAACCGCTGAACCGTTATCGCAAGAACCATAGGAGGATGCTCTCATGAATAAAGTGATTCTAATCGGCAACCTAACGCGCGATCCCGAAATACGCGCCACCGGCAGCGGTACCAATGTGTGCTCGTTTTCCATTGCCGTCAACCGCCGCTTTTCCAATAAAGATGGCGAAAAGCAGACCGATTTTTTCAACATCGTGGCATGGCGGCAGCTTGCGGACCTGTGCGGCAAGTATCTTGCCAAGGGGCGCAAGGTGTGCGTGATTGGCGAGCTGCAAAACCGCAACTACGAAGGCAAGGATGGCACCAAGCGCTATACTACCGAGGTGATTGCGGATGAGGTGGAATTCCTCACCCCGCGCGGCGACGGCAGCGAACGGTCTGGCGGATATGGCAACAGCGGCTTTGGCGGCGACGCCCCGCAGCAATCCGAAGGCGCGCCTTTGCCCGAAGGTTTCACCGATATTGAGGACGATGAGCTTCCCTTCTGATATCCATCAGTTTGAAAGGAGATAACCATGGAAGAACGCAAAATGAGACCCCGTACCCGCAAACCGCGGCGTAAGGTCTGCGCTTTCTGCGTTGAAAAGCTCACGCATATCGACTATAAAGATCTTACCCGGCTCCGCAAGTTCGTCACCGAGCGCGGCAAGATTATGCCCCGCCGTATGAGCGGCGTATGCGCCAAGCATCAGCGCGAGCTCGCCATCGCCATCAAGCGTGCGCGTATCGTTGCCCTGCTACCCTATGTAGCGGACTAAACACAAACTTCTTTGAAGGCGTTAGTGAGGCTGCCAAATATTTGGCGGCCTTAATTTTTTATATAAATCATGCCGCGCCCCTTAACCGCCCACCCCCTTATGCAGCAATAAAAAACCCTCCATAAAGGAAGGGTTAAAGCCGATGCGCAGCTTGGGGTTATAAAAGCGTATGCGTTTGTTTGTACACATCCCCGCTGCCCAGCGTAACCACCACATCCCCGGGCCGGCCCTGCGCATCCAAATGCGCGCGGATGGCTTCGAACGTGGGGATATATAGGGCCCTGCCGCCCGCCGCGCAAATGCCGGCAACCATATCCCGCGCATGCACGCTGCCGTCATCCTGCTCCCGGCCGGGGTAAATATTGGGCACCAGCACCTCGTCGGCCTGGTTGAAGCAATCGACCTCCTGCGTAAATAGGGTTTTGGCGCGGGTAAAGCTGTTGCATTGGAACACGCACCACAGCTTGCCGTGCGGCACACGGGCCGCCGCTTCCAGCGTGGCCGCAATTTCGGCGGGGTGGTGCGCATAGTCGTGGAACACGCGTATGCCGGCCCGCTCGCCATAAAACTCAAACCGGCGGCGGGTATTTTGAAACAGCGCCAGCGCGGCGGCAATATCCGCAAAGGCGGCGCCCAGCTGCAGCGCCACCGCCGCCGCAGCCATAGAATCGATGATCTGGTGCGTGCCCTGCACCTGCAGCGCGATGCGCCCCAGCTTTTTTCCGTTTTGCAGCAGGTCGTAAGAGGGGCAGCCCAGCGCGTCATACGCGATATCGCCCGGCACAAAGTCGGCATGGGTCATGCCGTAGCTCAGCTTATTCCCCGGGAAATCCTCATACAGCTTTTGCACGCGGGGGTCGTCGGTGCAGGCGATAAACAAGCCGCCCTCGGGCAGCAGGCCCACGAATTTGCGAAACGCCGCCACGATATTGTCGATGGTTTTATAGTAATCCAAATGGTCGTTGTCGATATTGTTGATGAGCGCGAGGGTAGGGCGCAGGGTGAGGAAGCTTTCAACGTATTCGCAGGCTTCGGTAATAAACAGGCTGCGCGAGCCCACGCGGGTGCCGCCCTGCAGAAAGTCGGTATAGCCGCCTATGTGTACGCTTGCATCCAGCGCGCCGCGCTCGCAGATGAGCGCCAGCATGGAGGTGATGGTGGTTTTGCCATGGCAGCCCGCAATGCCCACCACCTGCTCATATCCTTCGGAAAGCTGCCCCAGCGCCACGCTGCGCTCCAGCTCCGGTATGCCCAGCTCTTTGGCGCGCACGCGCTCGGGGTTGGTGGGCTTGATGGCGGCGGAGTAGATGACCAAGTCCGCGCCCTCCACATTTTCGGCCGCCTGGCCGATCGTCACCGGGATATGCAGCTCGTTTAGGCGTTGGGTAAAGGGGGAGGACGCGCTATCGGAGCCCCGTACCGCAAACCCGCGCGCGGCCAATATCTGCGCCAGCCCGTTCATGGAGCAGCCGCCGATGCCGATGAGGTGGATGAGGGTATGATCCTTGATATGCGGTATGGTTTGGGTCATGGGAAATACCTCCAAATAACATATATGTGCGCCGCCGGGCATTATGTTTGAGAGCGTAAATAGTATTATACCGCAAACCTTGGCAGGGGGCAAACGGGGTTATGTATCAGCGGGGGCTTTTCCCCCGCAAACGAAAACTTTTTTCTCTTCCTCTTCGTCTGTTTTATTGCTCCTTGCAAAAAATAAATGCTGTTACCGTACAATTTATGCCTTTCCATATTTTGCAATTCACGGAAATATGATATACTGGAAAAAAATGGAAGCAGGTATTTAAATGAGATTTAAAAAATACATATGCGCTATGGTTGCTATACTAACAGTTTTTGCTCTCACCGCCTGCAGCTCTAGATCACTGTTCCAAATCCTGGCGGCTACAGAAAAGATTGACACAAGCAAGTTCTCTTACATCAACGAGGATGCCGGGTTTGGCATCATTTATCCAGAGGATTATAACACGTTGACTTCCGAGGAAATCAATACGCTGATGGCGGTCGTTATTGAATATATTGCATCCGCGTTCAGCGACCCGGCACAAATGGAAGAAGCCATGCAAAAATCGATTCCGGTTTCGATAACAATGAAGCACCCCATAACCTATGTCGAAGGCGTGAATGCGGGTATAAATATAATCGTTCAAAAATACCCGGTTATAGTTATAAATGCCGTAGATGCTGCGAACGCTGGGATTGAAGAAGCGAATAAGCAAGGCGCCGGGGTGATGACGCTTGAAAAAGCAACGGCTATAAAAATCGATAATAAAAACGCCGCCGTTGCAGATTCAACAACGACTGTCTACGGTATGGACAGCATAGGAAAACAATACTATATCTTCAATAACGGTTACATCGCTATTATCTCGCTTGCGGCAGGGGACGAAGCTGAATTGAGTGAGCTTTCAAAAATAATAGATACAATCCAATTTATTAAATAGGCAAAACCGAAAATTTGCAATGCCAAAAAAGAGCATCATGATTACAAACAAGATGCTCTTTTTGTGGTTAACTCACCACAAGCCTTCCTCATAAACGCCCTGCGCCTTGAGCGCGGCGACGGCCCGCTGCACCATGGGCCTATCCTCCTGATAGGTGACGCCAAACCACTTATCCGGCGTGGAGAGCACCCGCACGCGCGCCGCGCCCGCGTCGATGGCGGCCTGCACGGCATTGGGCAGCAAATCCTCATAGCGGAGCGGATCGGCGGCGACGCCCGCGGCGAAGTTCCGCTCGAAGGTGGCGGCAAGCAGGGGCAATATGCCCGGCTTAAAGCCCCAAAAATTCATGGAAACCGGCGTGCCGGGCGGCAGCGGGATAAACGTCGCGCCGTCATCCTCGGTATATTCGCCTATGCCGCCGCGCAAAAACACCTTGCGGCGCTCCTGTATGTGCGCAAGGTACCCCTCGCGCACCGCGCACACCCCCCGGGCCACGCTGCCGTGCTCGGTGAGCGTGTTTTCGAGCTGCCAAGCCACCAGGGCATGCTCCGCATCGGGCGTGTCGGCCGCAAGGTAATCGTATAGGCGGCGGAACGCTTCGGGGCCATAGTAATCATCCGCGTTGATAACCGCAAACGGCCGCCCCGCGATTTGCGCCCCGGCGCACAATATGGCGTGCGTTGTGCCCCAGGGCTTTTGCCGCGCGGGGGGCACGGCAAAGCCCGCCGGCAGCGCGTCGAGCTGTTGGTAGGCATACTGTATGGCAGCATGTTTTTCAATCCGGCAACCGATAGCCTGCTTAAAATCCGCCTCAATCTCGTGCTTGATAACGCAGATAACCTCACGGAACCCGGCGCGCAGGGCGTCGTAGATAGAGAAGTCGATGATGAGATTGCCCGCGGCGTCCACGGGGTCTATCTGCTTTAGGCCGCCGTAGCGGCTGCCCATGCCCGCCGCCATAATTACGAGGACCGGCTGCATACAATACCCCCTTTAGATTTGATTTTCGATAAGCGGCGCTTCGCCGGGGCGCACATCGCGGAAGCGGATGCGCTGCCCCGTTACGCGGGGCACGGCATAGCTTAGTATGAGGTCGTTGATGGTGTTTTCGTTAAAGCCCGGCACATGCTTCATGGCGGGCGCCAGCCGCTTGATGGCGGCTTTATCGTTGAGGCCCACCAGCTGCATCATCAGCTCGGCGGCGGCTTCTACGCTGGGCGCTTCATCGAAGGTGAGGGAAACGGTATCGCCCTCCACCATGATATACAATATGCAGGTATCCGGCGTTTCCACAAAGCTGGTGAGCAGCGCCATGCGTATCGCGCCGCCCTCGCCCAGCTGCCACAGCGCGCGCGTGCTCACAAGGTGCTCTTCCTCGCGCAGCGCCACGCGGGTATCGTGCAGGCCGCCGTCTTTATCGATATACAGCGTGTTGCGCTCGCAGTGCTCGTATACCGTAAGCGCCAGCCCCTTATCGGCCTTGGTAAAGCGGAGTATATCCGCGCCGGAGGAATAGCAGGTATGCACGTTTTGGATGGGCTGCGGGAAGATTGAACCAGCGGTGTTCTCCAGCCGGTATTCATGGCCGTGGAGCATGTTGGCAATCGTATCGAACGCCTCGGGGTCGTTGCCCAGGCCCTCCCAATTGAGCCGGGGCGAAAGCACCAGCGAGGAAAGATACTTGGTTAAGCTCTGCTGGCCCTGCGCGTATTCTGGCAGCGGGGCATCGGCGCCGCCCCAAAAGCAGGCCGTCAGCAGCTGCATCAGGTCGGTTTGCGCAAACAGCTGTATGCTGCCGCTGAATATGGCCGCCACCGCGTCATATTCCGGCAGCACCACCACATATTGGCCAAACACGCCGTTAAACTGATACCCGTGCGGGGATATCCACATTTGGTATCCATAGCCGTTTTTGCTCTCGCCGTTTGGGGTCTCGATTTGCGCGCGCGTGGCCTCTTGTATCCAGGCCTCGCTCAGCAGCTGCTTGCCCTCCCAATTGCCGCGCTGCAGGTAGAGCTGGCCTATTTTGGCCGCGTCCTCCAGCGTGAGGCTAAGGCCCCAGCCGCCCTTTTCGATGTTTTTGGGGCAGGTTTCCCAGGTGTAGCGGGTGATGCCCAGCGGGTCGAACAGCCGCGGCTTTAAGTAATCTACCAGCGGCATGCCGGCGCGGCGGCACACGATGGCCGCGAGCATGTAGCTGTTCATGGAGTTGTATTCAAACGTCGTGCCCGGCTCGAACTTGGGGTTGGATTCCAAAAACACGCGCACCCAATCGCCATCCAGCATGGAGCCCAGCTCGTTGAGCCGCGAACCCGTGGACATGGTGAGCAGGTTCCAAACGGTAACCTGCCGCATGGCCTTGTTTTGCGCGGCGGGCAGGTCGGTGAATATATCGCCCAGCTTTTCATCCAGCGAAAGCAGGCCTTCCTCCACCGCAAAGCCTACGGCGGTGGAGGTGATGCTCTTGCTCATGGAATAGAGCATATGGGGCAAATCGGCGCGGTAGGGCGCCCAATACCCCTCGGCAAATACCTTGCCGTGCCGCAGCAGCATAACGCCGTGCACGCCCAGTATATCGGTTTGCTCGCTAAGGCTGCGGAACAGCTTTTGCACCACGGCGCTGCTTATGCCCGCCTGCTCCGGCGTACAGCGCGGCAGCGGCGCGCTTTGCGGCGCGCCGGGCACATCCAGCTTTTGGCGGCGGTAGCCATAGGGCGGCACGCCGCTCATATCATGCTTCATCAGCTTAATCAATAACTCTATACCGCGCATTTGCAATGCGATATCCAACCCTATACCCTCCTTGCCCGTCATACCGGCGGATTCTTTTGTAGTATGCACAATTATGCTTGCTGCAAATCCGGCTCAAGCGGCGCAGCATCCTCTCCGTCAGGTTCTTTCGGCCATTGCCCGGTTATATCCAAATAAAACGCGGCGTTGGCGGCATTCATATAGGGGGTTAACCACAGCAACCCGATGCCGGCCGTTAAGATGGCAAGCAAACCCCAGCCCAAAAAGCTTAGCCTTAAGCCAAACAGCTTCCCCTTTTTGCCACGCATGAGCGTCGCGCTATCCCGCACGCATTCACGAATGCCCTTGTGCGGATATTGCGCCATGAGGCAGGAAGCCATAGAATAACGCATGCCAGCGATGATTACGAAAATAAGAGAAGCCACCCGCAGCAACCCAATGAGGATTCCCCAAGCGGCCATCCATACAGCCTGTGTCAATCCTGCAAATACCGTTGTCGAAAGTATGGTCGCCACAACCGTAGGCAAATACCACACAAGCATCAATAGCGTTATATACAAAAGCAATCCGCACGCTTTCAATAAGATATGAAACCGTGAAAACAGCGTATGGAACTTAGGTGTTTCTCCGATGACAAGGCCGATGTAATACCGATGATGCCCCAATGCGACCGCAGCGGAAATAAGCGTCCAAGCCAGCGATACCAAGATGCTGACAAGGAACATGCGGGGCAATACGGATAAAATTAACGGTTTTGGCAGCAAATTATTGATAAAATTGAGCACAGGATTAAGGTAACTGCCAATGGGGGATGCGATGGGAGCATAATTGCTTATATTCAACCAACTGGTATAAGTATCAATAGCTGCACCTGCCGCCGTGCCGTTCACGCTGGTGCCAGCCAGCAAGGCGACTACCAGCGACGCCAACAGCGCCCTGCCCCAGTTCCCTTTAAGGCGGCTTAAAGCGATACCCTTATAATTTAAATTTTTACGCATACTGCCCTCCCCTTTTTTATACGGTTAAGGTTATACCTGCGTGCCCTCCTGCGAATCCGGCGCAAGCTGCGGCGGCGTCACATACCAGGCCTCCTCTTCCTTGGGCAGTTGGCCGGTTATATCGAGGTAGAACGCGGCGAAGGTAGCTTCCATATAAGGTGTTAGCCATAAAGTGCCTATGCCCAGCGTTAGCCCCGCCAGCAGCCCCCAGCCTATAAAGCCCAGCTCCACGCAGAACAAGCGCCACTTGTTGCCCGCCATAATCGCCTTGCTATCCCGTATGCTCTCGCGGATGCCCTTTTCGGGATACTGCGCCATAAGATAGGTTGCCATCGCATAGCGGTAGGCGGCGACGATCATGGGGATGATGGAAGCGAAGATTGCGACCAGCATAATGGCGAGCAATAGAGCCGGCCCTATGCCTGTAGGCGGCGCAAGTGCCACCAGCACGCCAAATATTATGGCCACCGCGACCACGGGCAAGTACCACAGCATCAGCAGCAGCCCTTCGTACAAAATTAAACCCCACGCTTTAAATATGATGCGGAACCGCGAGAACAGCGTGTCGAACTTAGGCTTTTCCCCTGCGATTAGGCCTATGTAGTAGCGCTCGTGCCCCAGCGTGATGGCGGAGGTGATGAGCAGCCACGCCAGCCCAACCACCAGGCCAATAACCGCAACGCCGATAATAAAGGACTTAAACCACGGCTGCTGCAAAACGTTCTCAATGCTTTCGACAATTTCGCCTTCAAAGCCGCTATAATCGGGTATTGGGGATGCGTTGCCGCCGCCGCTGTTGAACACATTGCCAAAGCTGGTGCTAAACGATAGGGCGCTGCCGCCGCCGCCGGATAGCAATCCGGCCACCAGCGATACCAGCACGGCCCAGCCCCAGTTCCCCTTTAGGCGACTCAACGCGATCTTTTTATATTGTTTGCTCCTGCGCATAGTGCTTTCCCTCCTAAATTATGATGTTAAATTTCACGACTCACAGCCGTCGCAGCCTTCACAGCCCTCTTCGTCACAGTCGGGCTCTTCGGCCAGCAACGCTTCCACAATAGCTGTGAGCGCATCCATCTTATCCTCATCGGCGGGCAAAAATTCTTCGGTATCCCCGTTTTCGACCACTTTAAATATGTATAGCTCCTGCTCGTATTCGCTATCCGTGTCGGCATCCGCTTCGGCATCCTGCTCGGGGAGGTTCAGGTCGGTAAGCACGGCGTATACCTCGCCCTCATGCTCAAAGTAATCGAGCACATCCAATTCCAGCTCGTGGCCCTCTTCATCGGTAAACGTGACAAAATCGCGTTCTATTTCTTCCATAGCGGTATCCGCCTTTCCTTATATTGCTAACATTGTAACCCATCCCAGCCCTTCCCGCAAGGAGTATGCGCGCGCTGTTTGGCCTCGGGTAGTTAGCCTCCAGCGTACCCCGTCAGAAAAATCAATTTGTATTGCATTTGTCATACATTTTGGATATACTATTATTAAGGCTACTCGAAAGGAGTTTTTGTTATGGCTAAGACGGCAGTTATCAATGTCCGGACTGAACCGGATATTAAAGCGCAGGCAGAAAGCTTGTATAACAGCATGGGCGTGTCGCTCTCCGATGCAATCAATATGTTTCTCTACAAATCCCTCGACTACCGCGGGCTTCCGTTTGAATTGTGCCGTGAAATTCCCAACGCCGAAACCATCGCCGCAATGAAGGAAGCGGAAGACATCACCAGCGGGAAAATTCAGTCCAAGTCCTATGCGTCTTTCAAGGATATGCTCGACGATGCCCTCACCGACAACGGGGAGGAATGAACCTTGTTAGAGCTCAAACAAACCACCCAATTCAAGAAGGACCTGCAGCGTATGGTAAAGCGCGGCACGGATATTGGACTTCTTGACGAGGTCATATTTTTGTTGCGGGAGCGCAAGCCTCTCCCCGCAAAGTATGAAGACCACCCCTTAACCGGCAATTGGGCAGGCTACCGAGACTGCCACATTCGGCCCGACTGGCTGCTGATTTACAGAATTAACGATGAAGCCCTGGTTCTGACGGCAACCCGTACCGGCACGCACAGCGAAATCTTTCAGAGGTAATGAATCTCCTCAAAAACCGCAAAAAACTTAATTAAAGAAAAGCGGGGAGCATACATCGTGATTCTTACGGCAGTATGCTGCCGCAATGCCAATAGAGGTTTATTCTATGTTTCAAAGCAAGTGGGAAATAGGCTATGCCGCCAAAGAAGCGCTGGCGCTGCGGCGCGAGGTATTCGTTCAGGAGCAGGGCGTGGCCGAGGATGAGGAATTCAGCCCCATAGACGCCTTTGCCGCGCATGTATATGTGTGGGATGAAAAGGGGCCTATCGCCGCCGGGCGCATGTACCCGGGGGGCGGGGCTACGCTGCGCATCGGCCGCATCGCGGTGGCGCCCGCGCACCGGGCCGAGCCCTTCGACGAGCTGGTGCTGCGCATTTTGCTCGATAAAGCGGGGCAAACGCCCTATACGACCATTGCCGCCACGCTCAGCCCCGAGGAGTCGCCGCTCTATGCCCGGTTTGGGTTTGCGCGGCAGGGCAAGCCGCCGGCCCAATACATACGCGGGCAGATGCGGGCCACCTATGCCGTGCCGCGGGATGCGATTATATGGGACAGCCCCTGCAAGCACATGTGAATACGGTTTGCCGCCAAGCTGAAAAAACCGCTTGCATTCAGGGCAAAAATTCGTTATACTATTTAACGTTCTGGACGGGCTCGCTTTGGCCGCGCGCGATGCGCCCAAATTAAGCCCCGCAGCCCCATATGCTGGTGTAGCTCAGTAGGTAGAGCACGTCATTGGTAATGACGAGGTAGTCAGTTCGAATCTGATCACCAGCTCCAAAAAGCCCCGCAAACGCTGTGTTTGCGGGGCTTTTGCCATCTAAAAAACACCGCCCCGCCCTCCGGGCGCGGTGGCCGATAGGGGGCCTGCGGCTAGAGCTCTTGGGTCAAGTCCATCTTAGCGTATAGGATGCGGTGAACCTCGACCAGCTTTTTTGGCTCTATGACCGTATAAAAGATATGATAGTTCTCTACGGGCAGCATACGGTACTCGGTTTTTAAGGGCTTCACCAAGCGATAGGCGGGGAACGCATAGGGGAATTCTTCAAGCCGGGCGATGGCCTCCTCCAGTTTCTCTGCAATGAGCAGGGCCGATTTCGGTGCATGGAGTACATCCGCAATGTATAGCATGAGGCCATATAAATCCTCCCGCGCTGCGGGAAGATAGCGCAACGCGTAATGCTGCTCACTCATCCGCCAATCTTCCCGTCAGCTGCTTCTTTAGCTCGGCAAAAACCTCCTTGTGGGAAAACCGCTGGTTTGTCGTCCGGGCTTCCAATTCGGCTTCTTTGAGTTTGAAGTAGACTTCGCTTTCAAACTGCATCTTCTCATATGCCTCACTGCTCATAACGACCATATCGGCATATCCGTTCTTGGTCAAAAAAACGGGCTGCTTGCTTTCGTGCACGATGCTGGAAATCTCGGCAAAGTTGTTGCGCAAGTCGGATACCGGCCGAATCTGCGGCATTTGAAGCACCTCCATTCAGTAGCTTTATCCGATTTTATCATAATTATGATAAAATCACAACAGCCGTTTCGTGTGCTCCAAGCAGGCCGGCCATTTTGAACAGGCCGAAGGGGTTGCCGCAAGCTCGGTTTACAGCTTTTTATCCTCGCCCGGTTCTATCCGCTTGTATTCCAGTATATCGCCGGGCTGGCAGTCCAAAACATCGCAGATGGCGTCCAGTGTGGAGAAGCGGATTGCGCTGATTTTTCCTGTCTTGATGTTTGATAGATTTACATTTGCAATCCCAACCCTGGACGCGAGCTCTCCAAGCGATATTTTTCTGTCGGCCATCATTCGGTCAAGGCGTAAAATAATTGCCATTTCTCCACCTCACAGGGTCGTATCGCTCTCGTTTTGCAGCGCGCAGCCATAGTCGAATATCAGGCACAGCACCCAAACGATTCCCGCCGCGAGAAACCCGACAATCCCCGTCACCACGCCCACGCAGAGCAAGGCAATCGCCAGCCGCTTAAACTTCTTCACAACGTCCTCGCGAAACGGCGAGCCGTTATCGCGCAATGCCAGAAAGATGCTTTTGGCGTGCGCCAGCACGACGATGGTGAATGCCGTGCGCAAAACATCACCAAAGCTGAATGTCAAAAAGTCGAAGCCCGAAAGGTCAACGCCGGATTCGCCCATGATGAATATCGGCATATAGATTTTGAATTCGCCTAATTTGAACAGAATCGGCACCTCTATGCTTTTCCCGCCAAGTATAACGGTACCGGTATGGAGCGCCAGCGTCGTCATAAACCACGAAACAACCTCCACCGCTCCCACTACGATGAACGCTATAAACGCGATTTTCAGCAGGATGTATATGACCTTGCTGAAGCGTCTGATTCTCTCTGTGTGTGTTTCCATTTTAAAATCCTCTTTTCCATATTTTTCCTGCGTCCAATTGAACAAGAGCATTATAGCACATGGTTTAACGTTTATCAACCTGTTTTTAACGATTATCATAAATTATTTTATTGTTTTCGTGTTTCGCCCTCGAGCGTTCGCACATAGTGGTGCCATGAGGCAAGTGCAAAGCCCGAAAACAGCACTTGCCGCAACAGGCCAAAGTGATTCTTGCTATAAAAAACCTCCCCGCCTTAAAACGGGCGGGGAGGCAGAGGGGGTAAAGAACCCGGTTTATACTCTCACCGGGATTTTGAGCACTTCGCCCGGGTAAATCAGGTTGGGGTCGGTATGCGGGTTGAGCTGGAGTATCGCATCCACCGTGGTGTTAAACCGCTGCGCGATCAGCCAAAGCGTGTCGCCGGGCTGCACGGTATAGTTTATCGTACTGCCGCCGCCCATGTAGGCCGTAAGCGCCGCCCAGGTGCGCGGGCCGATGATGCCATCCACCGTTAAGCCCTTCGCCTTTTGGAAGGCGCGCACCGCCGCCTGCGTGTTGGGGCCGAATATGCCGTCTATCGTGCCGGGGCTGAACCCTGCGCGCGCGAGCGCCGTTTGCGCCATCCGCACCTGCATGCCTTGATCGCCCCTGCGCAGCATCACCGTGCGGGCGTCGATAAAGGGCCCCAGGCCCAGCCAGGTGTTGGCATCCACCACGCCGGTTTCGGGCAGGCCCTGCGCGCGCTGGAAGGCGCGCACCGCGCTTTGCGTTTGCGTGCCAAACAGCCCATCTACATTGCCGGGGCTGAACCCTGCTTTAATCAGCGCGTTTTGCAGCCGCGTCACCGCCGCGCCTTTGCTGCCGCGCCGCAGTACTTCGGGGTCGGCCTCCTCGATAAACGGCGTGACAAAGGGCCATGTGCGCGGGCCTACCACCCCATCCTGCACCAAGCCCAGCACCCGCTGAAATTGCTTTACCGCGGTTTCGGTCTGCGCGCCGAACACGCCGTTGATGGCGCCGGGGTCATAGCCTGCGCGCGTAAGCGCCGTCTGCAGGGACTTTACGTCGCTGCCGGTATCCCCTCTCCTCAATGTTCTCATATCATACACCTCACTATTATTATTGAAACGGAGCGTTTTGCTATACTATATTCCGCCCATTCCAGCGAGGTGCGTTACCCTACATATTATTTATTGATAAGCGCCAGCCCACCCACGCACAGGCCCACGCCCAGCACCTGCCGCAGGGTAATCTTTTCGTTAAAGAACAGCGCGCCCAAAAACACGAGCGCCACCGCCAGCGCAATATTGGCCACCGTGGAGCCAGCGCTCAGGTTCCACCCCGCGCGGTACATAAATATGGTAGAAAGATCCAGCCCAATGAGTATGACCGGCAGCACGAAGCAGGCCCAGTTGAGCAGCTTCGCGTTGGGGGCGAATTGACGATCGGAGGTGAACCAAAACAGCGCAAACGTAATCACCGCGCATACCGCATAGCTTATGGAGGCCATAAAAAACGCGTTTACCTCCCCCGGCACAGATTTAGCCATAACCTGGTATAGCACATTGGAGAGTATCAGCAATAAAATAGGCCACGCATAATGCCACATCGTTTTCCCTCGCACACTTTATACTATTTATTCTATAACTTATTCTACCATATTCTTCACGCCGCGTGTGAAACAAAAGCGAACCCCTTGCGTTTGGCAAAATTTAGGGTAGAATAAAGGTAGTAGCGCCTACCCGCTATATACGCCCGTATATTAGAAAGGAGCACCCCCTATGCGCAAGAGCTTTAGCGCCTATTTCTTTTCGCTGTCCGTCATCTATCTTTTGCTGGGGCTGGCCATGGTGATTTGGCCCAACAGCGCGCAAAAGGTCATCTGCTTTGGCGCGGGGGGCCTGCTAACGCTTTATGGGCTGGCGCGCATGCTGATCAGCTGGTCCGACGAAGGCTTTGGTTCGCTGGGCGGGCGATACTTTAGCGGGCTGCTGTGCCTGCTGCTGGGCCTGCTGCTGCTCCTGCGCGCCGATGTGCTCCACGCGCTGCTGAGCACGCTGCTGGGGCTGGCCATTATCGCGGACAGCATCATAAAGCTGCAGGCGAGCGCCGCCTTGCGCAAAAACGGCCGCCGCGGCGCCGCGCGCAACAGCATATGCGCGCTGGTTACGCTGGCATTGGGCATAAGCCTGCTGTTCGTGCCCCTGGCCGCCGTGGTTTATGCCGGCATCTGCCTGCTTATCGACGGACTGCTAAACCTGATGGCCGCCATCGACGTGCGCAGGAATATGGACTCGCTTCATTTTGGCGGGTAGGGAAGCCCCTGTGAGGGTTAAAAAGGCGCACCCTTGCGGTGCGCCCTTAATTATAGGCTTAAGCGAAGCCAAGCTCCTGTGGATCCTCGTCGGATTCTTCGAGTTCAACGTCACCGCCTAGATCCGTTTCGGGAATTGACAGACTATTCTATTTCGTTGAGCCATCAATGCTCAGCGAAATTAAGCCGTTATATGTCTTTTCCACAATCACTTGAACTTTTGCTTTGTTTGCCCCGTGAAACCATTTCCACGAATAACTGTCTGAATAATCTTCGGTTTCGGCAAACGAGGTGTAAACCGTGCTACCTGTTGCCGATTGTATTCCGTCAGCAGTAACAGCCTTTGTTAAATCGAAAACAGTTTCGGCAAAGGATGATAATTCGTCTAAATTGCCGCTAAACTTAACGGTCACATCGCTTATACCGTTAAGGCTCTGTGCGCTGTCAACGCTCCAACCGCTCGGCAAGGATATGTCAATGCCAAAATAATCTTTTACAACGGCTTGCCAGTTGTCGGTGCTCGTGTCCTTGATGTTTACGCCACTATTCCCGCCATTGTTATTCGGCGTGGTGTCGTTATCGCCGCCCTGAGAAGTATCTCCAGTATTAGCGCTCTGGGAATTGCCGGGCTGTGCGGACGGGGTGGTGGAGCTGCCGCTACTATTGCCGCCGCAAGCGGCGAGGGAAAGCACAAGTACCAAAGCCATTGCGATTACGACCATTCTTTTCATCTTGATATTCCTCCAAATCAATTTTGTTTTGTCTGTAAGCGGCAGGCGGCGCGTTATCATCTTGCCGCCTGTTATGGTGGCTTCGCTTTGTAATCGCTGTTTCCCAGCAGGCTGCTTTACCCGTTCAAATACCGGGCCAAAAATTCTTGCGTGCGGGCTTTTTCGGGGTGCTGGAATATCACCTCGGGCGAGCCCCGCTCGGCAATCACGCCCGCATCCATAAACACCACCTGCTTAGAAACCTCTTTGGCAAAGGCCATCTCGTGGGTAACCACCAGCATGGTAAGGCCGCTGCCCGCCAGCGTGCGCATGACCGAAAGCACCTCTCCCACCATCTCCGGGTCCAGCGCGCTGGTGGGTTCATCGAACAGCAGCGCCTCGGGGCCCATGGCTAGGGCGCGGGCAATGGCCACGCGCTGCTTTTGCCCGCCGGATATTTGGCGGGGCTTGGCGTTGATATACGGCGCCATGCCCACCTTGTCGAGGTAATCCATCGCAACGGCGCGCGCCTCGGCCTTGGGGCGCCTTAGCACATGCATCTGGCCCACCACGCAGTTTTCCAGCACCGTTAGGTTGTTGAACAGGTTGAAGGATTGAAACACCATGCCCACCTTGGCGCGGTAGGCCGATTGATTGAGGCCGCCGCCCAATATGTTGCGGCCGTGGAACAATATTTCGCCGCCGGAGGGCCGCTCCAGCATGTTGATGCAGCGCAGCAGCGTGCTTTTGCCGCTGCCGGAAGCGCCAATGATGCAGGTGACATCCCCCTTGTGCACCTCAAAGTCCACATCCCGCAGCACCGTGTTGGAGCCGAAGGCCTTGCTCAAATGCCGAATTTGCAGTATCTGTTCGTTCATATTACCGCCCCCCCATCCCGAATATCTGAATTTTGCGTGCCGGCCTTGGGCTTGGAGGGGTAGCTGTACATGCCGGTCGTATGCGCCAGGGTATCCGTGGTGGCCAGGTCATAAAGCTCATAGCTGTCCGGCCCGTCCATCCGGCTTTCCCACCAGCGCAGCAGGCGGGAGCAGCCAAAGGTGAGTATAAAGTATATCACCATCGCAACGGTAAACGCTTCGAAATAGGTGTAATACGCGCCGGCCACGCCCTTGGTGGTATAAAACAGCTCCACCACGCCAATGACGCTGAGCACGCAGGTATCTTTTATATTGATGATGAGGTTGTTGCCGATTTGCGGCATGATGTTGCGCAGCGCCTGCGGCAGTATGACGAACAGCATGGTTTGCACATGCGTCATCCCAATGGCCTTGGCGCCCTCGGTCTGCCCCAAATCGATGGAGAGTATGCCGCCGCGCACCGTTTCGGCCATATAGGCGCCGGTATTGATGGACACGATGAGCAGCGCCGCCTGCCACATGCTCATATTGATGCCAAACAGCATGGAAGCGCCATAGTATATGAACATGGCCTGCACCATCATGGGCGTGCCGCGAAATACCTCTACATATACGTTGAGCAAAAACCGCGCAACACACAGCAAAGCCCACCGCACCGGCTGATCCTTACGCTCGGAGGGGATGGTTTGCACAATGCCCACCGCAAAGCCGATGATGCAACCTACCAGCGTGCTGACCAGCGCGATGAGCAGCGTGTTGCCCGCGCCGCGCAAAAAGCTGACGCCGTATTTTTGCAGGATATAGAATATGCGGCCCATAAAATCCGCGGGTAAAGACATGCGCGCCTCCTAAAATCTACACGGGCGCAGCACCGCGCCCGTGCAGCAATAAAATGTTGTGTAAATAAAGTGTAAACGCAGAGGCGCTTTTACGCAAGTGTTATTCGCTCAGCGGCTGTACCGCAATCGCCTGATCCATCATGCGGGTAAAGTCATCCACCGTGAGGGCGGAGAGCACGCCGTTGATGGAGCCGAGCAGGGCGTTGCCCTTTTGCAGCGAGATGCCGATGTTAATCTCCTCCGCCGAAACCTGGAAATCGTCGCTGCCGCCCGCGAAGTTGAGCAGGGTGAAGCCGGGGTAGGCCACGCACGCGGCCATGGCGGTGGGCATATCGGTCACCACGAGGTCGCACCGGCCGCTGTCCAGCGCCACCAGCATGGCCGGGGCGGTCTCCTGCGCGGGGAGTATGTCGGCATCCTTGATTTGCGGCAGGCACACATCATACCAAACGGTATTGATCTGCGAGGTGCAAACCGCGCCGGCCAAATCCGCCACGCCGGAGGCGGAAGCATAGGCGCTGCCGGTTTTGGCGAGGCCTACGATGGAAGCATAGTAGTAGGGGGTGGTAAAGTCCACGCTCTGCAGCCTGTCCGAGGTGATGGACTGCCCCGCAATCACGCAATCCACCGTGCCGCTCTGCACGGCGGGCACGAGGGAATCCCAATCGAGCTTTACGATCTCCAGCTGCATGCCCAGCTTGTCCGCAATGTATTGCGCCATCATCACATCGTAGCCATAGGCAAAGTCGGGGCTGTCTTTAATGGGCACGGCGCCGTTTTTGTCGTCCGGCTGCGTCCAGTTATAGGGCGCATACGCGCATTCCATCGCCACGGTCAGCACGTTGTCGGTGAGCAAGCTGGGCGCGGCGGGCTTGGCGGCACAGGCGGTTAGCAGTATGGCGCAAACGAGCGCCAGCGTCAAGAGCAGTGATTTTTTCATTTTAGTTTCCTCCACAAAAGATGTTGGCGCCGCGGCGCTTTGTAAATCAAACAGCGGCCGGAGCATCACCCCAGCCGCTGATACGAACAAAAGCCCCTACCGGCATGAATGATAGCGCTCCACAGCCCAGCCCGGCGGGCTTTT
Organism: Christensenellaceae bacterium; assembly: GCA_031261085.1. GTDB lineage: Bacteria > Bacillota > Clostridia > Christensenellales > CAG-138 > Pelethousia. The sequence goes on from JAISKB010000004.1 coordinate 213,400, forward strand.
ATGTGCCCCCGCCAAGCGCCGTGACAGTCAGCAAGATATTATCTTACCGCCCAGCAGCACCAGCCCGCTTTCGCCGCCGCCGCTTCGGCAACTGCCCCTTTGGGCTGCTTTCTTCGCCGTTGCGCGGCTCCGACAGCTTAATTTTTGCAGTTGCACCTCTACCCAGTCGTCATTCAATTGTTGATATACTAATACCGCCGTCGACTTTTGTCAACCGCTTTCGCTGAATTTCCGCGTGTTTTACAGCGAAAAAGCCAAGTGAACGCGGCCCTCGCTACAGCAATATGTCGAATTCCACCTCGGGCAGCCTTCGCTCCAGGCGGGTGATGATGCTTTCGCCGCCGCCCGGGCCGGTGCCGCCCAAAATCATGGTGGTGATGCCGGTATCCTTCGCGTAGTTGGCCAACCCATCCTCCACACGGTCGGCGCGCAGCAGGTATAGCTCCGCCCCGGCCAGCTGCGCCGCGGTAAACAAATATTCGATGGCCTCGCCATCCGACAGCGTGCCCATAAAGCCATGGCCGGTTTGCACGCAGTGCACAATATGCAGCTCGGCGCCGCCCTTGCTGCGCTCCATACCGCGGGCTATCAGGCGTTCGCAGGTTTTTTGGTTGGTGATGCATACCATTACTTTTTTAATCGGCATGATATATGATGTACCCTTATGCGCCCTGCCGTTTGCTGGGCAAAGCGCGTCTCTCTCGATTTATATATTGATTTTATTATACCATTGTATTTCCATGCGTGAAAGCGAACGGTTTGTAACTTTTTTGCGGCGTCAGCTCACCCGGGCCACAATCACCGTCATATCATCGGCGCGGCCGCGCTCCGAAGCGGCGCACAGCAGCGCCTCCGCCGCGTCCTGCGCGGTGTTCGCGCCGCCCACCCTCTCCAGCATCGCGGCAAAAAGCTCCTGCCCCAGCGCATCGAGCAGGCCGTCGGTCATCAGCACCACCGTATCCCCGCGCAGCAGCGTAACCTCCTGCGCGCCCGGCGCGGCCTCCGCCAATATACCCACGGGCAGCGTTTCGGCGTGCAGCATATGCACCCGGCCCTCCCGCAAAATATAGCTGGGCGGCGCGCCCTGCTTGATAAACCGCGCGCAGGCGCTGGCCGGGTCAAAGCGCAGCACATCCAGCGTGGCATACATCTCTTGCCCGCCGCCCAGCATGAGCAGGCGGTTCACACAATCCAGCGCCTCGTTCTCCTCCACGCCCACGCTGAGCAGGTCCCCCAGCAGAGCCACGGCGGCGGCGCTTTCGCGGTGCGCCAGGCTGCCCGTGCCCATGCCATCCGAAAGCAGCAGCAGCTGCCCGCCGCCGCATTCCCGCATGGCCATGCTGTCGCCGGTTTGCGGGCTGTTTTGCTTGGGGTAAGCCGCCGCGCCCAGCGATAACTCATAGCAGGGCTGGGCTGGTTCCAGCGGCTCCGCCATGCGCTCCATCGCGCCGCACATGCTTCGGAGCTGACGGCCTGCAAACAATTCGGCCTCGCTGCCCCCCGCGCCCTCCAGCAGCTCGGATACCCTTTCCAGCACGCTGGCGGCCTCCCGCACGCGGCGGCGCGTTTCGTTGAGCCTGCGCTCGGCCGCCATATTCTTTCGCGGGAGTGCGCTGCGGCGAAGCCGCCGGAGCAGCGCGGGCGGCATGGCCAGGTATAGCCCCGCGCCCAACGCCGCCTGCAGCAAAAACACCTTGCCGCCTTCAATGTAGAACGCGCCCAGCAGCGCCATGCCCAAAAAACCGGCCATCACGGCGCCCCGGCCCTGCTTGCAGGCTATAGCCCCGCCCAGCGTGCACAGCGCCAGGCTGCCCACAAAAACCAGCTGCGCCCCGCCCAGCACCACGCCCACCCCCAGCAGCGCCGCCGCCGCCACGGCATCGATGCCCAATGCGCCCGCCGCGCATAGGGCCGCATACGCGGCGATGCACCCGCCCAGCGTCACACCGCGAAAGCCCAGCCGCATGCCCGCCATGGCCAGCATGGCGCACAGCGCGCACAGGGCCGCCAACGCATCGCCGCTTAATAGCCTGCGGCGCAGCAGCGCCGTAAGGCCGAGCGCCGCCTTTTCTACCACCAGCGCGCCAAACACCGCAAGGGATAGCTGCGAAAGCCCCAGCAGGCAGCTTTGCGCATCCCACAAAAAGAAAAGCGGCAGCGTGAGCAGGTGCCCGGCGGCCAGCAACAGCAGCTTATCCACCCTTTTGGCGTTGCCCGCAACGCCCAGCCACAGCAGGCCCAGCCCGCCATACAGGGCAACGGCGCAGGCCGCGCCATGCTGCCTTGTGAGCAGCGCGGCAGCCAAGTTCCCCAGCAGGGCGGGCCAGGGCGCATAGCCCGCCATCCATACGCCCGCCGCCGCCGCGCCCGCAAACGGCGCGATGCCGCCCCCGCTCAAGCCCAGCAGCAGGCCCGCGCCAAAGCAGGCGTACCCGCTCGCGCCCAGGGTGCGCAAGCCATATACCAGCGGCGCTATGCCGCTCAATTTTTGTTTGATAGCCGCCGCCACCCGCGCCAAAGCTCGTCCCTCCCCTGAAGTGGATTTTGGATACGCCCGGCATATGACGCCGTATACATCGGTATCCCCTGCTTATGGTAAAACAACCCCCGCGCAAATAATGTGGTACGCGGGGCGCGCGCCCTGTCGAACCGCGCGGAAAAAGCGGTTTGCCGCAAGATTGCATAAACCGCGCGGATATGCTATGCTTATTGGGTATGAATATGCCTTAAAGGAGTACGATACCATGTCGAATGCATTCGATGTACTGGCGGAGCGCGGGTTTTTAAAGCAATGTTCTCACCCCGAGGAATTGCGCGATCTGCTGGGGCGCGAATCCGTTACGTTTTATATTGGCTTTGACCCTACGGCGGACAGCCTGCACATCGGCCACTATGTGGCGCTTATGACCATGGCGCACATGCAGCGCGCGGGGCACAGGCCCATCGTGCTGCTGGGCACCGGCACCGCCCAGATCGGCGACCCTTCGGGCAAGAGCGATATGCGCCGCATGATGACAAACGAAGAAATCGACCATAACGCCGCCTGCTTTCAGTCGCAAATGTCCCGCCTGATAGAATTTGACGGGGGCAAAGCCCTCGTTGCCAGCAACGCCATTTGGCTGCGGCAGTTGAACTTCCTCGAGTTTATGCGGGATATCGGCGTGCACTTCAGCGTAAACCGCATGCTGACCGCCGAGTGCTATAAGCAGCGCTTGGAGCGGGGCCTGACCTTTTTTGAGCTGGGCTACATGCTCATGCAGAGCTATGACTTTTTGGTGCTCAACCGCGAATATGGCTGCGTGCTGCAAATGGGCGGCGACGACCAGTGGAGCAATATGCTGGGCGGGGTGGATCTCATCCGCCGCAAGGAGCAGAAGCCCGCGTTTTGCCTAACCACCAGCCTGCTCACCACCAGCGAGGGCAAAAAGATGGGCAAAACCGAAAAGGGCGCGCTGTGGCTCGATAAAGAAAAATGCAGCGTATACGATTTTTATCAATACTGGCGCAATGTGGATGACGCCGATGTGGAGCGCTGCCTATGCCTGCTTACCTTTTTGCCCCTGCCCGATATACGCGCCCTGTGCAAGGAGGGCGGCGCCGCGCTCAACGAGGCCAAGCGCACCCTGGCGTTTACACTCACCGAGCAGGTGCATGGCACGCAGGAGGCGCAGGAGGCGCAGCAGGCCGCCGAAGCGCTGTTTGGCGGCGGCGGCAATTTGGATAACATGCCCACCGTGGCCTTAACCAAGGCCGATATCCAGGCTACCGGCCTGCGCGTTACCGACCTGTTGGTGATGGGCAACCTGTGCAAAAGCAAGTCCGACGCCCGCCGCATGGTAGAGAGCGGCGCGGTGTTTGCGGATGATACCAAGGTTTCCGATGTGTACGCAACGCTCCAGGAGGCCGATCTTTTAGGCGGCGTGATACTCAAAAAGGGCAAAAAAGGCTTCGTACGCATCATAGGGGCATAATGCGCGCCTACCGCACCGTGCGCGTGCCGGGCGAGGCGGAATATACCCTGCACAAATCCCGGTTTATCGGCCGATGCTTCCCCCTGCAATCCGAGGCGGAGGCGCTGGGCTTGCTTGCGGATATCCGCAAACGGCACTGGGACGCCACCCACAACTGCTATGCGTACCGCATCGGCGAGCAGGCGCAAATCGCCCGCTACAGCGATGACGGCGAACCCGGCGGCACCGCCGGCCTGCCCATGCTGGATGTGCTGAGCGCCCGCCAGCTAACCGATGTGCTGGTGGTGGTAACCCGCTACTTTGGCGGCGTGCTGCTGGGGGCGGGGGGGCTGGTTCGCGCGTATGCGCGGGGCGCGGCAGAGGCCGCAGCGGCGGCCGGCGAAATGCTGGTATCGCCGGGCGTGCTGCTGGAGCTGCGGCTCGATTATGCCCGTTACGGCGGCATAGAGAGCTATGTGCGCGCCAATTCCACCATACAGAGCGCCAACTTTGCCGAGGATGTTTGCATACAAACGCTGGTGGCGCAAAGCGCCGCCGAAGGCTTTATTCACGAAATCATCGAGCATACCGGCAGCCGCTGCGTGCCGCGGCACGTTGGCGAAGGCAAGATATGCACCGCGCTTTAGGCGCACCACCACACCCGACCAAATCCGGGCATATAGGAGTTGTTTCGATATGCAAAAACTGCGCAAAACCATCTTATACCTGCTGATACCGCTGCTCTGCTTGGCTTCGGCCGCGCCCGCGTTCGCCATCGGCCTGCAGGCCTGGGCCAATCCGCCCGCTTTGCCGGCGGGCGGCAGCACCTCCATCGCCATCACCGTGAGCAACGATGGCGATGCTATCATGGAGCAGATCCAAATCGGCAGCGCCTACAGCGGCATCAGCTTTAATACCGCCGGCGCGAGCATAGCCCCGGGGGACAGCAAAACCTTCACCAGCGCCGTAACGCTCGGCGACGCCACGCTGGGGCAGCCGCTTTTATTCGATGTAACCTGGGCCGAAAACGGCGTGCCATATTCGAGCACCACCTCTGTGATCGTGGAGCGCGAGGCCCCCAGCGGCCTTATGGCTACCTGCACGGTGGATAAGACCCAGGCCTCCAAGGGCGAAACCGTCACCCTCACCTACACGCTCACCAGCCCCGGCATCTACCCCATACGCGTCACCTCCGTCCTCGATAAAGCGATTGCGGGCGCCACGCCGATTGCCAAAAACATCACGATAGAGCCCGGCGTGCCGCAAACCTTCCCCTACGAATTCACCATGGGCAGCTCCACGGTGGTTTCCGCCCCGGTCATCACCTATGTCGACAGCGCGGGCGTCACCCAAACCCTCACCCTCAAAGAGAATACGCTGGGTATGGTGATGAGCAAAATCTCCTTCGATGTGACGCAGAGCGAGCCTACGGCCAACGGCGTCACCTTCACGATTAAGCTCACCAACAGCGGCAACCAAAAGATAAGCGGCATACGCGTGTTCGACGAAGCCAACCAACGGGTGGGCGACGCCGAATTTGCGCTGGCCGTGGGGGAAATCCGCCAGCTCACCTACACCGTGCTCACCGAAACGGAGCGGTATGTAACATTCCATATCACCGGCAAAACCCCCGCCAACGAGCCTTACGAAAACAACACGCAAAGCTATGTGGTGCGCAAATATATCGACCCTTCGCTATTGGGCATCGACTTTTCGGCCACGGTGGTGGAGCCGCTTAACGCGGCGGGCAGCATTAAGCTGCGGTTCACCATCAACAACACCGGCGCTCTGGAGATGCGCAACCTCATCATTTCAGAGCAGGCCGAAGCGGCGCAGGAGGGCGCGCAAACGCCCGTACGCACCGAGATATCCCGCGAGAGCAGCATACCCACCGGCATATATAACACGGAGCAGCAGGTATATGTAGGCAGCCCGCGCGACCTCACCTTCGTAATCACGCTGGAGGACCCTGCTGGCAACCCTTATACCTACACCGCCCATGTTTCCGCCGATGTGCTGGGCGTATACGATGGCACCGGCGCGCAGGGAGCGCAGCAAAACGTTATCGAAAATTTGGGCGCAAAAATCGGCTCGGGCATCAGCCGCACGCTCTCCATCGCACTCTTGGTGCTGGGCGTGCTCATCGTGCTGTCCCTCATCGCGCTGATTATCCTATCCCGGCTGGAGCGCATACAAAAGCGGGAAGCGGCGCGCCGCCGCGCCCTGCGGGAAAGGCAGCGCCGCAACGCGCGCAGGAGCGGCTCCGCCGAGGCGGAAACCACCCTCACCGGGCGCGCGCAGCCCAGCGCGCCCCCCGCTGCCGAAGCCGATTTGAGCCAAACGCAAATACATCGCCGGCCCCGGGAGCTGGATTAAGAAGATAGACGTTGCCTAGCATATGGTTTTGTTTGACAGCCCCCTATAAAGAAGGCAACAGCGCGCCCTGCAGGGCGCGCTGTTTATATTGACTATTTTTGGTTAAAGCCGGGCGGCAGCCTTATGCCTCTCCATCCTGATACAGTCTAAGCGCCTTACCGGCGCGCTTATACACGATAAACGTGACGAGCGAATTGATGCACCCTTTTATCAGGTTGAACGGCAAAATCACCGGCCCTATCATGGCCTGCACCACCTGCGCGGGCGCGCCGTTATAGCGCACCGTGAGCCACAGGTTGAGCGGCACCATCAGCGCGGCCATCGTGAGCGTACCCAGCAGGAGCGAAACGATTGCGCCGGGCCGGGTATGCCTTGCCTTATACAAAAAACCGGCTACCAGCACAAAACCGCCGGTGGCGCAAAGGTGCATCAGCGCGCCTACCCAGCCGCTCTGCGGGGAAACCAGCAGCCATTGCAGCAGGCTGACGATGGCCGTGAGCAGCAGCCCCGCGCCGGGGCCATATATAAAGGCGCCTATCAGGATGGGCACATCCGCCATATCATATTCTAAATAGGGCGCGGCGGGGAACAGGGGGAACCGCACCAGGTACATCAGCACCAGGGATATGGCGCACAGCGCCGCCATCCTTGCCAGCCATTTTGTTTTTTCGCTTTGCATATCTATCCTCTCCTTCTGGCGATCAGCGCCATTTTGAAGGGGCGTTACTCCTCTTCCATCAGACCAAAAACCGCATGCGCGTTTTTATAGGTAATCTCCGCCAATTCCTGGGGGCTTATGCCCTTTAGCTCGGCCAGCCTGGCAAGCGTATGCGGCATCAGTGTGGAGTCGTTGCGCTTACCACGATGCGGCACCGGCGCCATATAGGGGCAATCGGTTTCAATCAGCAGCCGCTCCAGCGGCACGGCCCGCGCCGCTTCGGCAATGGCCTGCCCATTTTTAAATGTGACCGCGCCGCCAAACGCCACATACAGCCCCAAATCGAGGCAGGCGCGCGCAATTGGCGCATCCCCCGAAAAGCAGTGCATCACGCCGCGCAGGCCCGTTGCCTGCGCGCGCAAAATGTGCAGCGCGTCGTCGTAAGCATCCCGCACATGCAGTATGACCGGCTTGTTCAGCTGCCGCGCCAGCTCCAGCTGCAGGGTAAACCAATGCCGCTGCAGCGCGCGCGGGGCAAAGTCATAGTAATAATCCAGCCCGATCTCGCCCAGCGCCACGGCCTTGGGGTGCGTGAGCGCCGAGCGCAGCGTTTCGATGTCGGCTTCTTTCGCCTCGGCGGCATAGTGCGGGTGTATCCCCAGGGCGGCAAACATCCACGCGTGCCGGGCGCTCAGCGCCGTCACCTTGTCAAAATCGCCGGGGCAGCAGGCAACCTCCAGCACGCGCGTTACCCCCGCGGCGGGCAGCGAGGCCAGCACCGCCTCGCGGTCGGCATCGAAGCGTTCGTCGCAGTAATGGGCGTGCGTATCGAATAGCCGCATATTAAAATTCCCGCTTGAGCGAGCGCGTAAAGAGCGCATCCAGCTCGGTGCGCGCATCCGCATCTTGGTAGAGCACCGCGTGTATCGCGTTGCAGATGGGCAGCTCCACCTCGTAGCGCGCCTCGAGCGCGAGCATGGCCTTCACGGTATAGCAGCCCTCCGCCAGCGCGGTAAACGGCTCGCCGCTTACCACATGCTCGCCAAAGCTGCGGTTGTGGCTGAACGGCGAAAACACCGTGGCCTGATAATCCCCCAAGTGGCACAGCCCATAGGCCGATTGCTCGCTGCCCCCCATGGCGCAGATCAGCCGGGCTATCTCCCGCGTGCCCCGGCTCATAAGCGCGCCCTTTAGGTTGCTAAGCCCCATGCCATCCAGCATACCGGCCGCAATGCCTATCACGTTTTTGGCCGCGCCGCCCATCTCGTTGCCCAGCAGGTCCTGCCCGTAATAAAAGCGGATCAAGCCGCCCTTAAAGGCGTTTATCAGCCTATCCTTCACAGCCTCGCTTTGGCTGTCTATCACCATGCAGTTGGGTATGCCGGCGGTAAATTCCTGCACATGCCCCGGCCCCAGCCACACGGCCACACCGCAGCCGGGGGGCAGGTATTCGGCGGCGATTTGGCTCAGCCGCGCGCCGGTGCCAATTTCCAGCCCCTTCATGCAGAGCACCGCATCCTGGCAGGTTGGGTGTAGGCCCGCCAATTGCCGCATCAGCTCCCGCAGGTTTTGCGCGCCCACCGATATCACCAGCGTTTGGGCATGCTTTATGGCCCGCTCCAAATCGCAGCACAGCGTTACCGAAGCGGGCAGCGTTACCTGCCCATTGGTGCGCGTGGCCATCAGCGCCTGCATCCGCGCGGAATCCGCACGGCCATACAGCGTGACCTCATGCCCCAGCCCCTGTAAATACCAGGTTAAAAAAGAACCCCAGCGGCCGCAGCCCAATACGGTAAGTTTCAAATCTGCTCTCTCCCTCTCAGCTTTCGCCCTCTACCCGGAACTGATAATTATACAGCGCGGCATACATGCCCTCCGCCGCCATCAGCGCCGCATGGCTGCCCTGCTCGGCAATGCCCTGCTTGGTGAGCACCACGATTTCGTCGGCGTTTTTGATGGTGGAAAGCCGGTGCGCCACCACGATGCAGGTGCGTCCCTTGGCCAGGTCGGTAAGGGCGCGCTGTATCAGCATTTCGGTGTGGTTATCCAGCGCGCTGGTCGCCTCATCGAGTATGAGTATGGCCGGGTTCTTTAAAAACACCCGCGCTATGGCGATGCGCTGCTTTTGCCCGCCGCTAAGCTTAATGCCGCGCTCCCCCACATCGGTATTATACCCTTGGGCGAGCGTGAGGATATACTCATGTATGTTGGCGCGCTTGGCGGCCTCTATCACCTGCTCGTCGGTTGCGTTCAGGTCGCCATACGCGATGTTTTCGCGTATGGTGCCGCTGAACAAAAACACATCCTGCGCCACGATGCCGATATTGCGCCGCAGCGCGCTGCGCTTGAGCGTGCGGATATCCAGCCCGTCTATCGAGATGCCGCCAAAATCCACATCATAAAAGCGGGGTATAAGGTTGCACAGCGTGGTTTTGCCGCCGCCGCTCGGCCCCACCAGCGCCAGCGTGCGCCCCACCGGTATGGTGAGGGAAAGGTCGGTTATCACATGGCTTTGCGCATCCGCCGCGTCGCTGCTGCGGTATTGGAAGCTCACATGGTCAAAGCGTATCTCCCCGCATAAGGTTCCCGCGTCCAGGGCGCTTGCATCCTCCTGCTCGATGGGCTCGTCCATCACCTCTACAAAGCGCGCAAAGCCCGTCATGCCGCTTTGCAGCTGCTCAAACAGGGTGATAAACTTGTTGATGGGCTTTAAAAACATGGTGATATACAGCAAGTACGCCGCAAAATCGCCCGCATCTATGCGTCCCCGCATAAAGAACACGCCGCCAAACAGCAGCACCAGCAGGTAGAGCAAATCCGTCAAAAGGCCCGTGCCGCTGTAAAACCAGCCCATTACCCTGTAGGCCGCCGCCCGCGCCCGCATAAACAGGCTGTTGGCCTGCGCAAACCGGCTGGCCTCATAGGCCTCGCCCGTATAGGCGCGGGATACCCGCACCCCGGCGATGGCGGTTTCAACGCTGGCGTTGATTTCGGCGGTTTGCTCCCGCGTGGCGGCGAAGGCATCCCGCATGTGCTTGCGGGTATGCACGGCAAACCATATCACAAACGGCACCGCTATAAACACGATGAGCGTAAGCGCCAAATCGATGGAGGCGAGCACCGCGAAGGAGCCCAGCAGCATAACGGCCGATATAAAAACATCCTCCGGCCCGTGGTGCGCCAGCTCGGATATATCGAACAAATCGTTAATCATGCGGCTCATGATGACGCCGGTCTTATTTTCGTCGAAAAACGCGAAGGGCAGCTTTTGCAGGTGCTCGAACATATCCCGGCGCATATCGCCCTGTATGCGCACCCCCACGATGTGCCCCCAGTATTGCACCACATAATTGAACGCGGCCTTGGCCAGGTACAGCCCCAGCATCACCGCGCACCAAATGAACAGCAGGCGCATATTGCCCTGCGGCACATAGGTGTTGATGATATTACGCGCAATGATGGGGTAAACCAAATCGCAGCCCGCCACGATGAGCGCGCAGAGCATGTCGATCGTAAACAGCCGTATATGGGGCTTGTAGTAAGTCAAAAATCGTCTTATCATGGTGAAATATAGCTGCCCGCGGCGCAGAGCGCCTACGCTACGATATCGCCCTGGTAGGCGATAAGGCTGGCATCGTATACGCCCTCCACCCGCAAAAACTTTTCGACAAAGCCCGTCTCATTATCTTTAAGGCGAAGCTCCAGCGTCATCTCGATGCCCTCCCGCCGGGCGGTTTTGCTGCGCACCCGCGCGCCGGGCAGCTGCTTGATCATTTGCCGCACGGGCTGGCTGGCCGCCTCGTTATAGTGCAGCACCAGCAAAAACGGCATGCTGGAACGCACCTTGAACGCGCTGAGTATCAGCAGGAATATGCCGATGAGCACGCCAGCGATGATGGCCACATCATAGAATTTGGTGCCTATTGCGATGCCCTCGCCCACGGCCCAAAACATGAAGGTGGTATCCACCGGGTCCTTTACCGCGGTGCGGAAGCGCACGATGGAGAGCGCGCCCACCATGCCCAGGCTCAGCGTAAGGCTGTTGTTGATGAGCATGAGCATCAGCGAGGTGACCAGCGTGAGCATCACCAGCGACATGTTGAAGTTGCGCGAATACATCACGCCGCCGAAGGTCTTTTTGTAGATGAAAAAGATATATAGGCCCACCACCAGCGCAATCACCAGCGTGAGCACCACCTGCAGCGGGTTGAACTTGGCGGCAAACAGTTCGGTTAAATTAAAAGACATAGATGTTTCCCCCTAAAATTTCGATACTATATAAAAATTCGGCTATTATAGCTCAAACTTGCGGCACAGGCAATACTTGCTGATGGCGCTGCGTATGTGCGCATCGCACTGCAGCAGCTCGCGCAGGTAGGCGGGCAGGTATTCGTTAAACTTTACCTCCAGCACCATGTCAAACCCCTCTACCACGCGGTAGGTGAGCACGTTTGGGTCGAATATGTCTACCGAGCGGTAGCCGGTGCGTATATCCTTATCGAACGTGACGCGCACATCCTGATAGGGGAACACATAGGCCTCGCGCATATAGTCCACCAGCACCACCGGCCTAAGGCCCCTGGTGGCAAATTCGGCAAACATGCGCTGCGCAAAAGGCTCGGGCCGCTTGAGCAAAAACCTTGTATCGCCCGCTAAGAGCATATCACATTCCCGCCGCGAAAGCGAGAGCGACCGCTTGCATATAAACCCGTCTTTTTTATGCTTGCATTCGAGCTTTATCACATCATCGAGCATATTATAGGTGCGCAGGCGGAACTTATCCCGCACATCCTCACCGGCGAGCTTGTCCCTGAGCGCGGTATCGTCATAGTCGTCGAAGTACAGGCTGCGTATAAAGTACTCGCCGCCGTTTTTCGCCGCGAATTCATCCTGCGCCATGGTGTTTTTTAGGCGGCCGGAAAGCAGCGCGTAGTCGCCCTGGTTTAAATAATATTTCAGCTCGTGCCGGTATTGCGGCTTCGCCTTTGGCTGCTTCATCCGCCAAACACCTCCTGCATGTAACTATCCGAAAGGCCAAACGCGGCCTTCAATTGCTTTTTGAGCACGCCGGGCCGCTCGTTCGCAAACCGGTGTATCAGCTCGATTTGCGCCTGAAACTTTGCGTAGTCGCCCTTTACCTCGGCGATTTGCCGCTTGCCCATAAACGTATCCCCATTGAATTTTTCGCGCTCGCGGGCGATTTCGGGCTCCACGGCGGCATATAGCGTATCCGCCAGCGCGTTCACCCGCGCGGGGGCATAGGCCTCGTCCAGCAGCTGCCCAAAGCGCCGTAAAAAGGCATCCCGCCATTGGCTGTTGGCGAGCAGGGCGTTAAACAGGTCGCTCATGGGCTTGGTGGTGTTGCGCCGCAGCTCCAGCGTGTTATGATCCACCCCGCTGGTGCCAAAGCTCCAGCAAAAATCGTAGAATACCCACTTCCACTTGCCGCCGGGCAGCTTGTAATACTGTATGTTCCATACGTCCGTTTGGCCCACATATATCTCGCAGATCATATAATCGATAAAGCTATCCATATCGATTTGGCTCTCGAGGTAGCGGTAGGCTTCGGAGTTGGGGTCGGAAACATTGTGCGCGGCCACATAGCTCATCAGCGCGTTCCATTCGGTAACCGTGCCGTAGCTCACCCGGGTGGAGCTTTTTACGATGTCCATATCCTCCAGGTTTTGTGTGCCCTCATGCTGCGCCACAAAGAAGCGGTTGCGCTTTTCCTTCAAAAAATACACGCCCCAGTATTCGCCGTTTAAGTAAAGCACATAGGGCTTGTACGCCTGATAGAGCAGATGGACGTCGGTGCCCTCCAGCAGGCCGGTGGCCAGCTCATCGCGTATTTTGGAATAGTTTTGATCCTGCGCGCCCGCGCGCAGCACCAGCGCTTTATATTCATCGTACGGGCGGCTGTCAAAAAAGCTATACTGCATGCGGCTGCCGCCATATTCGCTGCGCGCCGTGATATTAAACGCCTTTTGCGCCCGGCTGCGGCCGTAGCTGCCCCCTATGCGGATATCCACATTCTGCGAAAACGCCGCCTTGCCATCCTCGCCAAACACGCTGAAGCTGGCCGGCCGTTCCCATTCGCGGCTGTCGGCGGCGGCGAATTTGCTTTTATAGTACAGCGCCTGCTCCAGCATGGGTGTGATGCCCGCTATGCTATCGTCAAAGTTTTCGCCATAGGCGTAGATGCCGGTTTTGCCATCCCACAAATTGGCCGGGTCCGTTACCAGCGTGGCGATGGGCAGGGCATGGTTTGCGCCGTCGCCCTTAAATAAAAAGGTACCGCTGGAGGTATAGCCCGTGAGATACCCTTCTTTTAAGGCCACCGCCCGTACCACCGTGTTTTTTGAGACCGGGATGGGGCCGGTATAGGCTTGGCTGCCCGCGGTGGGCGTGGTGCAGTCGAGGGTGTAGTAGATGGTTTCCTCGCCGCCCGCCGAAAGCTCCACCATGACGGGCGCCTCATAAACGCCGGGCGGGGTTAAAAACTGCGGCTGCGCCGTAATGCCCGCATAGCCCTTGCCGTTGGCCGCGCCGGGGGTGGGGGAGGTATAGTAATACCGGCTGCCCTCGCCGCTTCGGCCATAGCTCACATCGCTTTGGAACGCGCCCGCGCCGAGCTTGTCGAGCAGCTTGCCATCGGGCGCAAACAAAAACAGGTTTTCGCCCCCTGCGCCGATGTTGAAATTTAAATGGAGATTATTTTTTTTTTGCGCATCGGCCTTGTTTAGCCCCGATGCGTAGAGTACCAGGTATTCATCCGGCGCCAGCGTTATATCGGGGAACACCCACTTGGCGGGGTTCTTTGGGTTGTTGGAAAGCCCGTAGCCCGCAAGGCTTACCGCCTGCGCCCCCGCGTTGTGCAGCTCCACCCAGTCGTAATAGTTGCCGTCCGCCGCCTTGAGCGAGGCCTGGTTGCTGCCCAGCATTTCGGAAATATATACATCGCCCAGCGCCGTTTGCTCGCTTTGCGCAAACGCCGCATAGCCCGCGTCGGTATTCACAAAGCCCGGCGTGGCCTTGGCGCAGGGCGCAAACGCGCCCGTGCCATCGGGGATGCGCGCCATGGAAACATCGGCCTGTTGGCGGGTGTAGCTGTAGCTATCCAGTATTTTGCCGTCGCGCGATGCGAGCACAACATCCTCGGCATAGGCGCGCAAAGAGAAAGGCGCGTGCAGCTCGCCGTCTATCAAGCCCTCGTTGCCGGAGCAGCGTATGAGCAGGCACCCGTTGCCGGGTATCGTTATGCCCTCCGGCAGCTTATATTTAACGGGTTGGTTTAACGTATCGCTGATGCCAAAGCCACTCAAATCCACCTCGGCGGCGTTGGCGTTGTATAGCTCTATCCAGTCGGAATATTCGCCGTTTTTATCGGCCAGCGTGGTGGCGTTGGACGCCATGAATTCGTTGATATACACCCCCAGCGCCTCGGTATCGTGCTGGCCCGCCTCAAACGCGGCGATGCCCTCGGGGGTGTTGGGATAGCCGGGGCTGGGCGCGCTTTCATCCCAGGTGCCATCCGCCGCGCGGGAAAGCGTGTGGCCCGAAGCCACCGCGCGCAGCGCAAGGCTCTCCAGCGCCTGCCCCTGTGCATCGAACAGCGTGAGGTTATCGGTTGCCGAAAGGCGGAACGGCGCGTGCAGGCCGGTTTCGGCCTCGCCCGAGCAATATACCACAATATAGCCCCCCGCACTTACCTTGGTGCCGCTGGGGAACACATATTTCACGCCCTTTAGCACGCTGTCGGATAGGCCATAGCCCGAAATATCCGCCGCCGTATCCGCGGCGTTATACAGCTCAACCCAATCGGGATAGTTGCCCAGCGGGTCCACGACCGAGCCTTTGTTGCTGGTCATCACTTCGTTAATAATAAGCGAAGACGCGGGCGCGCTGTTGCCAGCGCTCCCCTCCAGCTTGGTGAGATATACGATCAGCGCTATGAGCAGCGCGATGCTTATGAAAAATGCGGATACCAGCTTGCGTCGTTTCAAGGCCGTGTTCCTTTACTCTCATTATTGGCGTACCATAGGTATTGTAGCACACTAACCAAAGCATTACCAACCTTAATAAGGAAAATTCACATTCGAAATTCGCACTTGCCGCCTGTGTTTCCCTGGTGAAACGGGGGAGGGCGACGCAACCCCCGCACCCTACCGGCACAAATTCAACGCCTGTTTACCCCGAAATAAAAACAACCCAAATGCCGGGCAATTCTCTAAAAAACAGACTACACAGGGCGCGGGCTTTATGGTATACTGGCCTTGATAATTTATTTCACATCATGAAAGGACTCGCCGCCATGAAACAACATACCCGTTTATTCGCATTGCTGCTGTGCGCGCTCCTGGTGCTGAGCGTACCCGCGCTTTCGCTGGCCGAAGACTACACCGCAGAGAATTACTCCGCCTCTCCCGCCGCCGCTTCCGCCAATTATTCTTCCTACGGCACCGCCAAGCAGGCGAAGAGCCTCGACAAAACCATCTATCTGCGCAAGGCGCCGGATAGCTCCTCCGACAAGGCCAACATCGTTAAAAAGCTCAAGGGCGTGAAGGGCAAAACCTTCGAGCTGCTGGGCGAAACCGGCGATTGGTACTTTGCTAGGTATGGCGAGGCCGAGGGCTTTGTTCGCAAGCAGGATTTTGCCATATTCGACCCCAACGCCCCGGAGCAAGCCGCAGCGCAAACCGCGGCGGCCGCGCCCAGCGAGGATACCAGCTCGCCCAGCGGCGATAAATGGGGGAGCATTAAGGTAGCCGGCACCGTGATAAATCACAGCATCATGAGCAACCGGCTCAACTCCAGCGGCGGCTATAAATACGACGAAACCTACTACAACCTGTTTGCGCTCACGCCGTATTCGAGCCAGGTTTCGGTCATAATGGGTCACAACATGCGCAAGAGCGCCGGCAGCTCCCGCGGCATGTTCCATCAGCTGCATCATGTGCAAAACGCCTTTTTGGGCAAATCCACCTGCGAAAGCTGCGGCAAAAGCTGCAGCGGCGCAAAAACCTCCGTATTCAACGTCAACTACCAGGGCTACAGCAAGTGGCAGCTCGTCTGCTTCTACGAAACCCCGGCCTCGGGCGCATACCGCATACTCGAAAACAACGTATACGGCGCGGGCAGCCCTTCCTCTTGGCTGCAATCGCAGTATAGCAACGCGCGCACCAGCGGCTACAAGGGCAAGGTGGTAGATGATTCGGCCACCGCCTCCGACCACCTGATGATACTCATCACCTGCGGCGATAAATATGGTTCTTCCTCCACCAGCCGCTTGTATGTTGTGTTAAAAGCCATAGGCTAAAGGCAGCGTTTCATAAGGCCGTCAATGGTTTGGCGGCCTATTTTATTTCCCTTTGTAACGTTTTATAATAAAAGCGCCATATTTTCAGCCAGTACGACCGTAACAATCCCCTTTCATACAGAATTGCTTTCGTTATATAATTAAATGTAACATCTGCTTTTTAGTTTTATGGCATTTGCAACACAAACCAAATACGCTTCGGAGGTGCTTTTATGGATAATTTGAAAAAGACGCCATTGTATCAAACGCATGTAGATCTCGGCGGCAAAATGGTGGACTTCGGCGGCTGGGCGCTGCCCGTGCAGTATTCCTCCATCATCGAAGAACATAGGGCGGTGCGCGAGGCCTGCGGCCTGTTCGATGTTTCGCACATGGGCGAGGTCGATGTACGGGGCAAGGATGCGTTCGCCTACCTGCAAAAGCTGTGCACCAACGACCTTACCACCATGACGCCGGGCCGCTGCCGGTATTCTATGATGTGCTACGCGGATGGCGGCGTGGTGGATGACATCCTCGTTTACAAGCATAGCGATGACCACTACATGATCGTGGTAAACGCCGGCAATGCGGATAAGGACTATGCGTGGTTTGAAGAGCATGTGTTCGGCGATGTACAGCTGGAGAACCAAAGCCCCGCCTGGGCGCAGCTCGCGCTGCAGGGCCCCCTGTTCCAAAAGGTGCTGGATGCCGTGGGCTATACGGGCGAGATACCCGCTAAAAACTACACGTTTACCCCCAAGGTGATCGTGGGCGGCATAAAATGCCTGGTTTCCCGCACGGGCTACACCGGCGAGGATGGCGTGGAGCTTTATTGCGCCGCCGCCGACGGCCCCGCCCTGCACAAGCTGCTGTTAAACGCGGGCCAGCCCTATGGGCTGCTGCCCGCCGCATTGGGCGCGCGGGATAGCCTGCGCTTTGAAGCCGCCATGCCGCTGTATGGCCACGAGATGACCGACGAAATTACCCCGCTCGAAACCAACATAGGCTTTGCCGTGAAGATGGAAAAGGACGATTTCATCGGCAAGCAAGCCCTGCAGGCGCCCATAAAGCGCCGCCGCATAGGGCTGAAGCTGACCGATCGCGGCATCGTGCGCGAGCACTATGACGTATACCAAAACGGCAAGCTGGTGGGCTTCACCACCTCCGGCGTGCCCGTGCCCACGCTGGAAGGCTCCCACGCGATGGCGCTGGTGGATATCGGCGTGGCCGATGCGGAGGATTTTGAAGTGGAGATTCGCGGCAAAAAGCTGCATGCCGTGCAGGTGCCCCTGCCCTTTTACAAGCGGAGCAAATAGAACCCAAAAGGCATAGCCAAACTAAAATCAACCCAATTATTTAAGGAGGAAATACCTATGGTACCCAAAGATCGCAAGTACACCAACAACGATGAGTGGATACTCGAAGAAAACGGCCAGTTTAAAATCGGCATAACCGACTACGCGCAGACTGCGCTGGGCGATATCGTATTTGTGGATTTGCCCGGTATAGGCGACACCTTTACCGCAGGGCAGGATTTTGCGGTGGTGGAATCCGTTAAGGCCGCCGCCGAAATCTACACGCAGGTGAGCGGCAAGGTCGTGGCGGTAAACGAGGCGCTGGATGCCGACCCCGCCCTTTTAAACCAGGATGCCTACAACACCTTCCTCGCGGTATTGGAAGGCGCCCTGGATGGCGAAGTGCTCACGCCCGAAGAATACGAAGCGAAAATCGCCGAGTAACCAACACCCGCAAATTTAGGAAAGGAGACCATTCATGAAAAGCTACGTCCCAAACACGGTACACGAGCGCCAGGAGATGCTGCAATCCATCGGCCTAAAAACCATGGATGACCTCTATGCCGACGTACCGCAAACGATGAAACTTTCCGCGCCGCTCCAGCTGCCCGCCGGCAAAAGCGAGCAGGAGGTGCGCCGCATATTCCAATCGCTGCTCAAAAACACCTGCGTCTCCATGCCGATTTTCCGCGGCGCAGGCGCCTACAACCACTATATCCCCTCCGTTGTGCCGCAGCTTGCCTCGCGCAACGAGCTTTATACCGCCTATACCCCCTACCAGACCGAAATGAGCCAGGGCATGCTACAGGCCATATTCGAATATCAATCCCTCATTTGCGAGCTCACCGGCATGGATGCGGCCAACGCCTCGGTATACGATGGCGCGCACGCCTGCTCCGAAACCATGGTGGCCATGAAGTTTGCCAAGCGCAAGGATAAGGTGCTTTACAGCGCGGCGCTGCACCCCGATTATATCGCCACGCTCAAAACCTACGCCCGCTTTTTGCGCATAGAGCTTGTTGAGGTCCCCTTGCTGGGCGATGGCCGCACCGATATAGGCCAAATCGCCGCCTTGGGCGCGGACGCCGCGGGGATGCTGGCCGCCTCGCCCAACTTTTATGGCGTGCTGGAGGATATGGCCGGGCTGTCCGAGGCCGTGCATGGCTTTGGCGGCCTGTTTGGCGCGGTGGTAAACCCGCTGAGCCTGGGCGCGGTAAAGCGCCCCTCCGAATATGGCGCCGACTTCGCGCTGGGCGATGCGCAGCCGCTGGGCATGCCGCTCAATTTCGGCGGCCCCTATTTGGGCTTCGTCACCACCCACACCAAGCTGGTGCGCAACCTATCCGGCCGCATTGTGGGCCAAACGACCGATGATGAGGGCAACCGCGTATATTGCCTTACGCTCTCCGCGCGCGAACAGCATATCCGGCGCGAAAAGGCCTCCAGCAACATCTGCTCCAACCAGTGCCTATGCGTGCTGATGAGCAGCATCTACATGGCGACCATGGGCCCGGCGGGCATGGCCGAGGTAGCCGAGCAAAACCTGCAAAAGGCGCATTACCTGGCGCAGGCCATAGCGGCGCTGCCCAACGCCAAGCTGCGGTATGCCGATACACCGTTTTTTAACGAGTTTGTGGTGGATACCGGCAAGAATGCCGCCGCCGTAAACGAAGGGCTAAAGCAGCGGGGCATTATGGGCGGGCTGCCGCTCTCCCGCTTTGACGCAACGGATACCAAGGGCATGCTGTGGTGCGCCACCGAAATGAATACCCGTGAAGAGATGGATGCCGCCGTTGCCGCGCTAAAGGAGGTGCTCGCATGACCAGATGCGCTTACCCGCTTATGTTCGAAAAATCCAAGCCGGGCCGCCGGGCATATGACCTGCCCGCGCTGGATGTGCCCGCCCAAAAAAATCTGCTCCCCCAGGCGCTCCGCTCCGCCGCCAACCCCAATCTGCCCGAGCTTTCTGAAGTGGATGTGGTGCGGCATTTTGTGGGGCTTTCGCGCCGCAATTACGGCGTGGATAACGGTTTTTACCCGCTGGGCTCCTGCACCATGAAATACAACCCCAAAATAGATGAAGAGGTGGGCGTCCTGTTTGCCCAGCTGCACCCGCTGGCCGATGCGGATTGCATAGGCGGCGCGGTGGATTTGATGCTGCACCTGCAGGAGGCGCTGTGCGAGGTGTCCGGGTTCGATGCGTTTACGCTGCAGCCCGCCGCAGGCGCGCATGGCGAATATACCGGGCTTACGCTCATCAAGGCCTATCACGACCACCGCGGCGATACCGCGCGGAATGTCATCATCGTGCCGGATGCCGCGCATGGCACCAACCCCGCCTCGGCGGCGCTGGCCGGTTTCAAAATCCGCGAGATACTATCCGCCCCGGATGGCGGCGTGGACTTGGACGCGCTGCGGGCGGCCATGGGGCCGGATGTGGCGGGCTTTATGCTCACCAACCCCAACACGCTGGGCCTGTTCGATAAAAACATAGCCCAAATCACCCAAATCGTGCACGATGGCGGCGGCCTATGCTATTATGACGGCGCCAACTTCAACGCGATTATGGGCGTGGTGCGCCCCGGCGATATGGGGTTTGACGTGATGCATATCAACCTTCATAAAACCTTCAGCACCCCGCACGGCGGCGGCGGCCCGGGCAGCGGCCCGGTGGGCTGCACAAAGGCGCTCATTCCCTTTTTGCCCACCCCGCAGGTGGTGCGCGAGGGCGAGCATGGCCGGCTCGATTACGACCGCCCGCTCTCGGTGGGCAAGGTGAAGGCCTTCTTCGGGAATTTCTCGATTATCGCGCGCGCCTATGCCTACATCCTCAGCCTGGGCGGCGAGGGCCTAAAAGAGGCCAGCGAAAACGCCGTGCTCAACGCCAACTATATCTTCCATCACCTGAAGGGTACCTATGGCATAGCGCATGACCGCATCTGCATGCACGAGTGCATACTCACGCCCGGCGAGCTGGAAGAATATGGCGTGCACACCTCGGATATCGCCAAAGCGCTCATAGACTTCGGCTATCATCCGCCCACCATCTACTTCCCCTTAATCGTGCACGAGGCTATGATGATCGAGCCTTGCGAAAGCGAGAGCCGCGAAACGCTGGATGCGTTCATAACCGCCATGAAAGAAATTGCCGCGCTGGCCAAGGCCGACCCGGAGCGTATGCACAAGATGCCGCTCACCACGCCCGTTGGCCGGCCCGATGAGGTGGCCGCGGCCCGGAACCCCATCGTGAAGTACGAATGGCAATAGTATACTTTCACCACCCCCAGTCCCCTCCTTTAAGGAGGGGGCTGTTTTGTTGCGGCTGCACCGCAAGCGGGGATAAGTCCCGTATTCACGTTTTTGCTTTCAAGCTTAGCGGCACAAGTCTTACCCCATCCCCTAACCCCTTCCCCGGGGAAGGGGAAGAGTATTAAGGAATTTTGTTTGCGGGGGCAAGCCCCCGCACCCCGTTTTTTGTTTGCAAAGTGTTTTCGAAGACAAGCCTCCGCAAAACGTTCCATCAAAAATATTCCTCCTCCCGCCGATAAGCTGGGGAAGGGAGGGTGAGTATCATAGACTTACGGGAAATAAAATCTCCTATTTCCCAAATGCATCCTTTTTGGTATAATATTTTTAAAGCGTATTGGATCAATACGTTTGAAATCCACGGTAAAAGCAGGGTTTCACTACAATAGTATCGTTTTGCCCCTTGCGGGGCAACCAGGGGGTTCATGGCCTGTTTTGCCGGGAGCTATGATGTAATTGTATTGGGCGCGGGGCACGCGGGCTGTGAAGCGGCGCTGGCCTGCGCGCGCATGGGCCTAAAGACGCTCTGCCTCACCCTGCACCTGGATGCCGTGGCGCTGATGCCCTGCAACCCCGCCATAGGCGGCACCTCCAAAGGGCACTTGGTGCGGGAGCTGGATGCGCTGGGCGGCGAAATGGGCTTGGCGGCGGATGATACGTTCATACAGATGCGCATGCTCAACACCGGGAAGGGCCCGGCCGTGCACTCGCTGCGCGCGCAGATGGACAAGCGCCGCTATCACGAGCGCATGAAACGGGCTGTGGAAAGCGAGCCCTTGCTCGACCTGAAGATGGGCGAGTGCGAACAAATCCTAACCCAGGGCGGGCGCGTGAGCGGCATACGCGCCGCGGGCGGCGCGCAGTATAGCTGCCGCGGTATCGTGATGGCCACGGGGGTATATCTGCAAAGCCGCATACTCATAGGCAGCCATGTAACCGAGAGCGGCCCCGCCGGGCTTACGCGCGCAACCGCGCTGTCGGCCTCGCTGAGCGAATTGGGCTTTAGCCTGCGCCGGTTTAAAACCGGCACCCCGGCGCGCGTGCACCGCCGCAGCTTGGATTTTTCTAAAATGGAGCCGCAGTATGGCGATGTGCCGCCGCCGCATTTTTCGTTTTTAACGCCGCCGGGCGGGGAGGCGAATCAGGATTGCTGCTACCTCACCTATACCAACGCGGCTACGCACAAGGTCATTCAAGATAATATACACCGCAGCGCCATGTACAGCGGCCTTGTGACCGGCACCGGCACGCGGTATTGCCCCAGCATCGAAGATAAAATCACCCGCTTCGCGGATAAGGAGCGGCATCAGCTTTTCATCGAGCCCGAGGGCCGCACTACCGCCGAAATGTATGTGCAGGGCATGAGCACCAGCCTGCCTTACGATGTGCAGGTGCTTATGCTGCGCACCATACCCGGGCTCGAAAGCTGCGAGATCATGCGCGCGGGCTACGCCATCGAGTACGACTGCATAGACCCCTGCGCGCTCTCGCTTTCGCTCGGCGCCAAGGCCCTCCCCGGGCTATATTTCGCCGGGCAGATAAACGGCTCCTCCGGCTACGAGGAAGCGGCCGCGCAAGGCCTGTTTGCGGGCATCAACTGCGCGCTGTGGTGCAAGGGTGAGGAACCGCTGCTGCTGGCTAGATCCGATGCGTATATCGGCGTGCTGGTGGATGACTTGGCCACCAAGGGCACCAACGAGCCGTACCGCATGATGACCTCCCGCGCCGAATACCGCCTGCTGCTGCGGCAGGATAACGCCGACCTGCGCCTAACCGAGCTGGGGCGGCGCACCGGGCTTATAGGCCCTGCGCGCTACGACGCGCTGCGGCGCAAGCAGGAGGGCATAGAGCGTGCGCTGCGCGCGCTGGATATTGCCGTGTCGCCCGGCGAGGCGGTGCAAGCGCTGCTGGCGCAAAAGGGCGAAGCGCCGCTCAAAACCGGGTGTAAGCTCATAGATCTGCTGCGCCGCCCCGCCCTCACCTACACCGATTTGCTGGGCGTTGCCCAGGGCTTGCCTCCGCTGGCGGAGGATGTGCGCGAGCAGGTCGAAATCGAGGCGCGGTACGCGGGCTATATACAAAAGCAAAAGCAGCAGGTGGAGCGCTTTGCGCAGATGGAAACCCTCGTGCTGCCGCAAGGTATCGACTACAGCGCGCTGCACGGCCTGCGGCTGGAAGCGCGGCAAAAACTGAGCGCCCGGCAGCCGGTCAGCATAGGCCAGGCCTCCCGCATAAGCGGCGTGTCCCCGGCGGATATCGCGGTGCTGCTGGTATACCTCAAAAAGCGGGAGGGGGAACGCCCATGAGCTTTGAATCGCTTTGCGCCGAAGCCATCTTTGGCATCTCCGCCCCGCAAATCGAGCAGCTGCGGGTATACCGCGACCTGCTGCTCGATTGGAACAGCCGCGTCAACCTCACCGCCATCACCGAAGAGACGGAGATCGTGCACAAGCACTTTGCCGACAGCGTGCTGCCCATGGCGCTTATACCGTTGGGCGCGCGCGTGATAGATGTGGGCACCGGGGCGGGGTTCCCGGGCATACCGCTAAAAATTATGCGGCCGGATATAAAGCTGACCCTGCTGGATTCCCTGCAAAAGCGCGTGCTGTTTTTGCGGGCCGCGTGCGAGGCGCTGGGGCTGGAGGCCGCCTGCATACATGCCCGCGCCGAGGATGCCGCCCGGCAGCCGAATTTGCGCGGCAGCTTCGATGTGGCAACCTCCCGCGCGGTGGCGGCCTGCGCCGTACTGGCCGAGCTGACGGTGCCTTTTTTGCGGGTGGGCGGCCTGTCGCTCATGTACAAGGGCCCGGGCATCGCGCAAGAACTGCGGGCCGCAAATAACGCGCTGCGGGCGCTAAACGCCAGCGCCGCGGTGCACGAATTTAAAACGCTCTGGGGCGACAGGACTATATTGGCAGTCACCAAAACCGCGCCCACCCCCAAGCCCTACCCGCGCAAGGCGGGCACGCCGGGCAAGGCGCCGCTGTAAACAACCTATACGAATCCACCAAAAGGAGATATTCGAGTATGCCGGTATTTGACTTTTTAAAAGAAAAGGACAGGGATGAAGAGAACAGCAAGCGGCTGGAGCAAATCCCCATTGGGACCATATTGCCCAACCCCAACCAACCCCGCGTCACCTTCGACGATGCGGGCATCGCCGAGCTTGCGCAGTCCATCCGGCAGGTGGGGCTTATCCAACCGCTGGTGGTGCGCCGCATAGGGGGCGGCGGGTATGAGCTGGTGGCGGGCGAGCGCCGCCTGCGCGCCTGCAAAAGCCTGGGCCTGCGCGAGGTATCCTGCATCGTACAAAACGAGGTGCAGCAGGAGGCCTCGGCCATGATGGCGCTCATCGAAAACCTGCAGCGCGAGGATTTATACTTTTTAGAGGAAGCGCAGTGCTACTATGCCCTGCTCACCTCCTTTAACCTCACGCAGGAGGAGCTTGCGCAGCGGCTGGGCAAAAGCCAATCCTCCATCGCAAACAAGCTGCGCGTGCTGCGGCTTTCCCCCTCCGTAAAAGAGGCGATGCAGCAGGCCTCCTTTACCGAGCGCCACGCCCGGGCGCTGTTAAAGCTCAGCGATGAAAAGCAGCAGCTCGAGGTAATCCGCAAGGCCAGCGCCAAGGGCCTTTCGGTAAAGGATACCGAAAAGCTGGTGGAGAAGACGCTCGATAAGCTCTATGACGAAAAGGCGGATGGCGCCAAGCCCCGGCCCATGATCATCCGCATGGTGAAGGATTACCGCCTGTTCATGAACACCGTCAACGCCGCCATCAACCAGCTCCGCGAGGCCGGTATGCGCGTGGAGGTGGAGCAGGACGATACGGCGAACGGGGTGGATATAAGGATTCATATAGCCAGGTAACCGCCCGCGGGTATTTTGCGCACCTGCCCCTTCTTAACAAGAGGGGCTTTTTTAACGAATCGCAAAAGGATAGGGCGCGGATACCAAAAAAGGCAAGGGGAGCATATTCCCTTTGCCTTTTGCCTTTTGCCTTGCGTGCCATTCTATATCGTATTATTTCTGGTCAAAGCTGATGTTGAGGGTGCCTTCATCGAAGGTGAAGTTGCCGCCGAATATGGCGTCCGCTTCGCTCTCGGTGGATTCGCCAACCTGGATGGTTTCTACCGCAACGCTCATATCATCCTCGATTACGAAGCTGCCGCCGAAGATGGCGCCGCTCTTATCCAGGCCAGCGGTCGCGCTGTCGTCGTTAAAGGTGCGGGTGCCGTTTACATCGCTGACAAAGCCTGTGGCCTTGCTCGCGTTCACCGCGAACGCCGTAGCGG
>JAISKB010000006.1 GCA_031261085.1 Christensenellaceae bacterium
CCGCTACGGCGTTCGCGGTGAACGCGAGCAAGGCCACAGGCTTTGTCAGCGATGTAAACGGCACCCGCACCTTTAACGACGACAGCGCGACCGCTGGCCTGGATAAGAGCGGCGCCATCAACGGCGGCAACTTCGTAATCGAGGATGATACGAGCGTTGCGGTAGAAACCATCCAGGTTGGCGAATCCACCGAGAGCGAAGCGGACGCCATATTGGGCGGCAACTTCACCTTCGATGAAGGCACCCTCAACATCAGCTTTGACCAGAAATAATACGATATAGAATGGCACGCAAGGCAAAAGGCAAAGGGAGCATGCTCCCCTTGCCTTTTTTGTGTTTGCATCACAAAACCCGCCAAAAGGCGGGCTTTAATAGTAGCTCTCTTAACTTGTTTATTCTTCGTTTATTCTTCGTCTTCGCCCGAAAGTATGGTTTCGTTGCAGTTGGGGCAAATCAGGTCATCGGCTTCCAGCATGCCCTGGTCAAAGTATACGGTCTCGCCGCAATGCGGGCATTCCACCTCTAAAAAATCATCCTCGCCAAACTCGTCCTCGTCCTCATCATCGAACAGATATTCTTCCACAGCGTCCAGCTCCTCGTAAATATCGTCGATGCATTCATCCATCTCCTGTATCGAGAGCTCGCTCTCGTCGATGGCATCGGCCATTTCATCCATCGTTTCGATCATGAGCCCAATCAGCTTGCCCTGCGGGTCGCCGCCAATGCCCATTCCCTCGGCCATGCCCCGTAAGTAGGCCACCTTTTCTTTCATATAACCCATGGTTCCCTCCTATTTTGTCGCTAGTATGGTTTAGATGCGCTCCATATATTCGCCGGTGCGGGTATCCACGCGGACCTTGTCGCCCTCGTTTACGAACAGCGGCACGTTCACGCGGTAGCCGGTTTCGAGTACGGCGGGCTTCGATGCGCCGGTGGCGGTATCGCCGCGCACGCCGGGCTCACATTCGGTGATGGTCAGCGTCACGAAGTTGGGGGCTTCCACCGAGAAGGGGTTGCCCTTGAAGAAGCGGATGTTCACGCTCATGTTTTCGATGATGAAGTTGATGGCATCCTCCACCTGATCGTGGTTGAGGGGAAGCTGCTCATAGGTTTCAACATCCATAAAGTAGTAGAGCTCGCCATCGTTGTAGAGATATTGCATCTCCTTGGTTTCGATGTGCGCCTTGGGATATTTATCGCTGGGGTTAAAGGTGCGCTCCAGCACCGCGCCGGTCATCACGTTTTTAAGCTTGGTGCGCACAAACGCCGCACCCTTGCCGGGCTTCACATGCTGAAACTCCACGATGGCCCAAACGTTGCCGTCTATTTCCACCGTTACGCCTTTGCGAAAATCGCCTGCCGAAATCATAGGGGATATACCTCCAAAGAATAATCGTATTTATATCAAGCTTGCGCGTTTGCATAAAAACGCGATGATACAAATTCACTACGGATTATTGTACCATATCTACTACTGCCAAACAAGCTATTTGTGCGGCATTTACGGCGTTTTCGTTAAAGCAAGACAAAGCCCGCCAAAGCGGCGGGCTTTAAAGTTGCTATATTGCTATACCCAGCTGTTTACCTTGCGCCTTGCCGCTTTTTGCCCAGCGCAAACGCCAAGGCGATACCCGCCGCGCAAAGCAGCCAGGCCGCGCCCGCGCCATCGCCCGTTTTGGGGAGCTGTGTGGACGGAGGCACAACGGGTTTTGACCCATCATTACCGCCGCCGCTGCTGCCGCCGCTGCCGCCGCTGCCGCCGCCGTTATTGCCGCCCGTTGCCAGTACAAGCGTTTCTGTCGAGCCGTATACTGTGCGCGTGTATGTTGCCGCGTAAATACTCCCGTTTGCCGTCAGGGCAACTTTTTGGGCTGTAGCTACAGGCAGGTAGAAATACACTTTGCCCGCAGCGCCGGTACCCACATCCTTAATGCCATATACACCGCCTGCCGCGTTGGAAGTAGCGCTGCAATTCACGCCGTCTATGCTGCCCGCGGCAATGGCCGCGTTTTTAAGTACCGGGCTGCCCACGGTAAGCGTGTTGAGGTAAATGTCGGCGCCGTTGCCGTTGGTGGGTTGCGGAAGTATCTTATCGGTTGCACTCGTGCAGTTCACGCTCCCCCCGGTAATGGTAACCGTGCCGTCTGTGCCGTCATAGCCGGGGCCGATGTCGGACTTGTTGCTGCTGGCGCCGCGCGTAGCCTCTACCATGCCGCCGCTGATGATGACGGTGCCGCCTGCGCGCAAAGCCCCGCCGCCGATGCCCGCGCCTTGAACCCCACCTTGTGCCGCTACTGTGCCGCCGCTGATGGTGGTGTCCTCGCCGTCGCCGTTGCTCCCGCCGCCGATGCCCGCGCCTTTCTCCCCGCCTTGTGCCGTTATAGTGCCGGCGCTGATGCTGATGGTCCCGCCGCTGCCGTGCTCCCCGCCGCCGATGCCCGCGCCCCAACCACCGCCGGTTGCCGCCACCGTGCCGCCGTTGATGGTGATGTTGCTGCCTCTGCCTCCTTCTCCGCCGCCGATGCCCGCGCCGTAATTCCCGCCGGCTGCCTCTACCGTGCCGCCGCTGATGGCGATGATCCCGCCTATGCCGTGATTTCCGCCGCCGATGCCCGCGCCTTGATGCCCGCCTTTTGCATCTACCGTGCCGCCGCTGATGGTGGTGACCCCGCCCGCGCCAAAGCCCCCGCCGCCGATGGCCGCACCGCCATATCCGCCGATTGCCTCTACCGTGCCGCCGCTGATGGTGATGGTGC
Organism: Christensenellaceae bacterium; assembly: GCA_031261085.1. Lineage (GTDB taxonomy): Bacteria > Bacillota > Clostridia > Christensenellales > CAG-138 > Pelethousia. The sequence goes on from JAISKB010000006.1 coordinate 2,757, forward strand.
CGCCGTTATGCCCAACATCCCCGCCGCCGATGCCCGCGCCATAACCACCGCCGGTTGCCGTCACCGCGCCGCCGTTGATGGCGATAGTCCCGCCGCTCATGCCACTCAGTCCGGCGCCGATGCCCGCACCTCGACTCCCGCCTTGTACCATTATCGTGCCGCCATTGATGGTGATGATCCCGCCGCTGCCGTCCTTCCCACCGCCGATGCCCGCGCTGTTCTCCCCGCCGACTACCACCAAGCTATCCGTGCTGCTTGCGGCAGTTATGGTTAGGCTCGCATCGGAGGGAACCTGCAAGCCCGCTTTATTGTTGCCGCTTGCTAGCGCATTTGCTCCCAACAGGGTCAGTTTTACCTTTGCGCCGGTCATATCGAATGCGCAATATTCATTGCTAACGAGCGTGCTCATATCGATGGAAGCGTTGTTGAACGTGATGCTCACATCTGCGTCGGATTGCACCACCACACGGTTTGTCGTGGTCGTGCCCGTGATGGTCACATCGCCCGTTACGGTAAACACGTTGCCGCTGTATGTCCAGCCCGTGCCGCTGGCGGTCGTGCTGTCCGTCAAGTCGATGTAGCCATCGCCGCTCGCCGCGAACGCTGCCGAGGGCAGCAAGGCGAATATCAATGCCGCCGCCAGCAGCAGGGAAAGTATCTTTGCCTTCTTTATCTTTTTCATCTCAATTCTCTCTCCTCATTAAATAGTTTTGTTATATGGTTTCTTCCGCAAGTGATAGGTATGCCCGTGAAGTAGGCGGAATCACGTTTGCAAACCTCTTGTTTACACTTCACTCGCGGTAAGCTTTTATTTGTGAATTGCAAATTTAATTGCCCGTCATAGATTACCGGTCACGCTAAGCCGCGTGTTTTATTCGTTGAGCCGCTCTGTAGCCAAAACGGCGGGCTTTAAAATATTGCATTGCGCCTGCCTTGCGCCTTGCCGCTTTTTATGGAACGAAAACGCCAAGGCGATACCCGCCGCGCAAAGCAGCCAAGCCACGCCCGTGTTGCCGCCCGTTTTCGGCGGGTTGATTGGCAATGGTAAAGACGGAACATTACCGCCATTACCGCCATTACCGCCATTACCGCCATCACCGCTGCCTCCTCCGCTGGCGGAGGCGACCCAGTGTGCCGTGAGCATAATATCCTCATGCGTTCCCTCGGGTATCGTGAGGTTCTTGGTTTGCGCGGTAACGGTGATGCCTCCTGTTGCCGTCCATCCGATGAAGTAGAATCCCCGCTTTATCGGATTTGTAATGGAGATGGGAAACGCGCGCTCCGCCGAATAATGCGCCGGGTTTGCGGGGGCGTTTACGCCGCCATCCAGCGTGTAGTCAATGTCGTATTCTATCGCTTCCCATTCCGCCGTGAGCGTAATCGCGCCCGTTGCGCCTTGCTCTACGAAAAAGGGAGTCGTCGGGCGCGTTTGCACCTGGCCGCCCGTTGCGGTATAGCCCAAGAAGCGATAGCCTGTCCGCGAGGCGTCGCCGATGCGAATCGGGAACGAATCGGTCACTTTATAGCTTGTCGGTTTGTCGGAGGTAGGTTCCGTCACCGGGTATGCCGCCGTGCTGCCGAAAGCATAGTTTATATCATAAACCACCGCTAACCACTGGGCGGTATATACCGCGTTGCCGGTGGTCTGCAATACGGGCGTGGGATCCCACCCGGTAAAGGTATAGCCCTTGCGGAAGGGGGCGGCAGGGGTATCCGTCGCCGGGTTGAATTCGTAGGGCGTTGTGCCGTCAATCGTCCCAATGGGGTTGTTCGCCGGGATATACTCAAACACATATGGTTTGGCATCGCTCCCGCCATCTGTCCACACGCCGCCGTTGGGGTCAAAGGACACTCCAAAGATATTGGGGTTCCATAAGCCGTATAGAATCTTATCGCTCGTAATCGCCGTTCCAAAGTCAAAGAGCGTATAGCTTGTCGATGAATCGCCGGAATTTTCGCTCCAGCCCAGGAACGTGTAGGTGCTCGACCCGGTGAGTGATCCCGGGTCGGTTGCGGTTCCTCCGCTCGGTATCGTTTGTGCCGGCACCGTGTTCCCGCAGGTATTGGCGAAGGTCACGCTATAGTATTGCTGCCACCGCCCGTGCAGGACCGTATTCCCCGCGATGGTATCCGTACCAAAAACGAAGGGCGTCGTGTCGCCGGGGCCATTTTCTGTTCTAAACCAACCCAGGAATTTTTGGTTGCCATGCTGCGGGTAAATCGTGCCTATGACAAGCCCCGTCGGGTTTGGGTTTGCCGGGCTGTTCCCCGCAATCACATATTGCGTCACATTGGGCGCACCGCTGTATGCGTCGTTGTGTATGGCAAAGTCGACCCTTTCGCTGTCTTTCCACATCGGGTACAGCACCTTTGTGCGCGTGGCCGCTTCTACATTCGCCGACGTGATAGGCGTTGAAAAGCTGAAGGGCGTATCGATCGCCGGGTTTGCGGCGGCGCTCTCAAACCATCCTAAAAAGATTTTGTTGCCATATTGCGGGTACAAAACTCCGGCGGTAAGTGTGCCGCCGCTGAGCAGCGATGGGGCAGGCTCCGTCACCAACCCATTCGTCCACACCGTTTGCGCCGGGATTGCGCCCTCGGCTTCAGTAAAGTCAGGGTTGGTAGATGCAAAGCTGACGGTGTGTGGGACGGAGACCTCGGCGTGCGCCTCGTGCGAGTGGTCAAAGTCGGCATCCGTCATATTCCCGCCGCCGTATTCAACATAATAACCCGCAAGGGTGGCCCAAACACCATAATTAGCATCGTTCCACGAAGATTTGGCATTCCAGGCAAATACCAGATACGATTCGGTATTTTTATCAGCGCTGGGCTCTTGAGGAATAGAACTGTTAATCACAGATTGATACTCAGGATAGGCGTTGTAGGTGGTCTCGTTACTAAAAAAGTTGAAAACATCGGTAACCGCGCCGGAAGCCGCATCATACCGGGGTTTGTTATAAAAAACGGTTCCTGATTCCGGCCCGCAAGCCCAATACCATTTGTCTGCGTAGTTTGGATCTTCTACAAGAGTCTTGGTGCCTGTAAAGGTATCATTGGCCGTGACTCTATCAGTGGCATCATTTGATTTCAGTGCCCGTGTGGCGCCAAGCCAGCCAATTTCTTTGGCTATGGAATTAAATACATACATCTGCTCGTCGATGTCGGTCAGGGTCGCAAGGTAGCCGTTCGTGGTGCCGGTTTTGGTAGCTATCGTTCTTGTTTTCGCCTTGGTGAAGGCCTGCCCCCAAGACAACCGTTCCCGCACAAATTCATAAAAATGCACAGAGCCGTTTTCATCGACATATTTTGCGAGCGGGGTGGAACTGATGTTAACCGAAACCTCCGCCCCAGAGGGTGGGTAGACGCCAGGCGTTGTAAGGGTGAAATATGTGCCGCTATTTGTTAGAAACGCCACAACCTGCGCCGCGGTACCCTGCGTGCTCGGCGTTGCAACCGCGATTTGCAGGTTTTTCTCACCTGCGCCTGTGGACTCGGTAAACGTCCAGCCGGTTTGTGCTGGGCGTGTGAAAGCAAAGGCGCTGGGATAGGAAATATGGATGGACGTATAGCCGCCCGTCATATCGCCCACCTCAACATCATCAAATACCCACTTGCCGCTGTTGTATGTAAGGTCAAACGCGATTTCACCATCGGCAACCGCCGCCCTTGCGGGAAGCGGCATAGCGGTAAACATTTCCCCTATCATCAATAGCACCAATAGTATGGAAAATATTTTTTGTATGCTTATTTTGACAGGTAGAATCACTTCTATCAACTCCTTATCACGGCTTATCAAATGTATGATTATTATCATATATCGTAAAAACGCAATTGTCAAGAAAAATTGAAGTAAATTGTATGATTATAATCACAAATTGTGCAAACACAATTGTAAAGAAATATCAAAGCATGAATTGTAAAAAAATATTGAGGCGTATTGTAAAGAAATCTCGAGGCATATTGTCAAGAAAAGCAAAAATGAGTTGTATGATTATTGTCATAATTCGTGCAAATGCAATTGTAAATAAATGTCAAATCATGAATTGTAAAGAAATATTGAGACGTACTGTCAAGAAAAGCAGAAATGAGTTGTGTGATTATTGTCACAAGTCGCGTAAACGCAGTTATAAAGATACATCAAGCATGAATTGTAAAGAAATGTCGAAGCATTATGGAGTTTATTTTGTGTGCCGCAGCGCTTCCTCATACATTTGCCGCATGGCCGCCGCATCTTCGGCCATGGTCCCCTTGCTTTCGCATATCAGTACCGGGGCATACCCCCGCTCGGCCAGCAATTCGCCCAGCGGATAAAACTCGGGGCCATACTGCACATCCGCAAAGGTGTGATGCATTTTTTCGCCGCCCTTTGTGAATTCGATGCGGGAAAAATGCACATGCAGGGTACGGGCGCGCTCCAGCCCCACGCCCCGTTCCAGCTCGTCCAGTATATCGGCGTAATCCCGCTTGGTCTGTATGGCGCCCAACCCGCGGCAATGCAAGTGCCCAAAGTCGAGGGCAGGCCACACGCGCGCGTCCACATTGCACAGGGCAATCACCTCTTCGAGGCTCCCCAGCTGGTTGATCTTCCCCATGGTTTCGGCGCAAAGCGTGGTATCGTTTAAGCCCATGCCATCGAGCGCCGCCAAAATCTCCCGCAAAAACGCGCAGGCGCGGCGGAGTATCTCGCCCCGGTCGCCCTTTGCCGCCGAGCCGGGGTGGAACACCGCGCGCTTCGCCCCCAACTGCCGGGCCGCCTGCAGTGATTCCACAAAATAACGGATATTGGCGGCCTTTTTTTCATCTTCTTGCACGGCCAGGTTGATGAAATATGGCATATGCACGCTGAGCTGCACATCCTGTGCCTCGGCCTGCGCCCGTATGGCGGCGGCGGTGGCTTCCCCCAGGCGTACGCCATGCCCAAACGAGTACTCAAACGCATCCAGCCCCCGCGCGTGCAGCCACGCGGGCGCTTCTGCCGTGGAGGTATGCCCCTGGGCATAAAAGCTATCGCTGTTGCCCGCCGGGCCAAATCGAATCCGCTGTTCCAAATTATCTTCCCTCTTCAATTTTTTTTGCGCTTAAGGGGCGTTATCTTTCTTTTTCAAATTCTTTTGTGAGCTTGTTGAGCGCCTTTTTTTCTACGCGGGATACATAGCTGCGCGATATGCCCAGCAGCGCGGCGATTTCGCGCTGGGGCAGCACGCGGCCGCCCGTAAGGCCATAGCGCATCTCGATCACGATGCGCTCGCGCGGGGTGAGCAAACGCCCCATCACCTCGCGCAATTGCGTGCCAAACAGCGATAGCTCCACCGCGTGCGCAATATCATCCGCATCGGTGCCCAGCACCTCGGCCAGGGATATTTCGTTGCCGTCCTTATCCACCCCGATGGGTTCGTTTAGGCTCATTTCGCCCAGCTGCTTCTTTTCGGTGCGCAGGCTCATCAAAATCTCGTTCTCGATGCAGCGCGCGGCATAGGTTGCCAGCGTGTTGCCCTTATCCGGCCTAAAGGTGGATACCGCCTTAATCAGCCCCACCGTGCCTATGGAGATGAGGTCATCGAGGTCGCGGCGCGGCGCGGCATATTTTTTTGCCACATGCGCCACCAAGCGCAGGTTGTGCTCGATCAGCAGGCGGCGCGCCTCGGCATCCCCCTCTATCAGCAGGGCGGCCAGGCGTTTTTCCTCCTCGGGCGGCAATGGATCGGGGAAGGAGTTGCCCCCGCTTACATATCCTACAAAAAACAGCAGCTCGCGCGCGAGCTGCAAGAGCGCATCCAACACAACGATATACCTCCTATCTTGGGTATATCATTTTATGAGGCGTGCCGCGCGGGTATGCCCTAGATAGGTTTACCCGCCGCGCTCGATGCGCAGTATATCCCCGGCCTGCACCGGCTCGGCGCAGCCTATATACAGCTCCTCCATGGGGTGCGGCGCGCTCTCCATTGCGGCGCCCTCCCGGGTTTTTATGCCCGCTATCCGAAACGCCCGGCCAATATCCCCGGGCGCCAGTATGTGCAGCATATCCCCATCGGCAAACTTGTTGCGCTGGGAAACGCGCGCCACCTTGCCCGCCGCGTCGTAGCCCAGCACGATGGCGGCGATATCGGCCTGCGTTATATTGCCGGCGCTGTGGGTATACTGTATGTTTTCCGGCGGCTTGCCCAGCGCAAAGCCCGTGGTATAGGGCCGGTGTGAAACCTTATCCAGCTCCCGCAACAGCGCGCCGGGCAGCGTATAATCCGCCTCGCCGCGCGCCGACGCGCCCGCATATGCATCCAGCGCCATGCGGTACGCGTTTGTGACCGTGGCCACATATGCGTCGGACTTCATGCGCCCCTCGATTTTACAGCTGCATACGCCGGCCCGCAGCAGCGCGGGCAGGTATTCCATCAGCCGCAAATCCCGCGCGTTGAACACAAAAGAACCTTCCGCACCCTGCTCTATGCTGAAGTATTCGCCCTGTGCGCCCCTTTCGCGCAGCTCATAAGCCCAGCGGCAGGGCTGCGCGCACTCGCCGCGGTTGCTATCCCGCCCGGCGATATAGTTGCTCAGCAGGCACCTGCCGGAATATGCCATGCACATGGCCCCGTGCACAAACGCTTCCAGCTCGAGGCCGCTTGGCGTCTTGGCGCGCAGCCCGGCGATTTGCTCGATGGAAAGCTCCCGCGCCAGCACGATGCGCTTGATGCCTTGTTCATACCAAAACGTTGCGGCTTCGCTGTTGAGCGTGTTGGCCTGCGTGCTAAGGTGCAGCGGCAGGTCGGGCAGCGTGCGGCGCACCGCGCGTAATATGCCGGGGTCGTTGACGATAAGCGCATCCGCGCCCGCCTCCGCCACCGCGCTTAGCAGCGCGGGCAAAGCGTTAAAGTCCTCATCCCGCGCAAAGGCGTTGAGGGCTACATATACCTTTTTGCCCGCCGCATGGGCCAAGCCGCACCCTTGGCGCAGCTCTTCGGGGCCAAAGTTATCGGCATAGTTGCGAAGGCTAAGCTGCCTTGCGCCCACATACACCGCATCCGCCCCATAGTGCAGGGCGATTTGAAGGCGTTCTAAATTCCCCGCGGGCGAAAGCAGCTCGGCGCTACCCATTGGCCTGCGCATCGGCGCCCGGCACAGCGGCGGGGCTTTGCTGGTAAAACTTCTTGTTGGCCTCATGCGCCTCGTTCGTTTTTGCGAACACCAGCTCGGTGGAGGTATGGCTCTTGAGCACAAAGTAGAGGTATCCATCGGATAAGAAGGCCTCATCGGGGTAGAGCGCCGCCTGTATGGCCGCCTCGCCCGGGTTGCAGATGGCGCCTACGGGCAAACCATCGTGCGTATAGGTGTTGTAGGGCGAATCGCTCTGCAGCTGCGCGGCGGTAAAGTCGAGCACGCCCACCGTTTTGAAGATATACTTGAGCGGCGCATCGCTCTGCAGGCGCATGTTTTTATTGATACGGTTGTGGAACACCGCGCTCACCCGGTTGAAGTCCGGCGCCTTGGCCTCCTGCTCGATGATGGAAGCGAGCGTCACCACGTCGTCCACCGTGAGCGAAAGCTCCTGCGCGCGGGCAATATATTCATCGCTGAACACCTCGTTAAAGCGCAGCAGCATCTTGGTGATGATGGTTTTGGGCGAAGAATCCGCATATATTTCGTAGGTATCGGGGAACAGGTACCCTTCCAGCGCATAATCGCGCTGCGCGGCATCCCCGCCGGTGCGCACCGCCTCGATGAAGTTATATTCTTTAAACTCCTCGCCGGTTTTGCACAGCTGCAAAAACGCCGCGGGGTCTTTCAGTATGCCCTCTTTCGATAGCTTTTCGGCTATTTCCTCCGCCGAGAGGCCCTCTGGTATCGTGAACTTAACCGTTTGCCGCGGCGGGTTGCCCAGGCAGATTACATCCACGATTTGGCTGATATCCATATTTTTGCTCAGCACATAGGTGCCCGCTTGCAGCGTGTTGGAGCGGCCCGTGAAGTCGACGTATATCTTAAACGCCGCCTTGCTGCGTATCAGCCCCTCCTCGCCCGCGCCACAGGCTTCATAAAGCGTTTTTGCGATACTCGAGGCGCCGCTGCCCCGCTCTACCGTAACCGTGATGGGGGTGGCGTCGCCGCTGTCCACAGGGTATACGAACGTGCGCAGCACCACTTTAATGCCCGCCCACAGGCACAGCGCGCACAGCCCCGCACTGATGCAAACGATCAATACCGGGCGAATATACCGCCACGCTTTTTTGCGTTGGGCCCGCCTAAAATAGGCGTCGCCCCGCGCTTGTTCCTGCTCGCTTTCGCGCATGTTTTCGCTCATAGTGCAAAAATCTCCCTAATCCTCTAAGGCGCTTAAATCCGCCTCAATCGCCTCGGCCAAGATTTTGTATACATCCCCCACCATGATGTTGAGCCTGTATTCGGCTATAAGGTAGGCGGAAGCATCGGCGTTGAGCTGCAGCAATTCGCCCAGCTTTTGCAGCTGGTTGAGCTGCTCTTCATCCTTTTTGCCCGCCATCACGGCCGCCTGCGCCTGCATTTGCAGCTGATGATACTGCTTTATGAGCGCCGCCGTGGTTGCGTTGGCCATCGCTTTTTCTTTGGCCTGCTTATACGCCGCGTGCTCTTCGCTATCGGCAATTTCCTTCGCCAGTTCCCGCGCCTTGTCGTATACCATTGCTCGTTGCCTCCCCAAGGTTATATTTCGATGATGATGGGCAAAATCATCGGCCTGCGCTTCGTCTGCTCATACAGGTAATTCTTCAGCCCGTTGCGTATGTTGTTCTTTATGCCGGCCCATTCGCTCTTATTGCTGCTCTCAAACTTGAGCGCTTCCTGCCGCACCAGCTCCCGCGCCGTGTTGATGAGCTCCTCGGAGTTGCGCACATACACGAACCCGCGCGAGAGTATTTCGGGGCTGGCTAGCAGCGCGCCGGTCTGCCGGTTGAGCGTGATGGCCACGGTAAACAGGCCATCCTCGCTTAGCAGCTTGCGATCGCGCAGCACCACGTCGCCAATATCGCCCACGCCGCTGCCATCCACCATCACGCTGCCCGCCGTCACGCTGCCCGCGATTTTGCCGCGGTTGCGCGAAAGCTCTACCACGTTGCCCAAATCGGCCACGAATATGTTCTCCTCTGGCACGCCCATCTCCTGCGCAAGCTCGGCGTGCTGGTGCAAATGCCGCGCCTCCCCGTGCACCGGTATAAAGTACTGCGGGTTCGTTAGGCGAAACATCAGCTTCAGCTCCTCCTTGCGGGCGTGGCCCGATACATGCACATCCGCCATATGGTCATACACGACGGAGGCGCCGTGCTGATACAGCTGGTTGATGACGCGGCCTACGCTGCGCTCGTTGCCGGGTATGCTGGATGCCGATATGATGACCAAATCCCCCTTGCCGATATTCAGCCTGTGGGAGGAATTCGCCATGCGGAACAGGCCGCTCATGGGCTCGCCCTGCGAGCCGGTGGTGAGCACGCATATCTGGTCGGGACGCAGCTTTTTGAGCTGCTCTATCTCCACCACGCTTTCTTCGGGCAGCTTTAGGTAGCCCAAATCCTGCGCTATTTCGGCTATGTTCACCATGCTGCGCCCCTGAAAGCAAATCATCCTGCCATAGGATATGGCCACATCGGCAATCTGCTGTATGCGATAGATATTCGAGGCAAACGTGGCCACGATTACGCGGCCCTTCGCTTTATCGAAGCAGCTTTCAAACGTTTTGCCTATTTCGCGCTCGCTTTGGGTATGCCCCGCATATTCCACATTGGTGCTGTCGCTCAGCAGCGCCAGCACGCCCTTTGTGCCATAGGAGGCAAAGCGCCGTATATCGATGGGCTCCCCGTCGATGGGCGTAAAATCCACCTTGAAGTCGCCGGTGTGTATCACCGTGCCGATGGGCGTATTGATGGCCAGCGCGCACGCCCCCGCTATGGAGTGGCTGGTTTTGATGAACTCTACATTGAAGCAGCCCAACCGTATGGTATCGCCCGGGCTTACGCAATTGAGGTTTGCGCCGTTCACCTTCGCTTCCTTCAGCTTATGCTCGATGAGCGCGATGGTAAGCTTGGTGCCATACACCGGCACGTTGAGCTTTTGCAGCGCAAACGGCATCGCGCCGATATGGTCCTCATGGCCGTGGGTAATCAAAAAGCCGCGCAGCCGGTCTATGTTCTTTTCTAAGTAGCTCATATCCGGGATGACCAAATCGATGCCGGGCATATCGTCATCCGGGAATATGATGCCGCAATCCACCACGATGATATCCTTGCCATATTCGAACAAGGTCATATTTTTACCGATTTCTCCCACCCCGCCCAACGGGATGATTTTAAGTTTTGATGCCAAAGTACTTTCCTGCTTTCTTACACTTTTAGTATGTATTTTGTGGCACGTGGGGCAAGCGCCCGCACACACCAATATATTGCCATTTCATCACAAGTTTATTATACTATCCGCACCATAGAATAACAAGCATCCCGGGTGCGCATAAGCTGTAAACAAATGTCGTGTTTTGCGCCACACAAAGGCAAAAAGCGCCGGGCCCATGCTATAGCGCATGAACTCGGCGCGCGTTTGCCATAACGGCTCGTTTACCGCATAGCAGCTTAGGCCGCTTCGTCGACGGTCTCTTCTTCAGCCACGTCTTCCTGGGTATCCGCCAGCTGGGAGCCCGGCAGCGCAGGGTCTTTCAGGGCGTTGCCTTCGCAGATTTTGCACAGCTCGGTTATGTTCTTATCGGCATGGCAATCGGCGATGGTGCCGGTAAAGATTTCGGCGGTCTTATCGGTATTGATGGTGTAGCAGTCGTCATAAAGATGGTACTTGGTGCCGGATTGCGTCCAATATACCTCATCCTTGCCGGTAAGCTGTATCACGCGGTTGGCCTCTTCGGTATACTGCTCCACAGAGGGCGGGTTGTAATCGTAGCTTAAAAAGCCGGCTCCCAGCACCGCCACTATAGCCACGGCGCCCAGTATGCCCTTTTGCTTGCCCTTTAGGTTTTTGTTGGTGAAGATCAGCACGATCAGCGGCAAAAACGCGATGGCGCATATGAGCACGCCCAGCTGATTTTGCACGAAGAAGCCGAACTTGTTCTTTTCGGAGGCCGGGTCGAGCCGGTTGGCCTTTTTCCACAGCATGGAGCCGCCCACCACCAGCAGGAAGTCGGCCGCAATTAAAACCAGCAGCAGCCACATGACGGGTTCTGCGTTGCGCAGCTGCAAAATCGCCACCACCTCGGCGGCAATGCCCGCCAGCCAAAGCAGCGCCGCTATGATGCGGAACGTAATCGCCTTTTTCTTGTTTTCGGGGGAAGGCACAAATTTCTTGGCCTGTTCCGCAGCCGGGTCGGCCGCCTTTACCTTTGTAACTGTTTTAGATGTTGCCATATTTATTCTCCTTAATTCGTTATGCAGTCGTTATATATGCGCCGCTTTTGCTTGCGCATCAACCATTGCCAAGCTCGCCCAAAAACGCGCCGAATTTCTTTTTGAGATCCTCCAGCGGCAGCATATCCATAATTGTCTCCAGCTTCATGCCCCCTATCAGCGAAAAGATGGGGTTGCTTTGCACATTGGGGAGATGCTTTTCGAGCAGCGCCGCCATAGCCGGGTTCTCGAGCACATCGTTGAGCGTCATATCGGCCAGGATGGATTTTTTGCTCGTCTTTTTGGTAGTGGCCGCCTTTTTTGTGGTGGTCGTCTTTTTTGCAGCCGTCGTTTTTTTGGCAGCCGTCGTCTTGGCCGCAGTGCCGCTCTTAGACGTGGTTTTTTTGGTGGTCGTTTTTGTAGTAGCCATATCGGGTATCCCTTTCCAAACTGATACTTGGTTATTTTAAGTTATGCCAAATCTGTTTTTTACTTCCAAGATCAGCAATATTTTATTGCATTTAGCCCAGTATTGCAATGCATTTCTTTCATTATTAATAATATATTTCTGTAATCCGGCGCCGATTGGCAAATTTTTTCACCGAGCGGCGCGGGTAAAAAAACGGTTGTTTGGAAATGTTTTTTTCGCGCCGTGTTCGCTGTTTCGGTTGAACCGCGCCGCGCGCTGCGTTATAATGGTAAAAAAGATATTGTGCGGTAGTTTGCACATTAGGAGAAACCAACCCATGGCCAATGCTCCCACGCACCAAGCCGGCACAGGCGCGCAGCGCGCCGCCGGTCCAGTAATCCGCAAAAAAACCAAGCGCCCCTCCCGGCTCAGCGTTGTAACACGCGGGGTGTTTCGGGGGCTGCTGGTGCTCATAGCGCTGTTTTTTGCAGGCTTGCTGCTGCGCGGGCATTATGCCGTAATCCCTACCGAAAAGAAGCTGCAAAAATATTTAGATAGCGGCACATACTTAAACGGCATCATCATCGATGGCAAAAACGTGGCCGGCATGACGCTTGCCGAAGCCCGCAATGCCCTGCTGCCCGCCGTGGAGCAGGCCGCAGCTTCCATAAACATCACGGTAAAGCACGATAACGCCATATGGCTGTTTACCGCCGCCGACCTTAGGGCGCAAACCAACCTCGACCATGTGCTGTGTGAGGCCATGCTGTTTGGGCGCGGCGATACCAACGCCAACAACGCCAAGGCGCGCAAGGAGCTGCAGCAAAACAACCAGCGCTTTAGCAGCGGCTTCTCTGCCGATGAACCGGCGCTGCAGGCGCGGCTTTCCGCCATTGGCGAGGGCATAAACATGCAGCCCATAGAGCCCTTTGCCCAGCCCAACCTGTTTTGGATTTCTTCCGAAAGCAAGCTGCCTTCCTTCAGCTATACCGAGGGCCAGGATGGCTATATACTCGATGAAGCCGCGCTCTCGGATGAAATACTCAGCTGCCTGAAAAGCGGCGTATACCAGGCCGTGTTAGACCCGGAGCTGGTGCGCACCGCGCCCGCGCAAACCCTGCGGATGCTGCAGGATGTCACCCAGCTGCGCGCCTCTTGGCAAACCAGCTTTGGCGGCAGCCGCAGCGCCCGCAACGCCAGCCGCGTGGGCAACATACAAAAATCCACCACGCTGCTGAACGGCGCCATGGTGCAGCCGGGTGAAACCTTCGATTTCAACGAGTTTATCGGCCCCCGCACCGAATCGCGCGGTTGGCCGCTCGCGCCCGGCATCGTAGATGGCGAGCGGTATGAGCTGCAGGCGGGCGGCGGCATATGTCAGGTATCCACCACGCTGTATAACGCGCTGCTGCGGGCGGGTGCCGTGCGCAGCGACGTATCCGAAACCGCGCAGGCCGCGTTGGCGGCGCCCCTCAATATCACCGAGCGCAACAAGCATAGCTGGCCCAGCTCCTATGCCGACCGCGGGCTGGATGCCACGGTATCCACCGGGGGCAAAAACCTGATTTTCATCAACCAAACCAACAGCCCGCTCTATATCTTCGCCGATTGCAATCAGCAGGATTATCTCATGACCATCTACCTCTACGGCGAACCGCTGCCCAACGGCATCACCTATGTGGCGGAAGGCCTCACCATGGAGGAGATACCGCCCGACGAGCCCATCTACACCGATAACCCCGCCTGGCCTATGGGGTATGAGCAAACCACGGTGGAATCGCGCAAGGGCTACCGCGCGGATGTTTACCTATATACCTACCAAGATGGGCAGGAAATCTCCAAGGATTTGATTTACACCGAGCGGTACCGCGCCGTTACCGCGAAGATCACGCGGGGCATCGGCGATGCGAGCCTGCCCACCCCCACGGCGGCGCCGTAAGGCGGTTATCCCCGCCCCCGCCTTGCCGGCGGGAGGGGAACTGTGCTGCGGCTGCGCTTGGGTTTTTCACATACCAATACCCATCTCCCAAATATTGTATCGCTATGGCCTCGCTCTTGAGCGGGGCTGTATGTTTAAGCTAAAAGCGCGCAAAAAAGGCCCCCGAAGGGGCCAAGTATACCGAATTTATTTATGCATCTCGTTGTATTGTTTGATGCCCAGCGCCAGCAAGTCCATCGCGCGCTCCAAATCCTTGCAATTGAGCACATACGCGAAGCGAACCTCATCGGCGCCCTTGCCCCGGGTGCCATAAAACCCGGCGCCCGGCGCATACATGACCGTTTCGTTTTTATCGTTAAACTCAGTCAGCAGCCAGGTTTGGAATTTGTCGGTATCATCGACCGGCAGCTTTGCCATCACATAAAAGGCGCCCTTGGGTTCCTCGCACACCACGCCGGGTATCTCCCGCAGCTTGCGGTAAATGGTATCGCGGCGGCGCTTATACTCCTCGCGCACGGCGTCGAAGTAGGATGCATCCACGCTGTAGAGCGCGGCGGCCGCGATTTGATCCAGCGTGGATACCGAAAGGCGGGCCTGACAGATTTTGAGGGCATTTTGCTGCAACCCCACATTTTTGGTGATGATGGTGCCAATGCGCGCGCCGCAGGCGCTGAAGCGCTTGGATACCGAATCGATGATGATGGCGTTTTGCGCGATGTCCTCGAATGCGCCTATGCTCTGCAGCGGTTCGCCGCCATAAACGAACTCGCGGTAAACTTCATCGCCGATGAGGAACAAATCATGCTCCTTGGCGATGTCGGCAAGCAGACGCAGCTGCGCGGGGGTGAGCACCACGCCGGTGGGGTTGCCGGGGTTGGTAAACATAATGGCGCGGGTTTTATCGGTGATGAGCGGCTCTATCCTGGCGCGCTCCGCGTAGAAATACCCTTCTTCGGGCGTGGTGTGAATGGGCACGATTTTGCCGCCCGTCGTGTTGACGAAGGTATTGTAGTTGGGGTAAAACGGCTCGGGCACGAGCACCTCGTCGCCATCATCCAAAATGCAGTTGAGCACGATGGAGAGCGCTTCGCTGCCGCCCGTGGTGATGATAACATCGTTGGCGGCATATTCGATGCCTATGCGTTTATAATAGCCCCTTACCGCATCGATCATTTCAGGTATGCCGGGAGAAGGGGCATATTCCAAAACCGGCTGCGCAAAGCTGCGGATTGCCTCGAAATAGGCGGGAGGCGTTTCGATATCGGGCTGGCCGATATTGAGGTGATAGATCTTAACGCCCTTCTTATCGCATTCCACCTGATATGGGTAGAACTTGCGGATGGGCGAGAGCTGACACTTTTCGATTTTGCCGGAAAACTTCATGCCTGTACCTCCAACGTTGTTTTGGTTTTATAGAACATATATCTCTATATTAAAAGAAACTATTGGTCGCCTTCTTAAAGCGCCCTCGCCAAGCGCGCGGCGTTGCGGAAGGCATGCATATTGTCTTGGGGGCATATCGCGCAGACCCATAACAGGGGCTTATAACAACCGACTATACTATTGATTCCATTAAATTATAGCATGTTTTCCCTTGCGAAGGAAGGGCGTTGCATGGACTTTTTGTAAGAAAAGCCGTGCCCTGAAGATTGCGAGCTGAATTACCCGCCATTTGACGGGCCTTGCGCGTTGCTTTATGGGCAGGATTATCGCGCCTGCTCCCGCAGCTTGCGGAGTATCCGGCCCTCCAGCCGGGATACCTGCACCTGCGAAACGCCCAGCAATTGCGCGATTTCCCCCTGCGTTTTGTCGGCAAAATACCGCAGCACGATGATGCTGCGCTCCCGTGGTTCCAGCGTGCCCAGCAGCTCTTTTAGCAGCACCCGGTCTATCGTGGCTTCGGCCTCGTCGCCCTCGCCCGGCACCCGGTCGAGCAGGGTGGCGGCGGTTTCGCCATCCTCCCCATAGGCCGGCTCGTATATGGAAAGGTGCGGGCGGGAAGCCTCCAGCGCCATCGCCACATCCTCGGGGGATTCCCCCAGGCTTTCGGCAATATCCACCACGCCGGGTTCGCGGCCCATGCTGAAGCTCAGCTCGCTCTGCGCCGCCGCTGCCCGTGCCGCCAGCTCCTTAAGCGAGCGGCTCACCTTCACCATGCCGTCATCCCGCAAAAAGCGTTTTATTTCCCCGGCAATCATGGGCACCGCATAGGTGGAAAAGCGCACGTTATAGCTCGTATCGAAGTTGCGGATGGCCTTCACCAGCCCCATGCAGCCGATTTGGTATAAGTCCTCATATTCTGTACCGCGGCCGATATATTTGCGCACGATGGCGCGCACCAGCGGCGCGTTCTCGCTCACGAGCCGCGCCATCGCCTCATCCTCCCCGGTTTGCGCCAAAAGGATTAACTCCAGCGTTTCTTCATGCGGGCTGTGCGCCGCACTCTCAGCCATCGCAGCCCACCACCGCAATATGCTTTTGCATCGTCACCTTGGTGCCCTGCCCCGGGGCGGATTCCACCCGCACATCATCCATAAACGCTTCCATCACCGCAAAGCCCATGCCGCTGCGTTCCAAGCTGGGCACGCTGGTGTAAAACGGCTGCATGGCCAGCATCACATCCTCTATGCCCTTGCCCTCATCCGCCACCACGATGGTAAGCATATCGCCGCAGATGGAGCAGCGCAGCTCCACCGCGCGGTTGGGGTTGTTTTCATACCCGTGGATGATGGCGTTAGTCACGGCTTCGCTCACCGCCGTGCGGATATCGGTGAGTTCCTCTATGGTAGGGTTGAGCTGGGCGGCAAACGCGGCCGCCACCGTGCGCGCGAAGGATTCATTTTGCGAAATGCTGCCAAAGCGCAGCTGCATCCTGTTTTCATACATGTTTTTTACCCCCCTTGTTATCGGCCGCGCGCCGCGCGCCCATCCCCGCCGTACCGCTGCCCGCCAGCAGCGGCAGCATACCGGCCATGCGGAATATGCGCTCCGCATAGCTGCTCATCGCGCTCACCCTCAGTTTGCCGCCCCTATCGCGCAGCAGCTTGTAGCGCCCCAATATCACGCCGATGCCCGAGCTATCCATAAAACTAACCCCGCGCATATCCAGCACCAGTTCGTTTATGTCGCCGCCCAGCGCCGCATCCAACTTTTGCCGCACCGGCGCCGCGCTGTGGTGATCCAACTCGCCCACCAGCGCCGCGTACAGCGTGCCGCCCTGTTTTTTTACGCTTACCTGCATAGCTTGTCCTCCAAAAAAATCCCGCCTTTTGCGGGTCTATACATTTGTTTCACCGCGCAAATTTCGCACCCTTCCAAGTATTTCCAATTCTTTTGCCGAATATACGCGAGTTTTGGCGAATCGCTCTCTTTTAGGGCGGCACAGCAAAAAAACCTCCCAAATTCATGAGAGGTTTCGTTTGGAGAATTATATAATTTTCTTCAATTTAAGTGCGCATTGTGCAGGTGCTGTTCCATCGCCTGCTTCGCCTGCTCCGGGTCGTGGCTTTCGAGCGCCATGAATATGGCGCGGTGCTCCCGCAGGGAATCCGCCGGGCGCAGCGGCTCGTTTAAGCTGCTTCGCCGGGCGCGGCGCGCATTTTGGTGCAGCGAGGCAAGCACCTGCTTAAGCATACGGCTGTTCGCCGCGCTGTATAGCACATCGTGGAATTCGCTGTCGAGCTGCGCCAGGTGCGGCACATCGTTTTTGCGGGTATAAAGCTCCATCAGCTCCACCGTTTCGGCCAGCTTATCCAGCTGCGCCGTGTCGATGCGCTCGGCGGCCCAGTATGCCGCCTGGCCTTCGAGCAGCAAGCGTATGGTGTAAATATCGCTCAGGTCATCATCGCTAATGCCCTGCACGCGCACGCCGCGGTTGGGTATGCTCTGCACCAGGCCTTCTAATTCCAGCTGCTTGAGCGCTTCGCGGATGGGCGTGCGGCTAACCTCCAATTCATCGGCCAACCGCGTTTCTATCAGCAGGTCGCCAATCTTATAGCTGCCATCCAATATGCCATCGCGGATATGCGTATAGACCTTTGTCGTAAGGGACTGCTTATCGCTCATATCAAAAAACATCAATTTCTCCCAAAATCACTTTGCATACACCTGTTACTTGATGTTTCTATTGTATTCCAACGCCTTGTTTGACGCAAGCAAAACATATATGCGCCAGCGATTGCACATACTACGAGTACCATCGAATATTCAGCAGGGGACAGCAGGATGAAGAAAATATTACATATAACCGCAAATATGCTGCTTATACTATCGTTGTGCGGCTGCGCCAGCCCAAATTACGGCAGCACGGCCGAGGCTTCGGACAGCGGAGCCACGCTGGGCAAGCAGGTTTTTATCGATGAGGTGGAGGTTTCCGGCATGACGGTGGAACAGGCCATACAGGCGCTGGAGCCCGCGCAGGCCATCCGCCTAAAGGGTATCACCTATACCGTGGCTGCGCCGCAGGGCGCCGTCGCTTTCACCGCGGATGCGCTGCCTATCGAATTCAACACCCACGAGGTGCTGCTGGAGGCGCTCTCCACGCCAACCTACGCGCGCGGCGTTTATTTTACCACGCCCTGTGCCAACTTGGAGGGGCTGCGCGGGGCGCTTACCCGATTGACCCAAGAGCTGTGCAGCCCGGCGCAAAACGCGCAAGCCCTATACGACAAGCAGGCCGCGGGGTTGTTCACGTTTGAGCCCGCCGCCGAGGGTGCGCAAATCGATGTCCCCGCGCTGGCGCTCGAGCTCCAGGCGCTGATCCCGCAGGCGCAAAGCGCGCGGCTCGAGGCCCGGTCCGTCCCTATATCCCCAAGCTACACCGATGAGATGGCACGAGCCGATTCCCAGCTGATAGCGGAATTTTCCACCTCGTTTGCGAGCGGCGGCAACAGCAAAAAGGAGCGCGTGTTCAATATATCCAAAGCGGCGGGGCTGATTGACGGCGCCCGTTTGGCGCCGGGAGAAGAATTTGACGCCAACGCCGCACTGGGCGACCGCAATGCGGAAAACGGCTGGAAAATCGCCGCCGGCATACGCGATGGCGGGTATGTGCAGGAATATGGCGGCGGGGTTTGTCAGGTATCCAGCACCCTATACAACGCCGTGCTGATGGCGGATTTGGAGGTGACCGAGCGCTGGCACCATTCGTGGCCGCTGGCCTACATCAGCGCCGGGCGGGATGCCACCATAAGCACCGGCGGGCCAAACTTCAGGTTCATCAATACGAAGGATATTCCCATCGTGCTCTCCACCCATGTGGATACCAAGGCAAAAACCATCACGATCCGCATATACGGCAGGCCGCCACAGGATGGCTCGACCATACGCATCACATCAAAAAAGACCGGCAGGCTGGAGGATTTGGGCACCGAATATGTGGTGGACAAAAGCCTGGCCCCCGGCCAAACCGAGGAGGTGCGCAAAAGCCGCCGTGGCTGCACCGCCATCACCTATAAGGAATACTACGATGCCTCCGGCAAGGCGCTGCGGCGCGAGGTCGTGAGCGAGGATAAGTATCGCTCCATCCGCGGGCTGGTAAAGGTTGCGCCATAGGGGGATTTTCTCACCCCTTAACCCTCGCCTTGCTCGGGGAGGGGTAAGCAACGGATTGCCAAACTACGCTTCAACAAACTCGAACGCTAACCTTTTCCCACAGCCTTTGGCATAGGCTTGCAGCGTATCCAAATCGGGTTTGCAGCTGCCCGTTTCAATGCGGCTGATATTGCTCTGTCGTATGCCTGTTTTCGTGGCCAACTGCGCCTGCGTAAGGTTGGACTCCGTCCGGATTTTAATCAAAGCCCGTTGCAAATCATAATCATCACGCGTCGCTTCATATTCGGCACGATATGCGGGGTTTTCCATCAACTCTTCGTGCAGCTTATCGATATCCTTCATTTGGATAGCCTCCTTTCATAATCGGCCTTGTATTTATATGCCCGTTCCAATTCCTTCGTATCGGCTCTCTGTTGCTTTTTAATATATCCATTTGTTACCACAATTTTGCCTCCAATAATGAAAAAGTAGAAAACACGCGCAATATCGGAAGAAAACTTAATTCGAAGTTCGAACAGCCCCTCGCCGGCATGCTTTGAATATGGTTCCCGCAGCCTAGTGCCTTCGTCCTCTAAAATCCGCAAGGCATCCATAGCTTTAACCTGCATTTTACTATGCAACGACCTAATGAAATCGGCCGCCGGTTGCTTCCCATTTTCAAGCGTGTAGAATTCCACTTCAAACTTCATTCTGCACTTAACATTATTCCTTTTATGATATATTTTATTCCTTAAAAGCTATAATTGCAACACCTAATTGATTATTTAGGTATTGTTGTCTGTCCAGATAGGATGTATTCATACTATGACGGCTACGCGCCGCCAAAACTCGCCGCTTTATTCTATATCATCATTGTCGGGCAGCTTATGATTTATTTTATAGCACAGGCAAATCAAACTATCGGTCATATGGATGTTTTCGACCGGGATATCCGCCACCACATCCAGGGGCGCAAAGTTCCAAATGCCCTGCACGCCGGCCGTCTGCATACGATCCGCAACGCTTTGCGCAACGCTGCGGCGCGCGGCGATCATGCCGATGTCAATATCATGCTCGCGGATATAATCCTCCAGCGCATCGGTATGCAGCACAGGCTTCCCGCTTATCGTCGTACCGATTAATTCTGGCTTGATGTCGAACAGCGCCTCCACCACCACGGATTCCCGCTCGAAGCCCTCGAAATTTGCCAGTGCGCCGCCGATGTTGCCCGCGCCCACCACCACGGCCTTATAGGGCCTGTCCAGCGCCAAAATACCGCGTATTTCGCCGAGCAGCGAGCGCACATTATACCCATACCCCTGCTGGCCAAAACCGCCGAAACAATTGAAATCCTGCCGCACCTGCGAAGCGTTGAGCCGCATTTGCTGGGCAAGCTTCCCCGATGAGATGCGTTCTACCCCCGCGCTCTCCAATAGGAGAAGCTGCCGATAGTATTTTGGCAAGCGCCGCACCACCGCTTCGGAAACCCTGCGAAGTTCCATAGTACCTCCTGCTAGCCGGCCGCTGACCCGCAGCCGTTCACTCATAGTATACCGTATATCCGGCGCAAAAAAAACCGTAATATCCGCCTGCGCCTATACGGCGCCGCAAAACGCGCGGCTTATTCGTTTTTAACAAACGTTACGCTCTCACCCTCATCGCGCCATTCGCCGCTCACGGAGCAGTGCGCCGCGCCCAGCTCCACATGCAGCATCGCAATGCCTATATCCACCCCGGCATAGCCGAAGTTGCGTTCGCTCTGGCGTATCGTGATGCTGTTTTCGCCCACCACAAAGCGCCACGGCTGGCGGTTGACCGCGCTGGGCGCAATCCGCGCGCTGGATAACGCGCTCTGCTGCCATTCGGGCAGGTCGAGCAGCTGCTGCTGCGTAAGCCCCGTCAGGTCGCTTAAGCTCTTGCGCGGGCGGCCCACATAGCTTTCGGCGCGAACCCCCAGCGGCGTTACGGCCACTATGCGCTCCCCATCCTCCAGCGCTATTTGGCGCGCCGCCTCGGCTTTGGAATAGGTGCCGCCCACCCAGCAGGTGCCCAGGCCCAAGGCCGTGACCTCCAAAATAAACGCCTCGCCCAAGTACCCTATGCTGTGCTGATCGGCGGTATCCGAAGCGATGATGGCTGCAAAGCAGGCCGTGCCTGTTATTTTGCCATACCAAAGAAACATGGGTTTGAACACGCCCTCGCTATGCCCCAACGCAATGCGCACGCCCTTGGTATGCATCATATCCGCCGCAGCCTCCAACGCCGCCAGTTCATCTTGATTGGGGCCCTCACGATACTTGCGCGCCGAAAAGCGGGCTTCGGCGGCGCTATGCCAGCGCTCCATGCTAAAGTGCATATTCCTTCTCCCCCTATTTTATAAGAATTTGCTTAAGGTATTGCCCGGTATAGCTCTCGTTGCACGCCGCCACCTGCTCCGGCGTGCCGCAGCATACCACCGTGCCGCCGCGCTCCCCGCCCTCGGGGCCCAGGTCTATCACATAATCCGCGGTTTTAATCACATCCAGGTTGTGCTCTATCACCAGCACCGTGCTGCCGCCCGCGGTCAGCCGCTGCAATATTTCCAGCAGCCGCTCCACATCCGCCACATGCAGGCCGGTGGTCGGCTCATCCAGCAAATATAAGGTTCTGCCGGTATCCCGCCGCGAAAGCTCGGTAGCCAGCTTTACGCGCTGCGCCTCGCCGCCCGAAAGCGTGGTGGAGGGCTGCCCCAGCCGCACATACCCAAGGCCCACATCATATAGCGTTTGCAGCTTTCTTTTGAGGCGGGGCAGCGGCGCAAAAAACGCGAGCGCCTCCTCCACCGTCATATCCAGCACCTCGGCGATGTTTTTGCCCTTATACTTTACCTCCAGCGTTTCGCGGTTGTAGCGCTTGCCCTTGCACACCTCGCAGGGCACATACACATCCGACAAAAAATGCATTTCGATTTTAAGTATGCCATCCCCGCGGCAGGCCTCGCACCGCCCGCCCTTCACGTTAAAGCTGAAGCGGCCGTTTCCATACCCGCGCAGCTTCGCATCCGGCGCCATGGCAAACACCTCGCGTATCAAATCGAACAGCCCGGTATAGGTGGCCGGGTTGCTGCGCGGCGTACGCCCTATGGGGGATTGATCGATATCGATGATCTTATCGAGCAGCCCCACGCCCTCGATGGCGTCGTGGGTATCGGCCGGGCGTATTTTGGCGCGGTTGAGCTGCCGCAGCAGCGTTTTTCGAATAACCTCGTTCACCAGGCTGGATTTCCCGCTGCCGGATACGCCGGTAACGCAGGTGAATACGCCCAAGGGGATATCCACATCGATATTTTTTAGGTTGTTGGCCCGTGCGCCCCGCACGCGCAAATACCGCTCCAGCGGCCGCCGCGCTTCGGGCAGGGCGATGCTGCGCTTGCCCGAAAGGAACTGGCCGGTGACGGAGGCCTCGCAGGCCATAATCTCCGCCGGCGTGCCCTGCGCCACGATTTCACCGCCGTGCTCCCCCGCGCCGGGGCCGATATCCACGAGGTAATCCGCCGCGAGCATGGTTTCGGCATCGTGCTCCACCACGATCAGCGTGTTGCCCAAATCCCGCATGCCCTGCAGGGTATGCAGCAGGCGGGCGTTATCCCGCTGGTGCAGGCCTATGCTGGGTTCATCCAATATATACAGCACGCCCACCAGCCCGCTGCCGATTTGCGTGGCCAGCCGTATGCGCTGCGCTTCCCCGCCCGAAAGCGTGACCGCGCCCCGCGAGAGCGTAAGGTAGTCCAGCCCCACATCCACCAAAAAGCCCAGCCGGGCATTCAGCTCCTTAAATATCTGCTCGGCGATGATGCGCTCGGTAGGCGTCAGCTCCAGCGAGGTGATAAACGCCCGCGCGTCCCGCACGGTCATCTCGCTGAGCGCGGCGATGGAGGTGTCGCCCACGGTCACGGCCAGGCTTTCGGGCTTGAGCCGCTTGCCCTTGCACACCGGGCAGACCACGTTGGTCATAAACGTTTCTAATTCTTGCTTTACAGGGTCGGATTGCGTCTCTTTATAGCGGCGCTCCAAATTGGGTATGATGCCCTCGAAGGCGGCATTGAACTCGCCGCTGCCAAATTCCCGTTGGTACGCAACATGCATCTTTTCGCCGCCGGTGCCATAGAGTATGGCCTTTTGCGCCTTTTGCGGCAGTTCCATAAACGGCGTGTCCAGCGAAAAGCCATAGTGCTCCCCCAGCGCGCCAAGGTACATGCCCGCTATGCTGTTTTGCACCCCGCTCTGCCAGCCGCTCGCGCGGAGCGCGCCTTGCCGCAGCGAAAGCTCGGGGTGGGGCACAATCAGCGTTTCATCGAACTTTTGCAGCACGCCCAGCCCCGTGCAGTGCGGGCAGGCGCCAAACGGGTTGTTAAACGAAAACATGCGGGGCGTCAGCTCCTCGATGCTGATGCCGCAATCGGGGCAGGCATAATTTTGCGAAAACAGCAGCTCCTCGCCGCCCTGCACGGCCACGATGGCCAAACCGCTGCCAAACGCAAACGCCGTCTCCAGCGATTCGTTCAGGCGGCCCTCCATGCCCTGCTTCACGGCCAGCCTATCCACCACCACCTCGATGGTGTGCTTAAACGTCTTTTCGAGCTTGGGCACATCGCTGATATCGTATACCTCACCATCTACGCGCACGCGCACATAGCCGTCCTTGCGTATCTGCTCGAGCAGCTTCACATGCTCCCCCTTGCGGGCCCGCACGGCGGGAGCTATTACCTGTATGCGGGCGCCCTCGCCCAGCGCCATCACCTGGTCCACCACCTGATCGATGCTTTGCCGCGCAATGCGCTTGCCGCACTGCGGGCAATGCGGTATACCCATGCGGGCATACAGCAGGCGGAGATAATCGTGTATCTCGGTAACGGTGCCCACCGTGGAGCGCGGGTTTTTGGATGTGCTTTTTTGGTCTATGCTGATGGCGGGGGACAGGCCTTCGATATAGTCGACCTCCGGCTTTTCCATCTGCCCCAAAAATTGGCGCGCGTAGGAGGATAGGGATTCCATATACCGCCGCTGCCCCTCGGCGTAGAGCGTATCGAAGGCCAGCGACGATTTGCCGCTGCCCGAAAGGCCCGTGAACACGATGAATTTATTGCGGGGCAGCGTAAGGTCTATGTTTTTTAGGTTGTGCTCCCGCGCGCCCTTTATGCGTAGTTCTTCTTTCATATGCCAGCTTTTA
This sequence comes from Christensenellaceae bacterium, assembly GCA_031261085.1. GTDB lineage: Bacteria > Bacillota > Clostridia > Christensenellales > CAG-138 > Pelethousia. The sequence goes on from JAISKB010000006.1 coordinate 27,193, forward strand.
CAAACTTTCTTTTTATATAAAATTTATTGCAATCGTTGTATGAATACGGGGTTTGCGCCGCTTGCCTACTTGCGCGTGCGCCCGCGCGCGGGCTTGCGGCTGCCCGGCATGCCGGCGGCAATCTTCTTTTCTTGCTTCTGCCCGGTAAGGTCAAACAGCTGGTCGCGCAGCTTGGCGGCGGTCTCGAAGTCGAGCTCGGCGGCGGCCTGCCGCATCTGCTGCTGAATCAACTCGGCCTTGGCTTGCTTTTCATCGGCCGAAAGCTCCGCTTCTTTGGGCTTGCCGCTTATCTCCAATATGCCGTGCACGGCCTTCACGATGCTCTGCGGCACAATGCCGTGCGCCTCGTTGTGCGCCCGCTGCTTTTCGCGGCGGCGCTCGGTTTCGCCCATGGCAAACCGCATGCTGGGCGTGACCACATCGGCATACATAATCACTCGGCCCTCCACATTGCGCGCCGCGCGGCCAATGGTTTGCACAAGGGAGGTGCCGGAGCGCAAAAAGCCCTCTTTATCGGCATCCAATATGGCTACAAGCCCCACCTCGGGTAAATCCAGCCCCTCGCGCAGCAGGTTGATACCCACCAGCACGTCAAACTCGCCCAGGCGCAGGTCGCGTATGATCTCCATGCGCTCGATGGTTTCGATATCGCTGTGCATATACCGCACGCGCACACCCAAGGCATCCAGGTATTCGGTAAGGCTTTCGGCCATGCGCTTGGTAAGCGTGGTGACCAGCGTGCGGTACCCCAAAGCCGCCACCTTGCGCACCTCGCCCAGCAGGTCATCCACCTGCCCCTTGGTGGGGCGCAGCTCCACTGGCGGGTCTATCAGCCCCGTGGGGCGTATAATCTGCTCCACCACCTGCGTGGCGCGGCCCAGCTCATAATCCGCCGGGGTAGCGCTTACGCACAGCAGCTGGTGCACGCGCTCGCTGAATTCATCGAACTTGAGCGGGCGGTTGTCGAAAGCGCTGGGGATGCGAAAGCCATATTCCACCAGCTCGGTTTTGCGGGAAAAATCGCCTTGATACATGGCCCGTATTTGGGGCAGCGTCACATGCGACTCGTCGATAATCACCAAATAATCATCGGGGAAGTAATCCAGCAGCGTAAACGGCGGCTGCCCGGGCTTGCGCCCGTCAAAATAGCGCGAGTAGTTTTCGATGCCCTGGCAATAGCCTATCTCCTTGAGCATCTCCATATCATACTGCGTGCGCTGCTCCAGCCGCTGCGCTTCCAAAAGCTTGCCCTGCCCCCGCAGCTCGTCCACGCGGGCCTGCATATCATGCTCGATTTCTTCGAGGGCGGCCTCTAATTTATCGCGCCCGGTGGCATAGTGCGTGGCCGGGAAAATCGCCACATGGCTCCTATCCAGCAATATTTCGCCGGTGGTCACGTTCACCTCGCTGATGCGCTCCACCTCATCGCCAAAGAATTCTATCCGCAGCGCTTTTTCGGACCAGTTTGCCGGGAAAACCTCCAGCACATCCCCCTTGGCGCGGAAGGTGCCCCGCGCGAAGTCGTATTCGTTGCGCTGGTATTGGATATCCACCAAGCGGCGCAGCACCTCATCCCGCTCGATGCGCATGCCGCGCCGGAGCGATATGGAGAGCCGCAGATATTCTTCGGGGTCGCCCAGGGCATAGATGCAGCTGACCGACGCCACGATAATCACATCCCGCCGCTCGTTGAGCGCGCAGGTTGCGCTGTGGCGGAGCTTGTCTATCTCATCGTTGACGGTGGCTACCTTTTCGATATAGGTATCCGACGCGGCGATATACGCCTCGGGCTGATAGTAATCGTAGTAGCTCACGAAGTACTCCACCGCGCTGCCCGGGAAAAATTCTTTAAACTCGCCGCACAGCTGCGCCGCCAGCGTTTTATTGTGCGCGATAACCAGCGTGGGCTTTTGCACACGCTCTATCACTTTGGCCATGGTGAAGGTTTTGCCGCTGCCGGTCACGCCCAGCAGCACCTGTACAGCATCCCCCTTTTCAACACCGTGCGCAAGCGCGTCTATCGCCTGGGGCTGATCGCCCTGCGGCTCGAAGGGGGCCACCACTTTAAATTGGTTCCCGGTTTCAGAATTCAAAGTCTACCGCTACCGTCTTTTCGATGTATTTGTGCGCAAGCTCTTTTATCTTCACATGCTCGGGGTGGCTGGCATATACCTCCAGCGCCGCCCTATCCTGCAGGGTTGCAATCAGCGCCAGGTCGTAGCTGCGCTCGCTATGCAAAAAGTCCGCGCCCGCCTCCATGCTTACAAGCCCCGGCACCTTGCCCACCAGCGCCCTAAGCAGGGGGGCTATCACCTGCGCCTGCTGCGGCTGGGTATACTTATGGAACACGATATGCCTGATCATAGTTTCTCCTTTTGGTATAGTTTTACCTTATAGTATAGTCTATCATATTTACTCGAAAAGGCAACCTGCAGCAACCCCAAATTTTGCAGGCGGAACCAATATGTCACCATCGTTTTAAATATGCGTTTATGCTACGATATATGCAAGGTCACCGCAAGCGCAAACGCGCGGCAAAAGGATTGCTTTCCCGCCCATCGCAGAAAGGAACCATAATGATGAACACCCTGTTCACCCTATATGTGGGGCTAATACCCATCGTGCCGCTTATAGGCGCCGAAATATTCAAGCGCCGCCAAAACGCCGCCCGCCGCAACCTGTGCTACGGCCTGTTTGCGCTGCAGCTGCTGCTGAGCATCGCCTGCATCGCGGCCTATCACCGCATGGGGTAGCGCCTAAAAGGCAACGCCAAAGCCCGCCAAGCTGGCGGGCTTTAAAGTTGCTGTATCGCTATATCCAACCGCTTACTTCGCGCTTTGCCGTTTTTTATTGAACACCACAAATGCCACGGCAGCACTGCCCGCCATGCAAAGCAGCCAAGCCGCGCCCGCGCCCTCCCCCGTTTTGGGGGGCTGTATGGGCAGGGGCAGTGTCACAATACCATTATCGTCGTCATCGTCGTTCGAGCTCGACCGGCCGCCCGCAATAGCAAACTTCGCGTTGGGGTTTGCGGTCACGGTAATATCCGCGTTGCCCGTTAGGGCGCTTGCCGGTATCGTGATGTCGAAGGCCGCCGATGATCCGGCTATGGGCGTGCCGCCGAAGGTAATCGTAATAACATCGCCGCTGCCCGCTCCATCTGCCGTGGCCGTCACGCCCGCGGGCAGGCTGGAAAACCAGCTTGCGGCATCAACTCCTGTAAGCCCGCCCGAATCCACCGTTTCGCCTGTGAGCGTGATGGTGGCGGTTTGCCCTGCGGTCAGCGCCGTTCCCGCCGTGCCAGTGATGGTCACGTTGGCAACGACCGCGAACGGTTCTGTGGTAAGCTTTACATATTTATCTGAAGCGCTATAGCTGTACGGCGTAGCGGTGGAGAGCGTCGGCTCGCCGCCGGGAGCGCTCGTCGTGGTATTCGTCCAATAGACGTAGGGCGCGGCGCTCACAACCGCGGCAGTCCCATCAAAGAACGCATTGGTTTTGCCAATGGCCGTCATCGTGCCGCTTGCAAACGTAAAAGTCCCAGAATCTTCAAATATGCCATAGCCATAAACCGAACCGGCAATTCCGGTGGCGGTCAGCGTGCCGCCGCTTACGGTGCCGCCATTAAAATTAAACACGCCAATGCTCTCCCCCGCCGCGCCGCCCGTGGCGTTGACCGTACCGCCGGAAAGTGCAAAAGTATCACAGCGCAGCCCGTAAGAGGTGCTTGGCGCGCTGCCGCCGGTGGCGTTGACCGTACCGTTGTTTACGGTGATATCGTAAATGGCTATTCCGAGTGACATGCTGTCGCTGCCTGTAGGCTTACCGCCGACCCCGTTTAAGGTTCCGCCTCCCTCGATGATCACGCTGTCGGTTGATGGGGTGTATATGCCGTATGATGTAACATCCGGTTTCACTGTGGTACTGCGGAAGGTGTTGGTGCTTCCATTCGTCAGGTCGATTGTCAAGTTCCCACCTACAATCAGCAACGCCGCCGGCGCGGAGGTTTCCCACACAAAGCCGTCCAAACTGAGGGTGCTTGTTGGGCCATCCCAGCTCCATGCGCCAGGTTGCCCGGTATATTCGGTATCAGTACCTGGGTCTAAAATTTCGTTGCCGTTACTGTCCTCGTAAAACTTGCCGTCTGCAACGTTAAAGAAGAGGGTATGCGTGCCCGTCGCCGCGAACGCTGCCGAGGGCAGCAGGGCGAATACCATCACCGCCGCCAGCAACAGGGGGAGTGCCTTTGCGCCTTTTATCCTTTTCATCTCAATCCACGCTCCTTACAAATGTCGTTTTGCTAAAAAAAGACGCTTCTTTCACGCAAGAAACGCCCCCGTTGTTATGCTGTATTCTGTTTTGACGGAACCCCAAATAGACGCAGCTAGCGTCTGTCTGTCTGTCTGTCTGTGGATTGTGGCGGGTAGAATCATGTTTGTCAACCCCTTACTACAACGCGCTTCACAATAATGGCTATATACCATTATATTGTATACCCCTGTGCCGCGTTTGTAAAGGAAAAACACAAATCGCCGCCCTATTTTAATGATTCATTTCATAAATATAGGCCAGGCCCTGCAGCGTAAGCGTGGGGTTCACGCAGTCGATGCGGTCGGTATCGCTGGCGATCATGCCGCTCATGCCGCCCGTGGCCACGGTTTTTAGCCTGCAGCCCAGCTCGCCCTCGATTTGGCGTATGATATAATCCACCTGCCCCACATAACCGCGTATCACGCCGGAGCGGATGTTATCCTCGGTATTGGTGCCTATGATTTTGTCGGGCTTGCCCAGCTCCACCTTGTTGAGCATGGCCGCCTTTTCCACCAGCGCATCCGAGGATACCATGATGCCGGGGCAAATCACGCCGCCCAAAAATTTGCCATCGGCCGACACCACCGAAAAGCTGGTGGCCGTGCCAAAGTCCACCACGATGAGCGGGCCGCCATACATGCGGTACGCCGCCACCGCGTTGCATATGCGGTCGGCGCCCAGCTTATCCGGCTGGTCATATTGCAGCGTGAGGCCAAGCTTAAGCCGCGGGCTGACCAACAGCGGCTTCAGGCCGTGAAAGTACAGCGCGCACATATGCTCCGTCGTATAGTTGATGCTGGGTATAACCGAGGATACGATGATGCCATCCACCGATGCGGTGGGGATGCGCAGGTGCCTGAAAAACGCCTCCAAATGCACGCCGTATTCATCGGCCGTGCGCTTGGTATCGGTGGTGAGCCGCCACGAGTGCTGCAGCACGCCGTTTTCGAACAGGCCGGTTTTAATGTTGGTATTGCCTATATCCATAACCAAAAGCATAAGTAATCTCCTATCGGCGCAAAATGCGCGTTACCCGCGCCGTGATTTTGTGACCGCCTGCAGCGCCTTGCCCGCCGCACAGCAGAGTATGACCGCGACGACGGCCTCCAGCACGCCATTGAGCGCCACGATGCCCAACAGCGCTTGCAGCAGCGCCGCCGCGCCCTTGCCCGCCACGCCCATAACCCGCGCGGTCTGCTCAAACGCCAAAAGGTACAGCCCACCCAAAAACAGCACGGTGTTGGTAGCGGTGCCCACCAGCGCCGCCGCGCCCATGCCCAGCATATCCTTGCCGGCGGCGGCCAGCGCGCGGTAGGTAAGCGCGGCAAACAGGCCGGCCAATATGCGCGGCAAAAACAGTATGGCCAGTATGAGCACCAGGTTATAAACGCCAAAGCCCGTGCCCGTACCCAGTATGATGGCCGAGGTGGCATCCGGCATGGTGAAGCAGGCGATGAAGCTGACCAGCCCAAAGAAGAACCCAAACAGCGCGCCGCCCTTGGGCCCCAGCTGGAACCCGCCCACGATAACCGGGATATGCACCGTGGTGATGGCCGCGATGGGCAAATAGATAAACCCTATCTCCGGCGTGAGGCCCAGCAAAAATATCAGCGCGATAAACAGCGCGTAGAGCACCAGTGTGCGGGTGTTGCTTTGCTCATGCATAAAAATGCTCCTTTGTTTGGGATGCTGCATACAATCCCCTGCCATAAAAATCTACTTCCCTATCTTAACATATCCACTTGCTCCCGTAAACCTTGCATTGTTTCAAGAATCGTCATAATATAGGCTTTACATCGGGTAAAAAAATACCTTATAATTGGAATGGAATATTGCAATCCGTTAATACCCGGCGCGCGGGTTATGGTATGCGCCCGTTAGCGATAGGAAGGACAAGTTATAACGTATGGAAACAGAGACGAAAACCGCGCAAAACCGCAAAAAGAAGAAGAAAAAGGCTAAAGCCTCCCCGCTCAAGGTCGTATTGATCGTGCTGACCTGCCTGTTGGTGGGCGTGGGCGGCACCTTTGGCTATTTCTATTTTAACGGCCAATATAAAGAAAACCTGCGCAGCGTCATAATCGAGGCGGATACCTTTAGGGAGGGCGTCACCATAAACGGGGTCGACCTTGCCAACAAAACGCTGGAGGAAGCGCGCAGCGCGATGGCCGCCGTCGAAAAGGACATCCGCAATGGCATACAGTTCAATTTTTTGTGCGACGGCAAACAATATTTGGCCGACAGCACCTACTTCGATATCACCTTCAACACCGAAAGCGTGCTGACCGAGGCCATGGCGCTGGCGCGCGCCGGCGAGCTGGATGCCCTGCAGGATGAGCTCGAGGATATCAAAACCAACGGCCGCGAGTACACCATCGAATATACGGCCCTGCCCACCCGGGTAGAAGCGTTCATCCATTCGTTTGCCGATACGCTGACCACCGAGCCGGTGCCCGCTTTTGTGGCGGTAAAGCCGCTTGAGGTCAACAGCGATACCAAGGTGCAAAACGCGGTCAACATCGCGCTGCCCGAAGGTGTGACCGATAAACGGGATCTGTTCTTCGATTTCACAGCCGCCGTGGAGGGCTATGGCGTAGATATCGAGGGCTTACTGGCCACCGTGGCGACGCGTGCCGCCAACCAGGACTTTGGCGATGTAACCGCGGCCATGACCAATATCCCCGCCGACGTTACGATAGATACCTTGCGGGATTCGCTGGTGCTGCGCGGCCGCGCCTTTACCTCCTTCAAATCCACACGGGGGAATTCCAACCGCGTGTTCAACCTTAAAAAAGCCTGCGGCCTGGTGTATGGCACGGTGCTGCAGCCCGAAGAGGTGTTTTCCGCCAATACCGCTTTGGGCGACCGTACCGAGCGCCTGGGCTGGAAGATGGCCCCCGCGGTAATAGGCGGCGGCTCCGCCACCGAAGATCAACCCGGCGGCGGCGTATGCCAAATATCCACCACCATGTATAACGCGGTGCTCAAGGGCGACTTAGAGGTGACGTACCGCCGCAACCACAGCAGCCGCAGCGGTTATATCGACGGCGGGCTGGATGCCACCATCAACACCGGCACCATCGACTTCAACTGGAAGAACAACACCGAGCACCCGGTATATGTATTCTGCTGGGTCGATACCTCCGACTATACCGTGGTGTGCGAAATATATGGCGATCCCTTCCCGGATACATTCGATACCATCGAGCTGCGTTCCGAATTGGTAGAAACGCTCCCCTCCGGCCCCGTTGAATATCAGGTGCTCAGCTCGCTGTCCTCGCCATTTTGGGCAAAGGCCAAGGCCGCCAAGGATGGATATGTGTACAAGAGCTTCGCCACCTACAAAAAGAACGGCGCCGAGGTAGAAACCCGTGAAATCGCCACCAGCAAGTATAACGCGCATGCGCTCACCTACTATGTGTGGCCCGGCTTTATGTCAGACTCGCCATTGCAGGATGCCTACGAGCTCACGCTGGATGCGGGCTCCAACCAATATGTGCTCAAAAACCCCGTGCTGTCCGATGCCGAGGTGCAATAGGGTATACCGATGCAAAAAAGCGGCGCAAGCCGCTTTTTTGTTTTATCCTGCCCCTTGCTCCCGCCCAGAGGTAGGGAAAATTCTTTTGGGAAACGTTTTCGCAGGGACCCCGGTCCCCGCACCCCGGCTGGGGACGGGGCGCCGTCCAAAGAAACCCTTCGCATGGAGAGAATAAATTTTTGCAGAAGCCGCTTCTCTTGCTTTGCAATTGGAATTCATTCCACATCCTCTCGGAAAACTGGGAACGGCTTCTCCAACGGGGGTATGGGGGCTTGCCTCCGCTTGTGGCGCAGCCGCAAAAGGAGTTCCCCTTCCCTGGGGAAGGGGTTAGGGGATGGGGTAAAACTTATACCGCTACAGTTAAAAAGCAAAAACAGGGGGATACGGGGGCTTGCCCCCGCGAAAACGTTCTCCAGAAAAGTTCCCCTTCCCTGGGGAAGGGGCTAGGGGATGGGGATAACAAATCCCACCTACGCCTTGGGCGACTTCGGCTTCTTGGTTTTTGGCGTAAAAATGACCGCGTTGATATACCCAAACACGATGGCCGCGGCAATGCCGCCCGCCGTGGCTGTAATGCCCCCGGCAAACGCGCCGATGACGCCGTTTTCCATCGCGCCCTCTATGGCGCCGGTGCCCAGCGCATAGCCGAAGCCCGTCAGCGGCACGGTCGCACCGGCGCCGGCCAGCTCCACCAGCGGTTCATAAGCGCCCAGCGCCGTAAGAAACACGCCCGCCGTCACAAACAGCACCAGTATGCGCGCCGGCGTCAGCCGCGTAAGGCTCAGCAGCAACTGCCCCACCACGCAAATAGCCCCGCCTATGATAAATGCCCACACATAATCCATATCTATTTCCTTTCCAGCACAACGCCGTGCGCAATGCCGGGTATGCTGTCATTCTGCATGCCGCTGGTGGTGCTAAGCAGCGCGCCGGTCGCCATAAACAAAATGCGCTGCAGCTCCCCTGCCTCCAGCCGCCGCAGCAGGTACGCGTTGAGCACGCTGGCGGAGCACCCGCAGCCGCTGCCGCCGCAATCCACCTTTTGATCCAGGCCGAATATCGCGCAGCCGCAATCGAAATGCCGGCCCGCCACATCCAGCCCCCTGTCGCCGCACAGCGACAGGAACATCTCGCTGCCGAACGTGCCCAAATCCCCCGTCACGATGAGGTCATACGCATCCAGGCCCCTGCCCGTGTCGCCAAGATGCACGCATAGCGTATCCGCCGCCGCGGGCGCCATAGCTGCCCCCATGTTGGCGGCGTCGGTAATGCCCAAATCCACCACCCTGCCGATGGTGGCGGCCGGTATGTGCACATGGTTGAATACCCGCTTGCCCGCATAGGCGCTATCCGTCACGATGCTGCAGCCCGCGCCGGTCACGGTGCGCTGCGCGGTGGGCGTGGTTTGCCCACCCATCTCGAGCGGCTGGCGGTATTGCCGTTCGGCGGTAGAAAAATGGCTGGTGGCCGCACAGGCCACGCAGGCCGCATAGCCGCCATCCACCAGCATGCTGCCTATCAAAAGCGATTCCGCCATGGTGGAGCATGCGCCATACAGGCCCAAAAACGGCGTCTGCAGCTCCCGCGCCGCAAAATTGGCGGATATGATTTGGTTGAGCAAATCGCCGCCCAGCAGGCAATCCAGCTTGGCCGGCGTTAGCTCGGCCTTATCGAGCGCGCAGCGCACGGCATGCTCAAACATTTTGCGCTCGGCTTTTTCCCAGCTTTCCTCGCCCCAAATATCATCCTGCAAAACCACGTCAAAATAATCCGCCAGCGGGCCCTCGCCCTCCACATCCCCCACGATGGCGGCGGCGGAAACGATGTGCGGCGGCGCGGTAAACACGAGGGTTTGCTTGCCTATACCCTTGCTCTTCATACGCGACGATCTCCTCTCCTTCTCATCATCGCACCATGCAAGCGATTAGGCCCACCAGTACCGATGCGCTGATGCCGTATACCAGCACCGGCCCCGCAATGGAAAACAGCTTGGCGCCCACCCCCATCACATACCCCTCGCGCTTAAACTCCATGGCGGGGGATACGATGGAATTGGCAAAGCCCGTGATGGGCACGATGCTGCCCGCGCCAGACCAGCTGCCGATTTTATCGTATACGCCCAGGCCCGTGAGCGTTGCGCCCAAAAACACCATCACGATGGAGGTGAACGCGGCCACGTTCTTTTCATCCAGCTGCAGCGTTTGCGCCCCAAACGCGCGCACGGCCTGGCCAATGCAGCATATAAGCCCGCCCGCTATAAATGCGCGCAGGCACTGTGAAGCTATTTTGCTCTTGGGCATGCGCTCGTTCACCCGCTGCTGATATTTCTTTTGCGCTTGTGTTTGTTGTATATTATCCATGTTCCTTCTCCTTTTTTGCGTGCTGTTTTTCGGCATAGCTCTTATAGCGCACCTCGCGCTCGGTGCGCGCGCCGCCCTCCAGGCCGGGCGCGGGCAGGTCGATATAGGCGTTACACATGCGGTTCCACCGCCCCCTGCACAAATTTCCCGCCGCTGCCGGGTATGCTTTCCCGCTTTTGCGCACCCCAATACACCAGCGTCAAAACCAGCGCCACCACACCTATCACCAGCAACAGCCAGTATCCCTTACGCCTCAATATGCCCGCCTCCTACACAGCTCCAGCCCGATTTTTCTATTGCTAGTTTGCGCGAAATTTCGAGTTGGATACATGCTGACGCGATGGATTTTATGGCGCGGCAATCGCAAATGCTTTTTGCACGGATGCGGGCAGCCGCGGCGGATATGTGTTATACTCTGCTATCAGGCATTTTGCGGCCGCAAAAATATTTTTTCGGGTTTTGTAATGAATTCGACTTTCGTTCGTCTTATGTATGAAAGCGTGGTGAGCAACGGGCGTGGATTTCGATAAGGTGTATGCGGAGCATTACTCGTATGTGTATAAATATGTCCTGTCGCTGTGCCGAAATGAAACGGTGGCGGAGGACATAACGAGCGAGGCATTTTTAAAAGCGCTCAAAAACATAGGCGGCTATAAAGGCGCCTGCGAAATAAGGGTGTGGATTTGCCAAATCGCAAAGCACACATACTTCACCCTGCGCAAGAGCGACGGCCGGGCCGAGCCGCTGGAAGCCGAGCCGCTAGAAGCCGCGCCGCAAAGCGAAAGCGCCGGCACGATAGAAGAAACGCTGGCCAATCGGATGGAGGCGTTTGAAATCCACCGCATACTCCATTCCTTAGGCGAGCCCTATAAAGAAGTCTTTTCGCTGCGCCTGTTTGGAGAGCTGCCCTTTGCCGCCATAGCCGAGCTGTTTGGCAAAACGGAAAGCTGGGCGCGGGTGACCTATCACCGCGCAAAAACGAAAATCAAGGAGGAAATGAAATGAGCCAACCCTGCGGTGTTATCCGTGATTTGCTTCCGCTGTACTACGACAAGGTGTGCAGCGATGAAAGCCGCGCGCTGGTGGAGGAGCATTTACAAACCTGCGCCGCCTGCGGTGCGGAACTGAAAACCATCGAGGCGGAATTTCAAAAACCGCGCAGCTTCAAAAGCGCGGAACAGGCCACGCTCGATTCCCTCAAGCGGTTTAAGGCCAAGATGCTGCGAAAAAATGTAATCGTGGGAGCGGTATCCGTGCTGTGCGCGGCGGCGGTTTTAATAGGCTTGTTCGCGTATGCTTTTAGCTACGAAAAGGTCGTGCCCTATCAAGAGGGCTTGGTTACCGTGGAGGTCGGCACGAGCGGCGTGATAGACGTGTATTGCAACCTGGGGCGCGAAGCCGGTTTGCGGGTTATCGATAAAACGATAACGCAGGAGGGCACGGCGCGGCACGCCGTATATTTGGTATATACGGATACCTACTGGGCGCGGCATTTCGGCAAAATCGCAGACCCTTCCCAAACGAAGTTCACGCTCGGCCAAACGGTCACGGTCATAACCAAGCATGGCACGGCGGAAGCGCAAGACAACGGCATGGGAAGCTTCGGCATACATGACGTAGGGTTTGGCATACTGGATATTTCCGCGGTATACTATCTTGAAGGCAATTTTAGGGAGCTGTCGTTTAACGAAGCGGCGTTTGAAAGGGCGGCCCCAAACGCGATTTTACTGTGGGAAAAGGCGGCATAAGCAAAAAAACCGCAAAATCAAAAGCCTGCCAAGGTGGTTTTTCACCCCGGCAGGCTTTTTTATAAGATGAAACGCGCTTATTTTCTTTCGATAGCGCCAAACTTACAGGTCGCTATGCAGGCGCCGCACTTGATGCATTTATCCTGATCGATGACATACGGCTTTTTGATTTCGCCGCTGATGGCATCCACCGGGCATTGCCGCGCGCACGCGCTACAGCCCTTGCACTTTTCCGGGTCGATGATGTAGCGCAGCAAATCCTTGCACACGCCGGCCGGGCAGCGCTTTTCGTTGATATGCGCCTCGTATTCATCGCGGAAATAGCGTATGGTGGAAAGCACGGGGTTGGGCGCGGTTTGGCCCAGGCCGCACAGCGCCGATGCCTTTATGTTTTGCGCCAGCGTTTCGAGCTTTTCGATATCGCCGGGCTTACCGTTGCCCTCGGTGATGCGGGTAAGCATCTCTAACATGCGGCGGGTGCCGATGCGGCAGGGCGGGCATTTGCCGCAGCTCTCATCCACGGTGAATTCGAGGAAGAACTTGGCGATGTTCACCATGCAGTTGTCTTCATCCATCACGATCATGCCGCCGGAGCCCATCATGGAGCCGATGGCGATGAGGTTGTCATAATCGATGGGGATGTCCAAATGCTCGGCCGGGATACAACCGCCCGAAGGGCCGCCGGTCTGCGCGGCCTTAAACTTTTTGCCATCGGGGATGCCGCCGCCTATATCGAATATGATCTCCCGCAGCTTGGTGCCCATCGGTATCTCCACCAAGCCGGTGTTGTTGATCTTCCCGCCCAGCGCAAACACCTTGGTGCCCTTGCTCTTTTCGGTACCCATCGAGGCAAACCATTCGGCGCCATTGAGTATGATTTGGCAAATGTTGGCGTAGGTCTCCACGTTGTTGAGCAATGTGGGCTTGCCCCACAGGCCCTTTACCGCCGGGAAGGGTGGGCGGGTACGGGGTTCGCCGCGCTCGCCTTCGATGGAGGCAAGCAGCGCGGTTTCTTCGCCGCACACGAACGCGCCGCTGCCCAGGCGCAGGTCGATGTCGAACTTGAAGCCGGTGCCCATGATGTTATCGCCCAGCAGGCCATATTCGCGCGCCTGGTCGATGGCGATGCGCAGGCGCTTTACCGCGATGGGGTACTCGGCACGGACGTAGATATAGCCCTCCTGCGCGCCAATCGCATAGCCCGCTATGGTCATGGCCTCGAGCACGGCATGCGGGTCGCCTTCGAGCACGGATCGATCCATAAACGCGCCGGGGTCGCCTTCATCGGCGTTGCAGCACACATACTTAACATCGCTCTCGGGCGCTTTTGCAAACTTCCATTTGAGGCCGGTCGGGAACCCGCCGCCGCCGCGGCCGCGCAAGCCGGAGGCGACGATGGTATTTACCACGTCATCGCGGGAAAGCTCGGTGAGGCTCTTGGCCAGCGCCTTATAGCCGTCGAACGCGATATATTCATCGATGTTTTCAGGGTCTATCGCGCCGCAGTTGCGCAGGGCGATGCGATGCTGCTTTTTATAGAAGTCGGATTCGTTGAGCGTGGTGTTTATGCCGCTCTCGCCGCTCTCTTTGTAGATGAGCCGTTCTACCGGGCGCCCCTTAATGAGGTGCTCGTTTACGATTTCTTCCACATCGGCGGGCGTTACCTGGCTGTAGTATACACCCTCGGGGTATACCACCACGATGGGGCCGGCGGCGCACAGGCCAAAGCAGCCGGTGCGTATAACCTGTATTTCCTTATCGTAGCCCTTGGCGACCAGCGCCTTTTCGAAGTTTTCTATGATTTGCAGAGAGTTGGAGGATGTGCAACCCGTGCCCGCGCAAACCAGTACATGTGACCTATAAAGCATTTTCTCTTCTCCTTTAAGTCGATTCTTATTCGCTTATTCGTAACTGCCGATGGAGTATTCCACGACCGGGTTCCCGTTTACGATATGCTCGGATACGATGCGCGCCACCTGCTCGGGCTTTACTTTGCAATAGGTCACCTTTTCTGCGCCCGGCGTAAACACCTCTACGATGGGCTCCAGCCGGCAAAGGCCGATGCAGCCGGTTTGCGAAACCGTTACGTTGTTCAGGCTGCGCTTATTAATCTCCTCCACAAACGCGGTCATGACCGGGCGCGCGCCCGCCGCGATACCGCAGGTAGCCAAACCTACCACCACCCGCACGTTATCCTCGTTGTTTTTGCGCAAATTCAGCTCGTTGAGCGTCTTTTGGCGGATTGCGTCCAATTCTTGCAGGGTTTTCATTGTTCAATACCTCCATATAATTCTGATTCGTTATTTTTAAGGAAATCCTGGAGAAACGCGATTACTTCGGGCGAATCGAGCGGCACCTCGCCCAGCAGCTGTTGCACCTGCCCGGTATCCAGCTCGTATTCCTGCGCGTTTACGCTATGCCGGTAGCAAAAGCGTATAGCGGGGTTACCGCCTATGAGTATGAGCATGGTATCCGCAATATCTCCCAGCGGCGGCCTATCGATATGGCTGTGCCGATAGCTGCCGGTAAGCGTGGTGCCCTTGCCCTGCTCACTGTTAAGGTTAAAGCTGCCGTCGCAGTGCTCGCAGCCCGCCGCAAACAGCGGCACGCCCAAGCCTACCCGGCGCGTGGTGCGGGATGTTACAAAGGGGTTTTGCACGGTATGCGCCACCTCGGGCGTCATGCCGCAGCCGTTATCCTCAATCGTAACAGAAAGCGTATCTTTCAAAGTGTCTTCTGATATATATACGCCAATGCGCGTCGCTTCGGCGCGTATGGAGTTTTGCACAAGGTCGAGAATATGCAGCGATATCTCTTTCATATTCCCTTCTCCCTTTCCATTCTCACTTTATTGGCTTTGCGCCTGCCCCAGCTTAAGCGCCTGTATGATGCCCTGCGGCGTCACTTCCTCTACAAGCAGCTCATAGCCTTGCTCCAAAATATCGCACAGCTGGTGCGCATCGCTGGAGGTGATGCACAGCCTGCCCAGCGCGCTGTGCGGCTGCATGCCGTAAATCTCCACCGTGGGCAGGGACGGTTCCTCGGGCATAAAGCCCAATATCGGCAGCAGGCTGTTGGCGCCCTTGTTGATGTGCGCCGGTACCATCACCCCGCCCAGGCTTTGGGCGAGCGCCGCAATTTCGGTGAGCGTAAGCTCGCACGCCGTCAGCAGCAGGCGCTCGGTTTGCCCCACCCGGTTATCGTCCTCATCCACCAATATCTGCTCGCCAAACAGCGCGGCCTTGTTTTGTATAAAAGGCTGGCTGTCCTCCACCCGCGCCTGCATTTGGAGCGCCTGCGCCAGCGTGGGGAAGTAGCAGAGCAGGTGTATATCCTCCCGGCTGGTAACCTCCATGCCGGGCACCACGCACACGCCATATTCCGCCCCGGCCTTTAGGGCCGCCCGCAGGTTGCCAACGCTGTTATGATCGCAGATGGCCACCGCATCCAGCCCCTTTACCTTTGCCATCCCCACTATGTTCCAGGGCGTCATGTCGTTATCGGCGCAGGGTGAAAGGCAGGAATGTATGTGCAGGTCGACCGCGATGCGCATTACCTTATGCCCAGCGCATACAGCCTGCCGGCCAGCGTATACCCCGCAAGCGGGCTGCTGAGCACCGGTATGCCCTCCTCGGCCGCCTTTGCGAGCGTGGGTTCATCGGCGGCACTGCCATCCGAAAGTATGACGCAGGCGAACTCGTGCAGGCTGGCCACGGCGATTACATTGAGGTGCGTTTGCACCGTGATCCAGGCCATGCCGTTGTCGCCATTGGCCATCACATAACTGAGCAAATCGCATACGCAGCCGCCCTTTACCGCGCGCTCCAAATCGGTGCCCGGCGTGAGCAGCGTAAGCTCCAGCGGTTCTATCAACTGCGCAACCGTCATAGTATCGCGACCTCCATCTTGCTGTTAACGCTTAGTATAAATTGGTCAAATCCACCATCTGACGCGCCAAAGCCTCGACCTTTTCTTTGAGCTTAAACACGCAGTCGAGCTCGGTGGCATAGCCCTTTACGATATCCTCGGCCAAGGATCGGCAGGTCGGGCTCCCGCAGGAACCGCAATCCAGCCCCTTAAACGTTTTGGTAAGCCCCTCGATTTTATCCATCATGGTGATGGCGTCGGAAATATTATCGCTGAGCGTGATGCTGGGCCGCGGGCCCCAGGGCTGCATCATAAGCACCTCATCCGGCGGCAGCTCAAGCTCCGCAGCCGCTTGCGCGTCGCCCACCTGCATACGCTCTATGAGCTTGCGCAAGGAGTTGCGCGCCACAAACGGGTTTTCAAACACCAGCGCGCCGCCCACGCAGCCCCCGGTGCAAGCCGAACCCTCGAAAAACTCCAGATCATCCAGTCGCCCGTTTTCGATTTCTTCGAGCACATGAATCACATTGTGGATGCCATCCACCGACAGCAGGTTGTTGCGGCGGAGCGCCGCGCACTCGCCGCCATAATTTGCCCAGTTTACCCCCTGCCAGCTCGCGTGCGGCTTTTGCCGGATAAATTCCGGCACCTCGTGCTTAAGGTTGGAGGAAAGCAGGCCGTAGATATCTTGTATGGAGATGGCGCCATCCACATAGGTGCTCCTGCCCGAATGGATGCTGGCCATTTTGGCCGGGCAGGGCGTGATAAAGAACGCGCCAATCTCTTCGATAGGTACGCCATGCGCCTTGGAATACTCCTTTTTGGCCAGCATGGCGGCCACCTCTTTGGGGGAGAGCACATTGGCCACATTGGGCAGCAGCTCGGGGAAGCGAATTTGTATGAGCGCCACCACCGCCGGGCAGGCGGAGGATATCAGCGGGCGAACCGTGGTGGTTTTAAGCAGGTCACGCATCGTGGCCGACACGATATCCGCCGCGCGCGCCACCTCGAAAACATCGTTGAAGCCTATGCGCAGCAGCGCGCTCATCACGTTATCCACGCTGGGCACATTGCGAAACTGGCCATACAGCGTGGGGGCAGGCAACGCAATGCGGTGCTCAAAGCGGAAGATGGAGTTGATGGAATCGGTTTGCGCCACCTTGGCATGGTGCGGGCATATCTGCACGCACACCCCGCAATCGATGCACAGCTCATACAAAATGCTGGCCTTGCCATTGCGCACGCGGATACACTCCATCGGGCAGCGCTTTAGGCAGGTCGTACAGCCAACGCATTTGTCCTTTTCCAGTTTAACGCTGTGATACAGCTGTTTGATGGGCATTGCACACCCTCGCCTCTATGCTATTTTACTGTTCTTGCGGCTGCTCCTGCAACAGGTTAAAGTCCATATTCACAGTGGTACCTGCGCCAACCGCGGAGGATATTTCAAACGCATCGGAACATCGCCTCATGTTGGGGAGCCCCATGCCCGCGCCAAAGCCCAGCATACGCACCTCTTCGGAGGCGGTGGAATACCCTTCCTGCATGGCGCGGTCTACATCGGCTATGCCGGGGCCTACATCCTGTATGAGCAGGTGGATACGGTCGGGGTAGATGGTGAGCGCCATGCTGCCGCCCCAGGAGTGGATTGCAAGGTTTATTTCCGCCTCGTAAGAGGCGATGGCGACCCGCCGCACCACGCCGGAATGAACGCCCAGCTTTTTAAGCACATTTTTATAGTACGAGGATATTTGGCCCGCGGCGGCAAAATTGCTGCGTTCCACCGTTCGCACTTCTTGGAAGGTTTGGTTTTCGCCGCTAGTCATGAATGCGCCTAAGCCCCTTCAAACCGTTTGAGTAAAGTTCGCCGCACACCACATACATCGTGCGCTCGGTACGCATCAGCGTAATCCCATTTTGCGAAGCGATTTCAATCATTTCGGGCGTGGGCATTTTGCCCCGCGCAAAGATGACCGCCTTCAAATCGAGCATCTGCGCGGTAAGCACGGTATGCACCGTGCATAACCCGGTAATCAGAACCCGGTTTTGATCGGTGGAAACGAGCACATCGCTCATCATATCGCTGGCCGCCGCAATGGGGATATCTCTTTCCATGTCTCCATCGTTGCAGATCACTTCCGCTTCAAGGAGCTGCGCCATCTGCGCGAGTTTCATATATGTTACCTCGCGCTACGCTTGCTTGCGGAAATTCTCGATGATACCCGGGATATCCGAGGGCGCGAGGCGACCGAATACCTCACCGTTGACCATCATGGCAGGCGCCAAGCCGCAGCAGCCTATGCAGCGGGTCGCATCCAGCGTGAACAGGCCGTCCTTGGTGGTTTTGCCGACTTCCACGCCATCGAGCTGCTTTTGCAGCTCATCGAGCACCAGCTGGGAGCCCTTAACATAGCAGGCGGTGCCCAGGCATAGGCCCACGGCATACTTGCCCTTGGGTTCGAGTGTAAATAGGGAATAGAACGTGGCTATACCATAAATCTCCGCAATGGATACCTCCATCGCCGCGGCAAGGTAGTTGGTCACTTCTTCATCTACGCAGCCGATAATCTCTTGTGCCTGCTGCATAACGGGCAACAAACCGCCAGGCTGGCCCTTCCATTTAAGGATGACTTCATCGAGCTTTTTATAGCCCTCTGCGCGCGCTGTTCCAGTCGCCATATGAGTATATTTCCTCCTGTTGTTTTTCACTAGAGTTTTTATGATTGAGATCGGTATAAAACGCTATGGTACCTCGATTGCATATGTACCTTGTTAAGTTTATCACAGGACTAGAAAAAATGAAAGTGTAAAGTGCGTTTTTTGAGAGGTATATAAAGTAAACTTATATATATCCGCAGGGTGGGTCTTTTTTTGTTAGAGTGGGAGGTTTGCCCTCTTTGAGATGAAAAAAGGGAGAAGGAACCCTTCCCGGCGGCAAGGTAGGGTTCGGGGCGCGGAAACGCTCAAAATATAACCTCCACCTCGTGCTCGCCGCCGTCATCCACGAGCTCAAGCCGCCGCGGGCCGGGCGCATCGCCCTTTTTAAAATGCAGTGCGTATACCGTGCCGCCAAAGCGATACCGCACTGTGTAGCTTTCGAATATGGTGCAGGGCGCAAATTCCAGCGCGCTGCCCCGCCGCCGAACGCCCAATATATGCTCGAGCGCAATGGTGTACAGCCACCCGGCGGCGCCGGTATACCAGCTCCACCCGCCGCGCCCGCCGTTGGGCGGCGCGTATACATCCCCGGCCACAGCATAGGGCTCGGTCTTGTAGCGCAGGGCATCGGCATAGGTGCGGGCGTGCTCGATGGGGTTGAGCAAGTCGAACAGCCGCTGCGCCTGCCCGGGCCGGTTCAGCGCACACTCGGCCAACACAGCCCACGCCGCGCCATGCGTGTACTGCCCGCCGTTTTCCCGCACGCCGGGCAGATAGGCCGTGATATACCCCACCGCGTTTCCCTGTTCCTCAGGGTCGGTAAACGGCGGCGTAAGCAGGCGCAATATGCCGCTCTGCTCATCGACCAGCATCCGGTGCAGCGAATCCATCGCCTCGGCGCCATGTGCCGCGCCGCAGATGGCAGCCCAGGCCTGGCTCAGGCAATCGATGCTGCAGGCGTCGTTTTGCTGCGCGCCCAGCGGCTTGCCATCGGCAAAATAGGCGCGCCTATACCACGCGCCATCCCAGCCCGCCTCCTCGAGCGCCGTCTCCAGCGCCTGTATCGCCAGCTCGCAGCGCTGGGTGAAGGCCGCATCCGCCTGCCGCCGCGCCAGCGGAATAAACCGCCGCAATACATCCAGCAAAAACCAACCCAGCCACACGCTCTCGCCGCCTTCGCCGCCCACCAGATCCATACCGTCGTTCCAATCGCCGCCCTCCATAAGCGGCAGACCATGGCTCCCAAAGCGCAACGCGCTTAAAATGGCGCGGCAGCAATGCTGATACAGCGTTTCGCTCCGCCCGCTGGGCTGCATGTGCGCATAAAGGTCCCGCGCGCCCTCGGGTATGGGCGCCGCCTCCAAATAAGGCGCCCGCTCGTTGAGCAAATCCCAATCCTGCGTGGCTTCCAGATATTGCGCAAGCACATACGGCAAAAACAGCCTGTCATCCGCAATATAGGTGCGCACGCCGCGATAGGGCGCGTGCCACCAGTGCAGCACATCCCCCGCTTCAAATTGCCGCGCGGCGCAGGTCAGCAGGTGCGCACGCACCCGCGCGGGGTCGGTATGCAGCAGGGCCAGCATATCCTGCAATTGGTCGCGGAAGCCTATCGCCCCGCCGCTTTGATAGTATCCGCCCCGCGCAAACAACCGGCTCGCGTATACCTGATAGAGCAAGCGCCCATTGAGCAGCAGGTTCATGGCCTCGTTGGGCGTTTGCACCCGTATGCCATCTAACCGCTCCCGCCACAGCTCCCGCACCCGCGCAAGCTCCCGCTCCGCTTCGGCGGGGGTGGTTTGCGCCGCGCGCAGGGCTTCGTCACGGGTGCCCTGCCCCAGTAGGAACAGCACCTGCCGCAGGCCGCCCGCGGGCACCGTCACCTCGCACCGCAGCGCCGAAAGCTCCCCCCGGCCCCCGCAATCCATATCCTCCATATTCCAGCCCGCATGCAGCAGGGCCGTCCTATCCAAGCAGGCCTCGGCAGCCTCGCCGCAAGCGGCGATATAAGCGGGCTCTTCCCCCGCGTGGCGCAGATTTTGCGCGAATACCACATTATCCTGCCGGCGCACATACAGGCTTTCGGGGCGGGGTTGATCGCCCAGCGCCCACTCCACCGCGTAGAGCGTGCGCACGCGCCGCGCGGCGGGAGCCGGGTTGTGCAGCGTGAGTAACGAATACTTGCGGGCGTCCTGTGTATGTACAAACTGCGTAAGCTCCAGCCGCAGCCCCGCCGCCGCTGTGCGGTAGGAGGTATAGCCATAGCCGTGCCGCACGCGCGCGGTATCGCCGCACAACCTGCCGGGCAGCGGTGAAAACACCGCGCCGTCCTCGGCATCGCACAGCAGCAGGAACTCCCCCTTTTGATCCGTGACCGGCTCGTTATACCAAGGCGTCAGCCTGCCTTCCCGGCTGTTGCCGCCCCAGGTATAGCCGCCGCCGCTTTCGCTCACCAGCGTGCCAAAGCCTTCGTTCGCCAATATATTGCACCAGGGCAGCGGCGTGGTTTGCCCCTTTGCCAGCGCAATCACATATTCGCCCGTTTCGTCGAACCCGCCCAGCCCGTTGTAAAATGCCAGGGGCGGCGCCTCCTCCCACGCCGCCGCTTCCCGCGAAAGCGGGGGAACGCAGGCGTTGGTTTCGCTTTGCGGATACAATCGGGGCGCAAACTGCTTGTCGAGGCTCACGTCGGCATCCACCTCCATCATGGCCATGGATAGCAGCAGCGCGCGGTCCTCCGGCGCCAGCGCATACCCGTGCAGCAGGTGTACCCCCGCCCGCCGCCCGGCCAGCTCGCCGAGCCGTGCGCGCAGGTCGCCGCGGTACTCGTTTGGATATTCCCCCAGCAGTATCAGGTCCGCCGCGCAGCCCCGCGCGGCCATATAGGCTATCAGCTCCACCAGTGAGCGCGCCATGCGCAGCTGCGTTAATTGCGTGACCCGCATCAGCAAAATCGGCGCATCCCCCGAAACGCCCAGCCGCCACAAGCCCTGTATGCCCTGCGTTTGCCCGCTTTGCGGCAGCGGTTTGCAGGGCAGCTGCAGCAGCAATCGCGCCGCGATGCGTTCAAACAGCTCGGCCTTGCCCTGCGACAGCCCGGCAAAGCGGAGTGCGCTTTGGGCGTGCGCCCAAGCCAAATCGGCGCAATCCCCCAGCGAGGCGCAAACCTCCTCGGCGTCAGAAAGCGCCTTTGTGCGGCTTTCGGCATAGCCCATCACAAACCACAGCGTGGCGCTTTGCCCTGCGGGTATGCGCACCCCGGCCCGCGCGGCAAAATACGGATCCACCGTTTCGGCCGGGTTGTTGTGGGCGGCGGGCGGCGTCAGCATGGCCTCGGCCAGCGTTTTGCCCCGGCCCTGCGCGCGCAGCCTATCCGTTTCGTAGCGCGGCCGCGTTTCGCCCTGTACCAGCGCGTATAAAACGCTCATACCGCCCGCGCGGCGGCGTTCAAACAGCATCACCTCCTGCGAAGCGCCGCCGCCCGAGCCCAGCGTCGCGGCGCAGGCGCGCACCGTGAGCCGCACGAAGGCGGGGTGCGCCACATCCTCGGCCTGGCCCGCAAGGCATACCTCCATAAATACGCCCATCTCCACCTCGGCTTCCGCCTCCCCATGATTGGCAAGCGTAACGGCGCGCACCTCGGCATCGTGCTGAGCGCATACGCACACCTCGACATGGCTCGAGAGTTTGCCGCACTGCCTGTTGAATTCCGCCTTGTGCGGGTGGAGCACGGTTTCGGCGGCATCGGCGGTATCATAAACCGCGTCCCCGCACCGGAGCAATATGTGCACGCCGCTGTCCGCGCGCAAATAGTCGGGCCGCCACCGCCCCAGCATCACGCCGCCGCATTTGGAAAAGCCCAGGCCGCTATCCGTAATAAACGTGGTATATCGCCCGTTGGAGAGCAACTGCGCCTCGGGCACCACATGCTCCTTCGCGATGCGCCGGGGCTTGTGCGGCCGTTTTTCGGCCGGCTTGCGCGGCTCGGCGGCGCTGTTTAGGCGCCGTATGGCGGTGCTGTGCGCGGGCGGCTTTTCCTCCAGCAAAACGCGCACGGCCTTAAGCTGCGGCAGCGCCATAAACCGCTTGGATACGCTGCCCTCGCACAGGGCGTTGGTGAGCGCGCACAGGCTCATGCCCTGATGGTGCGCCATATAGCTGCGCACCCGCTCAAACGCTTTGCCCTCCCCCGCGCGGGCGGGCGTAAAATCCAGCGCCTCGATCATGCCATATTCCTCCAGCGCCCCAAGGCTTATGAGCGCGCGGAGGTTTTGCACCGCCGCCTCTGGGCAAGGCCCCAAGGCCAGCAGGGTGGCATAGGGCGCGACGACCCTTGTACGCTCCCGCTGCGCCATCAGGCTTAGCCTGGGCACGCCAAACGCGCGGTATTGATAATACATAGCTCGGTCAAACGCATAGTAGCCGGATTCGGATATGCCCCAGGGCAGGCTTCCGGCATAGCGTATTTGGGTGCGCACGGCGTTTTTACAGCTTTCGTGCAGCAGCGTGCCCGGCGTTTGCCCGGTAAACAGCACCGGCATCAGGTATTCGAACATGGTGCCGCTCCACGACAACAGCGTGCGGCCGCAGGCGGGGGTCAACTGCCTCCCCAAACGGAACCAGTGCTCCAGCTCCACCTGCCCCTGCGCCACCGCCACCAGGCTGGTAAGCCGCGCCTCACTGGCCAGCAGGTCATACCACGCGCGGGAAAGCTGGCCGTTTTCCACATCGAAGCCTATGCAAAACAACCGCCGCTGCGCATCGTACAGCGGACGAAAATCCATCGCATCCACCAAAGCCCGGCACCGGGCGGCTTCCGTTCCCCCGCCCTGCACCTCCTCCAGCGCCGCGCCGGCCGACAGCAGGCAGGCGGCCAAATTGCCGCTATCCACGGTGGAAACATAGCGGGGGCTTAGCGGCGCGAGCGTATCCGCACGGTACCAGTTATATAGGTGCCCGTTCCACATCTCCATCCGCTCGAGGCTGCTTAGCATACGCCCGATGCGCAGCGCCATATCCGCATCGGTTATAAGCCCCAAATCCCGCGCGCAAACGCAGGCCATCAGCCCCATGCCTATGTTGGTGGGGGAAGTGTTGCGCACCGGCGCCTGCGGCGGCGCGACCTGCACGTTATCCGGCGGCAGATAGTTTGTATGCTCGTTGGCATAGGCGTCGAACCAACGCCAGGTTCGCGCCGCAATATCCCGAAGCAGCTCCTGCGCCTGCTCTGGCGGCGCATACGCTCTGTGCGGCCGATCCAGCCGCCGCACGCAAACCGGCGCAAGCAACCACGCAAGCCCCAGCAGCACGCCGCATACCGGCGCCTTTCCCCCCAGGCCCAGCAGCATCAAGCCCCCCAAGGCGGGTTGTATCCACAGCGCGCGGTAATACCCCCCAACGCCCTGCGGCTTGCTTTGCACCTGCGCGGCGGTTTGCCACTGCAGCATATGCCGGTGGGAGCGCAGCACGCGGTATAGCGTGCGTATCTGCGCATCGGCAACGCGCAGGGCGCTGTAGGGCAGCGTCAGCAAATCCAGCCCGGCGCGCGCCGCCTGCGCACCCTCATCCCACAGCGCGCCCGCAAAGCGTATTTCCTGCCCGTTGAACCGGGCGGCGATAAAGCGAAAGGGCAGCAGCAGCACACCCGGCAAAAAGCCCTCGAGCAGGGCCAGCAGCGCAAGCGCCGCATACCAACCCACCCCCAGCGCCGGCAGGGCCAACAGCGCCAGCAGCGCCGCGCCGGGCAGCAGCGTGCGGCGAAAGTTATCCCATATTTTATAGCGGGATAACGCGGACAGCGGGTTGCCGCGCAGTATGCCAGCCGCATCCCTTATGCCCACCGCCAAAAACGGCAAAAGCTGCCAATCCCCCCGCGTCCAGCGGTGCTGCCGCTTCCACCAGGCTACGAAGTTGGAGGGCTCCCCCTCCATAAACGCGATATCCCCGGCGTAGCCCGCGCGCAAAAAGCACCCCTCGAGCAGGTCGTGGCTGAGCACGGTGTTGTCGGGGATCCAGCCCAAAAGCGACGCGGCGAACGCTTCCACATCGAATATGCCCTTGCCGCCAAAATTGCCGGTGTAAAACACATCCTGATAAAACTCCGCGCTCATGGGGAAGTAACTATCCAGCCCGCAAGCCCCGGCGGCCAGCCAGGCGAACGCGCTGCTGCGGGAACCCGCGGCGCTCCTTTGCATGCGCGGCGCAATCACGCCATAGCCCTCGCACACCAGCCCGCGGGCATCGTATTTGGGCGCAGCCAGGGGGTGCGCCATAGCGCCGATGAGCTGCTTTAAGCTGCCCGGCGGCAGCACGGTATCGGCATCCAGCGTAAGGCAGTAGCGCACACCCTTAGGCAATGGTGACGTGATGAGGCAAAACGCCTCCTCCCCTTCGCCGCGCAGCAGGCGCACGAGGTCGCACAGCGCGCCGCGCTTGCGCTCCCTGCCCATATACAGCCCATCCGCCCTGTTGAGTTCCCGCCGCCGGTGCAGATAATAGAACCGCGCAGCGTCCCCTTCCTTGGCAGAATATTTTTCGTTGAGCGCCTTGGTAAGCTGCTCGGCCAAGCGCAGCAGCTTTTGCTCCCCCCGTTTTTGCGGGGCGTCGGCATCGGCAAAATCCCCCAGCACCGCATAATGGCAATGCTCCAGCCGGGAGGCCAGCATGTGCACCTCCAACTGCTCCAAGGCCGCGCGCAGGCTCTGTTCCCCGGTGATTAAGGTCGGTACCGTCACCAGCGTGCGGCAAGCGGCGGGGATACCCTCGGCCAGCGCGAGCCGGGGCAGCATGCGCACCGGCACGGCGCGCAAAAACAGCTTGGTTGCGATAGCGCAAGCCAAGCTCCAGCCCGGCACGATGGCCAGCAGCACCTGCCGCCAATCCCCCGCCAGCGCGGCCAGCCAAAGCAGCAACAGCAGCAGCGCGCCCTGCGCCAGCCAAAACCGGCGCAGCTTCCCGCTTTCATCCAGCCGCTTATAGCGTTTATCCGGCCTGAGCGCGGCATAGAGCGCCTCCTGCCCTTCGAGCAGCAGGTAATACCCCGCTTCCCCCCGCTTGCCCCCGGCCTGCGCCTTGGCCAAAGCGGCGGCCTGCCGCGCCACCACGGTTTCCGCCACGTTGAGCCTGGCGGAAAGCCGCTCCACACAATCGCGGTAATACGCGCGGCTGCGCGCATCCATCCCCGCATAGGTGGCATCCTGCCGCAGGGCTTCATCCACGCGCGAGAACCGTTCCAGCAGGCGATCCCAATCCCAGGCATCCAGCGCGCGCAGGCTTTTGATGGCGCTGCCCAGCCGGTTGGCGCCGCGCTCGTTGGCCCGGCATACCGCAAGCATCAGCTCCTCCGCATCCTGATCCTCCCGCGCAAGCTGCCGCACGATCCGTTCGCACAGCGCGCCTTCATCCCGCTCGCCCAGCAGCGTATACAGCCTTTGCACATAGTGCGGCCTTGCCGCGAGCAAGCCCTGCGCCGGCAGCGTAAGCCGGCCCGGCCAGCCTGTGTTTTTGCGCAGCGCGTCGCTCTCGTGCTCGGCCTGCTCATATTGGCGCAGCGCCTCCGCCGCGTTGGCGCACTCGAGCGCGATCAATTTGATGAGCGCGATGCGCAGCATATTGGGCAGCGCCGCAAGCTCCCGCATCGTGAGCGGCGCCGCCAGTTGGTAGCAATCCAAAAACCGCGCAAGCACGCCCTCGTCCACCCGCCCATCCCGGTGCCCCACCAAGCACACCGCAATGTCGTATACGCGGGGCAGGCGCACATGCTCCCCCTGCGCCAGGGCAGGCAGTTTCCATAGCTCCCGCAGGCAGGATTCCGTCGCCGCCATTGCCTTTTCGGCCACATAATAATCGTCGAGCAGCGTCTCGAGCGCGGGCGGCATTTCGCCGCAGGCCAGCGCCCGCTCCCGCGCGCGGCGGTATACGCCGCTTATGGTATGCCTATCCGCATGCAGCTGTAAATCGCTCGCGCGCACCCCGCCCCGCCAGGGGCCCGGCCGGGGTGAAGTGCGCATCTGGCTGTGCAATACAGCCTCGTTGCGCAGTTCCTCCGCATCCAAATATATATCGATTAGCCCATAATAGCTCCTGTTTGGCAACATGACGGCCTCCCTGCAGCGTGATTTACGCACGGCAAAAGCTTGCCACGCTGCCAGTTAGTATGTGCCGTTGATGCCATTTTTTAGACGGTTTTTTTGCGGCGACTTGGTTGCTTGGGCCGGGATAAAAATTCAGTGCCTCTCTTGCTTTCGATTTATGTCCGCAAAAAGCTGCGCTCCACCCCTGTTCCCTCGGCATTTGAGGGCAGCGGTAGGGTGAGCAATACCCTACCTAAGAGCAGTTGGATTTTCATACTGTTCTTCCCAATCTCTCAATGGCTGCGGCTTCCGCGGCGACAAAGTTCATGTGCCGCCCATTGTTGCACTCGTAGATATAATCACGCAGCGGCTTTGAGGTGTAGCCGGAGAAATCCCCGACAATTGCAACGTAAAACCCGTAATTGACGAACTTTTGCGCCACCTCGCCCGCAACGCCCGTAGAGAGCTTAAAAAAGTCTTCGCATACCGCCGACTTCGGGATTATCACGCGCTGTGTTCCAAACTCGTAGTCGATTGTCGCAGCAAGGTCTAGCGCGGACTGACCATCTGTTATGACGAGCGCATCGCTCTCAACAACAGCGATTTTGATGCCGTTCGTTTCAACAATTCGTATATTCACGCGTCATTGCCCCCTTTCATCAACCTTAGCAGTCCAAGCATATTTGCCATTCGATTTATTCATTGTGCGCCCTCCAAGTCGAATATGTTGCTTTTGTATGAAAAGTATAATGAAAAGCCGCAGTTTGTCAATGCGATAAAGCTGATTCAGAGAAATTTTCGAGGCAAAAGCATAAAAATACCCCCTCCTATCAAAGGAAGGGGTAAGGGTGGCTGAAAGGAACTTCTCTTACAGGCTCTGCAGTACGCCGGTAGCCTCGTTGAACGAATCGATGAGCGCATCCAGCTCGGCGGCCTGATTATGGATGCCGGTCCAGTAGTTTTCATCGTACCACTGGGCGTTTAGCTCCTCGACCGTTTTGCCCTGCTGCTCAACCCAAGTGTAGTACTTAAGGTTGTGTACCCGCTTGCGCTCGGCATAGCTCAGCTCCAGCATAGAATCGGTGCGGACGCCGTGCAGGTGCTCACTATAATCCCGCGCGGCGGTCAGCAGGCTGTATTTGCCCTGCTGCTCGTTAAGCTCCTCGATGCGGGATTCATACATAATCGCGCTATCGGTGCCCACGGTGGCCACAACATCGTTTTCGGTAAGCTCATAGTACTTGGCAAACTTGATGCAGCACAGCACGTTGGCAATGCCGGAGATGCCCAGCACGCTCAGCTGCTCAACCGTTGCGGCCGGCACGCCCACGACCTCTTTAAGGTACTTATGGCCATCCTCGGTGTTAAACAGGCGAAGCAGGTTCTGGCTGTCTTCATCGTCGATGGCGATGACCAGGTCGGTATTCTTCACGTTGTGCACCCACGGCACATGCTTATCGCCAATGCCCTCGATGCGGTGGCCGCCAAAGCCGTTATCCAGCAGGGTGGGGCACTGCAGCGCTTCGCCCACGGCCAGCTTGCTGTTGGGGTATTGCTCCTTCAGGTAATCGCCCGCGCTCATGGTGCCCGCGCTGCCGCTGGTGAAGCAGGCACCCGCAAAGCGGGAGGTAGGCGTCTTTAGGCTTTCATAGGCATCCGCAATGGCCTTGCCCGTCACCTGATAGTGCCAGAGCACGTTGCCCATCTCTTCGAACTGGTTGAATATGACCACATCCTCGCGGGTGGTGCGCAGCTCCCACGTTTTATCGAAAATCTCTTTTACATTGCTTTCGCAGCCCGGCGTGGCAATCACTTCCCCGGCTATTTTATTGAGCCAGTCGAAGCGCTCCTTGCTCATTTCGGCGGGGAGTATGGCGATGCTCTCGCAGGAGAGCAGCTTGCTGTTAAACGCGCCGCCGCGGCAATAGTTGCCGGTGCTGGGCCACACGGCCTTGTGATAGGTGGCGTCGAACTGGCCGGTCACCAAACGGGGCGCCAGGCAGCCGAAGGATGCGCCCACCTTGTGGCACCCGGTGGGGAACCACTTGCCGCACAGCACGACGATGCGCGCCTTTACGCCGGTGAGGCTGGAGGGCAGCTCGATGAAGTTGACGCCGCCATACTGGCCGCCCTGCATGGTGGGCTCGTTATGCCAGCTGATGCGGAACAGGTTGAGCGGGTTTACATCCCACAAGCCCACATCCTTTAACCCGGCCTTGATTTTGCCGGGCACCAAGCCCGGATCCCGCATCTGCGCGAAGGTGGGCAACACAATGCGGTTTTCACGCGCTTTGTTGATGTTGTTCGCCAACCTGGCTTTGTTGATTTCCAAATTGATCATGTCAGCACCCCATATTGATTTATTTCGATAGCAATTGCCAAAAGCGATATGCTATAAATATTAGTCTAGCCCATTTCCCGCCTGTTGTAAAGGGGACTTTAAAAATATTTTTAGCATTCCACAATATTTTTTAGCAAACAAAACTTACTGTGCATCCAGCCCATCGCTTATGAGTTTGGATACATAGGATACTTTTTGGTTATCTCCGCCACGCCCGCGCTCACGGCGGGCACCGCCGCTTCGCCTTCGCGCACGATTTTTGCGATGAAGGAAGCGATTTTGGCAAAATCCTCTTCAATCAGGCCGCGGCTGGTGGCCGCGGGCGTACCCAGCCGGATGCCGCTGGTAACGAAGGGGCTGCGGGTCTCATTGGGCACGGTGTTTTTATTGGCGGTGATATGCGCCGCATCCAGCAGGTGCTCCACCTCTTTGCCGGTCAAGCCATCGGCGCCCAGGTCGATGAGCACCAGGTGATTATCGGTGCCGCCGGATACCAGCTTAATGCCCTCCGCCGCAAGGCCCTTGGCCAGCGCATCGGCGTTTTTGCGAATCTGCTTGGCGTAGGTTCTAAAGGAGGGCTGCATAGCCTCGCTAAGGCAAACGGCCTTGGCCGCGATGATGTGCATCAGCGGGCCGCCCTGTGTGCCGGGGAATATCGCCTTGTCAATCGCCTTGGCATATGCTTCTTTGCACAGTATCATACCGCCGCGCGGGCCGCGCAGGGTTTTGTGGGTGGTGGTGGTAACCACATCGGCATAGGGCACGGGGTTTATGTGCTCGCCCGCGGCGACCAAGCCCGCGATGTGCGCCATATCCACCATCAGCAGCGCGCCCACATCATCGGCGATTTCGCGGAATTTTGCGAAGTCGAGCTTGCGCGGGTAGGCCGATGCGCCCGCTACGATCATCTTGGGCTTATGCTCGCGGGCAAGGCTCAATATATTGTCGTAATCGATCTGCTCGGTATCCGGCATAACGCCATAGGGTACAAAGTTAAAATACTTCCCGCTCATGTTCACGGGGCTGCCGTGGGTTAAATGCCCGCCGTGGGAAAGGTTCATGCCCAGCACGGTATCGCCGTATTCGAGCAGGGCAAAGTATACCGCCAGGTTGGCCTGCGCGCCGGAATGCGGCTGCACGTTGGCATGCTCCGCGCCAAACAGCTGGCATGCGCGCTCGCGGGCAATATCCTCTACGATATCCACGCACTCGCAGCCGCCGTAATAGCGCTTGCCGGGGTAACCTTCGGCATATTTATTGGTGAGATGGCTGCCCATGGCCGCCAACACCGCCTCGGATACGAAATTTTCGGACGCGATCAGCTCGATGTTGGTACGCTGGCGCGCCAGTTCTTTTTCCATCGCTTCGGCCACGGCCGGGTCGGTCGCTCGAATGAGGTCAAATTGAATCATGGTTTCTTTCCTCCGGTATGCTATGATTTTATATAACTTCGAATGGCAGTATACCACTATTTATTATAGATTCTGCGCGGCGATATTACAACCGCCGCGCAAAAGATTGTATTGTTTTACGAAACAAACCGTGTATTTTTGTCGTGCGTTTATAGGGCGCCCTCAATCATATCGAAGTACTCCGGCGCGGGGCCCGCGCCCACGCGGTTCTCCAGGCTTTCGCCATCCTTAAAAATATGTATGGCGGGTATGCTCATAACGCGGTAGCGTTGTGCCAGCGCCAAATTTTCATCTACATTCACTTTGCAGAAGCGCACCTTGCCATCATATTTTTTCGCCAGCTCCACCACCACGGGCTCCATAGACCTGCAAGGCCCGCACCAGGACGCCCAAAAATCGACGAATACCGGCAGTTCACTTTTTAGTACCACTTCTTCAAAGTTGTTTTCGGTCACATGTAATACTTCAGCCATCGTTCTCTCTCCTTTTCACAATACTTATCATGCGCGGTTTTAATTCCCGCATGCGCGCGAATTTTGGTTCCAGCCACCTAAGCAGCAAATACGCCACGCCGCACAGCAGCACGCCGCCCGCCGCCGCCTGCAGGTCGCCAAACCGCGCGCCCACCAGCACGCCCGCGAGCAGCCCCGCGAGCGGCACGCCATACGCGAGCGCGCTCGCCTTCACCACGCCGCCGCCATGCAGCGAGATGGCTACCTCGTCGCCCACCCGCGCGCCCAGCGCATTGGCAAGCTGCACCTCGGCCTCGTTGGAGCCCAGGTGGAAGCAGGCGTTACAATGCCCGCAGGCATCGCTGCGCAGGACGCGCACCGTTGCCACGCCGCCCAAAACGGCCACCACCTTGCCTGTTTGGCACATATCCTCCATCGAAGCCTCCTAAAGCGCGCGCGTTATTCTTTCAATGCCAGGTGCAACTCATCGAGCTGCTTTTGATCTACCACATCCGGTGCGTCGGTCATAAGGCAGCTCGCGTTTTGCACCTTGGGGAAGGCGATTACATCGCGGATGCTGCTTGCGCCGGTAATCAGCATCACCAGCCTGTCCAGCCCATAAGCGAGGCCACCGTGCGGCGGCGTGCCATATTTAAACGCCTCCATTAAGAAGCCAAAGCGCCGCCAAGCCTCCTCCTTGGTAAAGCCCAGCGTTTCGAACATCTTTTCCTGCAGCTCAGGCGAGTGGATACGGATGGAGCCGCCGCCTATCTCGTTGCCGTTCATAACCATGTCGTATGCCTTGGCGCGCACCCGGCCCGGGTCGGTATCCATATAATCGATATCCTCATCCATAGGGCTGGTGAAGGGGTGATGCATCGCCATAAAGCGGCCTTCCTCTTCATCGTACTCGAGCAGGGGGAAGTCCACCACCCACAGCAGGTCGATGCACTGGGGGTCTATCAGCCCCAGCCGCTTGGCCACCTCTTGCCTAAGCGCGCCCAGGCTGGCGTATACCACGCTGTTTTTGGCATCCGCCACAAACAGCAACAGGTCGCCCTGCTGCGCGCCGGCCAAGCGCTGTACTTCCGCGATTTGCGCTTCGGATAAGAACTTGGCAAACGAGCATTGCAGCCCGTCCTCCTTAAGCGACATCCAAAGCAGCGCCTTCGCGCGGTAGGTTTTGGCGACCTCGGCCAGTTCATCGAGCTTTTTGCGGGGGAATTTATCGGCCCCGCCCTTCACGTTGATGCAGCGCACGCTGCCGCCGCCCGCGAGGGCATCGGCGAACATGCCGAATTCGCTCCCCTTAATGGCCTCGCTCACATCCTGCAGCTCCAGCCCATAGCGGGTATCCGGCTTGTCGGAGCCATATCGATCCATAGCGCTCTGCCAGGTGATGCGGCGCAGGGGCAGCGGCACGTCATAGTTCAGCGTTTCTTTAAGCAAGCGCGAAATGAAGCCTTCGTTTACCTCCAGCACATCGTCGCGGTCCACAAAGCTCATTTCCAGGTCGATTTGCGTAAACTCGGGCTGCCTGTCGGCGCGCAAGTCCTCATCGCGGAAGCAGCGGGCAATTTGCATATAACGGTCGAAGCCCGAAACCATGAGCAGCTGCTTATACTGCTGCGGGCTTTGGGGCAGGGCATAAAACTCGCCCGGGTGCACGCGGCTGGGCACGAGGTAATCGCGCGCGCCCTCCGGCGTGGACTTGCACAATATGGGGGTTTCAATTTCGAGGAAACCCTGCTCGGCAAAGTAGTTGCGGGTTACATGGGCAACCTTATCGCGCAATATGATGTTGTGCTGCATGCAGGGGCGGCGCAGGTCGAGATAGCGGTACTTTAGGCGCACCTGCTCGGCGGCGTCCAGGTCATCCTGCACATAGATGGGCGGCGTAGAGGCCACGCCGAGTATTTTCAGCTCTTTTGCCTGCAGCTCATAGGCGCCGGTGGCCATATTTTTGTTGACCATCTTCTCATCGCGCCGACGCAATATGCCCTTGACCGCCAGCGTATATTCATTGCGGATGGTTTTGGCCAGCTCAAATACCTCCGCCGAAAGTTCGCTCTCCTGGAAGGTAATCTGCATCACGCCGGTGCGGTCCCTTAGGCCGATAAAAACCAGCGAGCCCAGGTTGCGCCAGCTATCCGCCCACCCCATCAGCAATACCTCTTCGCCCACCTGCGCCGCGCCGGGCTGCGCGCAATAGTGCGTGCGCTTCCATCCTTGCAATAATTCTGCCATCGTGCTTACCTCATAATTTAAGTATTTTAAATTTACGCTTCTTATTTTATTGGATGCCCGCAGCGCGCACCGCCTGCGCCAGGTCTGCCAAAGGCAGCAGCAATTCCTCGCCGGTACCCATGTTTTTGAGCTTTACGCTGCCCCGCTCCAGTTCATCCTCGCCCAATATGGCCACAAAGCGGGCATGCAGCTTATCCGCAAACTTGAACTGCGCCTTAAAGCTGCGGCCCACATGGTCGAATTCCGTTTTTATGCCGCTCTGCCGCAGCTCATCCGCCAAGCGGAACCCCGCCGCGCGCGGAGCATCCCCCAGCGCCGCGATATATACCTTCACGGGCTTGGGCTCGGGTATATTCGCGCCGGATTGCTCGGCGATGAGCAGCAGCCTTTCCATACCCATGCCAAAGCCAGTGCCGCACAGCTTGGGCCCGCCCAGCTGCTCTATCAGGCCATCGTAGCGCCCGCCGCCGCACACGGTGCCATTATACGCATTGCCGCAGGCGACGATTTCGAACACGGTCTTTGTGTAGTAATCGAGCCCCCGCACGATGAAAGGATCTACCTCGTAGGGTATATCGAGCGCCGTCAGGCAGGTTTTCAGCTCGGCAAAGTGCGCCTCGCATTCGCCGCACAGGCAATCGAGTATGGTGGGCGCGCCCGCGCTTATGGCCTTGCACCCGTCTTCTTTACAGTCGAGTATGCGAAGCGGGTTCTTTTCGAACCGGCTTTTGCAGGTTTCGCACAGGCCGTCATACCGGCTGTGAAGATAGGCGCGCAGCTTATCGTTATATTGCGGGCGGCAATCGGGGCAGCCGATGCTGTTGATGCGCACCGAAAGGCCCTGCACCCCTGCCCGCGCAAGCAGCGTATGCGCCAAGCGAATGCACTCGGCATCCGCGCTGGCGCGGGGCGCGCCGTATATTTCGACGCCAAACTGATGATGCTCGCGCAAGCGGCCCGCCTGCGGCTTGTCGTAGCGGAACACCGGGCAGTATAAATAATACATCTTGGTGGGCTGCGCATCGTTAAAAAGGCCGTTTTCCAAAAACATGCGCGCCGCGCCGGCCGTCCCCTCGGGCTTGAGCGTGATGGAGCGCTCACCCTTATCGAGGAAGGTATACATCTCCTTTTGCACGATATCGGTGGTATCCCCCACCCCGCGCAAAAACAGCTCGGTATGCTCAATGACCGGGGTGCGCGTTTCGTAAAAGCCGAAGTCCTCGCACAGTTCCCGGGCCAGCCGTTCGATATATTGCCACTTGTAGCTCTCTTTTGGGGTTACATCCTTGGTCCCTTTGGGGGCCTGCATCGCCATACTTATCCTCCGCATAGGCGCTTTGTACCGGCGCGCCAGTGTGGTTTCATTATACAGCCGCACTATCAAAAAATCAAACGATACGTTGCCGCGCGCCGCTGGCAAGCATTTATGCATCATTGATGTTGCAAACGCGAGAAAACGCGCGTATAATTTAGTTCGGCAAATGGCTAGGCTAACTACAAGGAGGCGGAAAATGCTGGCAATCGCATGGGGTTTGGCCTGCGGCGCGGGCGCATACGCGCTTTTGGCGCGCACGGCAAAGCTGCTGCATACCGCACCGGAGCGGGCAATTTTGCCTTTGATTTTGAATATGCTGGTAATTGGCCTGTGTCTGGCGGCCTGCGCATTGGTAGCCCCCAAGCAATTATACCTTGCGGGCAGCGCGCTATCGGGCACGCTGGCGCTATGCGCCATAGCGCGTTACCTATATAATAGGCGCCGCACCCGCCACGATGCAAACGGAGAGGATACACGGGATGTCTAATATGCTCATTTCAACTGGGGTTTTGACGCTTGCGCTGGGCTGCGCCCTGGCGGGCTTCCTTATACGCAAGCACAGCCCGAAAAAGAAAAAAAAGACGCTCGGCATGCTGCTGCTCGTGCTCGGCCTATGGCTGTTTTGCGTGAAAGGCATAGGCATGGTGTTTGGCCCGGCTGAAAGCCATGGCTTCACGGTGGATATTATGCCCGGGCGCGTCAGCCTGCTGGGCCTTTCGCTCAGCAGTACGGTCGTCATCACCTGGGGCATTATGGTGGTGCTCATCGCCCTCGCCGCGCTGCTGCGCATACTCGTTGTGCCCCGCATGCAGGAGGTGCCCCACGGCGTGCAAAACGTGCTGGAGCTTGCCGTAGGCGGCATTGGCGACTATGCTTCCTCGCAGGCGGGCAATCGCGTAGGCAGACGCGTTTCTTCTTATTTATTCACGCTGTGCTTGCTGATGATTTCCAGCGCTATGGCAGAACTGCTGGACCTGCGCGCGCCCACCAGCGACATCACCATGACGCTGGCCATGGCCTTGATCACCTTCTTTTTGCTCAACTATTACGGCCTGCGCGAAAAGGGGTTTATAGGCCGCATCAAGGCGCTTGGGTCCCCCACCCCCATCGTGTTCCCCTTCCGCGTCATCAGCGACATAGCGGTGCCGGTATCCTTGGCCTGCCGGTTGTTTGGCAACATGCTGGGCGGTATGATCATCATAGACCTGTTGTACAACACGATGGGCCACGCGGCCGTGGGGCTCCCCGGCGTGGTAGGCGTATATTTCAACATCGCCCACCCGCTGATACAAACGTTTATCTTCGTAACGCTCACGCTTACGTTTATACGCGAAGCGGCCGAATAAGCCCGCCTCGCCCAAACTACGACAACATAATTTTTGGAGGGATTTTTTATGAACAGCAACTTACCTTTCGCCGTAGCGCTCTGCCTGCTATCCTGCGTAACCGCTTCTATTGCCATGGGGCTTGCCACCTGCAAGGCGGTGGAAGCCGTTGCCCGCCAGCCCGAAGCATCGGGCAAGATTACATCCATGCTGCTCATGGGGTTGGCGCTCACCGAATCCACCGCCATATACGGCTTTGTGACGGGCCTCATCATGATGCTCACGGCCTAAGCCGCACCACCAAGAAAGAAGGTATTGCACATGGATTTGCATCCTGTGGATATAGTACTGCACATAATCAACATCGGCGTTTTATACTTTGTGCTCACGCGGCTGCTCTATAACCCCGTGCGCAAGTTTATGGATGCGCGGGCTGCCCGCGTCGCCGGTGATTTGGAGCATGCCGCCCTCGCAAGCGCGCAGGCCGATCAGCTCAAGGCGTCTTATGACGCGCAGCTTGCCACCGCGCAGGCCGAGGTGGATAGGCTGCTGCTCGAAGGCAGCCACAAGGCCCACGAATCGGTCGTCGCCATCACCGACCAGGCGCATAAGGATGCGCGCGCCATTTTGGACGCCGCCCGCGCCGAAGCCGCGCAGGAGCAAACCGAGGCGGTGGGCAAGCTCAAAACACAAATTGCCGGCATGGCGGTGGATATCGCCACCCAAATGCTGGGCCGCGAGGTGCGTCAAGAGGATAACGACCACATCATCGACGCATTTTTCGAGCAGCGGCGCTAAAGGAGGCGGCTTATGATACAGGATGCCGTACTGAAGATTGCCGGGCCCATGAAGCCGGAGGTTATACGCGCGCTGGAACACAGGTTTGAGAGCCTGCTCCACGATTCCATCGAGTTCCACATAGAGCAGGATCCCTCGCTGATAGGCGGGTTTGCGGCCTATATCAACGGCACCGTATACGATACCAGCCTTTTGACGCAGCTCAAGCAGATGCGCAAATATCTTACATCCGCGGATGAATGAGGAACACATGCAATCACTTGAATCGATAGGTTCTTACCTGCAAAACAAGATACATAGCTTTGAGGCCGGCAATGCCAGCGTATACGAATATGGCACGGTGCACAGCGCCTCCGACGGCATTGCGCGCATCAGCGGCCTTACGAAGCGGCGCTACGGCGAGCTGATTTCCTTTGGGAGCGACACATTTGGCATCGCCATGGAGCTGAGCGACGACGATATGGGCGTGGTGCTGGTGAACAATGCGGATTCCGTCGTGACCGGCGCCATGGTGCGCGGCACCGGCCACATTGTGGATGTACCCACCGGCAAGGCGCTGCTGGGCCGCGTGATAGACCCTATAGGCCGCCCGCTGGATGGTAAACCGCTAAACCCCGGCGGCTTCAGGCCGCTCGAGTGTCCAGCCCCCGCCATTATGGATAGGGCGGCGGTAAACGAGCCGCTGCAAACGGGCATCCTCTCCATCGACAGCATGATCCCCATCGGCAAGGGGCAGCGCGAGCTCATCATTGGCGACAGGCAAACGGGCAAAACCGCCATAGCCCTAAGCGCCATGCTCAACCAAAGCCCGCAGGGCGTTATATGCGTCTATTGCGCCATCGGCCAAAAGGCTTCTACCGTGGCGCAGTTTGTGCACACGCTCACCGAAAGGGGCGCCATGAAAAACTGTGTGGTGGTGAGCGCCACGGCCTCCACCGGGGCCGCCATGCAATACCTTGCGCCGTATGCGGCCTGCTCCATTGCCGAAAGCTTTATGCTCGAGGGCAAGGATACGCTGGTGGTATACGATGATTTGAGCAAGCACGCCGCCAGCTATCGCGCCATGAGCCTGCTTTTGCACAGGCCGCCGGGACGCGAAGCCTACCCGGGCGATGTGTTTTACCTGCACAGCCGCCTGCTGGAGCGCGCGGCCAAGATGAGCGCGGAAAAGGGCGGCGGCTCCATGACGGCGCTGCCCATAGTCGAAACCATGGCCGGGGATATTTCCGCCTATATCCCAACCAACGTTATATCCATCACCGATGGACAGATTTATTTGGAGAGCGAGCTGTTTAACGCGGGCGTGCGCCCGGCGGTCAACATCGGGCTTTCCGTATCCCGCGTGGGGCGCGTTGCGCAGCCCGCGGCCATCCAAAAGGTGAGCGGCCAGCTGCGGCTCAATTTGGCGCAGTACCGCGAAATGGCGATTTTTGCGCAGTTTGGTTCGGATATCGACAGCGCCACCAAGCAGCTGTTAAGCAAGGGCGAGCGGCTTACCGAGCTTTTGAAGCAAAGCCAAAGCGCCGTGTTTAAGCTAAGCGAGCAAACGGCGGTGCTGGCCGCCTACAACGCGGATGTGTTTAAGTCCGTGCCGGTAGATGAGGTGATGCGGGTGCGGGATGCGCTGCTGGACTATTTATGGGATCAGTGCCGCTACGCCATGGCCGCTATCGACAGCAGCGGCGCGCTTTCGACTAAGACCGAAGGTGTTTTGAACAAGGCGTTCGCCGCGTTTGCGCAGGCCTATGCCGCCGACGCCAAAAAGGATTAGCCCATGCAAAGCCTCAACGAAATCCGCCACCACATACGCGCCATCGACCAAACGCGCAAAATCACCAACGCCATGTACCTGGTGGCGTCCTCTCGCATGAAGCGCGTGCTTTCGCATGTGGATTACAGCCGCTCCTACTTCCATAAGGTCGAGGATACGCTGCAGGATATACTGAGCACCAGCGCGGGGCTATCGCACCCTTACCTAAGCGAGCGGGCGGATGCGCGCCATACCTATGTGGTGGTGGGGGGCGATAAGGGCATGGCGGGCGCGTATAATTCGCAGCTGCTCCACTTTGCCTGGGAACAGATTTGCGGGCAGGATAACCCGCGCGTCATCACGGTGGGCATTATGGCCTCGCGGTTTTTCCGGCACAAAGGCCTGCTGCCCGAGATGGAGTTTTTCGAAATTTCGCAGGATCCTTCGCTGTTTAACGCGCGGCATATCACCACCGAAATACTCAGCCTGTATGACCGCGACGAAACCGACCGCGTATACGTTATATATACCTCGTTTCATTCCGCCGCGCACTACACCCCCGTGCTGCGGCAGCTGCTGCCCCTGGGCCTGGATGCCGGCGCGGAGCCGGATGGGCATAAGCCGCCGCCGCAGCTGCTGTATGAGCCCTCGCCAAAGGCGGTGTTCAACCTGCTTACGCCGCAGTACCTGATTGGCGTGTTGTTCTGCGCGCTGGTGCAAGCCTACGCGAGCGAGCATTGCGCCCGCATGAACGCCATGCGCAGCGCCACCGAAAACGCGGATGAAATGCTGCAAAAGCTGCAGCTGCAATATAACCTGGCGCGCCAGGGCGCCATTACCCGGGAAATCACCGAGATCGCCGGCGCCGCGCAGGCGCTGGGCCAGATGGATCAAGTTCGCCCAACCGAAGGGAGTTAAACCTATGAATCAAGGAATCATCAGCCGCATCAGCGGCCCCGTCATCGATGTTACCTTCCGCAACCACGAGCCCGCCACCAACAACCTGCTCCAAAGCGAGGAGGGCGCGCACCTTGAGGTGGCCGCGCATATTCGGCGGGATGTGGTGCGCTGCATCGCGCTCGAACCCACCGACGGCCTATATTGCGGCATGCCGGTTACCGATACCGGCCACGGCATAGAGGTGCCGGTAGGCGAAGCCGTGCTGGGCCGGGTGGTGAACGCGCTGGGCAACCCCATAGACGGCAAGGGCGAAATAGATGCGCCCCGCCGCAGCATACACCGCGAGGCGCCGGGCTTTGTGGAGCAAAACCCCACCACCGAGCTGTTCGAGACCGGCATAAAGGTGATAGACCTTTTGGCCCCCTATGCCAAGGGCGGCAAAATCGGCCTGTTTGGCGGCGCGGGCGTGGGCAAAACCGTGCTGATTATGGAGCTGATACGCAACGTCGCCAGCAGCCACGGCGGCTACTCGGTGTTTACCGGCGTAGGCGAGCGCTCCCGCGAGGGGTATGATTTAATCCACGATATGACCGAAAGCGGCGTTATCAAAAAGACCGCGCTGGCCTTTGGGCAGATGAACGAGCCGCCGGGAAGCCGTATGCGCGTTGCGCTCACCGGCCTTACCATGGCCGAATACCTGCGCGATGAAGCCAGCCAAAACGTGCTGCTGTTCATCGACAACATATTCCGCTATGTGCAGGCGGGCAACGAGGTTTCCGCCATGATGGGGCGCATGCCCTCCGCCGTGGGGTACCAACCCACCCTGGCCACCGAGCTGGGCGAGTTGCAGGAGCGCATCACCTCCACCCGAAACGGCTCCATCACATCGGTGCAGGCCATATACGTCCCGGCGGATGATTTGACCGACCCCGCGCCGGCCACGATATTTTCGCACCTGGATGCGACCACGGTGCTCTCGCGCCAAATTTCCGAAATGGGCATTTACCCCGCGGTCAGCCCGCTGGAATCGAATTCGCGCATACTGCAGCCCGAAATTGTGGGGGAAGCGCATTACCGCACCGCGCGGCGGGTACAGCAGTGCCTGCAGCGGTATAACGAGCTGAAGGATATCATCGCCATATTGGGCATGGAGGAGCTTTCCGAAGAGGATCAACAGAGCGTGCACCGCGCGCGCCGGCTGCAAAAGTTCCTTTCCCAGCCGCTGCATGTGGCCGAAGCCTTTACTGGTATGCAGGGGCGGTATGTGCCCCTTGGCGAAACGGTGGATAGCTTTAGCCGCCTGATGGATGGCGAAGCGGACGATCTGCCCGAAAACGCGTTCTTTATGGTGGGCAATTTAGAGGAAGCGCGCCAAAAGGCGGCGCAGATGGGAGAGCAGGCATGAGCAGGCCCTTCCCGCTGGAAATACTCACGCCGGAATATCAATTTTTCGCGGGGGAAGTGGAAGCGCTCACCATCACCGGCGTGGAGGGCGAGCTGACCGTGCTGTGCGGCCATACGCCCATGATTGCCCCGCTCACGGTGGGTACAATTCAAATCAAGCAGGATGGCGCGTGGCGGGCGGCGTTCCAATCCGAAGGCTTTTTGGAGGTGGATTCGGAGGGCGCGCACCTGTTTGTGCAGGCCTGCGAATGGCCCGAAACCATCGATGTGCGCCGGGCCGAGGAATCCCGCCGCAAGGCGCAGGAAAAGCTGCGGCAGAGCCAAAACATGATTGAATATCACGCCTCGCAAATGTCGCTTGCGCGCGCCATGATGCGCCTGCGCATCACGCGGCAAAGCAGAGGGTATTGAGGTATGATCCGCAAGGGTTAAAAAAAGTGGCTGAGCCACTTTTTTGTTTTTGCCCCCCGCCGCGCCGCAGGCTGCAAGCCTATAGCTTTACCCACATCGCGGGGCGCACCGCGCCATCCGGGGTGTTGGCGGGGTAGCCTTCACGGCTCACCTCGCCGCGTTCGTTTACAATGGCCACGCAGCCTTGCCGCATGCCGGGCGTGCGAAGCCACCACCAATAAAACTTGTTGTAATAATCGCCGTGCAGCCCCCTTCTGGCCCTTTCCCACACCCGCGTGGAATCGACATCGGTTGCGGACCACGACAAGCCGCTGCCGCGCCCCTGCAGATATGCGTCGAATTCTTCGACGCTGGGCAGAAAAACCTTCTCCGTTCCCAAATCGCCCGTGCCAGGGGCCGACACAATGCGTGCCTGCTCCGCATCGGTAAAGCCATCTAAAAACGCCCCGTTCAGCCATGCCTGCAGCGAGCAATCCTGCCAGTCATTGGCCGCCCCCGTTTCGTCAAAAGCCATAAACGGCAGCGCGCAGGGCGACGTCATCACCAGCAGGGCATTATCTCCGTCATAATCCACCACTATCCAGCGGTATCCGCCGAATGGATAGCCATTCGCCTTCGTGTATTCCGCACATGCCGCCTCATATTCTCCGGCCGCAATCAGCGCTTCCGCCTTGCGAACATGCGCCGCCTCCGAGGATCCTGTCAGCCATCCTACCAGCCCAAACAATCCGCCCGCGCATAGGCCTGCCGCCAAAACGATCACCAAATACAGCCGCAACACTGTTTTCAGTTCTTTCTTTTGCTCTGCTTTCATTTTTTTATTTGGATACCCCTGCCCGCAGCGGCCGCTCTATACTTTGTTTGCGCCTGCAACGATGCTTTCCACCAGCGCGGCGGCCGCTTCCCACCCGCTTGGCGGGGCGCCCTTGCCGCCGAACAGCTGCAGCATGCCAAGCCCATGGTTGCTCCCCAGCAGCCAGGCGTAGCCTTCTTGTATAAAGCCTTCGAACACGCCCTGCGCCGTTTCGCCCTCCGCAAGATACGCGCGCCGTATCTCCTCGTCGTAAGTAATAAACGGGAACTGCGCATAATGGCCGTATACGACATCATGCAAATCCAGCATGGTTTGCCTATCCGCCATATACGTTTCGCCATTTACTGTCACGGTCTGCTTTGGCATGTCGACTACAACCGCACCCAGCCCGCCGCGGTCATAGAAGTAAAACTCGGGGTAAGTAAAGCCGCTTTTATACGCTTCCGTTTCATATTGCGCCGATTGCAGAAAATCCGGCGCTTTGCCCACGATGGCCAGCGACCGGGTTAAGTATTCTTCATATATTTCCGGATATTTCGTTTTATCTATAGCTACATCATACCCCACCTCGCTGCCCGCAAACGGGAAATACGCGGTTATATATCCGCCCAAATCGCCGCCCGTGCTTGCGGGGGTATCTTTAAAGTCGTTGTACAGCCCGGCGATATACGTTACATAGTCCCGAACCGCCTCTGCGCCCAGCTCCGCTTCATCATAGCGCTCCCGGGTATCCCCGTGCAGATAGGTGACCAAAAAGCCCTCGCTCCCGCTATATTCGGCCCGGATGGAGAAGCCTTCATCAAACTCCATCCAAAGGGAGGAGAGCTTTTCTATATCCTCGAGGGCGGGCGCCTTCATGCCGCGGGCAAGGGTTTCTAAATAACCCGCAAGCGCGGCGTGGCCCGCACCATACCCGCGCGGTTCCTTCTCATATCCACTTGCCGCAAGTGAGCCGCCCTCAAAATCGGCCGACAGCGAAAAGCCGTATCCATCCAATATGTTATCGTTCCGCTTGTTGAACCCATCCCACGCATAGATGTTATGCGCGGCGAATATGCTGGCCAGTTCCTCCAACACGGGTTGTTCAATTTCGGCGGCGGCGCGCAAGTCCACACCGTTGGAGCCCTTGGCGCTAAAGTAGAGGTGTTCGCCGCCCAGCGCATCCATTTCGCGGGTGATGCTATATTCATATTGCCCGCCGTTAAAGGAGCCGTATTCATAGGCAAAGCTAAGCATCCTGCCCGGGTTTTTAGGGTCGAGGCGCGCTTTGCCGCCGCACCCCGCTAGCGCAAGCGCCGCGCACAGCGCAAGTATAACGATACCCTGTTTCCGCTTCATCGTTTTTTACCACCCTTTCTGTCATACAACTCCCACTACGCGCCCACGTCCTTTGGCAAAGCGCTGATAGAAACCTGCCCTGCCTTGTTTTTGCCGGTCAGTTCGGCAACGCCGCCACGTTTCATCAAAACAGGATTGAGATGGAGGTTTCCGAGCGCGATTCGCGGCCTATGAGTATGATGATCAGCTTATTCCCCTCATAGGTGCCGCTGTATCGGCGCCAGGTTTTGTCTTTTTCCACCGAGGCGTCGCCTTCCTCAAACAGCCTTGGCAAGCAGCCCTCGTACCATGCGGCGACCTTGCCAAAGTCCGCATTGCATTTGTATTCAATTTTGTCGGAGGTGCTTTCAAAAAAATCGTCCGGGAAGCTGCCGGGATAGAGAAGCGGCTGCACAAGCTTGAGCCTTTCTTCCAGGAGCGCCGCTTTTTCCTCCGTACTGCGGCTCCCCGCTCCTGATTCATATTCGAGCTCCAGCTCAGGCAGGCGGAACGTGTAGGCAACGCTGCCCGCGTATGTTCCAAACCAAGAGAGGCGGCTGTCATATCTGGCGTCATGGATCGTGGTGTAATAGATTAAATAGCTGTTCCCGTTCCCACCATTGACAAATTGGGCTTCTGTCCACAGTACGGTTCCCGCCTCGCCGGGTTTTTCCCATCGCAGGCTCACGCCGGTATACGGTCCGTTGATGTATAAATAGGTATTGTATACATATCCATTTTTCGCCTTTTCCACGAGCGTTCCAAACCGCGACTGCGCCTTTGCCTCGGCAGCCATATCTTCGGCGGTGCGCCCCTCTATACGCTCGATAATCAGGTTTGTGGTGGTTTCCTTCTGCAGCTTTTCGGGCGGGATGATCTCCACCGTGCTTTCATTGGTTTCTGTTGCTTCCCAACCTTCAAACAGCTCAATTTCAAAGCCCAGCCGTTCATTGGTATACAGCGGGCGGATTTCCTCCGGCGGTTGCCAGTCCGGCGGATAGGATAGCGCCTCCGTCAGCGCACGGAACCCTTCAAGGCTGAGCAATGTTTCATTATGGCCGATATAGCAGCCGCTTTGGAAGGTAAACTGCATGCTGCCGCCATCCGCCATCGTAAAATAATAGGTCAGGTAATCATCCGTGTGCGCAAAACCGCCCTCGCCCGTGACGGAAAGGTTTTTCAGCGCCGCGAAGACCGCGCGAATCGTCGCTTCGTCCGTTACGGTGTAAGGCGAACCGCCACCCACATTCTGATACAGCACCGATACGGATACGGGAAAGTCCGTCTCAAAGTTCGCATCCAGCGCGTGAATAGCGGGATTGTTCAGATACTCAAATAAGGGCGTTCCGCCGGGCGAC
The DNA here is from genome assembly GCA_031261085.1 of Christensenellaceae bacterium. Taxonomy (GTDB): domain Bacteria; phylum Bacillota; class Clostridia; order Christensenellales; family CAG-138; genus Pelethousia. The sequence continues at coordinate 71,591 of JAISKB010000006.1, forward strand.
CCGCCGCCGGAAAGCTCCGCTGGCAAATCGCTCACATCGATGGGCGCTCTTCCCGTCCGCTTGACCTTAACCGAAATCGAACCGTCCGCTTCCACATCACCTTTGATTGCGACCTCATACAAGCCCGCCGCTATGGGCTTCCCGCCAATGCCATGCTTTTCGCCATATGCCGCATAGCGGACCGTTCTGTCCGCATCCTGAACTACAAATATTGAAAAATCAGGCTGTATAACCCTTGGCATGCCCTCCCCGTCAACCACAATTCCCAGACTGTTCGGCGTAAACATAATGGATTGGTACGCCGAAGGGATTTCAAAGTCCGCCGGGGGATCCATCAATACAATTCCCGTTGGAAAGATGGCGTTCCCACCGCAGGCGGTAAGCAGCATTGCCACCGCCAATATCAGTACCGTAAAGGCAGTGATCGATTTTCGTTTCATGGAAATCCTCCTTATCGCGCCGCAAACACTTTTCGCCTGTGATGAACAGGAACGCCAAACCCTCCATGCTGCCGCACGTTACCAATCCGCCTCCAAAACCTGCTTCCATTCCGGCGGAAAATCCGCATCATACGAGTCAAACACAACGGCATAATCCCCAAGAAGATAACATTTGGCGGAAAAGTACATCGCCCCGGACGGAACTTCCACATAATATTCGTCCACCCCTTGGCTGACCGCGTTTTTGCCGGAGGTAATATGAAAGTTCACCGCCCCGGAAGAAAATTGCATCCCCTGCGGCACATCCAGCTCAAAACGCGCATCCTCGTTTAAGACGACGGGCAGATTCATTTTTTCGCTTAACGCCGCCGCGAAGGCAAGAATGCCCTCCTGCTCCGCCCGCTCATCGGCGTAGGCTTGTTCCCTGCCCGCCCGCGTATAGCCGAATGGAACCTCCGCCGCCGTTTTGATCAGCGTTATTTTCTCTCCACCCGGGGCCTTATATAAAATCAGCTTGTCTTTTTCCGGCTGTATATCGCTCACATCGGCTGAACTGTAGCCGGAATCATCGGTGATTGCCCAACGCAGCGAACCGTTTTCCACCCTGTACTCACATTCCAGCACATCGGTATGATAGCCGATGTCGGTAGCGTCGGAGGAGCGGAGAACATACATAAGCCCATCGCCGGTGAGATAAACTTCCCATGCGTCTTTACGGGCGTTTATCAGCGCACTGTGATTCTCCTGCCGCCAAACGCCGGCCAAGCTTTCATCGGCAACGCCGGTCGCCGGCTTATCAAACGCGCCAATATCCACATTTACATCCCGTCCGCCGCCGCAACCCGTGAGTAAAAACACCGTAATGAGCGCTAAAATCAAAGTGCCCGTTCTTTTTGTCTTTTTCATCATCCTCAACCTCCAAACGGCAGTATGGTGTCGACATTGCATAATCGAATTGATATGAAAATAATAGCAAAGCAGAGCCTTTTCCGCAATGCAAAAAACACCTCATTTTGCCAAAATGAAAGAAATTTTTTCACCTTAATATAAAAAACAAACCGCTCGCCCAGCAAACGGTTTGCGCGATGCGCGGCGCGCACCCTGCCTCGATTTCGTTACCCTCCAAACAGCGCCCGCTTTTGCTCCCCCACAACCTCGATTTTGGCGATATACGATGCGATGTCCTTGGGGTTTGGTATGCGCTCCACGCGGAGCTGATTTTGCGCATCTTCCCCGGGGCCTTGCGCATAGCAGCGCTTGCTCATCGCCCCCGCGCCGTGCGCCATGATGCTGGTGGTCTCCTCCATCATATCCACATTGTAAACGCACAGCTTATGGGGCCTGGCATACCCCACGTTTTCGAGGTTGCCCCGCATGTATTTTTGCCGGTACATATAATAGGGCGCCATGCCCATGCCCGCCGCCGCAAAGCGGCTTTGCCGCACCATCTCCTCCGCCTCGGCGGATGGGGGCAGCGGGAATTCATCCAGCCGCCGCTTAAGCTGGCTGGAACGCTTGACCGCCAGCGTATGCACCGTCAGGTTTTCGGGCGGGGTAGGAAACGCGGCTATCGCGCTTAGCGTGCGGCGCACATCGTCTAAGTTTTCGCCGGGCAGGCCCACGATGATATCCATATTCACGCAATCGAAGCCCACCTCCCGCGCCAGGGCATAACAGGCGCAACTATCCTGCGGCGTGTGCGCGCGGCCTATCCGCTCCAGCGTGGCCGCGTTCATGGTTTGCGGGTTGATGGAGATGCGGCTTACGCCCATGCCCCGCAGCAGCTCCAGTTTTTGCCTGTCTATGGTGTCGGGCCGGCCGGCCTCCACCGTAAGCTCCAGCCCAAAGCCGCCATAACAGCTTAGGGCGTGCCGCAGCAAATCTGCAAGCTCCGCGCAGGTGAGCACGGTTGGCGTGCCACCCCCCACATACATGCTGCGTATGCGGTACCCGCCCTCGCGGGCGATTGCCGCCCCCAAAGCGATATCCCGCTTGAGCGCGGCCAAATAGGCCGACATATCCGTTTTGGCGGTGCGCACCTCGCTGGCGAAGGAACAATATAAGCAGCGGGACGCGCAAAACGGGATGCCGATATACACATCGAGATCCTGCGGCGTTTGCGCCGCAAACACGCTCTGCTGCGCGGCCAATATCTCGGCGGCCAGGCGGAGCTTATCCGGCGAAACATCGAAGGTATTCAGCATGGTTTGCTTCGCCCCCTCGGGCCCCTCGAGCGCGACCAGCTCCCGCAGCAAGCGCGTGGGGCGTATGCCGGTCAGCGAGCCCCAAGGCAGGTGCGCGTTGGGGAAAAGCTGCCGCAGCGCGCGGAACACCGCAATCTTCATGCACCGCTTTTGATGCCGCTTTTGCACCAGCGCACTGCCCAAAGCAGCCGGGTAGCCTTCGGTATAGGCGGCGCTGCGGCCATCCAAAAGCCGCACGTCCGCAAGCCCCTGCCAGGGGTCACCGGCGGTATTGAGCATGGCGGTTATGACCGCCTCGCCCTCGCACAGGCCCGGCTCCGCCAGGCGCACCTCGGCCATATCGAAAAAAAGCCGAATCTCTTCGGCTATGTCGTTAAAAAAATCGGGCCTGTTGGTATGCAGCGTTACCATTGCGACGGATCCTTTTGTATGTAGATATTCGCTTCGCGCTCATGCTGCAGCGTGGTGGGCCGGCTGTGCCCGGGCAGCACGGCATAGTCGCCCGGCAGCGCGGTCAGCCTGCCCAGCGAACGATGCATTTCCCACGCGTCCCCGCCGCGCAGGTCGCACCGCCCCACCTCCTGATAAAACAGCGTGTCGCCCGAAAACAGCGTGCCATCGCTCTCGAGCAGGTAGCATACGCCGCCCTTTGTATGCCCCGGCGTGGCGATAACCCGCAGGTGAAAGCCCGCGGCATCTATCGTATCGCCATCGTGCAGCAATACATCCGGCTCGCAATGCTCTATGGCATATATGCGCCCGTTCCCCAGGTTGTGCGCTTCATCGCGTAGCCCCTGCGCATCCGGCTCGCCGATATATACCTTGGCGCCCTGCCTTTGCAACGCGGCCACGCCCATAATATGGTCAAAATGGCAGTGCGTTAAAAGCACCGCCTCACAGGTAAGCCCATTGGCCTGCAGGTATGGCCCCACCTTTTTTTCATAGTCGGCAGGGTCGATGATGAAGCACGCGCCCGCCTTTGCGCCGCGCACAATATAGGTGTTGGTGCCCAAGGGGCCGGTATGCAGTGTGGTAACCACCGTTTGTTCGCGCATAATGTAATCCTCTTGTTTTAGAATGTTTTTTTGCTGTCCAGCAATATCGTAACAGGGCCGTCGTTCACAAGGCTCACCTGCATATCCGCCCCAAACCGCCCCGTCGCCACGGGCAGCTGTGCGCGCAGCCGGGCAATGGCCGCCTCGTAAAGCGGCAGGGCTACCTCGGGCCGGGCGGCCTTGATAAAGCTGGGCCTGCGGCCGTGGCGCGCATCGCCCAGCAGCGTAAACTGCGAAATCAGCAGTATGCCGCCTTCTATATCGAGTATGCCGCGGTTCATTTTACCGGCTTCATCCTCAAACACGCGAAGGCCCAGCAGCTTGTCGCAAATGTAGGCAAGGTCGGCCTCGGTATCCGCCTCCTCTATGCCCAGCAGCACCATATAGCCCCGGCCTATGCCGCCCACGGTTTGTCCTTCTATTTCGACACCGGCGCGCCGCACGCGCTGCACCACAGCTCGCATCGCTTTGCGCCCCTATACGTTTACGCGGTATACGCGCGTAACCAAGTGTATTTTGCGTATGCTCTTGATGATGTTATCCAACTGGTCGGCGCTCACCACATCGAAGGAAAGCTGCGTCCACACGATATCGTTCTTATCGGTTTTGGCCGACATGGTGGTGATGGAGATATTCATATTGGCCAGCACCTGCGATATCTCCATCAAAAGGCCGGTGCGCTCGTGCGCTTCCACCTGTATGGTGGCGGTGTAGGAGCTTTTGGCGTTATGCGCCCATTCCGCCTCGATGATGCGTTCGGGATCCAGCAGCAAATCATCGATGTTGGGGCAATCCCGCCGGTGTATGGATACGCCGCGCCCCCGCGTAATATAGCCCAAAATATCATCCCCGGGGAGCGGGCTGCAGCAGCGCGCAAAGCGCACCACCATGTTGGCGTCCCCCTTGATGATGATGCCGTTGCCCTGCTCGGCCCTGGTGGGGCTGGGCTGGGGCTTCGCATCGCCGGTTTCCAGCGCGGATAGTTTTTCGGCCAGCACGGTCTCCCGCCGTTCCTTTTTCGCCTGCTCCATCAGCTTGTGCGCCACCTGGTTGGAGCCTATGCCGCCATAGCCCACCGCGGCGTAAATATCCTCGGGCTCGGCCATATTGAAGCGCTTGAGCAGGTCGGCAAAATATTCGTTTTTGGCCGCTTCGTTAAACGAATACCCCTGCCTTTTGAGCGATTCGGCGATCATCTCTTTGCCGCGCTGTATGTTTTCGGTGCGGTTGGCCTTTTTAAACCATTGGCGTATCTTCGCCTTGGCCTGCTGCGTCTTTACGATCTTCAGCCAATCCCGCCGGGGCGAAGCGTTGGGCGAGGTGATGATTTCTACCACGTCGTTGTTTTTAAGCTTATAATCCAGACGCACGATTGCGCCGTTCACCTTGGCATGCTGGGTTTGGTTGCCTATGTTGGAATGGATGCGGTAGGCAAAATCGAGCGGGGTGGAGCCGGTCACCAGGTCGATGATGCGGCCCTGCGGCGTAAGCACATAAACGTAATCGCTGAAGAAATCCTTTTGTATGTTTTCGACGAACTCGCGCGTGGTATCGCTGTAGTTTTCCATCTCCAGCGCCTCGCGCAGCCAGGCCAGCTTGTTGTCGAGGTCGTCCTGCGTCACCCGGCCCTCTTTATACATCCAATGCGCCGCTATGCCAAATTCGGCCGCGCGGTGCATCTCGTGCGTGCGTATCTGCACCTCGAAGGGCATGCCGCTGCCCTCGCTGGAAAACAGCGTGGTGTGTATAGAGCTGTACATATTGGGCTTGGGCATGGCGATATAGTCTTTAAACCTGCCGGGCACGGGCCGCCAGCAGCTGTGTATAAGCCCCAGCGCCGCGTAGCAGTCGCTTTCGGTATTGACGATAACGCGCACCGCGATAAGGTCGTATATTTCATCGAGCCGTTTGTTTTGCCGCACCAGCTTTTTGTATATGCTGTATAGGTGCTTAGGCCTGCCGCTTACCGAAGCGTCGATACCGTTGGCCTTTAGCATCTCCTCTATCCCGGATATGACGGCGTTTAGGGTGTGCATATGCTCTTCCTGCTGCGGGCCTATTTCGGTTTTGAGCTTTTTAAATTCCTCGGGCCAGATGTACATAAAGCACAGGTCCTCAAGCTCGCACTTCATGGCGCCCATGCCAAAGCGGTGTGCCAGCGGCGCATATACATCCAGCGTTTCCTTCGCCTTGCGCACGCGCTTTTCCTCGCTGCAATATTCCAGCGTGCGCATGTTGTGCAGCCGGTCGGTCAGCTTTATGATGACCACCCGCACATCCTTGGCGATGGCCAAAAACATTTTGCGCAGGTTTTCGGCCTGCACCTCTTCTTTGGTGAAAAAATCGCTGTTGCCGGTTTGGGTCAGCTTGGTCACGCCATCCACCATGTTGGCGATATCCTCGCCAAACAGCGAGGTGAGCTTTTCGGCCGTGATATTTTTGCCATCCTCGATTACATCGTGCAAAAGCCCGGCTATCACGGTACGGCTATCCATGCCCATTTCAAACAGCATAATCGCCACCTGCTCAGGGTGGATATAATAGTCTTCGCCGCTCTCGCGCTTTTGCCCCTCGTGCACCGCCTGGGCAAAGTCTATGGCCTTATAGAGCAGCGCCATCTCCTCCGCCGTGAACTTGGGCGCGCACGCCGCCGCCAGCGCACCGCCCCGTATGGGCTGCCGCGCGGCTTCTTCTTTGGGTATGCTGGTTTCGTTTCCCGGTTTTGGCATAGGGCGCACCTCCTCCCCAAACGGCGTTTATCCCTGATGGGAGCGCCAAAAGCGCAGGGCTTTCGGCAAAAAATTCAATCGGTTAGTACTGCAGCACGGCCTCCACATCATACCCCCGCAGCCGCTCGCGGCCGTTCAGGTCGCAAAGTTCGATGGCGAAGCGCGCCGCCGCAACCTTGCCGCCCGCCTGCTCTATCAGCCGTATGGTCGCAAGCGCGGTGCCCCCCGTCGCCAGCAGGTCATCCACCAGCACCACCGATTGGCCGGGGGTGATGGAATCGGCATGGATTTCCAGCGCGTCGGAGCCATATTCCAGCGCGTATTCGTAGCGGATGGTTTCGCAGGGCAGCTTGCCCGGCTTGCGCGCCAGCACAAAGCCGGCGCCCAGCGCATATGCCAGGGCGGAGCCTATCACGAAGCCGCGCGCCTCCGGGCCCACCACAAGGTCTATCTGCCTGCCGGCAAGGCTCGTCACCATGCCGTCGATCAGCTGCTTATATGCCTGCGGCTGCTTAAACAGCGTGGTGACATCGCGGAATATGATGCCCGGCTTGGGGAAATCCGGTATGGTACGAATGGTGTCTTTTAGATCCATCTTATTTCTCCTGTTAGTTCTGTAGGTTGGCGGCCAGTGCCGCAAAGGTGGGGCTCTCCATCAAATCGCGCGCGGGCGGGTTTTGAATCACAGCTATGCCCTGCGCCTGCTGCGCAAAGCCCAGCTCGAGCATGACGCGCACCGCCAGCATGGCGATATACGCGGGCTTCCCCGTGACCGAAGCGAGATAATCCGTCAGCTCCGGCGCACCGCCAAAGCGCCGCTCCGCGCGCAAAAACGCACGGTAGCAATCGGCCATATCCTGCCGGGTAAACGCGATGCGGGGCAGCGGTTCACACGGCCCGGCATACAGCGCGGCCTGCGGCGCCAGCTCCCGCAGCTTTTGCGCAAAGCCCTCCAACGCGCCGTCGAAGCAGAGTATATGCCGGTAGCGCGAAAGCTCCAGCGCGCTTAGCACCGGCGCAAGCACCACCGCAGGGTAGGCGCAGGGGGAAGCGCGGTTTGCGAAAAACGAAACATCCACCCGGTCAAACAAGCCTTCCTGTGCCAAGAGTTTCAGCAATCGCTCCGCCCCGGCCGCCGTAGCGCACAGGGCCATGGCCCCGTTGCCGCCCCGCACCAGCGCGGGCAAAAGCTCTGTAGGTTCTTGCGAAGGCAACGCGTACCCCTTATTATACAGAATATTCTGCGAGAATGCATCCGCAAATTTATCGGCCCGCTGCGCTATATACGCCGCCGGATTTGCTATGGCACAGGCGCGCAGTGTGCTTACGCGCAGCTGCAGGCGCCGCATGCCCTGCCACTCGTTCACCGTGGGCACGCCGATGAGGTCGCACCGCTCCATATCGAGCAGCTCCTCGAAGCGGTGCCCGCTGCCAAACGCCACGAGCTCGGTATAGCAATCCCCCTTCACGGCGGTGGCGCGCAGGTGTGTGCGCTCGGCGCCCATGCGCGCGAGGTTGCGCAGCAGCACGCCCTCTATCTTAAACGCGGGCTGCGGGTTGCCTTCGCCAAACGGTTCCAGCTGCGAGAGCGCATCCGCAAGCTGCAGCGTCAGCTCGGGCAGCTCCAGCTCCGCCTCGTAGCGCGCGCGGGGCACAAACAGCAGCGCATCCTCCACCCTGTGGAACGCGGCATCCAAATTCGCCGCAAACGCTTCAAATAAATCGGCCTGCATCGTGACGCCCGCCGCAAAGGCGTGGCCGCCGAAGCGGAGGAAGTACCCCTCGTTTTGGCGCAGCGCCGCATATAAATCCACCCCCGGCACCGAGCGCGCCGAGCCGGTTAGTATGTCATCCTTTTCGCTGAACAGCAGCGTGGGGCGGCTGTAGCGCTCCGCTATGCGGCTGGCCGCAATGCCTATAACCCCGGGGTTCCACGCCGCGCTCTTAAGCACGATGCATCGCTTATCGGTCAGGTCATCGGCCTCTACCATTTCCGCCGCGGCGGCGCAGATGGCGTTTTCTTCGGCCTGACGCCGGTGGTTTAGCTCGTTGAGCCTATCGGCTATCTCCGCCGCGCGCTTCGCATCCGGGGTACACAGCAGCTCCACGCAGATGGACGCGTGCTCCATGCGCCCCGCCGCATTGAGCCGGGGCACAAAGCCAAACGCCAAATCCCGCGCGGTAAACGCGCGCGTATCTGTGCGGACCACATCGCCCAGCGCGCGCAGGCCCACGCCGCATGCGCCCCCGTTGAGCATGGCGAGCGCCACCGCCACCAGCGCGCGGTTTTCGCCCAGCAGCGGCACCACATCCGCCATGGTGGCCAGCCCGGCCAGCGGTATAAATTCCTCGGCTTCCTTTTCGCCCAGCAGCGCCTCGGCCAGCTTAAACGCCGTGCCCGCGCCGCACAGCGCATGGTTGGGGTAGGTTTCACCCTCCCGCGTGTGGCACAGTATCGCCTCCGCCGCGGGGAGGATATCGCCGCACTGGTGATGATCGGTTACCACCACGCGTATGCCCAGCTCGTTGCACAGCGCGATTTCATCGGGGGATTTTACCCCGTTATCCACCGTAATGACCAGCCCCGCGCCCTGCTCCTTGAGCGCGCGCACGGACTCCATACGCATGCCATAGCCCTCCTCATGCCGGGAGGGTATGTGATAAAACGCGTCCGCGCCCAGCTTTTGCAGGCAGCGCAGCATGATGGAGGTGGCGCATACGCCATCGGCGTCATAATCGCCATATACGCAAACCCGCACCCCGCCCCGCACCGCATCGCGTGTGCAGGCCACCGCCTTATCCATATCCATAAAGAGACGCGCCGGATGGAACTGCGCCGCGCTGAGGTGCAAAAAGGCCTCCATCTCCGCCCGCGTATGCGCGCCCCGCGCCCGCAAAAGCTGCGCCACGCGCGGGGATATCCCCTCGATGCGCTCGCCTTGCGTATATTCGGTTGTGCGCTCAAACAATACCATCAGCCTTCGTCGCGCTCCGCCGCATAAATGCCCAACGCCAGCTCGGTGCGTTTTTGGATAAACGCACAGGTACGCGCGTAGGGCTGGTGAATATCGCCGTTGTATTGATAGGCGTTGGCGGCGCACCCGCCCGAACAGAAATATTTTGCCCAGCAGGCCCGGCAGGCCGGTTTATGCAGCAGCGTACAGTCGGCAAACGCACGCTGCAGCCCGGCGTCCAATTCCCCGGTAAGCACGCTGCCCAAGCGCATCTCCGGCTGGCCCACAAACTGGTGGCAGGGATATAAATCCCCCTCCGGGGTGACGGCGGCATATTCTACCCCCGCGCCGCAGCCGGATATCCGCTTTTTAAGGCAGGGCCCGCCCGAAAGGTCTATCATAAAATGAAAGAAGTTGAACCACCGCCCGTTTTGGCGGCTTTGCAGCACATAGTCGGCCAGCGTATCGTATTCTTCGAGCACCCGCGCCACATGCTCCTCGAGTATGGCATAGGGGCTGCTGTCGGGCAGCACCACCGGCTCGAGCGAAAGCTGCTCGAAGCCCAGCTCGTGCAAGTGTCGCACATCCTGCGTAAAATCCAAATTGCGGTTTGTGAACGTGCCGCGTATATAATATTCCTTATCGCCCCGGCGCTCCACCAGCTTGCGCATGTTACCCAAGCAGCTGTCGTAAGAGCCCTTGCCGTTTGCCGTGGGACGCAGCGCGTCATGCACCTCCTTGCGGCCATCCAGGCTGAGCACGATGTTATGCATTTCGGCATTGAGAAAATCGATGATTTCATCGGTAAGCCCCAATCCATTGGTGGTGATGGTGAAGTGTATCTCCTTGCCGTGAATGCGCTCCAGCTCCCGCCCATAGGCCACGGCAGACCGCACCGTATCCATATTCATCAACGGCTCGCCGCCAAATAAGTCCACCTCCAAATGCTTGCGGTTGCCGCTGCGCGCAATGAGAAAATCCAGCGCCTTTTCGGCCACCTCGCGCGGCATCATGCTGCGAGCCCCGTGAAACTCGCCGGTATCCGCAAAGCAGTAGCGGCAGCGCAGGTTGCAGTCGTGCGCAACGTGCAGGCACAGCGACTTGATAACGCCCTTTTCGGCAATGCCCTCCGGCACGGCGGGCTCGGGCGCGCCATAGCTGCCGCTCCCGCGCAGCAGCTCCACCTCCTCGGCGATTTCGCGTATCTGCCGCTCGGGGTAAGGCAGGGCATATATATCCCACCCCTGCTCCAGCGCGCGCACCACGCTATAGGCCGGCTCGTCCACGCGGTGCAGCGCGCCGCTCTCCACATCCAGCAGTAAATATGTATCCTTCACTTGAAACGCGTGTATCAATTTACTTGTATCCTCGCTTTATTCGGCAAAATAAAAGCAGTAATTCGCATAAAATTACTGCTCATAAGGACGTATGGGCAGGCTGCTTGCCTGTCAGATTATTTGCTTTGCTGCTTTTGGCACTTTTGATTGGCTACCGTGCAAGAAGTTTTGCAGGCAGACTGGCACGAAGCCTGGCACTCGCCGCAGCCGGTATTGGCGGAAGCATTGATGCAGGGCTTCTGTATCGTAATGATATGTTTCACGCTGAAATTCCTCCAAAATCGTTCTCTTCCACATTATACATGACCAGCCGCCCCCGCACAAGTTTTATTTGTATATTTGCAGTATCAGCACCGCAAAAAGTCCTGCCGCCGTCGCCATCCCCAAGTCCGACAGTATGGCCAGGCTGAGCACAAACGTTTGGGACAGCAGCGAAAACACCGCAAAGCTCAGCAGGCTGTATGCCGCCCCGCTCAGGATGCCATAGAGCCATAGCTTCCCCTTGGCGTGGTGCGCCGTCCGCAGCCCCGCCACCGCCGCGCATATCACCTTGATGGCCGTGGTGCTGATGCCCATGGTATCGGTCGAAAGCCACTCCTGCCGCAGCGCCACGGCATAAAGCACCACCAGCACCAAGCTGAGCAGCGCCGCCATCACCGCCGATTTCAATATCTCCACCGCCAATGCAGGCGGCCGTTTTGTTTTCCTTGCCGTACGCGCGGCATTTGCCATGCTATACCACCTCCGCCTATTGATACGGTGATATATATGCGCAAAAGGGTGGGGATATGTGTGAGGAGGTGGAAATAAGGGATGTTTTCGCGGGGGCACCTGCCCCCGCACCCCGGCTGGGGACGGGGCGCCGTCCCCAGACCCCTTCGCATGGAGGGAATAAGCTTTTTCACAGGGATATTTAGGTCGTTAGCCCTGTAGAAGGAACTTGTTTCAAGCCGCTTTGGGTTAATAGTAGGTTAAAATTGCTCCAACGGGGGCACGGGGGCTTGCCCCCGTTTGCGGCGCAGCCGCAAAAAATTTCCCCTTCCCCGGGGAAAGGGCTAGGGGATGGGGCGGCAGAAAAACAAAAAAGCCCCCAAAAAGGAGGCCTAATTCATAAGGCAAAAGCTCAGGTTTCCATCTGCTTGCCCATAAAATGCGCGGCGGTTTCGCACAGCTTCAGCTCCATATCGCCCATGCGCCCAGCCTCGCGGCTTAGCATCAGCACCGCGCCTATGGCGTCGCCGCCCGTAATGATGGGCACGATCACGGCCGCGCTGAATATGGAGGCTTCCCCCGCTACAATGCCGCACATATTGCCCTGCTCATTGCTTAGCACCGCGCGCTCCCGGCGCGCCATCAGCTGCTCGATGTCCTCGTGTATGGGTTTGCTCATCAGCTCGCGCCGGCTGCCGCCCGCCACGGCGATAATGGTATCCTTATCGCATATGGCGGCCACATGCCCCAGCGACTGGCATAGCGATTCGGCGTATTCCTTGGCAAAATCCCCCAGCTCGCCTATGGGCGAATACTTTTTGAGTATAACTTCGCCATCCCGATCGGTAAATATCTCCAGTGGGTCGCCTTCGCGGATGCGGAGTGTCCTGCGTATCTCCTTGGGTATAACGACGCGGCCCAGCTCATCGATGCGTCTTACGATTCCTGTTGCTTTCAATGCCCTATCCTCCTGTGTTTTTTAACCTGTAGCACTAGTATTTGTAAGCGCGCTGGATGTATGCGGTGTTTTTGCTTGGGGATTTATGGCAATGCGGGTTTTGACGGACGGTGCGCCTGCCGGTAGGCTTTGAATCCGTTTTGCTTATATGCGGTTTGCCGTCTATCTATTTTCATGACGCTATGGCATCGTATTCGCTCTCATATATCAACCCGCCTTTCACGGCGCAAGGCAAGGGCAGCGACGGCAACTCCGATAAACAGCAGTATCGCGTATAAACCAAAATCCGTAAGGGCGTTGCTCGTACCTATCATCAACGGGCGATTGAACACAAGCAAGACACTCACTAAATCGACCGCGACAAAGAATGGGATTAACTTAAAAATCAGCGTAACAAGGCTATCGGAAAAACGTGAGAACACAAAAGCAAGGGCAGACGATGCAATGGCAGCCACAAGCGACAGTACAAGCAATACGCCAATGTAGCCGCCATAAGTTATTGGTATGTGGGTAAACGAATTCCCTATAAAGCCGTTGATATCGCAACGCAAGAATTTCATTGTGCCGGCTCGCGTAAACAGCAAGCCAAATATCACAAACAGTATCAGGGTCAGCAGCAGCGATGAAATAAGCGTCGCGAAAAGCTGTCGGGTAAGGATCCCACGCCCGGTAGCGCTTGCATATTGGAGTTGATTCATCTTGCGCGCGCGGTCAAGCGTTACGAGTGGAGATGTAAGAATCAAGGACGTCAGGACACACAAAACTGCCAAATATTTAAAATAGTCTTTCGTGTATTCGATGATGTCAGGAAATACGCTATAGTACTCTTTTAAGGAAACGATCTCCCGCACTCGTATCTGCTCCGAAGCGGTAAGCGGTTCGTCATATAGCATTGTATTTATGCGGGTCCCAAAGCTGGTATAATTCTCCGCAATGGAATCAATAGCCTGTATTCGATAGCCGACGTAATTGCACTGCTCCATCCCCAAAACCCAATATGCGCGTTCCTCCGCTTCGCTTCTTTCCAAATTCTGCGACAATACGACAATGTCGTCATAGTTGTAAATTCCCGCGTCTCTAAACACGGGCATCTCCGCTATATATTGATTAGCCTCGGCGACAAATTGCGGCCGCAACCGCATAAACTCATCGAATTCGTCCGGTTCGAGCGTTGCGCCGTAGTGGTCGAGCATATATCCGGCAAGCTCGGTTGTTTCAGCGCCGGGGTGGTCGGTAATGGAGATATGGCCAACATAAAAGTCCATAAATAATACGGAGTACAGCCCACACAGCAAAGCAACGAGCAGGAGTATCCGGCCGCGCCAAATTTTCTTCATTTCGAGCAATAGTATTCTCATGATAGGTCCCTCCGTGCGAAGTGTTTATTCGCTGTTAGATATAGTATTAAAAACAGTACTCCCGAAGCGGCAAGTCCCAACAATTCAAAGTTCTTCCATAATGTGTCCGCGCTTCCGTCTGTAAACCATCTGATTCGCAGCCCCCATAGATAAATCGGCGACAGCGTAAAAATATAATGGATAAACGTCCTGCCTGAAAAGGCTATCGGCGCAACCACGCATAACGCATTGAACAGCACGACGATCATAAAGCCGACATAGGTGTTCCGCAAGAAAACACCGACAGCGGCGCTGAACAAAGAGATAGCCGCAACGATTCCAATCGAAATTCCTGTGCATGCGAGAAAATACCCAAGCACGGTAAAGCTCCTCCAGGTTGTAAACGGACGCATACCCGCTATCAAGTCGTGCATCTTGTTAAAGCCGCTTGAAACACTGCTCCTCCAAATTCCCGAGAAGTCATTCAGCGTAAAATAAGTCCCAAGCGAAACAATCGCAAGCAGCCCAAACGCAATGATACTTGCGGTTATTGACGCGCTAAGTTTTGTTAAAAGTAATCTGCGCCCTGTTTTAGACGAATATGCAGTAAGTTCAGTATTATGCGAGCGTTCATAGCCAAATAACAGCAGAGTGAGCAGCGATGCGCACAGCATACTTTCCATAAGCAATCTTCCGAAAACGTCACCAAACAGCGACTGGTGCAAATAGTATGTTCCACCGCCAAAATACAAGGACATCGATTCATCGGCAGCGGCTAAGCTGTCAACGTGCGTTTGCATATCGGCATATTTATTTCGAAATATTTCGGCGATTTTACCATCGGCATTGTGTACGCCAATATACCGCTCGCCGATTTCAATAATGTCATAGTTTTCAAACACATCTCTCGCATCCGCTGTCTCCGTTTGCAGAGCAGCTTTGAACCCATCAGCATCATCAGGAAACGCGGCAAGCATCTCTTGAAAGGACCGATCGAGCGTTGTCCCGGCTGTTTTTCCAACACTACTCACGAAATTGGGGTAGCCCGCGCCACTCTCCTGTGTTATCGTAATAAAGCAGTTGAACGCAACGCATAGCATAATAAAGCCCCATAAGGCGGGAGTTGCAGCCAACTTTTTCAGTTCATACAGAAACACCACATCACACCGCCTCATCCCGGTAGACGTACAAAAACACATCCTCCAGATTCGGAGCCGCGCTCACAGCCACATTGGAGCAGTCGCGTTCGCTCGCAAAGCGCGTGATGGTCCTGCCTCCGTCCTGATGCTCGGTCAAAGCGAGATACGGCGCGGTTATCGCGCTGATGTCGTCCGTTTCGTAGACTTTGCCCGCGAGCGTCCCGCAGATTGCGGTGGGCGCATCGTTCGTCAGCAGTTTGTGGTCTTTGAACATAATCACGCTGCCCGCAATCGTTTCAATATCCGACACGATATGCGTCGAGAGTATCACAATGCGGTCTTTCGAGAGCGAGGAAATAAGGTTGCGAAAACGGACGCGCTCTTTCGGGTCAAGCCCGGCGGTCGGTTCGTCGAGTATCAGTATTTTTGGATCGTTGAGCATAGCCTGCGCGATGCCGACACGCTGAATCATACCGCCGGAGAACTTGCGCATTTTCTTATCCCGAACGTCCGAAAGCCCGACAACTTCGATAAGCTCTTCCGTTCTCCTCTTTGCCGCAGCGCGGTCCATGCACTTCATCGCCGACATATACAGCAGAAATTCTCGCGGCGAATGGTTTTTGTAATATCCGAAGTCCTGCGGCAGATAACCGATACTATCACGGTAGCTTGCGTCGAGTTTTACAATTTCATCGCCGTTCCAAAGTATTTCACCCTTAGTCGGGAAGATAAGCGTCGTCAGCATTTTTATCAGTGTGGTTTTCCCCGCGCCATTCGGGGCAAGCAGGGCGTATACGCCGCCCGAAAATTCAAGGTTTATGTTCTCTAAGGCGGTGAATTTGCCGTAGTTCTTTGTCACATTATTAAGCGCGAGCATACGCTTGAACCTCCGTAAGCATTTTCTTGATTTGATACGCGCTAATCGCCGCGCCGGCCACCGCAATTCCGAGTGAAACCGCAGCGGGTATTCCCGCGAGTGTTTTTTCCCAATTTTCGCCTAATCGCAGCGGCAAAGCGAGATTTACGAACACCCACACCGCCGCGTACAGCGCGTTCGCCCACCTATGCCGCGCATACCGCGTGAGCGTCAGCTGCGGCACGGCACAGGTAAACAACGCAAGCAACCCAAGCGGGTACATCGTCATAAACTCAAGCGCTCCGCGCGCGCCCATCCACGCGACGACCGCCGTATAGCCCGCCCCGGCAACGGAATAGCAAGCCGTCCGAAAAGCGGTAATTTGCCGCGTGGTATATCGGCAGGTCTGCTTCAATTCATACAGCCCGCTTGCGCGTTCCTCTGTTTCGGTAAATACGGAAACCAACAGATAGAGCAGCGGCGCAACAGCAACCGTCGCGGAATAGCGGTAGTTTTCAGGCACAGCGACAAATACCGCCAACACTACCACTATTGTGATTGCCGCAAAAATTAGACTAAATGCCATGTCCCAAAAAATGAACTTGAAGCCGAATGTCCGCAGTATGTCGCGCGCCTGTTCACGCGCCGTTTTCGGCTTCACTAAGCCGTGGTCTAGGATATATTCGATACTTCTATCCTTGTCCGTCATAGTCCGAAAACTCCTTCCTTAAAATATTCACGAGCCTGTAATACATCGTTTTGACAGTACCCTCCGGCATTTCCAGTCCCTCCGCAATCTCCCTGAACGTGTACCCGCCGAAAACGTGCAGGCGAAATATCCGCTGCGTGCCGCCCGGCAATGCGGCGAGGAGCGCACACACCCACCCGGCAAAGTCAGCATCCTCAATCTGCCTCGTGAAGTCGGTTTCGTCAACTGGTTCTACCTCATCAATCGGCAGGGTTTCTACAAGGTTTGCAGCGCGGGATCGGAAATAATCCACCGTCTTGTTCGTTGCGATTTTGTAAAGCCACGTTCGGAAGCTCGCTTTTTTTCCATCGTAGTGAGCAAGCGTCCGCAGCATACCGATGAAAATATCTTGTGTCAGGTCGAATGCCGCGTCCGCGTTCACCGTTTGCTTTCGGACGAAACGAAAAATCTCATCGTAGTACAGTCGTACCAGACAATCGGCGGCTTCGCGGTCGCCAGTTTTCTGAATTTTGCATATCAGGCTCTCGATTTCGTTCACCACGTTGCCTCCTTTCTTGCCTGTCCGTTTATATATTCGTTTTGGAAAAAGAAATAGTTCCATATTTTTGAAAAATCTTTTGCGAAAAGGAGCGAAGAGATAAACTCCCTCCGCTTCGCCCTCTAACCGTCCAATCGTTGCAGCTATGCGCTGTATGCGTTATTTCCTTCAACATATTTTGCTTTTGTATGAGAGCAGTGGTAGTTCCATGGCAGGTATTAATAGCACTTTTCCGCCCAAGCCCGCACATGCGGGTCATCGCTCAGCAACATAGCATCGAATTCTTCACGAAAATAATACGCCCAGTCCAATGGCAAAAACTCAACCGGGGCTTCCCCCTTATTACAGCGCAAAACATATGCTTCCGGCGGCATGTGTATATAAAACGCCTTTTTGTCAATATCGTAATAGATATATATGCCCGCTTCTTTCGTGAGCGTAGGCAATTCCACCCATTCTATCGTTTGGAGCGCCAAGGGTTCGTTGGCTTCTTCCTGCGCAAAGCCAATCTCCAAATCCTCTATGTTCACCTCCAGCGCACGTCGGTATCCAGCGCTTAGCGTGATTTCGCAGTCGATTTTCAGCGCACGCACAGCTTCGTTATCCGCCGCTATTTGTGGTGGCGTGGCAACCTTTATGCGCTCCGTTACAAAACCGTCCGTTATCATTGGGGATTCCTCTATATATTTCGAAATATAAGCGAGCTCTATGCGGTTTGTGTCCATGTTATACCATATTGTGTTTTCCTCTAAATAGCCCGTGCCGTGGCCAGCTTCGCTTTCATATATAATCCACTTTTGCTGCGCAAACTCTTGGTATGAAAACTCCTGCGCATCGGCTTCCCACGCTGCAAAAATCAATGCCTTTTGCGGAGAATAACCATCGCCTGTTTTTTTGAAGAAGATAAAAAACTTATATCCTTCAACGTCGTTAGACTCATTAATAAGTGAAACGACCATATAATGAAAATCGGACTCCCCTAATCTGTTAAAATGTAAATTTTCGCTTGCAGAGCGCGCGTTTAGCCTTATTTTTAGAGAAAGAAAGCCCTCAAATGATTCGTTTGGGAACCCCAATTGCAGGCCATATTGTTTGAGTGTTTCCACAGCGTCTGCCATCGTTAGGCCCGGCAATTGCTCTAAAATCTGCTTTATTTGCTGCTCGCTCACGTTTTTGCCGCTTATCGTAGGGGTGCAGCCCAGCGCGGTTGCCGAATACTTATTTGAAGTAAATCGCATCAATTCGCTGCCAAGCAAATACGTACGATTGCGATTTGTCTGCTCGTATGCTGCCTTCGGTGTAGGAATTGATGGCGCGGGCGTATTTGGAGGTATAACAGCTGTAGGCTCCGTAACGGTTTTAGGCGCAGCCACCGGCGCGCAGGCCGCCGCAAATGCCATTGCGGCAATCAGCAGCAAGGCGAATAATCGTTTCATAATGTTCCCCTTTCATCCCATGTCATCTTCTGTGGCAATAAACGAGATGCCCGTTGGTTTCCATCTATCCGCCTCCCAGCTAAAATACCCATAGAGCTTCCCATATTCATCCCAGTTCGCAAAAATGGTAACCCTTTGCGCCGCGCGAATGGTTAGGCTGTTATCATCACGAATATAGGCTTGAGTAATCTCAAATTCAGCCGTCCTGCTCCATTCCATTGCCCTATCCATAAATGCCTCGCCATGCTGAACCAACCCATGCGTTTCATATTCTTTGGCAAAACGCGCTCCATCCAATGTGATCTTCTCATAATATCCATCATACTTTGGGTCGATTTCCAGCGTATATTGGTTATTGCCCGCCGCTTCAATTCGGTAAGCTATGCCGCTGCCATACGATGCAAAGGTATCGACGAGTTGGCCGCCCTTGAGCGCATATAACATGAGTTGTTCAAACGCACCGCTTCCAGAGGATTCCGCTACCAGCATGATAAATGCCGTATTGCCAAATATGAACGGCTCGCATACGCAGATAGGATCATCGGCCTCTACGGTGGCGGTTATTTGTTCAAAGGTAATACCGTTGATATAGCGCAGTGTACCGGCGGCAGAGTCCCAAACGACCGTGTCCGCTTGCCCGTCCCGGTTCATATCCACGAATAGCATTCTTGCATCGCCAGCTTCCAGCCTTATTTGTTCAGTTTCCCTTTCCACAGAGGAACGCAAGGTGGGAGCATCTGCAGAGCAGCCTACCCCGATAATGGCAATCGCAATGAGCAGGAGAGTGCATAATCGTTTCATGGTGCATGGCCTTCTTTCATTTCACTTGCTTTAGATATATCATACAATCCCTTCAAAGCAATGGTTATGGAAGCGTGTTTCCAGATAATTCACATAAACACTGTCGCTATATCAAAAGCAGGAACATAACTGCAAAGACCTATAGTGGCAAGATGTTTGTTTACAATATATGCCGTTCGCACGCTTGCCTGTTGTATATTAGTCATATATACTGAGCATAGCAGCAAAGCATTTCTTTTTCAGGATTCGGTTTTGATAGAACACAAGCAGTAAAACATTTCTTTTTCAGAATTCGATTTTGATAGAACACAAAATGAGAGGAGCGACCCTATGAAAAGATCAATGGCATTGGCCCTGCTCTGCCTTTTACTGGCATCCGGCTGCACGGCAGCCCCCCTATTAGAAGCGCCTGTTCCGTTGGATGCCGCCCCACCTATGGTGGAAATGCCCACACCCGAAACCGCCGCGCCGCCGGATGACCCCAGGGTAATGCATGTGACCGTTACCGACGCCAAGGAAGAATGGCCCGGTTTGCCGCGCATCATCGATTCGGAAAAGTGGGCCTACACGCTGCTGCAGGTGGAATTGAGCAACGGCCAAATCATAGAACGCAAATTTTCGGATTACCGCGGGGGCGTTCATACTTTCATATCCGACGCATATCAGGTGGATTTAAATGCGGACGGAAGAGATGAAGTCATAATCTACCTGGAGGATGAGGGCAGCTCGCAATTCGGCATGGGTTATTTGCACATATACCGCGTGGAAGGCGGGGAATTGGTGGAATATCCCAAGTACATAAGCAACGCCGCTGCCTGTACCGTAGAAGTGCCCAACAGCTTTGCGCCCGAGGATATGACGATTGCGCAAGCGTATGCCACAACGATATACGGCAGGGGATTGGTGGTGCTATTTTGGTATGGAGGCGATGCCGTTATGACGGAGTTGGGCGCGCACAATGATTTGCGCTGCGCCGCGCTGATGCTGGGCGAGGATGGATGGGAACTGGCTCAGGTCGCCGATATAAAATACTACTCTGTTGATAAGGACCGAAACTGATAGCTGTGGCCATATAATCTTCAATTTCTATTGTCATAAGTCCACACACGCTCTAGTGATTCTCTTATTTAATGACAGATTCCTATTTATAAGGCTCGTATGCTGATATTATACACAATCCCTGTTTGGGGCGCGTTATATTGCCCAGCCAATAAAATCCCATCTCTAAAACCGCATAAATTCACTTTCCATATCCTCAAACGCGATGAAAATTTCTTCGTTTCCGTCCGCATCTACATCCATGCAACGCAGCCAAAGCGGGCAATCATATGGATAAGCGGTAGAAAGCTCTTTACTGACAAGCTGAAGCTCACCCCGTTGCGTGGTTATCTTTAACGTAAGCGTCCCCTCCGCGTTGCGGGTACGTTCCAGCGTTACCGCGGTATCGCGTTGATACGCATACATAGCACCGTAACATTCTGCCCGGGTCATGCTCGGCGCAATTTCTACGAGCTGCGCCGCATCAAAAAGCGTAGCATCATACGCCGCGTTGCCACGCGCCAAGCGGCTGACTTCCCCATCCGACAGCGCATAGGTATCCACCGCAAAGCGCGAATCCGCCTCATATGTTAAGCAAAGCGTGCATACCCCGTCATGGTAAACCGGGCGGAAATCGATGCATTCATAGTATGGGATGGCATCGGTCGGCTGCACATCGTTTTGCAAGAACCAAGTGCTGGTAGCGGCAAATACCTGCCGTAGCGCCGCGCCGCTCAATTGAAACACTCGCACCTCCAAGGAATCGTCAGAACCATAATAAAGCCTTATGATAAGCTCGTCTTCACCATCGCCATCCAAGTCGGCAAACTGTGCTGAAAACGAAGAATCCCACGGAAACACAGATGTGATTTGCACGCTGGCAGGCGCGGCGCCTTGGGAAAGCAGACGCAGCTCACAACAAAACGTAGCCGCGTCGCCCACGCGCACAAACTCCAGCGTTACACCATCTGCTCCCTCACCAGCAAAGCGCACTGTGCTTAAAGCTTCACGAAACGCAAAGGTCGTTTCCGGCCCCGCATACATCACGGCATGGATCGCAGGCGTTTCACTCGGCAAGGGCAAAGGCTCTGCATTTTGCGCTATAGGCGTGCCCGTAAGCGCAGGCGCACACCCGTGCATCAGCAGCACACACAACAGCAGCGCGGCAATCCTCATCATATTCAAGCCATCCTTTCAGCATTGAAGCAATCGGTATAATCAGTGTAAGCTCTGCTTCCATACAAACGCAAGCATATGGGCTGCTTGCATTTGTAAACTTACATTTTAATCATGGCGTTTCATTGCTTCCTTCTCGTGAATTTCAATCCTTGATATGGAGCGCCCAAAAGTCTTAACCCCAGCGCAATACCTCGAAATGATCCAGTCAAAGGCATAATCGTACCTTTTTATAACCCGCACATCTCCCTTACGACCCTAGAGACGGTTGCCAATCCTATACTCAATATGTGTTATCGCGTAGCAAAAGGCCGCCCAAGATTTTATCGGACGGCCTGTGTGATATGTTGTCTACTTCTATCGCTCGTTTTCCATCAAATCTCTGTAGGGTATCCGAAACATCCGGCAATAGTCCTTTTGCGCTTCGATTTCACAATCGGCAATCAGCGTATCGAAAGCTATATTACTGGGATTTTTCTCGCGCTGCGCTGCTTTTAGCGCGGCGATATATTCCCGCCGCAGTACAGGCGGAATAGAAACGATACAATAGCCCTTGTTCACGAGGATAAGGTTCATAAGCAGGCGGGCAGTCCTCCCGTTTCCATCCGCAAAGGGATGGATATCCACAAGCCGACGGTGCGCGAACGCAGCCAATAAAACGGGGTGCAACGCATCCACTTTAGTTTTCATGTCAGCCACAAATTCCGCCATAAGCCGGGGAACATCGCCAGGTGCGGGCGGCAGATATTCCGTCCCAGTGATGATGACCTGGTGCGCCCGATACCTCCCCGCATTTTCGGCATCTACCCTTGTATAAAACAAACGATGCAGTTTTAAAATGGATTCTTCACTGATTTCAAAGTTTTCTGCCCTCGCTAAAGTCAGCATAAACTCATAAGCATCGGCGTGCCCAGCAGCCTCATAGCAATCCCTCAAGGGCTTGCCGCCAGCGGTGATTCCATCCTCCAAAAGCACCTTCGTTTCATCCAGCGTCAGGGAATTACCCTCTAGGGCATTGGATGAATACGTCAGGCCAATCTTAAAATAGCTATCCAATTCCCGGACTTCCGCTTCCTGCAGAGGCCGTCTTTCATCGATTATATGTTTAATCCTGTCTATTTTGAGCAGAAGATCGGGAACACTCATTTTCATGCACCACCTTCTATTTAGTATACCATTATCGGCTCTGTTTCTCAATCGTTCTTGCGTCAAACTCTAGGGAGATTCCCGCCAGACAGTCTACGCGATATGTTACATTACCTTCTTCTACTTTAATCCTTACATATTCGCTTGTAAATCAAATTGAGGAACAATGCGGCGGGGAAAAAACCCATCGTAGCAAATCTCACATCTTCTTTTATCAAGAAAAAGTCTAATTCTCCGAATTGCCAGTTTCTCAATATTAAGTGGCCGAGCAGCACACTATATAGAAGACAACAAGTCCCCGTACATAGCCACATGAAGAATCTTGAGGATATAATTTTTTTGCTTAGAACGGCAATCGTCCAGTAAGCCATATAAGATAGTAATAAATGCATATGGGTTAGCAAAGGGCTGTTCCCCGTGCGCCGCGAGAGCATTCCTCCTAAAAAAAAGTACCAAATATAAAATGGGATTTGCCATAGGACACATAGTTTTGCACTCCGATAGTATACCGCATAAATGAAGCAAGCTGCTAGGCCACATTCTATCATATAAAACATGAAAATTAAACCGATACCACCGTGGAGATATTCGGCCATCATTTCAAAATGTGGGTTCATCCACAAATATACAATCACAGGTGAAAGCAGCAGCAGCTTGCTATGCACCACTTCATCCCAGAGATTTTTATAACATTTAATACTTTCCATATGCAGTGCCTCTCTCCTTGCGCAAGTTCAATTTCCACCATGCGCAGCCACTTGCTCATTATATAAATCACCACGTTTTCCAGGTTTAAACCGATATTCATAGAAAATTGAAAACCAAGCGTCTTCTCCTACAGCTTGATCAGATTTGATTCCTGCTGCAGCCAGTGCGCTTGCCGCTCGCCGCAACCGTCCCCTCCTCCTTTATTTCTTCTGCCAAGGGATATTATCTAGGGAACCGCCGGCAATTTCCTCTAAAAGCTCTCTTGAAATTGATGCATAATGATTTTCAGCATCTGTTTCAAGATAATACTGCCCATCATTTTCAATCACTTGGTGCCAAGAAGCATAATAGGGCATATCATTGTTAATGAGTATCACCGAAAATTCTTTATCATCCGTCATTTCTTGTTTTGTGTTTTCAAGAATAATCTTTATGCATTTTTCAATTGTTTCTTTATCGATATTTGGCTTTGTAAGCCGACGCGTAATGCTAGGTATATTTTCCACCAAAAGAACTTGATCTATGGTTTCCAATGATATTTCAGGAAAATGAATGTCCTTCTTTTGATATATATAAGTAGGCGTCATGACGTCATCGAATAATCCATGTTCTGGATTCACTCTTATATATTCGTAATCTATGTATTGATAGAACTTATAGTCCCTTCCGGCACTGTTCACAGTTCCAAAATACACCCATTTTTCCTTTTCTGTTGGGGATAATCTCCATGTCGTTGGTATTTCCCTTCTATATCCAGCGATATATTCTTCTCCATCTATTTTTAATTCACCATCTACATAGCTATATTCTATATTCTTCTGCTTTTCTTCTGGAATTCTCCTGCAAGCAAAACTCAGCATGCTGCAAAATGCAATCAAACATATAGCTAAAAGCCATTTAACGTTCTTCTTCGTGCGCATAAGGCTCCCTTCAATTCAGTAAGCTAGAAAAACCGGCAGTCGTAGTCATAGCGGCGCACCCAGGTGCGCCTGCCGCTCGCCGCAACCGTGCCTTCCTCCTTTAGGTCGCCGTTCTTGTTGTAAGTATAATAGGTATTGCCCTCCCGCACAAGCTGGTTGGCCGCGTTGAGTGTTGTTATATACTAACGCATTTTCTCTGGTAATGGCCCGCCTACGATTTCTTCAAGCAATTCTTGGGGGATAGGGGCGTAGTTGTTACCGGGGGCGACTTGGATGAAATATTGGTTTCCAACTTGCTTGATATCGCGCCAAGAAGCAAAATTTGGCATATCGTTGCTGATTAGCAGCAGTGTATACTTCAACTCTCCCGCAATACTTCTCTTTTCCCCATCATAGATTATTGTGAGAACACGGTTAATCGTATCGCTATTGGCGTTATACTCTGGACGCAAATAATCATGGCCTGGCCTAACTATAAGATTCACGCCATCAATCGTGTTGTTAGACAATTCGGGGAAAACCAAACTTTTTTGTTGCATGAGATATTGAATGGGCGAATAGTCGAATTCATACCACCTATGTGAGCGTTCAACTACTATGATTGGCAAGTCTTCATACTGATAAATCTCATATTTTTGCTTATGATTGTGCACAGTTCCAATGCGCTTTGGTGTTGCTATCTCTAGCAATATTATTTCTGGTGTTATCATCCATAAGTCAGCGCTATACAGTTCTATGTACTCTTCGTCATAAATAAATAAATGTGCTCCATCATCTAAAAAGTCGAGCTTGAAGTGCTTGGTTATTTGGAAACATCCAGTAAGTATGACAAAACAACTAAGCAGCAATATGGCAATGACCATTTTGGTTATATATCGCTTCATATATCGTCTCCTTAAAATCCAATCACCGACAATTCGCTTACGTTTCATCAATCACTTTATTGTTACAATGTTCCCATCATTATCCTTCACTTTGCCAACTATTTGGCTTTCGAATTTTGATAGTTCCCATCTGGCATCTCGTTTGCCATCATCTCGATAAAAGTATTCTATATCGCGCACCTTTTCCAGCGGAAGCCCGCTGAATTTTCTAATAACACCTGCAGGCGTTGCCACATATATGCTATTGACACCGGGTATGCTTGCCGCTCGCCGCAACCGTGCCTCCTCTGTTATCGTTTACTTCGACCCGATGTTCCTATCCGATACTGGATATTTTCTCCAAAATAGCATTATCCCACTAAAAGCGCACAAAACCACTAAG
>JAISKB010000019.1 GCA_031261085.1 Christensenellaceae bacterium
GGCCAATCTCCGGATGAGGTAATAGAAATCCAGGATGCATCAAATGATACGATGTACTTTTGGTATTACTACGAGGTAAAAAACCCTGATGGTGAAATTGAACCGGCATTTATGGGTGAAATTGTAATACACGCATAAATGAATTGGAGGCAATTCAAGGGGCTAGGGAATGGGGCGGCAATCACCCCTCTCCCACATTTCGTGTGGCGATTACATCGCAGCCAAGCCCCAGCGCGTTTGGGATAAGCACCTGCCCAAGCTCCACCGGTGCGGGCACGCGGGCGGCATGAATCAGCCGCATCATATCGAATATGCGCGCCTTGGGTATGGGGGAAGTAAGCCGCACGCTGCACAGCGGCAGTTCCCCGCCCTCCACCAATACCGATGAAGCGATATTGCGCAGCGGCGCGCAGATTTCCTGCCGCACATAGGCCTCCCCGCGCGGGCAGCGGTGGCCCGCAATGGCGGCGGGCTGGCCGTCTTCCCCCACCTCGGCGCGGATTTCGCAGCCGTTGGGGCAGAGTATGCAGGTATAGAGCTTAAGCATCGCCTATCACCACCTCTACCGGATTGTGGGATTTTAGCGCCGCGGCCGGCAGCAGCGCCTGTTCCATCTGGGCGGGCAGCATGCGGGGGAAGCGCTTGGTAAGGATGGCCTGCCCATCCTGCAAAACCCGCAGCGTCGCATCCCGCAGGGGCCGCCGGGGCCTAAAGGTGAGCAGCGCATCCCGCGCGCCGCTGATATGCTGCGGCAGCGCGTAAGCCACATCGCGGCCGGCGGATACGGCTATAGCGGGCTTTGCCTGCTCTCCCGCCAAATACCGCTTGACCGCCTCGGCCATCCGCTCGGCCTCCAGCGAAACAAAATCCACCAAATCGTGTACATGCAGCACATTCCCGGCGGCAAAGATGCCGGGCACTGTGGTTTGGTAGCTTTCATCCACCACCGCGCCGCCGGTATGCGCATCCAGCAGTACACCCGCATCCAGCGCAAGCTCGTTTTCGGGTATAAGCCCCACCGAAAGTATCAGCGTATCGCAGGGGTAAAGGCGTTGTGTGCCGGGCAGGGGGCGCAAATCCTCCCCCACCTCGCTCACCTCCACCGCCTGCAAGCGGGCATCGCCCAGTATGTTGGTCACGGTATGGCGCAGGTATAGCGGTATGTCGTAATCGTATAGGCACTGCTCCACATTGCGGGGCAGGCCGCTGGGGTAGGGCTGCAGCTCAAACACGGCCGATACCCGCGCGCCCTCCAGCGTTAAGCGCCGCGCCATAATCATGCCAATATCGCCGGAGCCCAATATGACGGCGTTTTTGCCCACCATGGTGTTTTGCAGGTTGATATAGCTTTGCGCCACCCCCGCGGTGTATATACCGGTGGGCCGGGCGCCGGGTATGCTCAGCGCGCCCCGCGTGCGTTCGCGGCAGCCCATCGCAAGTATGATGGCCCTGGCGTTAAAGCGGTGCAACCCCTTGCGCGATGCCGCCGTTACGGCGTGCGCCGCGCTCATCCGCAGCACGGTGGTATCCAGCATGTATGCAATGCCCTGCTCCGCCGCCGCGTCGATAAACCGCTGCGCGTATTCGGGGCCGGTCAGCGTTTGCGAAAAGCGGGTGAGGCCAAACCCATCGTGTATGCATTGGCGCAATATGCCGCCCAAGGCATGCTCCCGCTCCAAAATGAGTATATCCCGCACGCCCAGCTCGTGCAGCTTTACCGCCGCGGCCAGCCCCGCCGGGCCGCCGCCTATGATGATAACATCCTTATCCGTCTGCGTCATGGCTCCCGCACGCTCCCCGTAAACAGATTGGAGCCCGCCCGGCCGTATAGCAGCTGGTCACAGGGAATCCCCTTTTCCTGCTGCAGCAGCCGCGCGATGCGGGTTTGGCAATAGCCGCCCTGGCAGCGCCCCATCATGGCCCGGCAGCGGTATTTTACGCCGGTTATGGTGCTGGCTCCCAAGGGGCCGCGCATGGCCGCGAGCACCTCGGCCTTGGTGATGGTTTCGCAGCGGCATATGATTTCGCCGTAATCCGGGTTTTGGCGTATCAACTCGGCCTGCTCTTGCGCGGGCTTATCCGCAAAGGTGCAAAACCGCTTGCTCCTTGGGTTGAACGCGGGTTTTTCACGCAGCGGCTCGGCCTCTTGCAGCAGGCGTATCACCTCGTGCGCGATGGGCACCGCGGCGGTCAGCCCCGGCGATTCTATGCCGATCAGGTGTATGGCGTTGCCGCGCCGCTCCATTACAAAATCGTGGTAGCCGCCCACGCCCTGGGGCGTGAGCTTGGGGCGTATGCCGGCAAAATTGCGTATGAAATATTCCTTTTGCAGGTGGGGGAATATGCGGGCGCCCTCCTGCAGCAGCGTGTCCATCACGCGGCGGGTGGCGGCATAGTCCCCGCGCGCGCCGATATATTCGGTGCTGGGGCCCACCAATATGTTGCCCTCCATAGTGGGGGTAAGGTGTATGCCCAAGCCGCCGGTTTTATAATTCGGCACGGGATATACCGGCAGGGGCAGCAGGTGGCCTATGCGCTTATCCAGCACAAAGTATTCGCCCCGGCAGGGGTAAACGGCATAGTCGCGCAGGCCCAGCATGGCGGCGATGGCATCCGAAAAAAGCCCCGCGCAATTGATAACCCAGCGCGCCGCGTATGCGCCGGCGGCGGTTTGCACATGGTAGAGCCCCTCCGCTTGGGATATGCCCGTAACCTCGCTGTTGAAGAAGAATTGCACCCCGTTTACCGAGGCGTTTTCGGCCAGCGCAAATACCAGCCTAAACGGGTTGAGTATGGCGGTGGAGCCCGACCACAGCGCAAATTCGCCCCCCACATAAGGCGCCTTTTCGCGGATGAACGCTTTGCTTACCAATTCCAGCCCCGGCACGCCGCTGCGCGTGCCGGCCTGCTTCATGGCAGCGAGCGCCTCGCGATCCTCCTCGGTAAAGCCCACCACGAGCTTGCCAGTGCGCTTGTAGGGGATGTCCAGCTCCTGCGCCAAGGCATCGAAGCCCCGGTTGCCCGCCACGCACAGCGCGGCCATGCGGGAGCCGGGCTCGTTGTTGTAGCCCGCGTGCAGCACGGCGGAGTTGCGCGCGCTGGTTTCGCAGCAGATATCCGGCTGTTTTTCCAGCACGCCGATGCGAAGCCGGTAGCGCGAAAGCTCCCGTGCCACCGCACAGCCTATCACGCCGCCGCCTATTATCAGCGCGTCGAATCGTTCGGGTGCCTGCGGCATGGCATACGCCTCCATCCAAATATAATAAGTTGCATGTATGATAGCATTTTTTCGGTAAAAAGATTATTCTGCGGCAGGGGGCTACTCTTTGCAGGCCACCCCATAGGCGGTAAACCCTGCGCGCAGCACCCGCGTGCAGGGCCTTAACAGCAGCGCGCAGGCAAGCGTGTTCCCCGCGCCGTGCAGCAGGTCGAAGGGGATGCCGCTCACCCAATAGGCGAGCGCGGCGGGCCAACCGCCAACGAACAGGTAGGGCAGGGCGCAAAGCGCGCCAAACACCAGCCCAAACATGCCGCAGAGCAAGGCCCAGCTTAGGGCGCCAAACAGCGCCCGGCGCAGCGCCCAGGTTAACAGCACCAACGCCGCCCACACATATAGGTAGCAGACGAACCAGGCGCCAAAGCCATACAGCAAGCCCTCGAGCAGCACGAATACATAAACGGGGTACAGCGCGCGGAGCCCCAGCAGCAGCGTGCAGGCGATAATCAGGGCGGAAACCAGCTCGATATTGGGCAGCACCGCAAGCGCTACCTGCACCGCGGCCAGCATAGCGCCCAATATGGCATATAGCACCAGCTCGCGCGTGCGCATTACCAGCCGGTTTTCAGCGTCAGCTCGAAGGCGTCGCCATCGGCGATGGGCGTGGTATCCACCGCGGTGACCGTCATTTCACCGCCCTTGGTGATGCACCACCATTGCTGCAGGGCTTCATCCGCCGTTTCGCCATCCACCGTGGTGATATATAAGCCCAAAGCGCTTTGTTCCCCGCTTATAACGCCCTGCGCCAAAAGCGGTTCCGCCAGGTATTCGGCATCGGTTTGGCAGGTGATCGTTTTGCTCGCGCCCTGCGCGTGTACGATTTCTACGGTGATGGTTTTGGCGCCCGGGCTCAGCTTGGGCGCCAGCAGGGTGTAGGCGGCCAGCAGCAACGCAAGCATCGCCAGCGATAGGCCTGCCATGAGGAAGTTCTTTTTTGCGTTTTGCGGGTTTTTCATAATCGGCTTCTCCTGTTGTTGCAAATGTATTGTTCCTTACCAAGTATAGCGTAAACCGGGCTTGGCGTAAATGCCCGGATTGGCCACTGCCCCTCAAGGGCGAAACAGTTGCATATAAGGGCAAAAAAAGATATAATACATAATTATTCAATAAGCGAACGAAAGCGTGATTTTTATGAAAATTGCCTCCTTGTTTGGGCCGGGCAGAGCGGTGTTTTCCTTTGAGGTGTTCCCACCCAAAAAGAACGGGGGCGATATCGCTTCCATCTACGGCACGTTGGATGCGCTCCAGCCGCTTAAGCCGGATTTCATCAGCGTCACATACGGCGCGGGCGGGCTGGAGGCGGGCAACAGCCTTTCGTGCGAAATTGCGGCCGCCATCAAAAACAGGTATAGCATCGAATCGGCGGCGCACCTGACCTGCGTAAATTCCACCCGGGCGCAGGTGGATGCGGAGCTCCATAGCCTGCAGGAAGCGGGCATCGAGAACGTACTCGCGCTGCGGGGGGATATACTGCCCGACTTGCCCCGCCGGCATGATTTTGCATATGCCAGCGAGTTGGTGGCGTATATTCATCAGCATAGCGAAATGGGCATTTCGGGGGCCTGCTACCCCGAGGGGCATGTCGAATCCGAGAGCTCGGTGGAGGATGTGCTAAACCTTAAAAAAAAGGTGGATGCGGGCGTAAGCCATTTGGTCAGCCAGCTGTTTTTCGATAACAGCTTCTTTTACGCCTTTGTCGAAAAGGCGCGCATCGCCGGCATCCATGTGCCCATCGAGGCGGGCATCATGCCGGTGGTCAACAAAAAGCAGATCGAGCGCATGGTATCCATGTGCGGCGCGAGCTTGCCCCGCAAGTTCGTCAAAATCATGCAGCGCTACGAAAATAACCCCGAAGCGCTCCGCGACGCGGGCATCGCCTATGCGGTCAACCAAATCGTGGATCTTTTGACCAACGGCGTGGAGGGCATACACCTGTATACCATGAACAACCCCTATGTGGCCCGGCGGATACACGAGAGCGTGCACAACCTGCTGGCGCGTTGAGGATACATTGCAGCGAGGAGTAGCCATGCGGCAAACCGTAGAATTGAACGGCTTACAGTATGCCGAAGCGATACGATATTTGGGGTATGGCGACGCCATGCCGGGGGAGGATGTGCTCGCGCTGCTGCGCGCGGGCGAGCAAGCCCTGTTGGCCGCCGCAACCCCGCAGTTTGCATACAGGGTGTTTTCGGCGCAAGCGGTGCAAGGGGGCATAGCGCTGGTGGGCACGCAGCTTATTTTGCGGGGGAATTCCATACTGGAGCACCTTGCGGGCTGCGATCAGGCGGCGCTGCTGTGCGCCACGCTGGGCGCGGGGGTGGATGCGCTGACCCGCACCGCGCAGGTGCGGGATATGGCGCAGGCGGTGGTGCTCGATGCGCTGGGCAGCGCGGCGGTGGAGCAGGTGTGCGCGCGGGCGGAGGAACACATGCGGGCGAGCTTCCCCAACCGCTTTTTTACCTACCGGTTTGGGCTGGGGTATGGCGACCTGCCGCTGGCGCAGGCGGGGGAATTCTTTCAATTGCTGGATGCCTCGCGCGCGCTGGGCGTGGCGGTAACGGCGGGCAACAGCTTTGTGCCCCGCAAAACCGTGGCCTGCGTGATAGGCATGAGCGAGCGGGAAATACAATCGATGAGGAAGGGCTGCGCTACCTGCAACCTGCGAAAAACCTGCGGGTACCGCGCACGAGGTGATAGATGTGGATATTAAGCAACGGCTAACGCAAAAGCCATATTTGCTTTTGGATGGCGCTATGGGCACCATGCTGCAGGCAAGGGGGCTGCCTTTGGGCGGCCTGCCCGAAGAGATGAATATGACCGCGCCCCAAATGGTGCAGGAGATACACGCCCTATACCTGGCGGCGGGCGCGGATGTGGTTTATACCAATACCTTTGGCGCCAACGCCTATAAGCTGAGCCGCTCGCGCTATGCGGTGACGGAGGTTATAGAGGCCGCGGTAGCCATTGCCAAGGCGGCGTGCGGGCAAGCGCAGGGTGAGCGGCGCCCCTTGGTGGCGCTGGATATCGGCCCTTTGGGCCGTATGATGCGCCCGGCGGGGGATCTGTCTTTCGACGAGGCATATGGGTATTTTAAGGAGCAGGTGCTGGCGGGGCGCGATGCGGACCTAATCGTGATAGAAACCATGAGCGATTTGCTCGAGGTGAAGGCCGCGCTGCTGGCCGCCAAAGAGAACGCGAGCCTGCCCGTGGTGTGCACCATGACGTTTGAACGCAGCCTGCGCACGTTTACCGGCGTGAATGTGCCCGCCATGGCCATGACGCTGGAGGGCTTGGGCGCGGACGCCATCGGCGTAAACTGCTCGATGGGCCCGCTGGAGCTTATACCCGCCATAGAGGAGATGCGGCAATATACCAACCTGCCTTTGGTGGTGAAGGCCAACGCCGGCCTGCCCGACCCCGCCACCAGCGCCTATACCCTAACGCCAACCGATTTTGCCGCCGCCATGGCGCGCATGGCCGATTTGGGGGTGCAGATTTTCGGCGGCTGCTGCGGCACCGATGAGCGGTTCATCCAGGCGCTGCACGCCATGCTTTTGAAGTACGATTTCACCAAGGTGCCGCCGCGGCCCCAGGTGACGCATACGGCGGTATGCTCCGCCACCCGCGCGGTGGTGATAGATCAGCCTCGCATCATTGGGGAGCGCATCAACCCCACCGGCAAAAAGCGGTTTAAGCAGGCGCTGCAGGAGCGGGATATAGACTACATATTGGATCAGGCGCTGGAGCAGGTGGACGCCGGCGCGGATATACTCGATGTAAACGTGGGCCTGCCCGGCATAGACGAAACCGAGATGATGGTGACCTGCGTGCAGGAATTGCAGGCCGTGGTGGATACCCCGCTGCAGATAGATTCCGCCTCGCCCGCCGTGGTGGAGGCCGCCCTGCGGGCGTATAACGGCAAGCCCATCGTCAATTCGGTCAATGGGGAAGAAACCTCCATGGCGAGCGTGCTGCCGCTGGTAAAAAAATATGGCGCGTGCCTGCTGTGCCTCACGCTGGATGAAAACGGCATACCCCAAACGGTGGAGGAGCGCATCGCCATCGCCAAGCGGATTGTGGAGCGGGCGCTGCGGCTGGGCATCCCCCGCGAAAACCTGATTATCGATTGCCTTACGCTCACCGTCAGTGCGGAGCAGGACGGCGCGGCGCAAACCCTGCAGGCGGTGGCGCGCGTGAAGCGGGAGCTGGGGTTAAAAACGGTGCTGGGCGTATCCAATGTATCCTTCGGCTTGCCAAACAGGGAGCTGGTGAACAGCACATTCCTCACGATGGCGCTGCAGATGGGGCTGGATTTGCCCATACTCAACCCCAACATACCGGCGATGACGGGCGCGTTCCGCGCATTTAAGGTGCTTGCGGGCTACGATAGGAGCGCCGAGGACTTCATACGGCATTATGCCGATACGGTCGTAAAAACATCGGTGTCCGGCCCGGCCCAGCCCGCGGCGCAGGCGGAAGCGGCCATAGCCGGCGCGGACCTGCCCGGCAAGCTGCGCCACGCGATTGAAGCCGGGCTAAAGGCCGAAAGCGGCGCGTATACGCAGGCGCTGCTAAAGGCGGGTACGAGCGCCATGGATATTATCGAAGGCACGCTCATCCCCGCGCTGGATGCGGTGGGGAGCCTGTTTGAGGTGGGCAAGGTGTTTTTGCCGCAGCTTATACTTGCGGCGGCGGCGGCGCAGGCCAGCTTTGCCGTGCTGCGCGCGCAGCTGGCGCAATCCGAAAGCGCGCCCATAAGCCGGGGCAAAATCGTGCTGGCCACCGTTAAAGGCGATATTCACGACATCGGCAAAAACATAGTGAAGGTGCTGCTCGAAAACTATGGCTATACCGTGATAGATTTGGGCAAGGATGTGGAGCCGCAAAGCGTGGTGGAGGCCGCCAAAGCGCACGGCGCAAAGCTCGTGGGCCTTTCGGCGCTGATGACGACCACGCTGCCTTCTATGGAGAGCACCATAAGCCTGCTGCGCCAGGCGAACCTGCCCTGCAAGGTGATGGTAGGGGGCGCGGTGCTTACGCCGGACTATGCGCAAACCATCGGTGCGGATTATTATGCCAAGGATGCGAAGGCCGCGGTGGACGTGGCCAAGCGGATATATGGCGGGTGAGGGAAGGAGCCGGGGTGCGGCACACTTTTATACTATAGGTATGTTGATTTTTCTCCAGCAACGATGTATACTGTTTCTATAATTATCATTTCTGAAAGCGAGGCATTATTTTATGGCATTTTGTGGAAAGTGTGGCGCGCAAGTCGAAGAGGGCGCAGCGTTTTGCCCCAGCTGTGGCACAGTGGTAGGCGAAGGCGCGCAGAGCGGCGCGAAGGGTTCGGATGCGGAAGAGAACAAGGCGATGGGCATATTGGCCTATATCGGCATACTCGTGCTTATACCGCTGTTTGCGGCTAAGAATTCCCCGTTCGCGCGGTATCACAGCAACCAGGGGCTGGTTATGTGCATTGCGGCAATCGCTTACAGCATCGCGCAGGCCATCCTTACGGCGATATTCACCGCGATTTCCTGGACACTGGGCTCGCTTATAGGCACCTTATTGAGCATTGCCTCCTTGGCATTTTTAGCGCTCATGATACTCGGTATCATCAATGCGGCCAAGGGCGAAACCAAACCCCTGCCCGTCATCGGCGGCATTCAGCTCCTAAAATAAGCGCTTCGCTTAATAGCAAGCAATGCTGTCATAGAACGAACGACATCTTAAAAGCGCGCCTTTTTGGTGCGCTTTTTGCGTTGCGCCGCAGGCAAGAAGGCGTTTATGGAAGCGCAGCTTTTTTATTTGCGGCCAAAAAGCTCGGGCGCAAAATCCCCGATAAAATAAAATAAGATAAAAAACGAAACGATTTTCCGAATACTAAATATCGAAGTGTCATAAATTGTGTCGAATGGCAACATTTTTTGTTACACCGCTTTGCAACCCATCCCAACTACTATATTATGTATATATTGAACTCAACTCACACAAAATAGCGTCACATCAAAGCTTGGCTGGTTCTTAGCAAGAGAGGGGAATTCTTCGTATGAATCCACAATCTTTGTCGGCCGATGCGCTTCGGGAACTCGGTATGCATCCAAAGTATAAAGGATATGCGTATCTGCTTTGCATTTTACCGGCGGCGGCAAAAAACCCGGTCTATGCCTATAACCTAAAGCAGGCGGGGTATCCGTTGGTTATGCAGTACTACGATGTGAGCATCGCGGGGGTGGAAAGGAATATCCGCTTTGCGATTAACAAAACCTGGGAGGAGGGCAATCAAGCGGCCATACACCGATATTTTGGCGCCTACGAAACCGGGTATGCGCCCACCAACAGCGAATTTATCGCGGTGCTGATAGAATGCATACAGTATGACCGCGTGATGCATCGAAGGAGGGCGCACATATAGTTGCAAAAAGTTTGGCCTGCGGCTATCATAATACAAGGCGCGTTTGCGCGGCCCTGCCTGGGGCGGCCTTGCGCCAAAGCGGTATGCGTTAATAAAAAAAGGAGAATAGAACATGGTTGTAATCGAAATGGAAAATGGCGGCGTCATAGAGCTGGAGCTGGATGCGAGCGCCGCGCCCAACACGGTGCAAAACTTCAAATATTTGGCGGAGCAGGGTTTTTATAACGGGCTGCTGTTCCACCGGGTCATTTCCGGCTTTATGATACAGGGCGGCTGCCCCGAGGGTACCGGCATGGGCGGCCCGGGATATGGCATCCGCGGGGAATTTGCGCAAAACGGCGTGGCCAACCCGCTCAAGCATACGCGGGGCGTCATATCTATGGCGCGCGCCGCAAGCCCCAATTCGGCCGGGTCGCAATTTTTCATCATGCATCAGGACGGCAATTTTTTGGATGGCCAGTACGCGGCGTTTGGCAAGGTTGTATCGGGCCTGGAGGTGGTGGACGCGATTGCGGCGGCCAAAACCGACGGCGCCGACCGGCCGTTGACGGATGTGCGCATCAAGTCCATTACGCTGGTAAACGAAGCGCCCGCGCAAAAGCCCCAAACCGTGTAATCCATACATAAGCAGGCCCCGTTTGGCGCAAGCTAAGCGCATGAAACATAGGGGTATAGAACAAATAAAAACATTTTTTGATGCGCTCCTGGCCCCGCCCGAGAGCGCTTCTTTGGTGGAGGGGCAGGAGGAAGAGCCGTATGCCGCATATCTGCGGCAGGATATGCCGGATGCGGCGGAACTGCAGGCACAGCGCGACAACCCGCCGGAGCTGCTGCCGCGCTTTGCCATTGTGCTGCCCGCGTCGGGCGATAAAAAGGCGCGCGCCGTCACGCTCGCTTCGCTAAACGCGCAAACCTACGCGCGGTGGGAACTGACGGAGGATCCTCTAAGGGCACAGGGGGAATTCATACTGTTTTTGCAGCCCGGCGATACCCTTGCGCCCCATGCGCTATACTGCTTTGCGTCAGCGGCGCAAGCCGGGGCGGATCTGCTCTATTGCGATGAGGATATCCGCATAAACGGGCGGCAGGCGGCGCCTTATTTTAAAGGTGAAGCCAGCCTCATAACCCAATATAGCTACGACATGCTGGGCAGCGGCGTGGCGGCGGCGCTGCCGCTGTACCGCGCGGCGGGTGGCAGGCAGGGGGCCGGGGCGGAGGACCGCTATGCCTACAACCTGCGCTTGCTGCAAACGTGCGCACACCCCCTGCACATCGGGCAGGTGCTGTATACCTGCGCGAAGGAAGGCCACCCTGCCACGGCGGCGCGGCGCATGCTGCAAGGCTGTTTGCCCAAGGATACCTATGCGGCCACCGGCATGTTCGCCGGCAGCTTTAGGGTGGAGCATACC
This sequence comes from Christensenellaceae bacterium, assembly GCA_031261085.1. Classification (GTDB taxonomy): domain Bacteria; phylum Bacillota; class Clostridia; order Christensenellales; family CAG-138; genus Pelethousia. The sequence goes on from JAISKB010000019.1 coordinate 11,105, forward strand.
GTAAAAACCCCGCAGGTCGCCATTATCGTGCCCAACAAAAACAATATGGACGCCCTGCGCCGCCTGCTCGAGAGCTTGGAGATGCACACGCTCTACCAAAATTATACGATTCTCATCGCGGACGAGGGCACGCGGGATAACCGCACGCTGCGCTACTATGATATTTTGCAAAAGAACAAAGCCGCCGCCGTGCTGTTTGGGGGCGGCGTCAGCCTGCCTGCGCTGCTCAATCGTGCCGCGCGGGAGGTCAATGCCGATGTGCTGGTGTTTTTGGGGCGGGATACCGAGGTGATTACGCCCAATTGGCTGCGCGACCTGCTATCGCAATTATACCGACGCAATGTGGCGGCGGTGGGCGGCAAGCTGGTGGACGCGCGCGGGCGGCTGCTGTATGTGGGCGGCGTGGTGGGCCTGGGCGGCTGGGTTGCCAGCCCGTATGCAGGCAGCGCCGACGATATGGAGAGCCTGCGCAAAAACCGGTTTGCCAACAGCATCCACGCGGTCAGCGCGCTTTCACTCGCCTGCATGGCGGTGCGCGCGGAAACCTTTTTTAACGCGGGCTGCTTTGACGAGAGCTTTTTGCGCGATGGCATCGATATGGAGCTGTGCCTTCGGTTGCTGCGGCGGGATTTAACCTGCGTATATACCCCTTATGCGGTGCTGCGCAGCCATGCGCCGCTCCCCGACCTGCGCGATGCGGATCAAAAGGATAAGGTGCGGTGCTACGATACCCTGCGCCCTATGCTGCTGCGGGGGGACCCATACTATAGCCGCGGCTACGATTACAGCTGTCTGCAGCCCACCGTGGCGGCCCGGCCCCGGCCTGCCATCGAGCTGAACGAGCGGTATCGGTGAGGTATAATAAAAAAGCCCTCTCTTTGCAGAGGGGCCGAGGGTAAAACCAGTTTTTTTAAATTAAAGCGGCTATTTGCGCCGCCAGCTTGGCGTTGTTGTAGGCCAGCGCAATGTTGGATTCCAGGCTTTTGCCGCCGGTCACGCCCACGATGCGCCCCAGCAAAAAGGGCGTGAGCGCCTTGCCGTGTATGCCGTTTTGCTTCGCTTCCTGCACGGCAAGGTCGATGGCTTGGGAGATATAGCCGGCATCCATGCTCATATCCTCGGGTATGGGGTTCATGACCAGCATGCCGTTGCCCAGCTCCAGCGCCATATCCGCCCGGATGGCCGCGGCGATTTCGGCGGGGGTATCCATGCGGCAATCCAGCTTGATGCCGCTGGTGCGGGTGTAGAAGGCGGGCAGCTCATCTGTGCCATAGCCTATCACCGGCACGCCCTTGGTCTCCAGGTATTCCATAGTGCGCTGCAGGTCGAGTATGCTTTTGGCGCCGGCGCAAACCACCGTTACATCGGTGCGGGCCAGCTCCTCCAGGTCGGCGGAAATATCCATGGTGGTTTCGGCCTCGCGGTGCACGCCGCCAATGCCGCCGGTCGCAAACACACGGATACCGGCCAGCTTGGCGAGTATCATCGTGGCGGCCACGGTGGTGGCGCCATCGGCCTTGGTGGCTACCAACCGGGCAATGTCGCGGCGGCTGGCCTTGGCAACGCTGGGGCCGGCTTTGCCGAAGTATTCGAGCTGCTCGTTATCCAGGCCAATGCACAGCTTGCCGCTCAATATGGCGCAGGTGGCGGGTACGGCCCCGTTTTCGCGTATGATATTTTCACAGGTGCGCGCCATATCCACATTTTGCGGGTAGGGCATACCGTGGGAAATAATCGTGCTTTCCAACGCGACGATGGGCTTATGGGCGGCCTTCGCCTGCGTAACCTCAGGGGAAAACAGCATGTGCAGGTTTGATGGGTTCATTTTTATACCTCCGAAACTATCGTAAAGTTTTATGGTTGTGCAAGTATCGCGGGGGAGAGCAGGGGGCTGACGGCGCCTTCGCTCGCAAGGGTGAGCGCGGATACCTCGCAGGCGAGCCGCGCCGTTTGCAGCGCGTCAAAGCCCAAAAGGCTGCCCGCCACAATGGCGGCGGCGGCGCTGTCTCCCGCGCCGGTGGCGTTGCAGATGGCGCCATGCGCGGTGGCGGGCAGGTGCATCACATCGCGCGCGCCATAATCGCATACGAACATGCCCTGTGCCCCGACCGAAACGAACACCCGCCGCACACCCAACGCCCGCAGCGCGAGGGCGGCGGCTTCGGGGCCGCTTTGGCCGGTAAGCGCCTGCGCCTCTAAAACATTGGGCTTTAGCCCGTGCAGCTTGTGGAGCGCCGGCACCAGCTTGCGCGCCTTGGCTGCGGAAACAGGGTCGGCAAACAGCGGCGGCTTGGCGGCCCTGACCACATGCGAAATGACCGCCTGCGGCAGGTTGGTATCCAGCACGATGGCATCCGCCGCGTTGGCCGCCTGCATATCGATCATATCCGGCGTGAGCGCATCGCAAATGCTCATATCGTTGATGGCGGCGTACATATCGCCCTGTCCGTCCATCAGGCAAAAATAGGTGCCGCTCGCCTGCGGGAGCACCGGCGCGTGGGTTAAGCCGATGCCCGCTGCCGCGCAGTAGGTGCGGTGCATGTCGGCATAGCCATCCTGCCCCAGGGGGGCAATCAGCTCTACCGCAAAGCCCATGCGCGCAAGGTTTTCGGCGATGTTGCGGCCTACGCCGCCCGGCGTTACGCGCACGGCGCCCATGTTGGAGTCGCGCAGGCAAAGCTGCCCAAAAGGCGTGCCCGTGATATCCATATTCAGCCCGCCGATTACACATACCTGCATAAGTAGCATCCCTCACATGATTTTGCTATGGTTATTATACCACATTTTATGTTACTATACTGTTAAGTTATGGGTTTATGTACAATTACACGATGGGCGCGGCAGCGCCCAAGAAGGAGCATAATATGAAACGTTTTTGGGCCGCCATAGGCATAGGCGTGGCCTGCGCCGCCGGATATATGCTGCTGCAGGGCATCGTAAGCATTGTGTTTATGATACCCTACATAGCTTCCACACTGGGCGCCGACGTGCTTGCGCTGGATGTGGTGCAGATTACCGCGGAGGCGACCGCCTATTTATACGAAAAGTTCGCCTATATTTCCATCATCACCAATGTGCTGACATTTTTTATACTGTGGGGCGTGTATGCCTTGATGCGGCGCAACATTTTCCAAGAGATACGGCTTGTGCCCGTGAAGGCGCGCAGCCTGCTGCCCAATATAGGGCTGGCGGCGGGCTTGGGCGTTGTGATTTGCCTGGTGCTTTCGCTGCTGCCGGAGGAGGCGATGGCGAGCTACATCGAGCAATCCAACAGCGTGATCTACGGCGTGTCCCTGCCGCTGGCCATGCTCTCCACCGTGCTGTTCGCCCCCATTTTAGAGGAGATCCTCTTCCGCGGCGTGGTTTATGGCACCTTCAAGCGCGCCATGCCGCGGGGCTTTGCGCTGCTGCTATCCTCCTTGATTTTTGGCGCGCTGCACGGCCAGCTGATATGGATACTCTACGCCGCAGTCGTGGGCTGCGTGATGGCGCTGGTATACGACGCTTATGGCTCCCTGCTCGCAAATATCGTGTTTCACATCGTATTCAACCTGGTCGGCGGCTATTTTACCGTCCTGCTCGATTTCCCAACCCTGCCGCCCCGCTTCATCGCGCTGGCCCTTGCGCTGGCGCTTTGCGCCTGGTGCGTTTATAAAATCAAGCGGCTGCGGCGCGACGACCTGCCGCCCCTGGACATTGCGTCCGAAGGGGAGCCTGCCGGGAACGATGAGCCTGCCGCGCCCATCCCGGAGCCTGCCGAGTAAATACCGGCTTATCAAAAAAGTGGCTTGCGCCACTTTTTTTGTATGCGGGGTTATTTGTATTAAGCTGCACGGCAGGGGAAGCGGGTAACGCTTTGCCGCTTATTTTTTCTCTACGCTCAGGGTTACGGCTTCGCCGTTGATGTCCCATTCCTTCACGAACCCGTTGGTATTGCCGGCCGCGATGGCGTCCGCAAGGGTATCTGCCGCGATAGCGCCGCCGAAGCGGGCGAATATATCGGCTATCCTCGCGCTGCCGTCATAGCGCAGCGCGATGTAATCGGTTACCTCAAACCCGGCTTCCTTGCGCATGGTCTGAACCTTGGATACCAGCTCCCGCACGAAGCCCTCGTCTATGAGCGCGGGGGTAAGCCGCGTATCCAGCACTACGGAAAGATCCCGCTCGGTTTCGGCCACAAAGCCTTCCTTTTGCGCGGTGGATACGAGCACATCCTCGGGGCTTAGCGAAACCGCGGCGCCCTCCAGCTCAAATTCATAGGCGCCGCCCGCGTTATGCGCCGCCACCACCGCGTCGCCAATGCCCTCTCCTGCGAGGTAGGCGTTTATTTTGGGGAGTATTTTGCCATAGCGCGGCCCCAAGGTTTTGAGCTGCGGCTTGACCCGGTAGCTGATGAAGCCGGATGCGTCGGCCACGAATTCCACCCGCTTTACGTTGAGCTCCTCCGCGATGATGGAGGTGAACATGGCGGGCAGCTTGCCGCCCTGCACATACATGGCGGGGATAGGCTGACGGTTTTTGATATTGGCGGCGTTGCGCGCGCTGCGCCCCAGCACCACGATGGCGAGCACCTCATCCATATGCGCTTCCAAATCGGCATCGATATAGCTTTCATCCACCGCGGGCCAGTCGCACAGGTGAATGCTCTCGGGCGCGTTCGCATCCACGCTGCGCACGATGTTTTGGTATATTTCCTCCGTCATAAACGGGATGAACGGCGCGGAAATCAACGTGAGCGTTTTGAGCGCGGTATAGAGCGTCATGTAGGCGGCTTCTTTATCGGCCGTCATTTCTTTGCCCCAGTAGCGTTCGCGGCAGCGGCGCACATACCAGTTGGAAAGGTCATCGGTAAAGCGCTGCAGCTCCCGCCCCGCTTCGGTGATGCGGATGACCGCCATGTTTTGGTCCACGCTCTTTACCAATGTGTTGAGCCGCGAGAGCAGCCAGGTATCCATGGGGCTTAGCGTCTCGCGCCGGAGCGTGTGCGCGGAAGGGTCAAAGCCATCTATCTCGGCGTAGAGCACATAAAAGGCGTAGGTGTTCCACAGCGTGCCCATGAACTTGCGCTGCGCCTCGCTCACCGCCTCCGGCGAGAAGCGGCTGGGAAGCCAGGGCATGGAGCCGGTGAAGAAATACCAGCGCACGGCGTCGGCGCCCTGGTTATCCAGCACCGTCCAGGGATCCACCACGTTACCCTTGTGCTTGCTCATCTTTAGGCCGTCTTTATCCTGCACAAGGCCCAGCACCAGGCAGTTTTGGAAGCTGGGTTCCTCGAACAGGCAGGTGGATATGGCCAGCAGCGTATAGAACCAGCCGCGGGTTTGGTCGACGGCCTCGCTGATGAAGTTGGCGGGGTAGCGGCGCAAAAACAGCTCTTTGTTTTCGAATGGATAGTGCCACTGCGCAAACGGCATGGAACCGCTGTCGAACCAGCAATCTATCACGACGGGTTCCCGCTTCATGTCGCCACCGCACTTGGGGCAAGCGAAGGTGATGGGGTCGAGGAAGGGCTTGTGCAGCTCAATGTCGCGGGGCGTGCCGGGCGCAAGGCTGCATAGCTCCTCACGGCTGCCTACCACATGGATATGCCCGCAATCGGCGCAAACCCACACGGGCAGCGGCGTGCCCCAATATCGTTCGCGGCTGATGCCCCAATCTATCACGTTTTCCAAGAAGTTGCCCATGCGCCCATCCCGTATGGTTTCGGGCAGCCAGCTGATGCGGCGGTTGTAGTCGAGCAGCCTGTCCCGTATGGCCGTCATCTTGATGAACCAGCTCTCGCGGGCATAGTAGATGAGCGGGGTATCGCAGCGCCAGCAGAAGGGGTAGCTGTGCTCGAATTCGGGCGAGGCAAACAGCAGCCCGGCACCTTGCAGCGCCTGGAGTATAAGCTTATCCGCCTCTTTTACAAATACGCCATCCCAGGGCGTGCCGCCGGTCATCTCGCCGCGGGTATTTACCAGCTGAATGAAGGGCATGTCGTGCGCCGCGCATACGCGGGCGTCGTCCTCGCCGAAGGCGGGCGCGTTGTGCACGATGCCGGTGCCCTCCGAGGTGGTTACATATTCATCGGCAATCACATAATGGCCGCGCTTGCCCGTTTTTTGGCATGCCGCGGCGGTGGAGGGGAACAGCGGCTCGTAGGCCCTGCCCACCAGCGCGCCGCCCGGGAATTCATCTAAAACAGCCGCGTCCTCGCCCAGCGTGGTTTCCACCAGGTCTTTGGCTAAAATATAGGTTTGGCCGCCCTTTGCGGCGCGGCAGTAGGTTACGCCCGCGTTCACGCACAGGCACACGTTGCTGGGCAGCGTCCAGGGCGTGGTGGTCCAGGCGAGGTAGTAAGCATCTTCATCGGCACAGCGGAAGCGCACCGTGGCGCTGGCTTCCCGCACATCCTTATAGCCCTGCGCCACCTCGTGGGAGGAGAGCGCCGTGCCGCAGCGGGGGCAATAGGGCACGACCTTATGGCCCTTATACAGCAGGCCCTTTTCGTATATGGTTTTGAGCGCCCACCACTCGGATTCGATATAATTATCCTCATAGGTGACGTAAGGGTCTTCCATATCGGCCCAAAAGCCGACGCGGTCGCTCATCTCTTCCCACTCGCCCTTATATTTCCAAACGGATTCCTTGCACTTGGCGATAAACGGCTCCACGCCATAGGCCTCGATTTGCTCTTTGCCGTCCAGCCCCAGCTGCTTTTCGACCTCCAGCTCCACGGGCAGGCCATGGGTATCCCAGCCCGCCTTGCGCAGCACGTCAAACCCCTTCATGGTGCGGTAGCGGGGGATGATATCCTTGATGGCGCGCGTGAGAATGTGCCCTATGTGCGGCTTGCCGTTTGCGGTGGGCGGCCCGTCGTAAAAGGTATAGGCAGGCGCGCCGCGGCGCAGCTCCACGCTCTTTTCAAAAATGCGGTTCTGTTTCCAAAAGGCCAAGGTTTGCTTCTCGCGCGAAACAAAATCGAGCGAGGTCGATACTTTTTTATACATTAAAATGGCTCCCCTATCGTGATACGGCGGCTGCCGTGGTGGTCTAACCTTATAATATAGTGATATTGGGGGCGTTTGTAAACCCTGAATTGCTTTTTCGCGGCTGGCGGTTCACGTTTTTTTCACGATTCAGCTCGTAATGGGGTTTGAAGTACACTGTGTTTTATGCTAATATTATATGGATACGGCGCGACCGAAAGAGACAGGCTTAGTTAAGAAGGCTGTGCGTGCGCCTGCGGAGGTAAAATTTGAAAAGAAATATATCCACACCATTCGTATATCTGGCATTGGTTGTGCTCGTCATATTGCTGGTAACAGGGGGCAACCCGTTTACCAAGGAGGATAAAAAGGTAACCTATACCGAATTTGTCCAAATGGTGCGCGACAATAATGTGGCCGCGGTGGAGATTACAACCCTGCACCTGAAGGGCTTGCGTAAAAACAGCGAGCTGACGATCGAGACCTTCCCGCAGAAATATGACTTCGAAACGTATATCCCCTCGGATGAATCGTTTAGGGCCACCATGGCCGCCATCGCATCCGAAAAGCAGGATATACCCATAGGTCAGGTGACGGAAACCAATTACCCCTTCATACTGCAAATCAGCGTGCCGCCGCCGCCGTCGTTTTGGGAAGCGATATTGCCGTATGTGCTGCTGATTGGTCTGCTCGTGCTGGTGTATTTTTTTATGATGCGCACGCAGGGCGGCAGCAACAACGTGATGAATTTTGGCAAAAGCCGCGCCCGCACCCAGCTGGACCCGGGAAACAAGGTCACCTTCGAGGATGTGGCCGGCGCCGATGAAGAAAAAGAAGAGCTGCGCGAGGTGGTGGAATTTATGCGCTCCCCCCGGCGCTTTGCTGAAATGGGCGCGCGCATACCCAAGGGCGTGCTGCTCATTGGCCCCCCGGGCACGGGCAAAACGCTGCTCGCCAAGGCCGTGGCCGGCGAGGCGGGGGTGTCGTTTTACTCCATTTCGGGTTCTGACTTCGTAGAGATGTTTGTGGGCGTGGGCGCCAGCCGCGTGCGCGACCTGTTCAGCACCGCAAAAAAGACCGCGCCGGCCGTGGTGTTTATCGATGAGATAGACGCCGTGGGCCGCCAGCGCGGCGCGGGCTTGGGCGGCGGGCACGATGAGCGGGAGCAAACGCTCAACCAGTTGCTGGTCGAAATGGACGGCTTTGCCATCAACGAGGGCATCATCGTGTTGGCGGCCACCAACCGCCCGGATATCCTCGACCCGGCGCTGCTTCGCCCCGGCCGGTTCGACAGGCAGATTACCGTAAACTACCCGGATGTAAAGGGCCGCGAGGAAATACTAAAGGTACACGTCAAGGGCAAGCCCTTTGGGCCGGATGTGGATTTGGCCGTGCTGGCGCGGCGCACCAGCGGGTTTACCGGCGCCGATTTGGAAAACACGCTCAATGAGGCCGCCATATTGGCCGCGCGCTACCACAAAAAACAAATATCCATGCTCGAGCTGGAAGAGGCTGTTACCCGCACGGTGGTGGGCACCGAAAAGAAGAGCCGCGTGGTTACCGAGGACGATAAAAAAATCACGGCTTATCACGAAGCGGGGCATGCGGTTGTGGCGCTTAAGATGCAATATTGCGACCCGGTGCACGAGGTATCCATCATACCGCGCGGGCAGGCGGCGGGCTATACCATGACCATGCCGGACGATGAAAACGCGCATGTTTCGCGCCGGAAAATACTCGACTTAATCTGCATGAACATGGGCGGCCGCGTGGCCGAATCCGTTGCGCTGGATGACATCTGCACGGGCGCTATTGGCGATTTGAAGTATGCCAGCGAGCTTGCGCGGCGCATGGTGATAGAATTTGGCATGAGCGATGAGATAGGCCCCGTGTTTTTGGGCGGGGATACCGAGGTGTTTATCGCCAAGGATTGGGGACATCAGCGCAATTACAGCGAGCAGGTGGCCGCCAAGGTGGATACCGAGATACGCCGCATATTAGAAGAAGCGTTTGCGCGCGCCAAGGTGGTAATAGAGGCCAACCGCGAGGGCTTGGATCGCGTGGTGCAGGCGCTGCTCGAGTATGAGCGCATTACGGGCGAAGAATTCGAAAAGATATTCCGGGGCGAAGCGGTAGAGCTGGTTAGCTACCGAACCAAGCAGGCGGCAATGGCCCGCCCGGAGGATGATGAAACGCCCGAAGCGCCCGCCGAAGCCGATGGCGAGCCGGAGCAGCCCGCCGCCGCGCCGGAGGAAACACCCAAAGAGGACGAGCAGGCATAAAAAAATAATTTCAAACGATTGCTGTAAAAAGTGGCTTTTGCCACTTTTTTGCGTCTGTGCCGCAAGCGAGGATAAAGCTAAGCCTTTTCTGTTTTATAAAGTTGGAAAATGGAGCTGCACCCCATCCCCTGGCCCCTTCCCCAGGGAAGGGGAACACTTATAAGGTGATTTTGGGGGTTTCACCCCCAATCCCCCGTTAGGAACAATTCGTTTCCATTTTTTCGAGAGGAATTACTATGGATTTTCACTGTAAAGCAAGAGAAGCGGCTTCCCCAAAAAATTATTCCCTCCATGCGAAGGGGTCTGGGGACGGCGCCCCGTCCCCAGCCGGGGTGCGGGGACCGGGGTCCCCGCGAAAACGTTCTCCCTAAAAAGTCTTCGCCACATCTCAATCGGGGTGCGGGGGCACCTGCCCCCGCGAAAACGTTCCGTAAAAACCTTTCCCTGCGAAGCGTTCCCAAAAAAAAGAAATTCCCCTCCCGAAGGAGGGGTTAAAGGGCATAGAATCCATTCGATTGCCGCTGATGTTAAGAGAGCGGCAGCGTTTCGCCAACAGCTCGCGTTGCGATAAAGCGCGCGTTGGCGGGCACGGTATAGGTAAGCACCTTTTTGTTTATGCCCACCAAGCCCAGCAGCGCCAGCACGGCCGAAAATACGAAGTCCTGCGGCGGGAATATGCTGGGTTCACCCAACAGAAGGAACGCGTTGCCAAGCGTTGCCACATAGCCATTCGAGAACAGGACGAAGCAGGCAAGCCCAACATATGCGCCCAGCACCATCAATATCGAGGCGCCATACACCATAGTCAGCGCCACGCCCTTTTTCTTGGGGCCGCGGAACAGCTTGTAGCCGGTAAACGCGCCCAAGCCTATCACAAACGCCAATATGCCCAGTATCCAGCCCAGCACATATGCGATTACCCAAGGTATCGCGCCTATGGCCGCGCCAATCAAAGCGCCGATTAACCCCGTTATATAGGAAACCGGGGAGCTTGGGCTATCGTTAAGCTGCTCGAGCTGCGCGGCGCAATCGGCGCACACGGGGCAGGCGATGTTGTTGAACAGGGCGATGTCCCCAGTGACCTTGCCGCACCGCACGCAGTTCACGTTGGGCACGGCATGGCTTTGCTTCGCTATGCCTATGGTGGTTGTGAGCAGGGTGCGGAGGGATTCCTCCTTGAGCGCCTTGCGGGTATTTCGTATGGTTACGATGATATTGCCATTGGTCTGCGCTACGTTGGGGGTGCCAAAAAGCTTGGTGGCCTTTAGCGCCGGGCGGATGGCTTCGACGGATTTTTCGATGGGGCAGGCAAGGCCAAAGCAGAATGACGAGGTTTGTCCTGCGGGTGTGATGGTTACATATACATCCTCTACCGCGCCATACAGCAGGGTTTTTTCCTGCGTAAAACCATTTGCCGCCGCAAATTCTTGTAATGCTTTGTGCATGAAACAAGTTCCTTTCTTATTGTTCATTTTCGTTCTTGTCTATAGTAACAGATATGCGCCGCCCCGTCTACTGTGGCCATAACAATACCGCGCGGCGCAAAAAACGGGTGGAGCATATCCTCCATTTTTTGCCGAAAATACTTACCTCCTATAGCGCCAAAAAGAACCAGCTGACGCTGGTTCTTTTGTGTGTAAGCGGCCGTTTTGGCCGCGGCTCGGCAAGCTCTGCTCAGTCTGCCAAGTACGCGCTCTTGTAATCGTAGATGGGGTAGGTGGTGTGATAAATGATATCCTTGAGCTTCACGTTTCGTAAAAGCGCGGAACTCTGGAAGAATATAGGCGAAACACCAACATCCTCCAGGATGATTCTCTCGGCTTCCTGCAGCTGATCAAAGCGCTTTACCGCGTCGGTCGCAAATTCACCGTTTGCGGTGTGCAGCGCGGCGTCAAATTCGGGGTTGGAGTATACGCCCCAGTTGTTGCCGCTGGTGGATTCAAACAGCTCCAGCAAGCTCGTAGCGTCCGAAAAATCCGGGCCCCAGGTGACCAAATAAAGCGAGAAATCCTGCTTTTTCGCGTTTTCCATAAACACCGATACCGGCGTTATGTTCAGGTTTACGGATACGCCCTCCAGGTTCTCCTCAAGGAGCCCTTGCAGGTATGCGCCCACCGTCTTCATGCGGTCGGAATCGAACGAAATAATATCCAGCTTAACTTCGGTAATACCCAGCTCTGTCCTTGCCTGCGCCCACAGCTCTTTTGCGCGCGCAACATCGGTAAACAGGTAATCCCCCAGCGTTTGGGCAAAATCCTCGCCGGTGGTGGGGTTTGCCTGCACGTTGTTGGGCGTTATGCCCGTGGCCACGGCGGAACCATCGCCCAGCAGGCTTGTCGCTACGGCGCTGCGGTCTATCAAAAGCGATATGGCTTCGCGCGCGTTTTTGTTTTTGAACAGATCGCTCGTATGGTTATAGCCTAAAAACGCGAGGGTGGAAGCGTTGGCCGATACAAACGCCGGGTTGTTGATTTCGTTTTGCGCGTATTCACCCGCGATGCCGATTTGGTCCACTTCCCCAACGGTAAACAGGTTTAAGGCCGTTGCGGTTTCTTTCACTACCTTTATGTTGATTTTCTCCAAGATGACATTGTCTTTATCCCAATAGGTGTCATTCTTTACATAGGTCCAATCCGCGCCAATCCCGGGGCCGGCAAACTCGGTGAGTACGAACGGGCCGTTGTAGATGGCGTGGTCGCTGTCCGAGCCGAACGCCGTGCCCTGTGCTTCCACATATTCCCCGTTCAGCGGGAAAAACGGCGTGCTGACCAGCAGGGAGGTAAAGTATGTTGCCGGGACTCTTAAGACGATTTCCAGCGTATAGTCATCTATCTTGCGGACGCCCAGCTCCTGAATGTCCTTTTCGCCGCTGATGATTTCATCGGCGTTTGCAATGTAGGTGAAAAACTGTTGATTTTCCGCGGCGTTGTCGGCGGAAATCGCCCGCGTCCACGCATAGATATAATCATCCGCGGTCAGCTTTGCCCCGTTCGACCACTGCGTGTTTTCGTTCAGCTTAATCGTGTAGGTAAGGCCGTCTTCGCTGATGACGGGCAGCTCTTTGGCGCCCGCGGGGATGGGCCGCGCCTGCGCGTCCAGGCGATACAGCCCCTCGTAGATGTTGTTCTGCGCGCTGGAGCTGTTGCTGTCCACCGCCACGGCAGGGTCGATGGAGTTGAGCTCCTGCGATAGGGCAATGGTGATTTCCTGCACCTCGGCAAGGCCGCTTGCGGGCGCGCTCGGCTCGCTGTCGGCCGGCGCCGAAGGCTGTGCGGGGGCTGCGGGAGGTGCGCTCGCCGCAGGCGTGCCTGTGCACGCCGTAAGGAGCAATAGGATCGCAATACTGAGTGCCAACAATGATTTTTTCATTTTTCTTCTCCTTAAATTTAAGCTTGTAAGCTTATAGTTTTTTTTGTTCCAGCTTCTCTTGATAGAACCCTCTATCGCTTTGCTTGCAGTATACATAGTGATCTTGCGCGATTTGCCGCAAAGCCATTTGTTCGCCCTTTACATCCGGCTCGGGGTGATATACGATGCGCCGGTGGGTTTTGCCATAATCGGGGTCGGCCACGGGGATGGCGGATAGCAGGCTTTCGGTATAGGGATGCACCCCATAGCTGTATATCTCCTCGCTCGGGCCCAGCTCCACCAGCTTGCCCCTGTACATAACGCCGATGCGGTTGCTGATGCGCTTGACCAAGGCCAGGTCGTGCGCGATGAACAGATAGGTTAAATGCCGCTTTTCCTGCAGCTCCTGCAGCAAGTTTACCACCTGTGCCTGTATGGATACATCCAGCGCGGATATGGGTTCATCACATATGATGAACTTTGGCTGTATGGCCAGCGCCCTCGCGATGCCAATCCGCTGCCGCTGCCCGCCCGAAAACTCATGGGGATACCGGTTTGCGTGGCTGGCGTTTAACCCCACCAGCGCCAACAGCTCCTCGACCTGGCCCTCCAATTCATCCTTTGTTTTGGCAAGGCTGTGCACTTTAATCCCCTCGGAGATAATATCCTTAACCTTCATCCGTGGGTCGAGGGAAGCATACGGGTCCTGAAAAATCATTTGAACCTGACGGCGAAAATGCAGCAAGGTATCCCTTTGCCTGATTTTGCTTACATCCTCACCTTCAAACAAGATGCTCCCACTCGTAGGATCATATAAGCGGATGATGGTTTTACCGGTCGTGGACTTACCGCAGCCCGATTCGCCAACCAAGCCAAAGGTTTCCCCCTCATAAATGCAAAAGCTGATATCGTCAACGGCGGTTACCTCGTTGCTTTTTCCCGCGTTAAAGGTTTTTTTCAGATGGCTTACTTCCAATATTTTTTTGGGGGCGCCGGTGCCTGCCATGTGCTATCCTCCTCAGCTCGTATTGCTCGCGTGCGCTTGGGCTGCCCGCTCTTTAAACAGCTCTCTCCTTCGGATGACCTCGGCGGGCGGGGTTACCTCGGGCGCGCCCGGCGCCAGCAGCCATGTCGCCGCCATGTGCGTGGGGGATACCCGAAACAAAGGAGGCATTTGCCGCGCGTCGATTTTCATAGCGTATTTGTTGCGGGGGTAAAACGCATCGCCCGGCGGGAGGCTTAAGGTATCCGGCGGCGTGCCCGGTATGGCGAATATCCGTTTTTCGTTCGTGTTTTGAATGGGCATGGAGCTTAAAAGCCCCCAGGTATAGGGGTGCTGCGGGTTAAACAGCACTTCCTCCACCGTGCCGATTTCCACAATTCTGCCTGCGTATATCACGGCGATGCGGTCGGCAATATTTGCCACCACGCCCAAATTGTGCGTTATGAATAAGAAGGAGGTGGCCAGCTTGTTTTGAATCCCCTTCAAAAGCTCCAGTATTTGGGCCTGAACCGTAACATCCAGCGCGGTTGTAGGCTCATCCGCTATCACGATTTCGGGGGAGCATATCAGCGCTATCGCTATGACCACCCTTTGCCGCTGCCCGCCGGAAAACTGGTGCGGGAAGTATTTCATCCGCTTTTCGGCCTCGGGGATACCCACCAGCTCCAGCAATTCCAAGGCCTTTGTTAAAGCCTCGCGCCGGGATATTTTCTTGTGCAAGCGCAGGGATTCCGCCACCTGGTTTCCAATGGTCATGGTAGGGTCCAGCGAGGTCATCGGGTCCTGAAAAATCATGCTGATTTTTTCCCCGCGTATTTTTTGCATTTCCTTCTCGCTCTTTTGCACCAAATCCTCGCCCTTAAACAGTATGGAACCGTTGGTTATTTTGGCGTTGTTGGGCAGCAAGCCCATGATGGACCGGGCGGTTACGGATTTACCCGAGCCGGATTCGCCCACGATCGCAAGCGTTTCGCCCTTGCCCAATTGGAAGCTGACACCCCGGACGGCCTTGACCTCCCCCGCGAAGACGGAAAATGAAATATTTAAATTTTCTATCGTTAATACGCTCTCTATATCCGCCATCTGCTTATCCTTTCATCTTCGGGTCAAACGCGTCCCGGATTCCATCCGCCAGCAGGTTAAAACAAATCATGATGATAGAAAGCACAATCGCCGGGGGCCACATGAGGTGCGGCAAAAAGCGGAATGTTTTGTATCCATCGCTCAAAAGCGTCCCCAAAGATGCCATAGGCACCTTCAGCCCCAGGCCGATAAAGCTTAAAAAGGCTTCGAAGAATATGGCCGTGGGGATGCTGAACATCATTTGCACAACGATGATGCTCGAAATATTGGGCAGTATATGCTTGAGCGCTATTTTAAGCTTGGATACGCCCAATGTGGCGGCGGCAAGCACAAATTCCTGCTCCTGAAGCTTAAGCGTCTGCGCCCTTACCATGCGGGCCATATTGACCCAGCCCGTGATGATCATGGCCAAAATGATGGAGACCATGCCCGGTTCAAAGATGGTGAGCATCAAAATCATGACCACCAGCGTGGGGATGCCGGATAGAATTTCTAAAATGCGCTGCAGTATCTCATCGACGCGCCCGCCGGATATGGCGGAAAACATCCCATAGGCAACCCCTATGCTCAAATCGAGCAGCGCCGCGATAATGGCGATGATGAGCGATGTGCGGGTGCCCATCAGCAGCCGTGACAACGCGTCGCGGCCCAATCCATCCGTGCCCAAATAAAAATTGACGTCGGCGGGAATATGCAGCTGCGCATATTTATCTACGCGCTCCCCCGAAACAAGCGCGGTTCCGTTAAACCCATCGACCGAAACGCCGGGGATTCTGGGGGGCAGGTTGACATGGGCCAGGTCTTGCTTGTTGGGGTTGTGGGGCGAAACCCAAATGGAGCCAAACGCGAGCAGCGCAACCAACAGCAAAACGGCTAAAGACAGGACGGCGCTCTTGTTCTTTTTAAGCCGCCGCCAAGAATCCCGAAAGAAATTCAGCGATATGGAATGGATGCTTTCGCATTCCGCCGCGGCCGTGGCGCTTTCGAGGGGTTCGAAGGCATCCTGGGGCAAATTCAAATTTTCCAACTCGTTTGGCAGCAATTTAAGCACCTCCCGTCACGCGGATTCGGGGGTCTACCAACCCGTAGAGTAAATCCACAACGAAGATAACGAGCACCAGCATAACCGAGTATAAAATCGTAATGGCCATGATGGTGGGGTAATCGTTGGTGATGATCGATTTTACAAACTGCTCGCCTATCCCCGGGACGGCATAGATGTTTTCCACCACCAGGGAACCCGTCATAAGGCTCACCGCCATAGGCCCCAAAAGCGTGATGAGCGGGATGAGGCTGTTGCGCAGCCCGTGCCGGAATGCGGTTTGCCAGCGGTTTAGCCCTTTGGAGCGCGCCAGCTCGATGTAGTCGCTGTTTAATACCTCTACCATTTCGGTGCGTATAAACCTTGCGGAGTTTGCCATAGGCGCCATCGCCAAGGTGATGGTGGGCAAAATAGTATAGGAAAAACCGTTCCACAGCGCAATGGGGAGCAGGCCTAACCTGACGGCAAATATATATTGCAGCACGACCGCAAATATAAAATTGGGTATGGATCTGCCCAATATGGCGATGATGGTAACGATGCTATCCGCCCATGTATTTTGCTTCATAGCCGAGATGATTCCAAATATAACCCCTAAAACCGTGCCCACCACGATGGCTTGCAAACCCAGCTGCACCGAGGGCCCCACCCTGTTGATGAGCAGCTTTGCCACAGGTTGGTTTTTGAACTGGAACGATGTACCCAAATCCCCATGCAGTAAATTCTTGAAGTAAATGAAGTACTGCTCCGTTATGGGCCTATCCAGCCCTGCTTGCCGGTTTAAAATTTCGAGCTGCGCAGGCGTGAGCTTCTCCTGGTTCACATAGGGGGAGCCGGGCAAAGAGTGAATGAGAAAAAAAGTGCAGGTAACGATCAGCCACAATGTAAGCAGCATAATTCCTATTTTTTTTAATAGGTACTTGCTAAAGTTTTTCATGGATGACCGCCCGCTGTCCTTTCCTCATCATTAAAAAATAGTATTCATATATGTTTAGTAAGTATATGGCCCGATTGTCGTTTTGTCAATTGATTTCTTAAATTATTTTGCTGTGTTTCCATCGAAGTGGAGCGCCTTGGAGGGCAACGGAGGTGCATACAATTCGAATTTATTGAGGGCATTGGAAAAGTGATTTGTAAATAGCTGAACGCATATTTTTACAGCCGATTGAAATGGATACACAAGTGCTTGCGGTGAAAATTCCAAATGTCAATATAAAAAAACCGAGAGCCGCCCAATAGGGCAACCCTCGATTTTTGGTGCCGGTGGTGGGACTCGAACCCACACGGTATCACTACCAACGGATTTTGAGTCCGTCACGTCTGCCAATTCCATCACACCGGCGACACAGCCTGTATTTTACCATATCGGCGTGAGTTCGCTAACGGAGATTAGCGCGGAGCAAGTCGATATTCACCTTACCTTCAACCACCGCGCCGGGGAATAGGTCGGCCAGTTTCGATACGTTCTCGGCAGTGAGGTTTGGGGTTTGGAATTTCATTTTATCCATTGTGGTTAACCTACTCGTTTATAACATCCAATTTTGATAAATAATCACGAATCCTGTTGTTGAGAAGCATAAGTTTGTTGTTCATTTCACTGGAACGATTGTAATCATTTGGGGTTAGTCGTTCCTTTTCTTCTTGCGCAGCTAAACAGTTGTTATCCCAACGTGGGTTAAATGCGTTTAGTTGTAAATAGCCCAGTTTCAAGATTTCATCATACAAATTATAAAAATCTTCTGGAATAAATGGATCACTTGCATGTAACAAATCCTGTGCTGTCACAATATCCCTAGACGCGTTGCTATACACGCGTTCATCTTCTTCTTTTTGCGCAGGTTTATCTGCTAGTTTGCGTGATAGCCCCGGCGGTATCATTGCATGGATGCTTTTTACCATATCAAAAAATGTCTTTGATAGTTGACGATAAATTTCAAATTCTGCATCAAAGCGCACCTTGCTCACATAATTCTTTTTTTCCAAACCGCTTTTGAAACTCTCTAATTCTTTATTCAAACGCAATTCATATTTTGCAGACAGCCTTTCTGCAATCTTGTCAGATGAGAATTTAATCACTGCCGCAATGATGACCCCCGCACCTCCAATGAACGCAATAACTACCTTAAATATGTCTGCCCAAGTCATCCCAACACCTCCAACTCGGCTTGCAGCCGTTTTAATTCGCCATTCAGTTCGACCTGACGGGTAAACTGCTTCTCGCGCAGTATTCTTCTTCTCCAAAGTGGCAATCTCGCGCTCAAGCTGTTGCTGATGTTTAAAATGCAGCGGCAAGGTGTAAATGTCACTACCGTGTACGAAGATTCGCTACTGGAGGATGTTTCACCGCTCTCAGCGTTACTCATGACGGGATATCTTGCTACACGCTAACTTTGCCATAGAAAGAAGTTAAGCCCGCGCTAAATTCTTATTTAGCGTGGGCTTGACATTCTGGTGGTGCCGGTGGTGGGACTCGAACCCACACGGTATCACTACCAACGGATTTTGAGTCCGTCACGTCTGCCAATTCCATCACACCGGCGACACAGCCTGTATTTTACCATATCGGCAATGTGTTTGCAATCGGTTTTTCGCGGATGGTATGTGCCGGTGCGCGTTCAGGAAGAAGCTGCGGCGCTTTCGTATACTTGCTTATATTCCAGCGACAGCCGCCGGCTTACCATGCCAATAAACTTGGCGTTGCCAACCGGCTCCAAATAGTGCCGGCACAGCAGCGATGCCAGCGCCGTTTTATCCGGCTCCTGCCAGATGGCGGCGATTAAGGTGCGGACGCTCCGCTCTACGTTTGCCGGAGTGGTATGCTCCGCTCTGGCGATTTCGGGATACAGTTGCGTAGTCATGTTGTTGACAGCGTTGGGGTCCTCCATAGCCAGCAATACGGCGCGTACCAGGTATTGGTAGCCAGTATACTCCGGCGTGGCGCCAACGCCCAGGAGCTTGAGTTCTACAAAATCCGACCGTTCCATGACATACCTCCTAGCCTCTGTGCTTGATGCCTATATTTTGACATTTTTTTTCGTGGTTTCCAAGCGATTCCGAATAAATTCCAATAACTTCACTTTTTACGCTATATTTCGACAGCGGCACGCGCGAAAGCACCCCTGCTTTGTCAAACAAGGGTGCTGAAATGCCGGAAAAAAGGGAGGGCTTTATTATTCCACAGGGGTTTGGCAGCTCGCAATATCCCGCAGGGTAAGCTGCCGCTCAAAGCTCTTATCCAGCATGTGGCGGCTGGGGTTTTGGAACAAGTGGCTCATCGGGATGCGGTCGTGTATATGGTGCACCGCCTCGGCAAACATGGGCGCCGCCGAGAGTATTTTTATTTTATTGGAGGCGTATGCCGCGGGGCAGTTCACCGTATCGGTGGAGACCAGCAGCTTGATGGGGCTGGCGTCGATGCGCTGCACGCCGATTTCGCGCAGCACAACGTGTGAGAGGAACGCGTAAACATCCTTTGCGCCCTTATCCTTTAGCGCGTGGGCCACGTCAATCAACGTGCCGCCGGAAATCGTAAAATCATCCACCACGATGCAGTTTTTGCCCTTTACCTCGCCGATGACCTCAAGCACCTTTGCGGTTTCATCGTGCCCGGTGCGCATTTTATCGCCTATGGCCACGGTGCAGCCCAGCGTGTTGGCCATGCTGTGGGCGCGTTTGGCGCTGCCGGCATCGGGGGATACCACGACCAGGTCATCGTTTACGATGCCCAGCTGCCGCGCATATGCGCAAAGCAGGGGCTCGGCATACAGGTGATCCACGGGCTTTTTGAAGAAGCCCTGTACCTGCGCCGCGTGCAAATCCATCGTGATGACGCGGTCGGCGCCGGCAAGCTCAATGCATTCGGCGCACACGCGCGCGCGGATAGAAACGCGGGGTTCGTCTTTTTTATCGCCTTTGGCATAGCTGAAATAGGGGATGATGGCTGTGACGGAATTGGCGCTGGCACGCTTAAATGCATCTAGGAAGAACAGTAGCTCCGCGAACTCGTTGTTGGGGTCGAGTCCCAGCGTTTGTACGAAGTATACATCCTTATCGCGGATGCTCTCGTTGATACGCACGAACGTGTTGCCTTCGGAAAACATGATGGTGCTGCAATCGCCCATCTGCGTACCCAGATAATCGCACATATGCCGCGCGAAGTCCTTACTTGCGGAACCCGCGAAAATGCGGATAATGCCGTCAGTGCCAGCCATAAGCCATATTCCCCCCAAAACTCCTAATCCATAACACAAGTAGTATATCAAAATCGACAGCATCCCGCAACGCGCAGAATCGGAAATTTTGCAGGAAAAACTGCATAACGTATTGCATGCGCGCGATTGCGCTGCAAAGTTCGCGCATATGCGCAGGCGGAACCTTGCGTTGCTTTGGGGCGCATGCTACACTGTTGGTAAAAGGGATTTACCCGTAAGATTACACGAAGGAGACATAGCTGTGCGTACATTAGGGAATATCATCTGGTTTTTGTTTGGAGGCTTTGTGCTGGGGCTGGGCTGGGCCCTCACCGGCGTGCTTTGGTGCATCACGATTATAGGCATACCGATTGGCAAGCAGTGCTTTAAATTTGCCAAGGTGTCGTATTGGCCCTTTGGCAAGGAGATAGAGTATGGCGGCGGCGCGGGCTCACTGCTGGCGAATATACTTTGGCTGATTTTTGGCGGCTTGGAGCTGGCAACTGCCTCGTTTGTCTGCGGCTGCGTTTGGTGCGTCACGATTATAGGCATACCATGGGGCAGGCAGTGCTTTAAGCTGGCCAAGCTGGCGCTCATGCCGTTTGGGGCAAAGGTGAAGCAGGGGTAGGATTTTACACCATCCCCCAAACCCCTTCCCTCAGGGAAGGGGCATTTTTTTGCGGCTGTGCCGCTGCGGCATAAACCCGTTTCTGTTTTTTTGAGGTAAATTAAAATAAATTCTCACCGTAAAGCAAAAGAAACCGCTGCCTAATTTCCTTAGCTCAACTGCCGCACTCGCTGGCGGCGCTGCGCAAAATATCTATGCCGTGGCCCAGCGCGGGCAATATGGCCTCCAGGCATTCGCGCACGGCCTTGGGGCTGCCGGGCAGGTTCACGATGAGGGTACGCCCCCTTATGCCGGCTGTGGCGCGGGAGAGCATGGCGCGGTCGGTGACCTGCAGGCTGCGCGCGCGCATGGCCTCGGGTATGCCGGGCGCCAGCCGCTCCACCACATCGAGCGTGGCTTCGGGGGTTATATCCCGGGGCGAAAACCCGGTGCCGCCGGTGGTGAATATGATATCCGCCGCATCGTCGTCGCAGATGCGCCGCAGCGCCGCGGCGAGCGCCGGGCGCTCATCGGCCAGCACGGCATATTCGCATACCTGACCGAAGCCGGCGCAGGCCTCCCGTATGGCCGGGCCGCTCAAATCCTGCCGCTGGCCGCTGGCCCCCTTATCGCTGGCGGTGAGTATGGCGATGCGATACATATTCATTCCTCCCCTACGATGTCTATCTTATCCCCGGGGCGGATACCGCCCCCGGTGAGTATCCTTACAAAAATACCTTCCGTAGGCATGATGCACATGCCTACCTGTTTATAAATTTGGCAATGCTGGTGACATTCCTTGCCGATTTGCGTGACCTCGGCCAGGCAGGGGCCGATGCGCAGGCGGGCGCCAACGGGCAGCGTATGCAGCGTGATGCCCTCGGTGGTGATGTTTTCGGCAAATTTACCGGGGGTCAAATCGGCTACGCCCAGTGCGGTCATGGTATCGATGCTTTCCTGCGCCAGCAAGCTGACCTGCCGGTGCCAATTGCCCGCGTGCGCATCGCCCGCGATGCCGTGTTCCACAACGAGCTGCGCCTGCGCCACGGGGTGCTTATAGGTGCCCTTATGTTCGCTGATATTGATTGCCACAATGCTGGCCATGGCTCAACCTCCAATTTGATGCATAGCGCGCCCCGCGTCGCTGCCGTTTTCCAAATGATGCTGCCGTGGCTTGCGCAAAATGCCGGCCCGCATGGCTTCTTCAAGCTGCGCGCCCTGTAGGGAGCGCAGGGGGATTTCCAAAGCGCTGTGCAGGCAAGGCTTTAGCTTGCCATCGGCCGTGATGCGGATGCGGTTGCACAGGTGACAAAAGCTGCCGCTCAGCGGGCGAATCAAGCCCACCGTGCCCGCGTAGCCCGGCACGCGATACAGCGCGGATACGCCGCTTTGCCCCTCGAGCGTGAGCGCGGGGCAGGCGGTGAGCACGGCATCGGCCGGGACGAAACGCGCGGCTTCCCATTGGGCGCACTCGCCCAGCGGCATCAGCTCTATAAACCGCACCTGAAGGGGTATTTCCCGGGTAATTTGTATAAAATCCGCTATTTCATCCACGTTGAAGCCGCCGATGAGCACCGTATTGAGCTTGATATTCGTGAAGCCCGCTTCGCGCGCCGCATCCAGGCCGGCCCGCACGGCGTTTAGGTCCCCGCCCCGCGTGATGGCGGCAAAGCGATCCGGGCGCAGGGTATCCAGGCTGATATTCAAGCGCTGCACGCCCGCATCGAGCAGGGGCAGCGCAAATTTTTGCAGCAGCGCGCCGTTGGTGGTGAGGCACAGCTCCTTTAGGCCGGGCAAGGCCCCTATGCCGCGGCAAATATCCAATATACCCCGGCGCACCAGCGGCTCGCCGCCCGTGATGCGTATTTTATCTATGCCCAGCGCGACGGCCGCCCGCGCCATCTCGATGCATTCCTCCACCGAGAGTATGCTGCCATGCGCCTGCTTTTGTATGCCCTGCGGCGGCATGCAGTATTGGCAGCGGTAATTGCATAAATCGGTGACCGAAAGGCGCAGATAGCGGATTTCGCGCGCAAAGTCATCCTTCATAGCTTGCCCTCATCGCAGCCGGGGCGCAAAAAAACGCCGCTTTTGCCGCCGGCTTTTTTTAAAAGATAGATGTCCTGTATCTCCATGGCGCGGTCTATGGCCTTGCACATGTCATAAACGGTCAACGCGGCGACGCTGGCGGCGGTAAGCGCCTCCATCTCCACACCGGTGTGCCAGGTACAGTGCACGGTGGCTACGATGCGCAGCCGCGCGGCATCCATTTGGCAAAGCTCCACCTGCACCCCGTCCAACGGGAGCGGGTGGCATAGCGGGATGAGCGCGTGCGTTTGCTTGGCGGCCATAATGCCCGCAATGCGCGCGCAGGCAAGTACATCCCCTTTGGGGAGCTCCCCCGCGAGGATGCGCGCAAGCGTTTCGGGCAGCATCCGCACGACGGCCTGCGCAACGGCCTCGCGCCGCGTATCCTGCTTGGCGCTCACATCCACCATGCGCGCCGCGCCGGATGCATCGATATGGGTGAGTTCGTGCTGCATGAGGGGTGCTCCTTTGCATAATACATTACGATATAAGTATAGCATATTTACAGGGCGGTAGGGGTGGTTTTTTGCGGGAAACCCCGGCGGGGCCGCAGCAAAAACTCCCGCATTTCTTCACGCTTTTTCATAAAAACCATATCCTGTATAAAAGAGATGCGACTTTGCCTGCTTTGGGCAACCGGCAAGCGAAGCGTTTAGGAGGATTGCATTGCGGATGAACAAACAGTATGTACCCGGCAGCGCCCCGGCGGCCAGCCCGCGCCTTGCGGAACCTATATGGAGCGTCACGATCCCCGTCGCCACGCTTGCGGAGCTGCGCAGCGCGATTGCCACCGCCGCCAACACCCCCACGCGCATAGAGCTTACGAATGATATTACGCTCACCACCGGCGGGCAGCTATCCATCCCCACCACGGGGGTCATCAAAATCACCAGCAGCGGCGGGCCCTATACGATCAATGCAAACAACGCCTCGCGCGTGGTTAACATTGCCGCGGGCGCAACGTTATATTTGGAAGCCATCACGCTCACCGGGGGCAGGCTTTCGGGCCAAGGCGCGGGCGCATATAACGCGGGGATTCTGGTGCTGCAAAGCGGCGCCATAATTTTGAACAACGTGATGGCGGGCAGCGGGCCGGGCATCGCCGACAATATGCAGGGCGGCGGCGTCTACAACACGGGGACGCTCACACTGCAAAGCGGTTCGGGGATTTTGGGCAACAGCATCACCTGGTCGGGTTCCGGCTCCATCAACGTGGCGCAGGGCGGCGGCGTATATAATAGAGGAATGTTAAACATGGAGGGCGGCGCTATTTCCAACAGCCACCTTTTGTGCAACGGCGATGGCGGCGGCGTTAACGTAGTGCAGGGCGGCGGCGTATACAACGGCAGCGGCGGCATATTTACGATGACGGATGGTCAGATTGCCGGCAACGTAGCAGAAAATGTCGGCATAGGGGGATCTAACAACGACCAAGGCGGCGGGATATATAACGCCGGTACGTTTACGATGGCCGGCGGCGCGCTCTATCAAAACCGCGTTACCTATAATTATATAGGCGGCAGCAGCAACGTTGCCCAAGGCGGCGGCGTATATAACTATAGCAGCGGCACGTTTACGATGGCCGGGGGGCGGATATACGAAAACACCACCAATTACTCCAACGGTAGCACCACGAGCGGCAGCGGCGGCGGGGTATACAACATCGGCGACTTTACGTTGGAAAATGGCGAAATAGCCAGCAATGACGCGTTTACGCAAAATGGAGCCGCCGGGGGCAGCGGCGGCGGGGTATATAACGCCCAAACATTTGCTATGGCGGGGGGCGCTATTGACCAAAACACAGCCAATTCTGGCGGCGGCGTTTACAACGGCGCCAACTTTACCATGGAGAACGGGGAGATTTATGACAACAGCGCCACCGCCGCCGGCGGCGGCATCTATAACAGCTACGGTTTCAACATGCAAAACGGGGTGATTGCCGGCAACCAGGCCCTCAATGGCGGCGGCATATACCAAGGCAGCTCCAAACTCATTTCCATCGAGGGGGATAGCCGGCTTACAGGTAACGTGGCCGGCTCCAACGGGGGCGCGATTTGGATCAGCTATGCCAACCTTCCCAGCTTAAATGTGGGGCCGGACGTTGTATTTGCCAACAACAGCGCCGCGCGGGCTTATAACATTGCCCCCGCCGATATCCCCCTGCATATGGCGCATATTTTAACATCCTCCTTCACCGTGCCCTTTACCTATGGGTATAACAATTACGATATCAGCTACACTGCCGGGCGACCCTATGCCATCATCAGCCTGACGGCGACCAAAGCCGCCAGCGGCGCGCCCCTTGTAGATGGTCGATTCACCTTTGGCGTATACGATGCCACGGGTCAGCTGCTCTCCACCGCCACCAACGATGCGGCGGGGAACATTCGCTTCCCGGCCATCGCGCTGGAGCAGGGTACCTATGTGCTCACCCTGCGGGAAACGACCCCCTCCGGCGATGGTTGGACGACGGACGACACCATATACCCCGTGGATATCATGGTAAGCAGCACCGGCGTTGCGCAGGTCAGCTACCCGCAGGGGCCGCCCATGTTTGCCAATGCCTATTTTGCGGCGCCCGCGGCGGTGGGCCTAACCGCGACCAAGCTGGCCACAGGCGCGGCCCTGCCCGCGGGACGCTTTGAATTCGGCATATTCGACAGCAATGGCAACCTGATTGACATCGCAACGAACGATGCTTTGGGCAACGTTGTTTGGCCCGCCATAACCATCGATGAACCGGACGTTTACGATTATACGCTGCGGGAGCTTACGCCCTCCGGCGGCGGGTGGACTACGGACGGCGCCGCGCACCCCGCTATCGTTACGGTGACCGATAACGGCATGGGGCAGCTTATCCCGGATATTCAGTATCCTTCCGGCCCGCCTGAATTTACCGATGTTTACAGCGCGGCCCCCGCCTCCATGAATATCGTGGCGTATAAGGAGCTGCTCGATTGGCCGCACCCAGAAATACCCTTTACCTTTGGCCTGTATGATAAAAATGAAGATTTGGTGGAAACCGCGCAAAATCAGGAGGGCGTGATAGAATTCTCTCCCATCAGCTACAGCAAGCCGGGAACCTACTACTATACCCTCAGCGAAATCACCCCCTCCGGCGATAACTGGATCACCGACCCCAGCGTATACCCGGTAACGGTCACGGTCGCCGATGATGGCGAGGGCCAGCTCATCACGGAGGTAGAGTACCCATCGGGCCAACCCATATTCACCAACACCTATGTGCAGCCCACGGTGGATGCAGCGCTGCAGGGGCACAAAACCCTATGTGGCGCCTGCCTGCAGGAAGGCATGTTCACCTTTGGCCTGTTTGACGAAAACGGGAACGAGATCGCGCGGGCAACCAACGATGCGTCCGGCGGGATATACTTCCCGGCGCTAACCTTCACCCAGCCCAGTGTGTATCGCTATACGGTGCGGGAGTTGAACCCCTCTAACAGGTGCTGGAACATGGATTCTACGGTATATCCGGCCATCATAACCGTTACGAGCGATGCGCAGGGCGGGCTGGTGGCAAGTATAGACTATCCGCAGGGGCAGCCCAATTTTGTAAACCGATATTGTCCGCCCTGCCGGCAAACCTGCTGCTCGCGCAAGCGCTGCCCCCGGCGCACATAAACGCCCGCCAAACAAAGCGCGCCCCGCGTTTTAAGCGATAAACGCGGGGCGTTGGGGTTAAGAGGTATTTCAAATAGAATCGCATTTACGCGCTATAGATATCGTCTCACCTTTTTGCGGTAGGCATCGTAGGCATCCCCATATTTTTTGTGCAGGAAACGCTCTTCGTTGAGTATTTGGCGGTGGATGCCTATGGCTTCGATGAGGAATGCCGCGAGGAAAAACCAATTGGGGAACATGAGAAACACGCCGAAGAAGAACAGGTGCATAAATAAGAAGATTGGATTGCGGGAATGCGCAAACACACCGTTCGTTACGAGAGCATCGCTGTGTTCATCATCGATCCCCACGCGCCATGCGTTCCCAAAGGAGGAAAGCGCGGCGGCGAACAATATAAGCCCCAGGCCGCACAGCGCGCTTCCCACCCATGCAAGCGCGGGGCTGTTCCAAAACATCGGGGCGGGGAAGATGGGCTTCCCCAGCGCGGTCAACGCCACCAGCAAGCTCCAGAGTATGAGCAGCGGCATGAGCAGGGCCTCCAACAATCTTTCGGGGAGCCGCTTCCCCTTTGCGATTACGAATACCTGAATACCCCGGCGCATGAGCATGCATGTGCGCCCAAGGAATAAAGCCCAAAACAGGGTGAGTAAAACCAAAGCGGCATAGTGCATCAATTGCAAAATTCCTTTCGAGTTGTTTTCGGGTTATATCAGCTGCAGATTATGCGGAACACATAGTTGTACAGCGCGCCCTCATACTGCATACCCAGCACATAATCCATCGTCCCGGCGGAGGTATGGGCGGCAAACGCGCCATTCTGCAGCGGCACCATTTGGGCATCATCCTTAAAATCGTAGCGTATCAGCGTGAATACCGCGCCTTGGGCGGGCGTGCCGATGGAAAAGGAACTCCCTTTGCGCGCAAGTATTTCGGGTGGGTTTGCGCCCCACCAAAAGCCGTCCGTGGTTTTGGGCTCGGGCTCGATATACAGCGGCACCGTGCACCGCTGTGTGCGTGAGCCAAAAAGATACTGCAGCGTGATGCTCTCCACGGTTTCGGCTTGGGCCTGCTCCAGCACGGCCTTGCACCATGCCTTTTGCTGGGCATCGCCGGTTTTTGTGAGCTGGGCAAAGTCAGAACCCTCCTGCCCAAACAGCGCGATAAAGTCCAGCGCGCGCAAATAGGGCTGGGCTGCCAGCGCGGATAGCGTATCCTCCGCCAAGGCAAGGCGGCCGCCCTGCCAGGCGTATTGCAGCGTGACGGTTTGCCGTATTTCGGCGGATGTAAAATCATTGGGGCTAAAAGCCGAACCAAACGCGCAGCTGTAGGTAAGCAGCAGGGGCGCGCCGGCGGGCTGGAATTCCGCCTTGCAGCCGGTTACATAGCGCAGCGCGGCGGATTCCCGCATATCGCAGCGCAGCGTGCTGTGGCGCAAGCCCAGGCAGCGCGAGCCCAGGTCATACCAAGCCAAATCGAAAGAGAGCTGTTCCGGCCCGCCCGGCAGCTGCCCGGGCACGCAGAGCATCTCCCGCGGGGCGCCATCGCCGCCGGTCAGCGTGGCGATATACATATCCCCATTGGGGTATGCGGCATCGCTGCCCTTAAGCGGGTTGGGGTCGGGTTGAGCAAAGCTTTCGCCGCAGGCGAACCAGCCCGAAAATATCCAGCTGCCTTCGGGGCGTTCCAGCACCAGGCAATAATTCTGCTCGCCGCCGTTCAGCCGAAGCGCCGCAAACGGCGTACCGTCGGCATAGGTGCCTTCAAGGTAGAGCGCCGCATCGCCTTGGCCCATGCGCAGCGTGGGTATGCTGCCCTGCCGCAGCGCGGCCGAAAGGCTGGTTTCGCCATAGCCGTTCAAAATATCGGCGGCGGCTAGGGTGGGCAGCGCATATTGTTCGCCCTCGGCGCCCTCTATGGGCGCGCCGACGGAAAGCAGCGCGCTTAGCAGCTGCGCGGGTTCCGGCAGCGAAACGGGATTGGCGGAAGTCTCCGCCTCGGGCAGGGCCGTCGCCACAGGGTGCGTAAGCTCGGGCGATGCGGGCGATGCCGCGCAGCCCGCGCAAAACAGGACGCAAAGCAACAAGCATCCCAGTCGTTTCATAGCCATCCCTCCTTTGCTATCTTCTTATTTTACTATAACAGAAAATGGAGGGCAGTATTTGATCTTTTCATGAACAATTATGCGGTTTACCGCGAAATGGCCTAATTATAGCTTATCGAGGGCATGGAAGGTGGGCTGCATGGCCTGGAACGTGGCGGTATAGGGTATACCCGCCGCGCGCGCCAGCTCCACCGCCTCGTTTATGCGCCAGCCTACGCGGCCGGGCCGGTGCGCATCCGAGCCGAAGGTGACGAATTCGCCGCCCAGCTCACGGTAGCGGGTCAGCGCATCCAGCCCCCAGCAGGGGCTATCCTGCCAGGTGGCGGTGTTTATCTCCAGCCCCTTGCCCTGCTCGATGAGGTAGCGGAAGATGCCGTCGAGGTGCTCCGGCGCGTGCGCGTAGTAGAATGTTCGGTCGGCATACGGCGCGAATTTGGCGCAAAAGTCATAGTGCCCCAGCACGCAAAAGTAGGGGTTGGTGCGGATGCAGGCATGGATATGCTCCACATAGCGGGCATAGGCTTCTTCCTTGGTGCGGCCTTCATAATAGATGGGCGCATACGCGTTGACGCCCTTCACCAGGTGCACCGAGGCGAACACAAAATCGGGGTTGGTACCCTGTATGTGCGCCCACGCGTTTTTTGCGGCGGCTTCATCGCCCAGGCCTACTTCAACGCCCAGCCGTATGGTTATATCGGGGAAATCCGCGCGCAGGGCTTCTATCTCGGCATTGCGGGCGGCTATATCGGCGGGGCGCAAAAAAGAACCGTCGATGTGACAACCGTCAAAATCGACATGGTCGGCAAAGCAAAGCTCGGTTACACCGGCGGCGCGGGCCGCGCGAAGCTGCTCTAGGGCGGGGGTTTCACAATCGTCTGAATAGCTGCAGTGTATATGATAATCGAACAAGGTATTATCTCCATAATGGCAAATTTATCGTTTCTATTATACCTTGACTTTTAGGGGAAGTCAAAATATAATAGCAATGGTATCGGCTGTGAAGCGAAACAGTAGGAGCGCGCCGCATTTTAGAGAACCGCCGTTTGCTGCAAGCGCGGTATGCACGCCCTTCGAAGCTCGTCGCGGAGCCCCGTTCCCGAGCGCTGCCCTCCCATGTAGGGAGGTGAGCGGTAGGCTGCGGCGTATCCCCGCGTTAAGGGGGTGAGCGGGCGCGTTTGCGCCAAGTAGAGTGGTACCGCGCAGGCCATGGGCTTTCGTCTCTTGAGTGGACGAAGGCTGTTTTTTTGTATTTTTATCGCAGGGAGGGGCTTATGACCGACCGTTACGACCATGACGCCATCGAGTTGAAGTGGCAAAAAAAATGGGAGGACGCCCATTGTTTTGAGGCGAAGGATGATTTTTCGCTGCCCAAGTTTTACCCGCTTATCGAGTTCCCATACCCGAGCGGGGCGGGGCTGCATGTGGGGCACCCGCGCAGCAACACCGCGCTGGATATCATCGCGCGCAAGCGGCGGATGGAGGGCTTCAACGTGCTGTACCCCATCGGATACGACGCCTTTGGCCTGCCGACCGAAAACTACGCCATAAAAACCGGCCGCCAGCCCGAGCTGGTGACCGCCGAAAACATAGCGCGTTTCCGCACCCAGCTCAAGCGGTTGGGCTTTAGCTTCGATTGGTCCCGCGAGGTGAACACGACCGACCCCGCCTATTATAAATGGACGCAATGGATCTTCTTAAAGCTCTATGAGCATGGCCTCGCCTATAAGGCTGAGATACCCATCAACTTTTGTACCAGCTGCAAGGTGGGCCTTGCCAACGAAGAGGTGGTGGATGGCGTTTGCGAGCGCTGCGGCGGGCCCGTCATACAAAAGGTGCGCAGCCAGTGGATGCTCAAAATCACCGCCTATGCCCAGCGCCTGATAGACGACCTGGACACGGTGGATTTTATCGACCGCGTGAAAACCCAGCAGATCAACTGGATTGGCCGCAGCGAGGGCGCGGAGGTGGATTTCCGCATAAAGGGCGTTGAGGATACGCTGACCGTGTTCACCACCCGCGCGGATACGCTGTTTGGCGCAACCTATATGGTCATGTCGCCCGAGCATCCGCTCCTTGCCAAATGGGCGGGCAGCATCCAAAATATCGCCGAAGTGAAGGCGTATCAGGCCGCCTCCGCCCGCAAAAGCGACTTTGAGCGCAGCGAGCTCTCCAAAGAAAAGACCGGCGTGCCGCTTGCGGGCATACTGGCCATAAACCCAATCAATGGGGAAACCATACCCGTTTGGATCAGCGACTATGTGCTTATGAGCTATGGCACCGGCGCCATTATGGCGGTGCCGGGGCATGACGCGCGCGACTGGGAATTCGCCAAAAAATTCCACCTGCCCATCGTAGAGGTTGTGGCGGGCGGCGATGTACAAAAAGAGGCGTATACCGATTGCGGGACGGGCGTGATGGTGAATTCCGGCTTTATGACCGGCCTGCAGGTGGAGGAGGCGATTGAGGCCGCCAAAGCCTACTTGGAAGAAAAGGGCATTGGCCGCCGCAAGGTCAATTACAAGCTGCGGGATTGGGTGTTTACCCGCCAGCGGTACTGGGGCGAACCCATCCCGCTGGTCAACTGTCCCGCCTGCGGGTGGGTGCCGCTGCCCTACGAGCAGCTGCCGCTCGAGCTGCCGCATATCGAAAACTACCAGCCCAGCGACGACGGCTCCTCGGCGCTTTCCCGCGCGGTGGACTGGATACACACCACCTGCCCCAAGTGCGGCGGCCCCGCCGAGCGCGAAGCCGATACCATGCCCAACTGGGCGGGCAGCAGCTGGTACTTTTTGCGCTATGCCGACCCGCATAACGACAGCTGCCTGGCGAGCCCCGAAAAGCTGCGGTATTGGACGCCGGTGGATTGGTATAACGGCGGCATGGAGCACACCACGCTGCACCTGCTGTATTCCCGCTTTTGGCACAAGTTCCTTTATGACATCGGCGTGGTGCCCACGCCCGAGCCGTATCAAAAGCGCACCAGTCATGGCATGATACTGGGCGAAAACGGCGATAAAATGAGCAAGTCCCGCAACAACGTCATCAACCCGGATGACATCGTGCGGGAGCTGGGGGCTGATTCTTTCCGCCTGTATGAAATGTTTATGGGCGCTTTTGACCAGCCCATACCCTGGAGCAACAGCGGCGCGCAGGGCTGCCGCCGCTTCCTCGACCGCGTATGGCGCCTGCAGGATATGCTGACAGACGGCGAGGGCATACGCCCCGCCATGCAGCCTGCGGTGCACGCCGCCATCAAAAAGGTCAGCGAAGATTATGAGCGCATGAAGTACAACACCGCCATCGCGGCGATGATGAGTCTGGTCAACGACTTTTATGCCAAGGGGGATGTTACCAAAGCGGAGCTGCACACCCTGTTGACGCTGCTTTCGCCCGTGGCCCCGCATATCTGCGAGGAGATGAATGAACGCTTGGGCTATGCCATACCCATGTACATCACGCCTTGGCCTGCCTGGGATCCGAATGCCTTGGTGAAGGATACCATCGAATATGGCGTGCAGGTCAATGGCAAGGTGCGCGCCCGCCTCGCGCTGCCGGCCGGTTTGCCTACCGCTGAAATAGAAAAGCAAGCGCTGGCGCAGGCGGATGTTCTGCCCTACCTCGAAGGCAAAGCCGTGCGCAAGGTGATCGTGGTGAAGAACATCATCAATATCGTGGCGGGGTAAGCGAGTTACCATCAAAAACTGCAAACCAAAAGCGCGCCGTATGGCGCGCTTTTTTGCGGTAGTATTCTGCTTGAGCGGGGGCATGCCGATATTGGCCGGCAACGGATGGATTATTTCATTTTGGCCATATGCAGCCCGACCTTAATAATATCGTTTTGCTGCAGCCTGCCAATTTTATGTATCAGGTCGGAGGGGAAAATTTTTAAAGTGCGATCGAAGCGAATCGTAGACGGCATGGTTAGGCCGGCATCTTTCCAATCAAGAATGATATAATCCGGGTATCCGGGCCGCGGAGAAGCGCTCGTTATATAAAGCGCGACAAGAAAAGCTTCGCCGCTGCTTGTTATGAGGATAGGGCGCGCTTTTTCTTTATCGGGCGCATCGGTATAGCTTACATGCGCATACCAAAGATCCCAACGCTGATATTTAGCCATACACTATATCGAGCTTATCCTTCCAATCAGCCGGGAGGACGAGTGTTCCCGCTGCGTTATGATAATCTTCTGCGGATGCTGCAGATGTGCTGTCTTCAAATGTGCGGAGGGATTTTCCCACGAAATCTTGCTGAATCGTTTCAATGGGAATTACGTTTTTCATGTTTTCAACGTAAACCTTTTCCCATGCCCCACCTTTTTCGTGAGACATGTCGACCAGCTTAGATGTTGAGTATTGGCCATACTCGGCCATGACGGCGAAAAGAACATCCAGCTCTTCTTCAGAAAGCTCCGACAAATTAAAATCAACGTCTGCGTTTGCAATGGGGCTTTTCACCAAATCGCTATATTTGTTGTAAATAGACCGAACGACCGGGCCAAATGTCCATGCTTCGATGGGTTCGCTAAACAGAGGGCGGTCTTTGAGCGCAACATACCATGCTTGCGCAAAATAAAGCAGCTTATTCAAACGCAAGTTCGTTATACTATCTTCGTCTTCATTCAGCTTAGTGGCAACAATAAAAAAGTTTGCTACTGCATCGACTTTCGTCACGGCGCACCTCCTTACCTGATTCCAATTCACGCATTCTATGTACACATGGCACCGAAACATTATTTTGTAAGTGCGGGAAGACAACACATTGCCATCCGTACCTTTTATTATATGTAAAAGCGCGGGAAAATCAATAGAACAGGGCAAAAATTCATAATCATAATATTTTTTCGGCTGCGTCGTTAATCGAGGGCGCAACCGGGTTTTGACCGCATAACATTATAGCTAACTAGGGCAAAAAAGCGGGGTACAGCTTTGCCCCCGAAAACAAAATTATTTAATGGGGGTAGGCCAAAACTATGAACATTTATCGAATAACGATAAAAACATATTGTAATACGATATAGAATATGCTATTTTAGGCAGGGAGGTGAAGTATATGCGGCAAATATGGCTGGCCAAGCTAACCCGGGCGCTGCTTTATTTTGCGGTGGCGCTCATCGCGCTGCTGCTCATGGGCTTATATGGCGTGCCTGCGCTGCGGCAGCTGCTGTTTGGGATGTATGAGCTTGCGGATGCGAGCGGCGTTCCGCTTGCCATGGCGTTTTTTACGGCCATGGGCCTGCTGGCGCTGTGGATACTGCTTGAGCTCATCGGCATACTGCGCACCGTGGATACCGACCCCTTCGTACCGCGCAATGTGCTTGCGCTGTTTCGCATAGGCTGTGCGGCGGAGGCCGCGGGGCTGGCGTTTTTCGCAAGCTGCTTTATACACCCCACGTTTATGATGGCGGTATCCGCGCTGGTGATGGCGCTTTGCGGCCTGTTTGCGCTGGTGCTGTGCCAGGTATTTCGCCGGGCGGTGGAATATAAGCAAGAAAACGACCTAACGATATGAGAAGGGGGGCGCGGCCATGATCCGCGTGAATTTGGATGTCGTCATGGCGCGGCGGCGCGTAAGCTCCACCGAGCTGGCGGAACGGCTGGGTATCACCCAGGCCAATCTCTCCATACTCAAAAACAACAAGGGCAAGGCCATACGCTTCGCCACGCTGGAGGCGCTGTGCAAGGCACTCCATTGCCGTGTGGAGGATATTTTGGAATATGTGGATCAGGAGGAAGCAAACCATGCATGAAGGAACGACGCAACCGCACAATGGTTTGGATACGCCCGCGCAGCCGCAAAACGCGGCGCCGCGCGCGTATAGCGGCCTGCAGCGCTGGCTGCTGCTCATCACGCTGGCGATAGGGTATATATTCGCTTTCGTAGTGCTGGAGCGGGTGGAACATGCAGATAGCATACGCGCGTTTTCACCGGCCTATGCGCTGTTTTGGTGCGTGTACCTGGCGGGGTACTATGCCTGCCTGTGGCGCAAGGCGGTAACGAAGTGGGAAAGCTGGGTGCTGCTGGGGAGCGTGCTGCTGCTGTTTTTGCACTTTGCCCTCTACCACGAGCGGGTGCTCAGCTTGATGAACCTGCTGTTCATACCGCTGCTGCTGATGCTGCACGCGGTGGTGGGCGCGTTCGACGTGCCTTACAAGGCCGAGGGTGCGTATGTGGTGCACTATGCGCTGGGCTGGGTATACTTCCCGTTTTGCGCCATTGGCCGCTGGTTTGGCGCGATAGGCAGCCTGTTTGCCAAAGGGGAGGATCAACGCAAAAGCGCCCGGCGGAGCATATGGATGGGGATACTGTGCGGCCTGCCAGTGTGCATCGTGGTATTTGCGCTGCTGCTGCAGGCGGATGCCGCCATGCGCGCTTGGTTTGCGGGCTGGCTAAGCTTTTTGCCGGATATCAGCTTTGGGCGGATACTCCTGCTGCTGGTGCTGGCGGCGCTGTTCTATTCCTTTTTATATAATCTATGCTGGGGCGAGGGGCATAAAACGGCCGTGCCCGCAAAGGGTGAACGCTTGCCCGCCCCCAGCCTTATGGCCGTGATGGGGATGCTGCTGTTTGCGTATGCGGTGTTTATCGCGTTCCAGTTCACATACCTCACGGGGTTAAAGGGGCTGCCCAGCGGGCTTACCTATTCGGAATACGCCGTACACGGGTTTGAGCAGCTGCTGTGGGTCACCTGCATCAACCTAATCGTGTTCGGTATAGCGCTTAAAGAAAGCAAGCCGCACGCCGCGCTAAAGCCCATGCTGTTTGCGCTCCTTGCGGCCACGGCGCTGGTGCTGGCTTCGGCCATGGTGCGGCTGGGGATGTATGTAAACGCCTATGCGCTCACCTGGAAGCGCGTGCTGTCCGCCTGGCTGATGCTGTACTTTTGTATAGCGCTGCTGCTTTGCGCAATACGGCTGGCAAAGCCCAGACTGCCGCTGCTGCGCATACTGGCGCTGGGCCTCATCTGCTGGTATGTGGCGCTGAATTTGGTGAATGTGGAGGGCATGATCGCGCACAGCATATTTCGCCGCGCGCAGGCGAAGGGCGGGCGGTTGGAGGAGGCGGACGCGGCATATATCCGCTACAATTTAAGCCGGGATGCGCGGGCTGACGAGCTGAGCGCCGCCTACGGCATACGGGTGCCGCCGGAAGAAGCGCCGTAATATATCAAAAAAGCCATTGCAAAAGAGGCCGCAAAATAATATAATCAATAGGGCACATCAAGTATGCATAAGCGTGCGGCTCCTTTACGAGTTGTACGCTTTTTGTTTTTTATTGCGTGGCTTCCCATCCCTTAATAATAGCATTAGGAGAGCAGCGGTATGACAAAATATGTATTTATCACCGGCGGCGTGGTATCCTCACTGGGGAAGGGCATCACGGCGGCCAGCTTAGGGCGGCTGCTCAAGTGCCGCGGCCGGAGCGTATCCGTTTGCAAGCTGGATCCATATTTAAATGTGGACCCGGGCACCATGAACCCGTATCAGCATGGCGAGGTATATGTTACCGAGGATGGCGGCGAAACCGACCTGGATGTGGGGCACTACGAGCGCTTTATCGATGTGGCGCTGAGCAAGGCCAACAACGCCACCAGCGGGCAAATCTACAGCGCCGTTATCGAGCGGGAGCGACAGGGCGGCTATAACGGCGGCACGGTGCAAATCATACCGCATATCACCAACGAGATAAAAGAACGGCTTCGCGCGGCGGCCGAGCGGCTCGACCCCGATGTGCTCATAGTAGAGATTGGCGGCACGGTGGGCGATATCGAGGGGCAGCCTTTTTTGGAGGCCATACGCCAAATGCGCTATGATGTGGGCATAGAGAACTGCGCCTTCATACATGTGACGCTGGTGCCTTACATAGGCGCGGCGGGCGAGCTAAAGAGCAAGCCCACACAGCACAGCGTGAAGGAGCTGCTCTCCATCGGCATACAGCCGGATATTATCGTATGCCGCGCCGACCGCTCCATAGGGGAGGAGATACGCAATAAAATCGCGCAGTTCTGCAATGTGGCGCCGCAGAACGTCATCGAAAACACCACGGCGGCCTCGCTGTATGGCGTGCCGCTGATGCTGGAGGCGAACGGCCTTTGCGATGCGGTGTGCCGCACGCTGAACCTGCCCATCGTGAAGCCGGACCTCACGGTTTGGAAGCAGATGGTGGAGCGGGAGCAGCATCCTTCCAAGCGCTGCCGTATCGCCATAGTGGGCAAATATGTGCAGCTGCAGGATGCGTATTTGAGCATCACCGAATCGCTGCGCCATGCCGGCATCGCCAGCGATGCGCGGGTGGATATCGACTATATCGCCGCCGAAACCATCACGGATGATAACGCCGCCGCGCTGCTGGGCAGCGAGGATGGCATATTGATACCCGGCGGCTTTGGCGAGCGCGGGCTGGAGGGCAAAATCAGCGCCGTGCGCTATGCGCGGGAGCACGATATACCCTTGTTTGGCATCTGCCTGGGCATGCAGATGGCGATGGTGGAGTATGCGCGCAATGTGCTGGGTCTGGCCGAGGCGCACTCCGGCGAGGTGCGCGCCAACACGCCATACCCGGTTATCGACATTATGCCGGATCAGGTGGGCAACCGGCTGGGCGGCACGCTGCGGCTGGGCGCGTATGCCTGCTCGCTCACCGAGGGCACGCTTGCGCGCAGGCTGTATGGCGCGGATGTAATACGCGAGCGGCACCGCCACCGCTATGAGTTCAACAATGCCTATCTGGCGGAATTTCGCGCGGGCGGCATGGTGTTTTCCGGCGTGAACCCGGAGCGTCACCTGGTAGAAATCGCCGAGCTGCCGGATAAGCGATTTTTTGTGGGCGTGCAGTTTCATCCGGAATTCCAATCCCGCCCCGATAGGGCGCACCCGTTGTTCTGCGGCTTTGTGCGCGCGGCGTTGGGAGAAGCGCTGTAACTTTACCCCACTCCAGCCCCTTCCAAGGGGGGGAAAGCATAAAAATTTTGTTTGCGGGGGCAAATCCCCGCAAAACATCCCATTTAAAGCGTTCCCTTTTAATAAACAAAATGGAGGCTTATTTTGTATGATTTATGATCTTATCGTAATCGGCGGGGGGCCCGCCGGATATTTGGCCAGCGAACGCGCGGCGCATGCGGGGCTTAGCGTATTGTGCATCGAAAAGAGCAGCGTGGGTGGCGTATGCCTAAACGAGGGCTGCATCCCCACCAAAACGCTGTTATACAGCGCCAAGCTGTTTGATGGCGCCAGGCACGGCGGCAAATATGGCGTAACGGCGGGCGAGCTCACCATAGATCACAAAAAGGTGCTGGCGCGCAAAAACAAGGTCGTGCGCCTGCTGGTGAGCGGCGTGGCCAACACGCTTAAGGCCAAGGGTGTGCAGCTCGTGAACGCGCAGGCTGTGATAACCGGCAAAACCGCCGAGGGCTTTGCAGTAGAGGCGGGCGGCGAAGCCTATGTTGGGAAGCGGTTGCTGCTGGCCACAGGCTCGGCGCCGGCGGTGCCGCCCATCCCCGGCCTGCGGGAAACCATTCAAACCGGCAGGGTGCTGACCAACCGCGAAATACTCGAGCTCGAAGAAATCCCCGCAAAGCTGGTGGTCATAGGCGGCGGCGTCATCGGCCTGGAAATGGCCAGCTACTTTTGCTCGGTGGGCAGCGAGGTGACGGTCATCGAAATGCTGGATCATATCGCGGGCGAAAACGACCGCGAGCTGACCGGGCTGCTGCAAAAAAATTACGAAAAAAAAGGCATGCGCTTTTTGCTGGGCGCCAAGGTAAGCGGCGTTACCGAAGAGGGCGTGGCTTACGAAAAGGACGGCGAAGCGGCGGTTGCGCCCGCCGATAAGGTGCTGCTATCCATCGGCCGCAAAGCCAATACCGCGGGGCTGGGGTTAGAGGCGCTGGGCGTGGCGCTGGAGCGCGGCGCCATAGCAACCGATGACCACCTGCGCACCAATATCCCGGGCGTATATGCCGCAGGGGATGTGAACGGCAAGAGCATGCTGGCGCATACCGCGTACCGCGAGGCGGAGGTGGCGGTGAACGATATGCTGGGCATAGAGGATGCCATGCGCTACCATGCGGTGCCCGGCGTGCTGTATACCAACCCCGAGCTGGCCGGCGTGGGCTACACCGAGGCGGGCGCGCAGGCCGCGGGGCTTAAAGTGCAGACCATAAAGCTGCCGCTGCGCTTTAGCGGCCGGTATCTGGCCGAAAACGAGGGCGGCGACGGCGTGTGCAAGCTGATTGTCGACCAAAAAGACAACGTGGTGGTGGGCGCGCAGGCGCTCTCCAACT
The DNA here is from genome assembly GCA_031261085.1 of Christensenellaceae bacterium. Classification (GTDB taxonomy): domain Bacteria; phylum Bacillota; class Clostridia; order Christensenellales; family CAG-138; genus Pelethousia. Next base: position 49,738 of record JAISKB010000019.1, read on the forward strand.
ACGCCTCCGAATTCATCGTGACGGCGGGGGTATTCATCGAGATGCGGATGACGCTCGATCAAATAAAAAAGATTATTTTCCCGCACCCGACCGTATGCGAAATACTGCGCGAAGCCGTATGGGCGGCGGAAGAACAGTGACCCACCGCGAGGGTATGCTGCTGGCGCTTGCCGAGGCGGAGCAGGCGCTGCTGCAGGGCGAGGTGCCGGTGGGCGCGGTGGTTGCGCGGGGGGATGCGGTGCTGGCCCGGGCGCACAACCAAAGCGGGCGGCGCGGCGATGCCACGGCGCATGCCGAGCTGCTGGCGTTGCAGGCCGCCCTGCAAGCGACAAAGGGGCAGTATCTTGGCGACTGCACGCTGTTTGTAACGCTGGAGCCCTGCGCCATGTGCGCGGGCGCGGCCCTTAACGCGCGGGTGGAGGGCATCGTATTCGGCGCGTTTGACGAGCAGGCGGGGTGCTGCGGCTCGGTGATAGACTTGACCGATGCTGTGCTGCCGCGCACCGTTCGCTGCGTGGGCGGCGTGATGGAGGAGGCCTGCGCGGCGCTGCTGCGGCAATACTTCCAGGCCAAACGGGTATAAGCAAGGCGCCTTTGGCGCATAGAAAAGGCCAGCCGCAATGGGCTGGCCTTTTCCCCGGCCTATAGCGGCCAGTGAGGGGGAATCACACACATCAATAAAGGAGGTTGGTTGGAATCGTAAAGGGGTATTCTTCTCTTTCCACTTATAGGATACTATTCAATTATGGCGAAAGATAGAACGATTCGTGGCCGGTATGTAACGTTCCTGTAAACAAGGGATGAACGGAAAATTCTCCTTTTTTCGCAATCGTTAATTTATATTGTTTTTGTAACGCGCATCCAATGCTATAATACGATTATACGGTATCGAATTTTGTCGGCTGCCTCTTGGGCGGCGGGGGAGGTATGCATGAAACGCTATATATTGGCGCTGGATCAGGGCACCACGAGCAGCCGCGCCATACTGTTTGACGCGGAGCAGCGCATCGTGCAGGTGGCGCAAAAGGAGCTTACCCAGCTTTACCCGCAGCCCGGGTGGGTGGAGCAGGATCCTATGGAGATATATTCCAGCCAGTATGGCGTGATGATGGAGGCGATTGCGCACAGCGGCATACAGGCCGGGGATATTGCCGCCATAGGCATCACCAACCAGCGGGAAACCACCATCGTGTGGGATAGGCATACCGGCCGGCCCGTGTATAACGCCATCGTGTGGCAGTGCCGCCGTACGGCGGATATCTGCGCCCGGCTGCAGGAAGCGGGGCTAGATGGCCATGTGCGGGATACCACCGGCCTGCTGATAGACGCATACTTTTCCGCCACAAAAATAAAGTGGATACTCGACCATGTGGAAGGCGCGCGGGAAAAGGCCGCGCGGGGCGATTTGCTCTTCGGCACGGTGGATAGCTGGCTGGTGTGGAAGCTGACGCAGGGCCGCGCGCATGTGACGGATTACACCAACGCCTCCCGCACGATGCTATACGACATACACCGCCTGCGCTGGGATGATACCCTGCTGCGCGCGCTGGATATCCCCGCCGCCATGCTGCCCGAGGTGCGCTCCAGCAGCGAGGTGTATGGCCGCTGCAACATACAGGGGCAGGATATCCCCATAGCGGGCATAGCGGGGGATCAGCAGGCCGCGCTGTTTGGCCAGTGCTGCTTTGGCGCGGGCGATGCCAAAAACACCTATGGCACCGGCTGCTTTTTGTTGATGCACACCGGCGAAACCGCCGTCCAAAGCCAAAACGGGCTGGTTACCACCATTGCGGCCGGCTTAAACGGGCGCGTCACCTATGCGCTGGAGGGCAGCGTGTTTGTGGGGGGCGCGGTGGTGCAGTGGCTGCGCGACCAGCTGCACTTCTTTCACGAAACGGCGGATGTGGAATACTTTGCGGGCAAGGTGCCCGATACCGGCGGGGTGTACCTGGTGCCCGCCTTCACGGGCCTGGGCGCGCCCTATTGGGATATGTATGCGCGGGGCGCGATACTGGGCATCACCCGGGGCACGCGGCCGGAGCATATCATACGCGCGGCGGAGGAATCCATCGCCTTCCAAAGCGCCGATTTGGTGCAGGCGATGGAGAAGGATACGGGCGTTAGCCTGGGCGCGCTCCGCGTGGATGGCGGGGCCAGCCGGGATGGCCTGCTGATGCAGTTCCAGGCGGATATACTGGGCAAGCCGGTGTACCGCCCCGTGATACGGGAAACCACGGCGCTGGGCGCGGCCTACCTTGCGGGCTTGGCGGCCGGCGTTTGGGAAAACTGCGGGCAGCTCCAAAAGCTGTGGCAGTGCGACCTCGCGTTCAGCCCCCATATGCGGCCCGATGACCGGGCGCACCGCTTGAAGAGCTGGCACAAGGCCGTGGAGCGGAGCAGGGGTTGGGAAGACGCATAGCGTCCAATCGCATCCGGGCGGGTGGAGGGTATGCCAAAAAGGCCCGCGCGGCGGTAAAAACTACTATAACTTCATCAAAACATAATGAAAGTTTCAGGCTTTTGTAATAGATTTGTGATACAAAAAGCCGCGGCGCGCGGTATACTAAAGGTGCAAGTTAAAGATGTGGTGTGAGATTCCCTTTCAAGCACCAGAGTAAAAGTTTGGCGGCCCCTGTTTGGGGCCGCTTTGCT
>JAISKB010000007.1 GCA_031261085.1 Christensenellaceae bacterium
GAACAACATCGAAACCGTCGTTGTCGAGGGAGATATACTCATTGCCGATGGGCAATTCACACGCATGGATGAATGGGCGGCTGCTGACCATTTGCAGCGGCGCGCGCAAGACCTGATGACCCGCTAAGAAAAACGGAGGGCGCGCCGGACATTGCTCTTTTTGTGAAAGCCTGATAAAATAAAATTGATTTTACCGCAGGAACGCGGGGCAGGATGGAAAAGAACCAATGATTTTATCGCGCATCGACAGCAAGTATCCGGATATGACGCCCGGGCAGAGAAGCATCGCCGATTATATCGCAGCGCAGCTGCGCGAGGCAGCATATATGAACGCCAAGGAGATTGCGGCAAAGACCGGCGTGAGCGAATCGGGCGTCGTGCGTTTCGCGGCGTTCCTCGACTATGCGGGCTTTAAGGAAATGCAAAAGGATATTCAGACGGACGTTAAGACCTCTTGGTCTATCGTGGAGTCCTTCCAGAACGCGCTTGAAGCGGATCAGGTCAGCAGCGACAGCCGCCATATCTATAATCAAGCTATAAAAAACCTCAACGAGACTATCGCCGCCGTCCCGGAAGAACTGTATGAACAGGCCATGCAGCTGATTTTCGAGGCCGACAGAATCGGCGTGGTCGGTACCCGCGTTGCGGTCGCACCGGCGCTGACGCTGCAGGTGCTTCTCAACCAGCTTGTGCCCAACGTGCATCTTTTGATTCCGAACATGGATACCTCTTTCGATATGCTGCGTACCTGGGGCGAGAAGGATCTTTTGATTGGGTTTTCATTCATGCGCGCGAAGAATTTTTCGTATGACATCATCTCTTACGGCAAGGAAAGAGGCTGCCGGATTATCTCCGTGTGCGACAGCTACCGCAACTCAATCGCAGCGCTCGGGGATGTCGTGTTCCCCGTCCAAAGCGAGTCCGCTTTCCTTTCCTTCGTACCCACCATGTATGTAATCGACACCCTTCTCTATAAGATATCAAAGAGGATTGGGCAGGCCTATCCGGAGAATATGATGCAGATTGAAGATATCGTTAATCGATTCGTCAATCGTAAATAAGCGCGCGGAACAGCATAAAACAACATAAGGAGAAAAGCACATCATTTCTTGCAAATAAAATTGCAAGAAATATTTATGTTGCAAGAAATATTGATTAGAGATATAATAACAACCAAGTTAACATATCCGTCCCAAAATAAATTCATTTTAGGAGGTAAAACAATGAAAAAGCAAAAATGGATCATCCAACTTCTAGTAGTTGCGATGCTGGTTGTAGTTACCGCATGCGCGCCTGCGGTGACGGACAGCACGACGAATCAGCCCACGGCGGCACCCGATGTGAGTGCTGCGCCGGAGCCGATTGAAGCGCCCAAGGCCGAGTATAAGGTAGCTGCATTGCTGCCGGGCTCCATCAATGACGGCGGCTGGTGCACGACCGGTTATGAAGCCGCAAGGATTGCCGCCGAATCCATCGGCGCTGAATTCAGCTATACGGAGACCTCCTCTCAGCAGGATGCTATCGACGCCCTCACCGATTACGGCGATAGGGGCTTCACGGTCGTATATTGCCACAGCTATGACTATCAGGATGCTTGTGAGAGGGTTGCAACGGATTATCCGAACACGCAGTTTGTTACCTCTGGCGGTACAATAATGACCGACAACATTACGCCAATCTATGTCAAGTCCGAGCAGGCTTCCTACATGCTTGGCGTGCTGGCGGCGAAGATGACGACCACCAAGAAGGTCGGCGTCATCGGGAGCGAGGAGCTTCCGGCGATTACCAAAACACTAAAAGGCTTTGCGCAGGGCGTGACCGATACCGATCCTTCCGTCGAAGTCGTAACGACCTACCTTGGAACCGGCACCGATGTGGGCAAGGGCCGCGAGGCAGCGCTCGCGCTGATTAACAATTCCTGTGATATACTCTTTGCCAGTGCAAACGCAGCCGCGCAGGGCGTGTTCCAGGCTGTTGACGAAAGTAAGGATAAGGGTGTGCTGGGCTTTGGAAGCTATGCGCGCATTACTCTGCAGTACCCGGAGAGCTTCGTTGCGGACATGGTATCGCAGTATGAACCGGTCTTTGTGGAGATGGCGGGTAAGATTGTGGAAGGCACATTCGTTCCGGGTCAACAGTATTTTGCCGACATCTTCAACGGCGGAGCCGAGGTTTATTTCAATGATGCCATGCCAATCAGCGCGGATGCACAGGCCGCTTATGACAAAGCGATGGAAGCGTTTAAAACGGACAGCATCATTATCGACATTGGCGAGTATTAAAAAACCGGGGACGCCGCGCGCGTAATGCGCCGCGTCAGGGTTATGAACAGGTGGGAGACGGCCGCCGTACGTCTAAAGGGAATCCGCATGGCGGCTGTCTCTTTCTTGGATTCGGGTGTATGAGGAGGGTGTTACATGTACGCACTGGAAATCAAGGGTTTTACAAAAACCTTTGGTACGCTCGTTGCAAATGACAATATTTCACTGACCCTTGACAAGGGGGAGGTGCTGGCCATACTTGGCGAGAACGGCGCCGGCAAGACCACGCTGATGCGTGGCATATATGGCATGGAAGTTCCTGACAGCGGCGAGATGGTTCTTTCGGGCGAACGGGTTTCCATCCGCTTTCCGAAGGATGCCATACGGCACGGGATTGGCATGGTGCACCAGCATTTTATGCTGATTAACAACTTCACCGTCGCCGAAAATCTCGTTTTGGGCATGACCGAGTATACCGGCCAATTGCTGGATCGAAAGACGATTAACCAGAAAATTAATGCGTTTTTCGAGCAATACCACTTTGACGTTCCGGCGGACGCGAAGGTTAAGGATCTTCCGGTAGGGTTGCAGCAACGCGTGGAAATCATGAAGGTGCTCTTCCGCGGGGCGCAGATACTGGTTTTGGATGAACCGACCGCAGTGCTCACGCCGCAGGAGACGCAGGAATTGTTTCACATCATAAGGCGGCTCCAGTCGGAGGGCAAATCCATCATCTTCATCAGCCATAAGCTCGATGAGGTCAAGGCAATCAGCCAGAGGATACTGGTGCTGCGCCTCGGTAGGGTGAGCGGCGTCGTGAACACGAGCGAGGCGGATGAGAATCGCATGGCGCGCATGATGATTGGGCGTGAGCTTCACACCGAGGAGAAGCCGCATCAGAGCGCCGATCTTATCAGGCGAAGGGTGCTGAAGGTAGAACATCTCATCATAAAAAACGAAAAGACAATCGCTGTTAAAGGTATTGATTTTACGATATTCTCCAATGAGATTTTAGGCGTCGCGGGCGTGGACGGCAACGGCCAGAAGGAGCTTGCTGAGGGCATCGCGGGCCTTTGCCGCGTGGAATCCGGGAGTATTCTGTTAAACGGCAGGCAAATCGCGGGCAAAAGCGTCAAGGAAATCCGGCGCAGCAAGGTGGCGCACATCCCGGAGGATCGGCGCGCGACGGGCCTGGTACTCGGCTTTAGCATTTCGGATAACTGCATTTTATCGCAACATGATTGCCCGCCCTTTGCCAAGGGTATACTCATCGACAAAAAAACGGTGCGGCGCTTTGCAAGGCAATGCATCGAAGATTATCGGATTATGGCCGCGTCCGAAGCCGAGACGGCGGCTTGCCTATCGGGCGGAAACCAGCAGAAGTTAATCGTGGCAAGGGAGCTTGCCGGAGATCCCGAGCTGCTCGTCGCGATGAAGCCGACCCGGGGGCTCGACGTGGGCGCGGTGGAATATATTCATTCCTGCCTTCTCGAGCAAAGGAGCAAGGGCGCGGCGGTGCTGCTGATTTCGTCCGAGCTGGAGGAGCTTATGCAGCTCAGCGATAGGATTATGGTCATGCACAACGGCGAAATCACGGGCATCGTCTATCCGGAGCAGGTCACGGCGGAGGAGATTGGGCTGATGATGGCCGGGCAGAAGCGACCTGAGCCGGTGCTTGTGCCAAAGCAGGGGGTGATAGCATGAAAGACAAGTTGCTCAGTTTCCTAAAAAGCCAGCTCAAGTCGATTATTCTAATCATCGTTGCATTAATCTGTTCCTTTGCTGCGGCCGCGGTAGTGCTGCTCTTTGCGGGATATAATCCCGTTGAGGCCTTTGAAAGCATTCTTGCGGGCGCAATCGGGAGCAGGACCGCAATCGCGCAGTCCTTCGGGAAGGCTACGCCGCTGATGATCCTGGGCATCTCGGTGGCCGTGGCGTTTAAGGGTTCGTCTTTCAACATCGGCGCGGAAGGCCAATTTTATGCGGGCGCGCTCGGCGCCGTGCTCTGTGAAATGGCGCTGCATAATTCCGGGCTGCCTTCGGCGGCGATAATCACGCTTTGCCTGCTTTCGGCCTTTCTTCTGGGTGCGGTCTGGGGGATGATTCCCGGCTATCTCAAGGCATCCAGAGGCGCCTCGGAGGTCGTCACCACGGTCATGCTCACCTCCGTGATTCTGCTTTTGGTCGGCTTCCTTGTGAGCCAGGGCGGACCCATCGCGGAGCCGCGCGGAATTTATCCTGAAACGCAGGAAATCGTCGAGTCGGCGCGCCTGCCATATATTTGGAAAGGCACGCGGCTGCATCTCGGGTTTGCGATTGCGCTCGCGGTGGTCGCCGCATCCTATTTCTTCCTTGAAAAGACCACGGGCGGCTACAAAATCAAGGCTACCGGCCTCAATCCGAACGCGGCTGCCTACGGCGGCATCAGTGTGGGAATGGTGACCATCTCCACCATGATGTTAAGCGGCGCGATTGCGGGGCTTGCGGGCGGCGTGGAGGTCTTGGGCACATCCTGGAAGCTGTATGTCAACCTTTCTCCCGGATACGGTTATAACGCGATTGCCGTAGCGCTGCTCGGAAGGCTCAGCCCCATCGGCATCGTGTTTAGTGCGCTGCTTTTTGGCATGCTCAATACGGGCTGCAACCAAATGGCGCGCTACATCGGGATTCCAAACACCATTGCTGCAGTTATACAGGCGCTGGTGTTGCTCTTTGTGGTCGGTTTCTCGATACTTGAGAATAAAACGTTCAGCCTGAAACTGAAAAAGAAGGGAGGAACTGTCTGTGAATAACCTGTTAACCTGGGCCACGCTGCTTCCGCTTCTGCAGGCGACGATTCGAATGGCCGCCCCATATACGTTTGCCGCTATCGGCGGTATCTATTCAGATAAAGCGGGCGTGAGCAGTATCGAGCTGGAAGGGCTCTTGCTCATAGGCGCGTTTGCCGGGTTCGTTACGGTGTATTTCACCCAAAATTTGCTGCTTGGTGTGCTGGCCGCCGCTCTGGCGGGGATGCTGCTTTCGGCCATATACGCGTATATGGTGGTTTTCCTTGGCAGCAAAGCGGCGCTGATTGGGACGGCGGTCATGCTTCTGGCGGGCGGCATCACGAGCTTTTATTACCGCAGCATCTTCGGGGTTTCCGTCGAATACCCATCTATCGTGCCGTTCAGAAACGTCCCGGTCCCGTTGCTGAGCAAAATTCCCTTTATAGGCGATATTTTCTTCCGACAAAATCTGCTTGTGTACCTCGGGTATATCCTAGTCGTCGTCACATGGTTTTTCTTTTCCAAGACCGCGCTGGGGCTTCAATGCAGGGCGATGGGTGAAAATCCCTTTGCGGCCGATACGCTGGGTTTGCCCGTGCGTAAATATCGCTTTATCAATGTCCTTGTGACGGGATTAATCGCGGGTATCTCGGGCGCATATCTTTCACTTGCGGCGTCTGGCAGTTTTGTGGAGAACATGTCCTCTGAAAAAGGCTACGCGGCGTTTGCAATCATTATCCTTGGCAAGTACAGCCCGGTCGGCGCGTTCCTGGGATGCCTGCTCTTCGGTTTTGCGGATGCGTTCCAACTCAATCTTCAGGCGCTGGGCTTCAACGTACCCTATCAGTTCATGCTGATGCTGCCGTACCTGTTCACGCTGATTGTCATGTTCGTTTCGGGCAGCGGTAACCAGCCGGAGGGACACGGAAAATTTTTCAGGAAAGGTGCTCAGATCCTTTAATGAGCGCGAGATAAAATCTATGCAAACAGATAAGACTCTTATCCTAGGGATAAGCGGCAGCCCCAGAAACAGCGTTACATCGGAGACGCTTGATATTGCGTTGGCATCGGCGGGCACGGTGCCCGATACCGAGATAGCCAAGATTAGCCTCGCGAACAAAGAGATACAGTGCTGTATCAACTGCGACCTGTGCATTAAGCACGACTCCGGCCGCTGTATGGTATATCAGGATGACTTTTTGGACGAATATCTTGAGTTGTTCAGGCGGTGCGATGGCATCATCCTCGCCGCGCCGGTGTATCTGATGAATCCCGCGGGGGTGCTCAACGTTTTTTTAAGCAGGATGCGGCCGTTGAGCAAATATTCGCGCCAAGGATTTTTCGGCAGCCGCATGGGCGCGTGCATCGCCGTGGGCGGAATGCGCAATGGCGGGCAGGATGGCGCGCTATCCGCCATGAATAATATGCTTCAGGCCTACGGAACCAATGTCATCGGCGGCGGCGTGCATTTTTATAACGGCGCCGCAATCTGGTCGGAGAATAAGTCGAAGCTCTGCGATCAAAACGGCGCGCAGCAGGCAGGCACGCTTGGGAAAAAGCTCGCTTACATGTGCCGTATCGTTAAGGCGGGCATCAAGGCCACGCAATGCGAGGAGAATCCTTTGATTTTTCTCGGATATGAAAATATAGAGGAGCTTAATACGGGAATGCGCCTGCGCGGCCTCGTTGCAAATCAGGATTAACGGATTAGAAGGAGGAATGTATGAGTACGATTTGCAGTGTATATCAAAAGCCCAAGAAGGTAAGGATTATCGTTGAAAAATGCCCCGTCAACAGCGAGGGGCGCCCATGCCACTGCCATGTGGAGGGCCAGGTGTTCGAATTCGGCTTTGAACGCTGCCCGAGCGATTTTTGCGCCGCAGCGTTCCATAACCTTTGGCCGCAGCTGCGAGTGCTGGAGATGGGCGGCAGGCACCCCTGGGACAAGGTGGAGGGCGTGACGCGCGTGGCCTGCCCCGACCCCGATAAGACGACCATCTTCCGCATTGAAACCGTGGATGAGTAAAACGAGGATGTAAATGCATATGCAGATTATGCTGCCCTATGGGGCCTCTCATCTGCCGTTTTTTTGGACGGAGCACGATCGGGTTCGGGTCGTGGAGGCTAGGCGCTGGAACCGGGAACAAACGGAAGAAGCTCTGGTGAACGCGGCGCTCGACGCCCCGTATGGGGGCATTAGGCTCGAACGGATGGCACGGGGAAAACGATCTGCAGTGATTATTACGAGCGACCATACGCGGCCCGTTCCGAGCAGGCTGACGCTCCCGCTGATTTTGGCGCGGCTGCGCGAGGGCGCGCCGGAGATTGAAATCACGATACTCATCGCCACGGGCTGCCACAGGGCGAGTACAGGCGCGGAGCTGCTCGAAAAGTTCGGGGAGAAAATCGTTCGCCGTGAACGCATCGTCCAGCACGATTGCGACGACGAAAAAAATCTTGCGCCGCTTTGCACGCTTCCTTCGGGAGGCGCGCTGATGGTAAACCGTGCGGTCGTAGAAACCGAGCTGTTGGTGGCGGAAGGGTTTATCGAACCGCATTTTTTTGCGGGCTTCTCCGGCGGGCGAAAGAGTGTGCTTCCGGGCGTGGCGTCACGCGGAGCGGTGATGTACAACCATAACGCAGGCTTTATCGCCAACGAGCATGCCAGGGCGGGAGAACTCGAAAGGAACCCGATTCATCGGGATATGCGGTATGCAGCGGACGCAGCAGGGCTGCGGTTTATTCTGAACGTCATTCTCGACGGGGAAAAGCGCGTTGTCGCGGCGTACGCGGGAGATCCGGAAACGGCGCACACGGCCGGCTGCGAAGAGCTGGCGCGCCATGCGGGAATCAACTGCCCCCAAACGCCCATCGTAGTAACGACCAACGGGGGCTATCCGCTGGATCAAAACATCTACCAATGCGTTAAGGGGCTGTGTACAGCGCAGTCCATATGCGAGCCGGGCGGTGTAATCATCATGGCGGCGGCCTGCAGGGACGGGCACGGCGGGGATGAATTCTACAATGTTCTGCGCCTTGCAAAATCGCCTGCTGAACTTCACGACCGCTTGCTTCGCGTACCGCCCGGTCAAACAACGCCCGACCAGTGGCAGTACCAAATCCTTGCACGGATTCTTTGCTCCCATACGGTGATTTTTGTAACGGATCCTCGCCTTGCATCGGTCGTGACCGACATGCATATGCTCTATGCTCCAAATCTGGAGCGGGCGATGGAGCTTGCACACCGCATCAAGGGACAAGGCGTAGCTGTAACCGTGCTGCCGGACGGGGTATCCGTGTTTTTTGCGCCATAAGGAATAAATCGAAAAGAGCGTAATCGTCTGCTCCCGCGAGGGCCTGCCAACCTTGGCCGAAACGGAGGCGTTTATGGGGAAGGAAGGGGAGTGATGGGAATTTCGTGGAGTGCGGTGCGGAAAATATTGGAAGCGGATGGGATTATAAAAAATATATAAATGAGCGTAAAAAAGGCCTAGCTGAAGTTGCTTAGTCAGTTAGACCTTTTTAATACCAACATGCCTGCTTTGGTGTTGTCGGGTTGCTATTAGTTGCCGCTGCTGAATTCATAAAATTTAGTAAAACAGCGGTTTTTTGGCTTTCTTTTGATTACTCCCACTCGCTCCCTCGGAGCGTGTTCTAAACGATTTTGTTTAGATAATGTGGCTTGTGGTATTCGTATTGCATCAGATGTCCATAAATTATGGGCTATCTGATTTTTTGTTGCCAGAATGTTGCCGAAAAGCGCTACATTTTTCGTGTCATGCCGTAAGCAGCTTAATAAGCGCAGTCGCAAGACCAGCCATTGCAGTCGTTCCAGAACAGAGCGATTTCAGAGCTGTTAAAAACCCTTTTTTCGGTTTCTGATTATCTTTAATATTATCATTTATGGATTCTAAGATTTCTAAAATCTCATCTGAATTGTCAATATTTGTAGAATCCAATAGTTCTGCCATTTGCTTAATGATTTCTTGAGCCGAGTCCCGTGTCTCACTTTGCAGGTTTACCGTAGTAGCAATGTCACCGCCTACCTTGCTATTAAAAACTATGGTAGAATTTGTTGCTGTAAGAGCCTGTGGCATCTCTGTTTTGCTTTGCGATTCTTCTTGATGTGCTCGCTCATAGGCTTTGCGGATATGCTCCGCTATATAATCAATTAGTGGGTCAACGATATGCTCAATAAATGTGTGCATCTCATCGTTGGCGGTTGACTTTGCTTTTACATAATGACGCGTGCTGTAAAGGCGCGTAAAATCCCCATCAAAGTTCTCAATGGCATATTTCAATAACTGGTATTCAAAAGATATTTCTTCCGTTATTACCGGACTGACTTCAAATGGATCAAGCCAACCTCGCGCTTTAAGAATCTCAGGCACATCATATGGCTTTGTATTGTTTTCGCTGATAAATGTATTTGTAAAAGGGTTGCTATCAATAAACGCAATAAACCTTTTCAAATTTGCATCACATTGCGAATAATCCGTCCTACTTAGCCGCCTTGCCGTAGCTCTAAAATCTGACGAAATATTCTGTAATTCCTCGCTTGAATATGTATTCATTTTACCATCCTTCCGCAATAGGGGCAGTAGAAACCAGATGTATAGTCAATTGAATTTAACCCTATCTTTTTGTCGCAGCACTGTATTTCAGTCACTTGCATATCATAATCCTTATTTTTAAATGTCAATTGTGTGTCTACTTGATGCACTGGTGGCATTTTTACTTTTACGTGTTTTGAATTAAGCCCTTTAAATGCTTGCGCTATCATTTTCTCCGCTTCCATCATAGCCACTTTTGCAGCTTCTTCAACTACTTCTTCAGGCCAAAAGGTACTTAAACTCTCAGATATTCCACATGCTGGGCAAAATATATCTCTATCCAATTCGTCCAGATAGGCACAGTCCATCTTGAATCGTGATTTACAACGGTCGCATTGTAATGTTACAAGCCCCTCATCATCGGATTGCAATGTAGCCTTGCCTATGGTTGTCATAAAAATATCCCTTCTTATTTATCCGATTCAGACAACTCTTTAACCTGTTTAGGATACTTTCTAACCAACCATTCAAGCACCTTTAACTGGTCTGCCCCTGTCGCTCTCCGTATCTGAATTAGCAGTTTTTCATGAGATGGCCTATCTAACGTCAAATTAGCAGCGCCCTCATTACATATACTGCAAAGTGCCCGCAAATTAGATGGATCATCTGTGCCGCCCAAGCTTTTATATACGATAGTATCAGTTGCCACTTTGATTGCCAACAACCCCAGTGTTCATGCGGGTTTGCGGCATTTGCTATTTCATTCCCACTCAATCGTCCCCGGCGGCTTGCTCGTGATGTCGTACACCACGCGGTTGACGTGCGCCACCTCGGCGATGATGCGGCTGGAGATTTTGCGGAGCACGGGGTAGGGCAGCTCGGCCCATTCCACGGTCATGGCGTCGGTACTGGTTACGGCGCGCACGCCGATGGCGTAGTCGTAGGTGCGCTGGTCGCCCATCACGCCCACGGAGCGCATGCCGGTGAACACGGTAAAGTACTGCCACACGGCTTCTTGCAGGCCGGCCAGGCGGATTTCCTCGCGCAGTATCGCATCGCTATGGCGCAGGATGGAGAGCTTATCCTCGGTGATGTCACCCAATATGCGGATGGCGAGGCCGGGGCCGGGGAAGGGCTGCCGCCACACCAGATCATGCGGGATGCCGATGGCCTCGCCCAGCGCGCGGACCTCATCTTTAAACAGCATGCGCAGCGGCTCGACCAACCCGCAAAATTCAATATCCTTGGGCAGGCCGCCCACATTGTGATGGCTCTTGATGGTATCGCTGGCGCCGGTGCCGCTCTCTATCACATCCGGGTAGATGGTGCCCTGCAGCAGGAACCAATCCTCATCGGCGGTTTTGAGCTTGCGGGATTCCTCTTCGAATACCCGTACAAACTCGGTGCCTATAATCTTTCGCTTCTGCTCGGGCTCGGTGACGCCGCTTAGGCGGGCCAGGAATCGTTCCTTCGCGTTTACGCCGGTGATGTTCAGGCCCAGGCTATCTTTATAAAACGCCACCACCTCCTCGGCCTCGTTGTGCCGCAGCAGGCCGTGATCCACAAATACGCAGGAGAGCCGGCTGCCGATGGCCTTGTGCACCAGCGCCGCGGCCACGGTGGAATCCACCCCGCCGCTCAAAGCGCCCAGCACCCGCCCGCTTTCGCCCACCTGCGCGCGGATGGCGTCTATCAGCCTATCCGCCAGGTTCTCGGGGCGGTAGCCGCACCGGCAGCCGCAAATCTTTTCGAGAAAGTTCTTGAAAATCAGCGTGCCCTTGGGGGTGTGCGCCACCTCGGCGTGGAACTGTATGCCATATAGCCGCTGCGCGTCGTTGGCAAAGGCGGCGATGCAATGCTCCGTTTCCGCAATGGGGGAAAAGCCCTCGGGCAGCTCCACTACGCTGTCGTTGTGGTTCATCCACACATACCCCGCGTCCATGCCCGCGGTCAGCGGGTGATTGCCCATCTGGATGGGGGTATCGGCATATTCGCGCGCGCGGGCTTCTATTTTGCCACCAAATCGATGCGCGATATATTGCATGCCATAGCAAATGCCCAGCACGGGCACGCCCAATTGAAAAATGGAATCGGGGCAGGTTTTGGCGTTGGGGGCATATACGCTATCCGGCCCTCCGGTTAGGATGATGCCGCTTAGGCCCTCGGCGCATATGCTTTCCAAACTGGCGGTGCGGGGTAAGAGCTCGCTGTATACGCCCAGCTCGCGCACCCGCCGCGCGATGAGCTGGTTATATTGCCCGCCAAAGTCCAGCACTACGATGCGTTCCATCAATCTTCATCCTCCCGGAAAACAATGCCGTTTGGGTCAGCCTGCTCGATTGTGGCAAGGGAAACCACATCATACCCTTGCGCGCGCAGGCGGTCGCCGCCGCCCTGGAAGCCCTTTTCGATGGCCACGCCTATACCCACCAGGGTCGCGCCCGCCTGCTCCACGATTTCGCACAGGCCGCGCAGCGCTTCGCCGTTGGCGAGGAAGTCGTCCACGATCAGCACCTTATCGCTCGCCGAAAGCCACTCGCGCGAAACCAGCTGGGTGACCTTTATTTTATATGTATAAGAAAAAATATCGCTCCTGAACAGCCCGCCCTCAATGTTGTCGCTCTTGGCTTTTTTCGCAAAAACCATGGGGACTCCATACCGATAGGCGCAAATGGTTGCCAGCGCGATACCGCTTGCCTCCGCCGTGAGGATTAGCGTAACCTTACTTATGTCGAAGTGTTTTGCGAATTCGTCCGCTATCTGTTCCATCAGTTTGGTATCCACCCGGTGGTTTAAAAACCCATCCACCTTAATGATGTTGCCGGGCAGCACCTTGCCCTCGCGTACGATTCGATCTTTGAGCTGTTGCAAATGAAACCAACCCCTTTCGTAAATAAAAGTTTGTATATTCGGCACCTGTAGTATTAAGAAAAACAGCCGCCCCGCCGGGCGAAAAAAGGATACATACATTATCGCGCATTTTCGATATAGTTACAAGGGCTTTTATCGATTCGGATGCATTATGCAGGCAAATTGTTGCGGGCATTACGGGGCTTGCGCACAGAGTTTTGCCCCACCCTTGACAAAAAACCCTTGCATGGCATACAATATTTCGGTAAAGGCTGTGACGAAAAGGAGTACGCGCGCGTAGGCCCAAAGAGAGAAGCCCCTTAGGCTGCAAGGGCTTTGGTGAAAGGCGCGGAATGTCGTTTTTGAGCTGCCGGGGTGAACGCATGCGCAAGCCTTGGCCGTATTTGCCGCGTTAAGGCGTTTAAGTTGGCGCGCGAAAGCAAAGCGCGCAATAAAGGTGGTACCGCGGGTTCGCTCGTCCTTTGCAGGATAGGCGGCCTTTTTTATTTGCCCAAAAAACTTACTTGGAGGGATACCCCATGCAGGACATGCCCAAATCATACGACCATACCGATGTAGAAACCCGGCTCTACCAAAAATGGGAGCAGAACGGTTATTTTCACGCGGCGCCCAATCCGCATAAGCAGCCCTATACCATCGTTATCCCCCCGCCCAACATCACGGGCAAGCTGCATATGGGGCACGCGCTCGATGAAACCCTGCAGGATGTACTCACGCGCTACAAGCGCATGAGCGGTTATGAAACGCTGTGGCTGCCCGGTACCGATCACGCTTCCATCGCCACCGAGGTGAAAATCGTGGAGCAGATGGCCAAAGAGGGTATCGATAAGCGGGACATCGGCCGCGAAGCATTCTTGGAGCGCGCCTGGGCGTGGAAGAAGGAATACGGCGGCGCCATCGTGGGCCAGCTTAAAAAGCTGGGCGCAAGCTGCGATTGGGATAGGGAACGCTTCACCATGGATGAGGGCTGCAACAAAGCCGTCACCAAGGTGTTTTGCGAGCTATACGACAAGGGCCTCATCTACCGGGGGGATCGCATCATAAACTGGTGCCCCGAATGTAAAACCGCGCTTTCGGATGCCGAGGTAGAATACGAGGAGCAGGATACCAGCCTGTGGCATGTGCGCTATGACGCGCCGGATGGCAGCTATTCCATCACGGTGGCTACCACCCGCCCCGAAACCATATTGGGGGATACCGCCGTGGCCGTGCACCCCGAGGATGAACGCTACGCCGCCATCGTGGGCAAAAACGTGGTCATACCCGTGCTGGGCCGGGAGATACCCATCGTGGCGGATGAATATGTGGAAAAGGACTTTGGCACCGGGGCGGTAAAGATTACCCCCGCGCACGACCCCAATGATTTCGAGGTGGGCGTGCGATGCGGCCTGCCCGTGATGCGGGTGCTCAGCGACGATGGCTACATCAACGAGCTGGGCGGTGCCTATGCCGGGCTTACGGCCAAGGAATGCCGCAAAAAGCTGGTGGCGGATATTGACGCCGCCGGGAACCTTGTGAAGGTGGAGCCCTATACGCACAACGTGGGCACCTGCTACCGCTGCCACGCCACGGTGGAGCCGCTGGTGAGCAAGCAGTGGTTTGTGGATATGAAGCCCCTCGCGCGGCCCGCCATAGAGGCGGTGCGCGGCGGCCGCATACGCTTTGTGCCGGAGCGGTTCGACAAAACCTATTTCAACTGGATGGAGAACATACGCGACTGGTGCATTTCCCGCCAGCTGTGGTGGGGGCACCGCATACCGGCCTACTACTGCGATGCCTGCGGCGAAACCACCGTGCAGCCCGCCGCGCCCGCGGCTTGCCCCAAATGCGGCGCGCCGGTGCGGCAGGATGAGGATGTGCTGGATACCTGGTTTAGCTCGGGCATGTGGCCGTTTTCCACGCTGGGGTTCCCGGCGCAAACGGAGGAGCTCAAGTATTTTTACCCCACCAGCACGCTTGTAACGGGGTATGACATCATATTCTTCTGGGTGGCCCGCATGATCGTATTTGGCCTGGAGGCCATGGGGGAGATACCCTTCGACACGGTATATGTGCATGGCATCGTGCGGGATGAGCAGGGCCGCAAAATGTCCAAATCGCTGGGCAACGGCATAGACCCGCTGGAGATCATCCGCGAATATGGCGCCGATTCGCTCCGCTTTAGCCTGGTAAGCGGCAACAGCGCGGGCAACGATATGCGCTTTTATGGCAAAAAGGTGGAATCCGCCCGCAACTTCTGCAATAAGGTATATAATGCCAGCCGCTTCGTGCTGATGAACCTGGGCGAGGGCGGTTCCTGCGAGCTGGAGCTATCCAAGCTGGATATGGCGGATAAGTGGATATTGCACCGGCTCAACACGGTGGTGCAGGAAGCCACGCACAACCTCGACCAATTCGACTTAAACCTTGCCGCCCAAAAGATATACGACTTTATTTGGACGGAGTTTTGCGATTGGTATATCGAGCTTGCCAAGCCCCGGCTCTATGGCGACGACGCGGCGGAGCAAGCCGCCGTAAAGGCGGTGCTGCTGCGCGTGCTCACGGATGCCATGAAGCTGCTGCACCCGTTCATGCCGTTCATCACCGAGGAGCTGTACCTAAACCTGCCCGGCGCCGAAGAAACCATCATGCGCGCCGCGTGGCCGCAGTATACGCCGGCGTTTGAATTCCCGGCCGAGGCGGATACCATGGAACGCATGATGGGGGTCATACGCGCCATACGCAACCTGCGCGCCGAGCTCAACGTGCCCCCGGCCAAGCGCGCCGCCATGACCATCGTGACCGCGCCGGAGCATATCCACGCGTTTGAGCAGGCGAGCATCTATGTGATGCGGCTGGCCGGCGCGCAGAGCGTGCGCGTGCAGGCGAATAAAGCCGGCATCCCGCAGGGCGCCTTAAGCGCCGTGTGCGAGAGCGCCGAGGTGTTTATACCGCTTAACGAGCTGATTGACATCGAAAAAGAGCGGGAACGCATAGCCAAAGAGGTGGAAAAGGCGCGCGGCGAAATCGAGCGCGCCGAGGGTAAGCTCAGCAACGAGAGCTTCGTGGCCAAAGCGCCGGAAAAGATTATACTTGCCGAGCGCGAAAAGCTGGAGGTGGCGCGGGGCATGCTCTCGAAGCTGGAACAGCGGCTGGGGGAACTGGGCTAACAAGCCATTGCTATATTAATAAAATCAGGAGGCTCATTATGAAATTCAAGCCGGTGCATCACAACCACAATGTGGCCGACATGGCCAAATCCATCGCGTTTTACGAGCGGGCGCTGGGCCTGCATGAAGTGCGCCGCAAGCAGGCAGAAGACGATAGCTTTACCATCGTGTTTTTGGGGGCGGAGGGCTCGGATATGCAAATCGAGCTGACCGCGCTGCGCGAGCACCCCGATACCTATGCGCTGGGCGAAAACGAGCAGCACATCGGCTTTTTTGTGGATGATTATGCCGCCGCCTATAAGCTGCACAGCGAAATGGGCTGCATCTGCTATGAAAACCCCGATATGGGCATTTATTTCATCACCGACCCGGATGGGTATTGGCTGGAGGTCATCCCGGAAAAGTAAGGGGAATTCTCCCCGCCTCTTAGCCAAAAAAATGCCCCCTCCCAGGGTAAGGAGGGGGCATTTAGCAGGGGCAATCCCGCTAGGCTTCTTTTGCCAAATATGCGTCAAACGCCGTGTGAATCAGCGCATATCCCCGCTCGGTGGGGTGTATGCCATCGGCGGAGATGAGCGCGCGGTAATCGTGCCTATCCAAAAAGTAAGAGCGCACATCTATAAGCGGCAGCCGCTTGCCCAGCGCCAGCTTGAGCACGGCGGCGGAATACATCTCTTGAAAATGATAGATCAGCTGCACATCCCCCAGCCATTGCAGCACGCCGCGCTTATCCTCCTCATTTTTGCATACAAACGAAAAATACTTCTGCGCGTCGATGGGGGGCAGCGTCATCAGCAGCGGCTGTATGCCGTTTTTGATCAAATCGTTTAGCAGCGTCTCGAGCGTATGCACAAAACGGGCAAGCGGCGTGTGCGGCTGGTGATTGGCATTCGGATCCCGTGCGATGCTCTGCCAGCTATAGTCGCAATCGTTGCCGCCATACTCGATGAGCGCATACGCAAAATCGGGCTGTGCCGCCAAATCCTTTTGCGCGAGGGCATAGCCCTTTTCGACCGTGCAGCCAAAGCGCGCGCGGTTGGTGATGCACAGCCCATGCTTCTGCTCCAAGCCCGGCATAAACTGTTCCAGCACCGAGGTGTAGCGGTTGTTTGCATCGGGGGTTACGCCGCGCAATATCGAATCGCCATAAATTACAACATTTCGCATATGAAAGCCTTTCAAATATGAGCATACATAGTTTTTAATACTACGTTACATAAATTATAAAACCGAATAATGGATATGTCAATACCAATTGACGTAATTTGCGGTCAAATGTTATAATACGACAAACAGAAGGGAGCGTTTGCGCTACAGATGCTATTTGAAAGCTTTCAATGCCCGCGTTGGCAGGAACTGCCGCAGCTGGAATTATATATGGATCAGGTTTGTTTTGTGATTACCGGGGCGATTCAACCGCTCATTCCAAGTGAGGAAACGGCGCTGACCGCCACGATGATCAACAATTATGTGAAGATAAAGCTGATTGCGCCGCCCAACAAAAAAAAATATGGGCCGGAGCATGTGAGCCGGCTCATTATGGTATCGCTGTTAAAAAGGATATTGTCGCTGAGCGAAATCGCGGCGGTGCTGGATGATTTGTTTACCGGGCGGGATGCGCAGGCCGGATATGATCTGTGCGGCGCTGTGCTCGAGGCCAGCCTTCGGCAGGCGGAGCTGCCCGCGGATTGCCCGCCGCTGCTGGCCGCGGCGCTGCAGGCGCTTTCGGGCAAGCTGGCCGTAGAGGCGCTCATTTCAACGAAAGCGTAGCTTTGATATGCTCACACCTTAACCCCTCTCACCTTGCGGGCGAGTGGGGTTTTTTTGACCCCGCAGGGGGCTAGGGGAGAGGGTACAATGCTTATAACTGAATCGTTTCCGCAGCGCCCAGCAGCGCCGCTTCCTCCGCATCGTGCGTGACCAGCAGTGTGAGCGGCATGGCCCCGCGCACCCGCGCGATGACCCGGGCCCGGGTTTCGTCATCCAGCCCCTTAAAGGGCTCATCCAGCAGCAGCACGTCTGCTGGGTATGCAAGCGCGCGGGCAATGGCGACGCGGCGCTGCATGCCGCCCGAAAGCGCGGGCGGGTACACGCTGCCGGCATCCTCCAGGCCCAAATCGCGCAGCAACGCTTCGGCAGGGGCCGCGGGGTTAACCAGCAGTATGTTTTGCGCGGCGGTGCGCCACGGCAGCAGGCGATCCTCCTGAAACACCACCGAAAAACGCAGGCCGGCAAGGCCTTCTATGTATCCGCCCAGCAGCGGGAGCCGGCCCAGCAGCAAGCGCAGCAGCGTGGTTTTGCCGCTGCCCGAAGCGCCGCTTATGGCCACCACGCCGGTATTTGGCAGGGTGCAGCTGAATTGCCGCAGGGGCAGGTTATCGCCATAGCCGCAGGTCACATCATGCAGGCGTATCATGCGCGCGCCTCCTTCAACAGCCGTATAATCAGCTTTTCTAGCAGCACGCTAAGCAGTATCACCGCCGCCGTCCACGCAAAAAGCTCGGCGCTTTCGAGGTATACCTTGCTCTGCATCAGGTTGCGGCCTATGCTTAGCGCGGGGGTGGAAATCACCTCGGCGGCGACGCCGCTCTTCCACGCAAAGCCCAGCGCGGTGGTGCAGGCCGCTAAATATTGCGGGCGCATGGAGGGCAGATAAATGCGGCGAATTCTATCCCATAAGGAAAGATGAAATACATCGGCCATCTCGAGCAGCTGCGCGTCCACCGCGCGCACGGCCTCCTGCGTGTTGATCCAGGCTATGGGCAGCACCATGAGGAAGGCGATGAACAGCGGCGTGAGGGAGTTGGAAAGCCACAGCAGCACCAATATGATAAACGAGGTGACGGGCGTTGCCTTGATGATGTTGCGCAGCGGGGAAAGGAACGCATCGAGCGGCTGGAGGAACGCGCACAGCGTGCCCAGCAGCGTGCCAGCGCACATGCCCAGCAAAAACGAGCATAGCACGCGCAGCAGCGTGGCCCCCAGCGACTGCCAAAAATACAGCGTGCCCGCCAGACGCAAAAATGTTTTTGCAACAGCCAAAGGCGCAGGCAGCTTTACCTCGCTGCCCACGCCCCACGCTATCAGCTGCCATAGGGCAAGCCATACCAGCGCAATGATACAATTTTTTATGGTTCGCTTCAGATTTTATTCACTCCAATAAAAATCTTGCTGGGGCAATGCGCCGCCCACGCTTTTGGGGTCGGCATCAAACAGCACCTGCAGCATGCCCTGCGCGGCGGTGCGCATTTCATCGCCGGTCAGGCACACGATGTTGCACTTGGGGATGGCTTTTTGCGCCAGCTCCGCCTTGGGTATAATACCATATTGCGCTATCAGTTGAGAAGCCATTTGGTGCTTTTTGTTTACAAAAGCGGTGCTGGCCGCATAGTCGGTCAAAAATTGCTTTATGGCGGCTTCGTTGCCGGCTATGGCCGATTTGCGCGCGATGATGCAGCCCATCACCATGGTGGTATCGCTCACCTTGTTCCACTCCTCGGTGAGATCCAGCGCGATGCGCAGCGTTTCGTTTTGCGCCATGGTGGCGGTCACGTTTGGCTCGGGCAGCATGCCCAGCTTCACATCGCCGCTGGCCATCAGCGTGGCCAGCTCGCTGTGCTCGCTATAGTATTCCACGGTCACATCGCTTAAACCGTTCTTCTCCAGCAAAAAGTTAAGGGCATATTCCGGCGTGGCGCCCTGGCCGGTTGCATACAGCGTTTTACCCGACAGGTCGGCGAGGGAGTGGATGGTGTCGCCATCCTCCAGCACATAGAGCACGCCCAGCGTGTTAACGGCCAGCATCACCACATCGCCCTCCAGCTTGTTGTAGAGCACCGATGCGAGGTTGGTGGGCACCGCGGCAATATCCAAATTGCCCGATATGATACCGGCGGTCACTTCATCCGGCGCGGAAGCGATGGTGATGGCGTATTGGTTTGCGTATTGCGGCTCCATCAGGGCCACGATGCCCATGCCGGTGGGGCCTTTTAGCGCGGCGATGCGCAGGGGGGCGGGGGCGGGCTTTGTGGTTTTTTCCGGCACGGGGGCGGGCTCCGCCGCGGGTGCGGCCGAGGGTGCTGCAGGCGCTTGCGGCGCGGTGCAGGCAACGGCCAGGGATAGCAGGAACGCGCAGATCAGCACGAGCGCGAGTTGTTTTTTCATAATGGATACCTCATACTTTCTTGTGGATTGTTTTATATGCCGGCTTCGCCGCCGGCCGGGTTGGTCAAATAGATGCTGCGCCCATCCCGCCGGATAAAGCCCGCCTGTTCCAGCTCTTTGAGCGCGCGGTACATGGTGGCGCGGCTGATACACAGCGTATCGGCCAGCGCATCCATACCGCGGGGCAGCCGTACCTCGCCGGTTTGCGGCAAGCAGCACTGCGCCAGGTGGTTCAGCAGCTTATCCGTCGCCGAGGGGCTGCCAATGCTCTCGATGCGGTCGGTTAAAAAATGGATGCGCTGCGTAAGGTAGGCGATATAGTTGCGCGTGAGCGTAAAGTCGGCCCGCAGCATTTCCGCAAATGTATCTTCCGGGAAAAACTGCACGGCGCAGCCCTTGCGGGTGGAGATTGCGGTGGGCGCGCCGCTCACATCGCTAAAGAGCATGGCCGCGCCCAGCAGATTGCCCGGCACCAGCTCGCTCATACGGATAGCGTGCCCACCCTTAACCACTTTTACGACCTGCGCGCTGCCGCGCAGCAAAACGCCCAGCGCGCGGGTTTTTTCCTGCGCGGCAACCACGGTTTCTCCTGGCGCATATTCGCGCAGGAACGCGCCTTTCTTCAGCGCCTTCGCTAACACTTTGGGGTTTACGCCCGCAAAGAGCGGGTTTTTTAATACTTGGGCGGTAAGCATGGCGGCGCCTCTTCCTTACAAAACAGTATCATTTGAGACTATTTTAGTATACATGCATTCGCGGGAGATTGCAATAGGTCTCATAAAATGATACGGGTACAACACCTTTCACAAACCTACTTTTGCATAACCTCCAAAACAACGCGGTACGCAAAAAGCGCGCCTTTTGGCGCGCTTTTTGTGGTTCAAGCCGGTTTTGATTAATACATGCCGCCCATGCCGCCACCCATGCCGCCGGCGGGAGCCGCCGGTTCGGGCGCGGGTATATCGCACACGAGGCTCTCGGTGGTAAGGATCATGGCCGCGATGCTGGCCGCGTTTTGCAGGGCGCTGCGGGCCACCTTGGTTGGGTCCATAATGCCCTTTTCGGCCATGTTGCCATACTCGTTGCGCTTGGCGTCATAGCCATAGCCCTTGGTATCGGCGCGCTTGATGTTCTCTACGATCACGCTGCCTTCCAGGCCCGCGTTGGCCGCGATTTGACGCACGGGCTCTTCGAGCGCGCGCACCACGATGTCGATGCCGGTCTTTTCATCGCCGGTCGTTTTGTCGGTAAGCGCCTTTACGCCGTCTATCACGTTTACCAGCGCTACGCCGCCGCCCGGCACCATGCCTTCTTCCACAGCGGCGCGGGTCGCGTTGAGCGCGTCCTCGATGCGCAGCTTAATTTCCTTCATCTCCACTTCGGTCGCCGCGCCCACGGCGATAACCGCTACGCCGCCCGCCAGCTTTGCGAGGCGCTCCTGGAGCTTCTCCTTGTCGTAATCCGAGGTGGTCTCATCGATTTGTGCCTTGATGGAGCTGATGCGGGCGCGGATTTCACTCGGGTCACCGGCGCCTTCCACGATGGTGGTGTTCTCCTTATCGACCTTTATCTGGTGGGCGCGGCCCAGCATGTCGATGGTGGTATCCTTAAGCTGCATGCCCAGCTCATCGCTGATGACCTGGCCGCCGGTGAGGATGGCGATATCCTGCAGCATGGCCTTGCGGCGGTCGCCAAAGCCGGGGGCCTTAACGGCGACGCAGGTGAAGGTGCCGCGCAGCTTGTTGAGCACCAGCGTAGGCAGCGCTTCGCCCTCCACATCCTCGGCGATGATGAGCAGCTTTGCGGCTTGCTGCACCACCTGCTCGAGCAGGGGTAAGATATCCTGAATGTTGCTGATCTTCTTTTCGGTGATGAGCACATAGGGGTTTTCCAGCACGGCTTCCATTTTATCGGTATCCGTTACCATATAGGCCGAAAGGTAGCCGCGGTCAAACTGCATACCCTCCACCACGTTCAGCTCGGTCTTCATGGTTTTGGATTCTTCTACCGTGATAACGCCATCGTTGCCAACCTTATCCATAGCCTGGGAAATCAGCTCGCCAATGGCTTCATCACCGGCGGAAATGGAGGCGACCTGCGCGATGTCCTTTTTGCTCTGCACGGGAACGGACAGCGATTTAAGCCCTTCCACCGCGGTTTCCACGGCGGCTTCGATGCCGCGCTTGATGCCCATGGGGTTGGCGCCGGCCGCTACGTTCTTCATGCCCTCGCGGATGATGGCCTGCGCGAGCAGTGTGGCGGTGGTGGTGCCGTCGCCCGCTACATCGTTGGTTTTGGTGGCGACTTCCTTCACCAGCTGCGCGCCCATGTTTTCGAATGGATCTTCCAGCTCGATCTCCTTGGCGATGGTTACGCCATCGTTGGTGATGAGCGGCGCGCCGTATTTTTTATCCAGCACGACGTTGCGGCCTTTGGGCCCCAAGGTGATTTTAACGGTATCCGCCAGCGCGTTCATGCCGGCTTCCAGTGCGCGGCGAGCTTCTTCGCCATATTTCAATTGCTTAGCCATAGTAAATTCCCTTTCTTATGCTGCTCGAAATTATTTTATGAAATGCCCTGCGGTTATTCCACTACCGCGAGTATGTCGTTTTGCCGCACGATGGTGTATTCCTCGCCATCCAGCTTTAGGTTGGTGCCCGCATAGGTGGATACCACAACCTTATCGCCCGGCTTTACATACATGGTGACTTCTTTGCCGTCCACGGTACCGCCGGGGCCTACCGAAAGCACTTCGGAAACGACGGGCTTCTCTTTGGCGCTGCCGGTGAGTATGATGCCGCTTTTGGTGGTTTCTTCCGCTTCGATGCTCTTGAGTACGATTCTGTCGAGTAAGGGTCTGAGTTTCATTTGTATGCCTCCTATAATAGATTCATTTATTATGATACAACCGGGGTTAGCACTCAAAGCACGCGAGTGCTAACAACGTTGTTATGATAGCGCACTCGCATGCAAATTGCAAGGGCGGCGCATAGATTTTCACAATTGCTTTGCAATCTCTAAAATATTGTGCCCCGGGCGCGCATTTGATATAATCGAAAAAGGAAATATGGTGCGAGGGGGATGTGTGGCCATGGAATGGAGCAAATGGGATAAACGGTTTATGGAGCTGGCGCATACCATTGGCGAGTGGTCGAGCTGCTATCAGCAAAACCGCAAAATTGGGGCTGTCATCGTGCGCAACAAGCGCATCCTCACCACGGGCTACAACGGCGCGCCCGCGGGCATTGTCAGCTGCCTCGATAAGGGGGAGTGTATGCGGCGCAAGCTGAACATACCCAGCGGCACCCAGCATGAGCTGTGCTTTGCGATACATGCCGAACAAAACGCCATCATACAGGCGGCCAAGCTGGGGCTTTCCATAGAGGGCGCCACGCTATACTGCACGCATCAGCCCTGCGTAATCTGCGCGAAAATGATCGTAAATGCCGGAATTTCCCGGGTGATCTATGGCGAGGGCTACCCCGACGCCTTCGCGCTGGAGATATTTAAGGAGGCCGGGGTGGAGCTGCATAAATACGAAGAGGAATAGAATTTTGGGCGGCCCATACCGGCACGCAACAAAAAACAGGCGCTTTCGCAGCTGCGAGGGCGCCTGTTTCAAACGTTTTTATCACTTTAACATCATACGTCCAAGCCGACTTTGTGGTATACATCCGCCAGCGTTTGCGCGGCGCGCGCGCGGGCTTGCGCGGCCCCCTTGGCTATCACCTCGCGCAAATACCCTTCTTCGGCCAGCAGCTTATTGTAGGTCTGCTGCAGCGGCGCAAGGTCGGCGATAACGGCCTCGGCGGTTTCGGTTTTAAGGTGGCCATAACCCTTGCCCGCAAAGTGCGCTTCCGCCTCGGGTACGGTCATGTTGGCAAACACGCTGTAAATCGCCAGCAGGTTGGATACCCCCGGCTTGGCCTGCGGGTCGAAGTGGATGCTGCCCTCGCTGTCGGTCACGGCGCGCTTGAATTTTTTGAGTATGTCGGCGGGGTCATCCATAATGGCGATATAGCCGTTGGGGTTGGGGTCGCTCTTGCTCATCTTCTGGCTTGGGTCCTGCAGGCTCATCACGCGGCCGCCGGCCTTGGGGATATATCCGTCGGGTATCACGAAGGCGTCGCCATGCGCGTTGTTGAAGCGTATGGCAATATCCCGCGCGATTTCGAGGTGCTGTTTTTGATCGGCGCCCACCGGTACCAAATGACTTTGATATAACAGGATGTCAGAAGCCATCAATACGGGGTAGGTGTAAAGGCCCGCGTTGATGTTATCGGCATGCTTTACGCTTTTATCCTTAAACTGGGTCATGCGGTTGAGCTCGCCCATATAGGTGTAGCAGTTCAGCACCCAGGTAAGCTCGGCATGCTCCGTAACGTGGGATTGCACAAACAGCGTGCTGGTACTTGGGTTTATGCCGCAGGCGAGCAGCAGCGCCACGGTATCCATGGTGCGGCGGCGCAGGGCCTCCGGGTCCTGCTTCACGGTGATGGCGTGCAGGTTGACCACGCAGTAGAAGCACTCGTAATCCTCCTGCTGCAAAAGCGACCAGTTGCGCAGCGCGCCCACATAGTTGCCCAAGGTGGGGGAACCGCTGGGCTGTATGCCGCTGAGAATGGTTTTTTTGTGTGCCATCGCCAAAATACCTCCATGTATATCATCTTAACTTCAAGCTATGCTCTCCGAATTATAACCGACTTTCGGCAGGTTGGCAACCGCGCGAAAACATGCTATCATAAAAGCGTGGGAGCGTAAGGCTTCCCCCGCAAAAATCAGGGCATTAATAGGAGAACGACCGTGAGCTATCGCGCGCTGTACCGCCAATACCGGCCCGCCACTTTTAACGAGGTAATCGGGCAGGAACATATTACCACCATACTCAAAAACCAGGTAAAGGCGGGGATGATTTCCCACGCATACCTGTTTGCGGGCAGCCGGGGCACAGGCAAAACCAGCGCGGCCAAAATACTCGCGCGCGCGGCCAACTGCCTGCAGCCGCAAGAGGGCGAGCCCTGCGGGCATTGCGAGGCCTGCTTGCGCACGGCGCAGGGCAATGTGGATATTGTGGAGCTGGATGCGGCCAGCAACAACGGCGTGGAGGATGTGCGCGCCATATTGGATAAGGTGCGCTACACCCCGCTGGAGCTCAAAACCAAGGTATACATTATAGATGAGGCGCACGCGCTATCGCCCAACGCGTTCAACGCGCTGCTCAAAACGCTGGAGGAGCCGCCCGCGCATATCCTGTTCATACTGGCCACCACCGAGCCGCAGCGCATACCCGCCACCATTATATCCCGCTGCCAGCGGATGGATTTTCACCGCCTCACCGTGCGGGATATGACCGCCCGCATGCAGGATATCCTCGCCCAGCTGGGCGCTACCATCGAAGATGAAGGCTTATTGGCCATCGCCCGGGCGGCGGAGGGCGGCATGCGGGATGCGCTGAGCCTTGCCGACCAATGCCTTTCGTTTTGCGGCAACCATGTGGCCGCGGCGGATGTATACGGCGTGCTGGGCAGCATGGAAGACAGCTTCCTTTACACCATGGCGGATGCGCTCCTAAGCTGCGATGCGGGCCAGGCGCTTGCGCTGCTCGACCGCGTGGTGCGGGATGGGCGGGATTTAAAGGTGTTTGTACACGATTTTGCCCTGCATATGCGCGCGCTGCTGCTCACCAAGCTGTGCGGCGGCGCTTGCAGTGATATACTCGACTGCACCGGGGATGCCATGCGCCGCTACGAAGCGCAGGCCGAGGGCGCGGGGGAGGTGCGGCTGCTGCGGGCAACCGAGCTGCTGCTGCAGGCGGAAGGGAAGCTGAAAAACCTCAGCCTGCCCCGGGTGCTGATAGAGAGCACGCTGGTGCGCATTGCCCAGCCCGAAGAAAAGGCGTCGCTGTATGATTTGGCCGAGCGCATCGAGAAGCTGGAGCAGCAGCTGAAAAACGGCGTTGAGGCGGTAAACCCCACGCAAAAAAAGGCGGCCCCCAGCATAGGCGAAGCTGTGCCTTGGCCCGAGAGCCCGCCGCCGGCGGAAGAAACGGCCAGCGCGCCGCCCGCGCAAGCGCCGTCCAGCCCCCCTGGCGCGGCTGCCGAAGGGCCCGCGGGGCTGTGGCGGCAGGTGGTGCATTTGTTAGAGGCGGAGGATAAGCCCCTGGCCGTGATGGCGCGCTACGCCAAGCGCTTTGCCCTGCAGGATAGCGTGCTGGAGGTGGGCTTCGACAGCCCGGTGTTCCAAATGGCGCTATCGAAGCCCGGGCCGTTTGAAAAGCTGCAGGGTTTTTTGCAGCAGGTCGCGCCGGGGCATGCGCTGCGGCTCACACAGGGCGGCGGCGAGGATGCGGAGCAGCGCGCGCGGGCACTGTTTGGCGATGCGCTCAAGATAGAATAAGCTTAGGTTCCCTCTCCTTTTTTGGAGCGGGAACTTTTATATTTCGCCTTAAGCCGCGCCAAAAAACGCCTGTATCCGGTTTTGTAATTTCCTGTAAAAACCTGTATTTTGCTGCTAGTGCATTGTAACAACACAAAATGTATGATATAATCTAAATGGAATATTGGCTTTATTAGTTTTTTTGCGGAGGTTTTCGATGGCGAAGGGCGGTTTTCCGGGTATGGGCGGCATGAACATGCAGCAGCTCATGAAGCAGGCGCAGCAGATGCAGCAGAACATGTCGGCTATGCAAGAAGAGCTGGCGCTGCGTGAATTTTCATCCAGCGTGGGCGGCGGGGCGGTAAAGGCCACCGTATATGGCAGCAAGCAGTTCAAAAGCATCCAAATAGATCCGGGCTGTGTCGACCCCGACGATGTGGAAATGCTCTGCGACCTCGTGCTATCGGCCGTCAACGAGGCGCTTCGCCTGGCGGAAGAAACCATCAGCGATACGATGGGCAAGCTTACCGGCGGCATGGGGCTGGGCTGATAGAGCATGGATTCGATTAACGCATTGGTCATGCAGCTTGCCCGCCTGCCCGGCATAGGCACCAAAAGCGCGCAGCGCCTGGCCTACCACCTTTTGGATATACCGGAATCCGCCGCTCGGGAGCTGGCGGCCTCCATTAACCACGCGCGGGATACGGTGCGCTATTGCTCCATCTGCGGCAATTATACCGATGTGGAGCCCTGCGCCATATGTACCGACCCAAGCCGCAGTGCGGGCACGCTCTGTGTGGTGCGGGATGCCAAGGATGTGATGGCGCTGGAAAAGATGCGGGAATTCCGCGGGCAATACCATGTGCTGCAGGGCACGATTTCCCCGATGGATGGCATAGGGCCTGATGATATCCGCATCAAAGAGCTGCTGGCCCGCGTGGAGGCGGGCGGCGTGCAGGAGGTCATATTGGCCACCAACCCCGATGTAGAGGGGGAAGCCACGGCGGTGTATATCGCGCGGCTGCTCAAGGCCAAGGGGGTGCGGGTCACCCGCATCGCGCATGGCATACCCATTGGCGGCAACCTCGAATATGTCGATGAGATGACGCTGCTAAAAGCGGTGGAGGGCCGCCGCGAAATGTGAGCAAGGCCCAGGCGCGCAAAAGTTTTCCAACTATTTTATTCTTATTGCAACCATAGGTTCGCCCCGTTCGTTTTATTCGTGACAGCAGTTTGCAGGGAGGAGGCAAGGCATGAACCGTAAAATCAAATTGTTTGCGCTGGCCATATGCATCGCTATGCTCTTTACAAGCTGTGCATTGCCCGCGCATGTGCAAAGCGAAGAGAGCGCGCTCGTGCAGGCCCGGCAAAATTACCGCAGCGCGGCGCTGGTGGTAAGCGGCATTTGCGAGCGGGAACACATAGATGTAGAGGGTAACCCTTGCTACGACCTATCCATCGAGCGGGTGCTGGCCGGCCAAGCCATAGTGGGGGACATCGTACATTGCAACACCGCTATGCAAAACGGCGAGCGCTATCTGCTCTACCTGCAGCAGGGGGCCGATACGCCCTATGCCGAGGATATGGAAAATTATACCCTGGTCAACGATGAGGTTTGCGCCATTGCGGGCGACCGCGTGCGGGTGGGAGGGCAATCCGTCGCGCTTTCTGAATTGCTGCGGGATATGGCCAAGCTGGATGCCATCATAAGCGTTCCCTCCGAGGTCTACTATTACGAAACGCTTGCGCCGCTGGTAAAAGCGGCGGATGATATATTCATTGGGCAGGTCAGCTATGTGCCCCCGCTGCACGATACGCAGTTCCGTTCCCAGTCCAACGGCGCCACGTCGGAGCATACGCTGCCGGCCAGCATTGTGCAGGTCACGGCGTATGGCGGCATAAAGGGCGCGCTCAAATATGGCGATACGCTGCGGCTGGTATATGCGCCGGCCATGAGCGCCGATTTGCTCAGCGCCGCCACGCTCACCGCCGTGCGCTATGGCGAGGCCGATGCCCCCGCGCTGCAGGAGGGCGATATATGCCTGTTCTTCATCACGCAAAGCCCGGATGCCAAGCAGGAGTACTGCTTCCCGGTCAACCCCATGCAGGGGTTTGTGCGCGTGCGCAACAACGAGCTGCAGGCAGGGGCTGTCAACCGCGCCCTGCGGGATTATGCCGTGCTCGATGATGCCGTAAACGCAATCCGCGCGGCATTGCGGTAACCGCATAAAACATAATATGGCATACAAAAACGCACCT
Source organism: Christensenellaceae bacterium (assembly GCA_031261085.1). Classification (GTDB taxonomy): domain Bacteria; phylum Bacillota; class Clostridia; order Christensenellales; family CAG-138; genus Pelethousia. The sequence continues at coordinate 28,401 of JAISKB010000007.1, forward strand.
TTCGGGGTGCGTTCTTCAATAAAAGCGCAAGGCAACTTCTATTTTAAACGGGCTGCACAAAACGTTCACTTACATTATACCGATGCTTTTGCTATAATAATAAACCAATACGCAACGCTCGGTGAACGTTGAATTTTAAACAAAGGGATTTTTTATGAAACATTACAGCAGGTTTTTATCGCTGCTATTGGCGGCGGCAATATCCTTAAGCGCCCTTACGGGGTGCGGCGCGGCAACGGGCGCACAAGAGGTTCCCGCCGCAACGGCGCAGCCCGTGCAGGAGAGCGATGCGCCAGCGGAGGTTACCCTGCCCAGTACGGCTGCGGCTGTGGATTTGAACGCCGCGTGGGATAGCGAAACCGCCACCAAAATAACCTTGGAGGGCGCCTCCATCACCATCGATGGCCCCGGCGCAAAAACGGATCAAAACGTGGTGGCCATCGCGGCCCCGGGCACCTATGTGGTCAGCGGTTCACTGCCCGATGGACAGCTTGCGATTGCGGCAAAAAAGACGGATGTAATCCATCTGGTGCTGTGCGGCGTGGAGATTACAAACAAAAGCGGCGCGGCAATCTACGCTTCCAAATGCGGCAAACTGGTCATCACGCTGGCGGAGGGCACGCAAAATACGCTCACGGATGGTGGGAGCGCGTTCGCCTATGCGAACGTTTCGGAGGAGGAGCCGAATGCGGCGCTCTTTTGCAAGGATGATTTGACGATTAACGGCGCGGGCTCTCTAGCCGTGCACGCCGGCTTCCATAACGGCATAGGCACAAAGGATAACTTGATTATAGCGGGCGGCGTTTTTGACATAGACGCGGCAAACCACGGCCTGCGCGGCAACGATTCCGTCACCATATTGGGCGGGGACTTCACCATACGCGCCGGCAACGACGGCATACAAACCAACAACGGGGAGGATGCGGCGAAGGGCTCCATACTCATCGAAGGCGGCAGGCTTGCAATCACCGCCGCGCATGATGGCATACAGAGTGAAAACGGCTTGTTCATTTTGGGCGGGGCGTTCAACATCACAGCCGGCGGCGGTGCCGCTGCCGCACCCCCAACATCGGCCGATGCGCAGCCGGGCGGCTACAGGGGCTTCACACCGCCAACCAGCGATGACGCTGCGCCCGCTGCGGCCGCGGATGCGGAAACGGGCAGCTACAAAGGCCTTAAGGCGGTAAACGCAATCGAAATATCCGCGGGCACATTCGATATCGACAGCGCGGATGACGCGGTGCATGCAAACGGCGATATTGCGATTCGCGGCGGCGAGTTTACGCTTGCATCGGGCGATGACGGCATGCATGCGGATGGTACGTTAACCATAAGCGGCGGGAGCGTCAACGTCCTGCAATCCTACGAGGGGTTAGAAAGTGCCAATATCGATATTTCGGCCGGAACGATCGTCGTTATGGCATCGGATGACGGAATCAACGCGGCGGGCGGCGCCGATGCCAACATAGGGGGCGGCCGTTTTGGCGCCGACAGCTTTGCGGCGGGCGCCCCATACGGCATCGTGTTGACCGGCGGCGAAATCACCATATACAGCGGCAGCGATGGAATCGACTCCAACGGAACGCTGGAGGTTAGCGGCGGAACCATCGCGGTTTTCGTCAATGCGCTGCGCGATGGCGACGCCACGGATGTGGACAGCGGCGGCAGCATACCGCCGGCGCTCTATGGTTCTTATGCGGTGAAGGCAGGTGTAAATATCGCGGTGGACGACCTGTGGAGCATAACGCCGGCTGCGGACGCGACCGCCTTTTGCCTTATGATACCCGGCATCGTGAACGGGCAAAGCTATCAAATCACCGCGGATGGCGCGCCGCTTGCAACCGTAGCTGCCACAACGACCATACAGGGCATGATGATGGGCGGCGGGAACGCCGGCGGCTGGGGCGGCGGCCAAGCGCCGGAGGCAGGCTTTGGCGGCGAGCGACCGCCCTCTGATGGCGCCAGGCCCGGGCGCGGGAAAGCGCCCGCGCAGCCTTAACGGTAAAGGAGAAATGCTCGCAATTCGACACCCATCATAAATAAAAGAGGCTGTGGCGTAAAACCGCCCCGGCCTCTGTTTTTGTGGCGTCGTATAAAGCGCTGCGGCCCCTGCGAACGCAGGCTTGCCAAAATAATTTTGGCTTTAGAATACCCGCTTGGCCCAGCGGAAATTATCCTCGCTCCACTGGCTCCAGCTGCTTATGATGACCCGGCCCGCCGAGGAAGAGGCGTGGATGTACTTGTTGCCGCCCAAATAGATGGCGGCATGGCCGATATCCGAAGCGCTGGTGTAGTTGGTGAAGAACAGCAGGTCGCCCCGCTGCAGGCTGCTCCGGCTCTCGATGGTTTGCCAGCTGCTGACGCGGGCAAAGTTGCGGGCGCTCATGCGGCCTATCTTCACGCCCGCGCTGCGCAGGCTGAAGTACAGCAGACCAGAGCAATCGAAGCTGCTGGGGCCTTCATCGGCCAGTACATAGGGGCAGCCTTCCACGCTTTGCGCCGTCGCGATCATAGCCTCTACCCCAGAGCCCTGCACCGCGATGCCGCCCGAATCGGAACCGCTCCAGCTGCCGCCCGATGCCGTGGGTTCGGGCTCGGGCAGGAAGAATGCGTTTCCATCCGGCGTGGCGGCAGCCGAAGGCTTTTGGGTGGAGGATGCCTTGGGCGTAGCGGTGGGCTTGGCCGTTGCCTTGGGGGTAGCGGTAGGCTTGGGCGTGGGCTTGGGGGTGGGTGAAGGCGTGGGCGTTGGATCCACCTTGGGCCGCGCCGCCGAGGAATATAGCACGTTGCGGGTCGCCTGATCGGCTACGCCGGTGGCGGTCAGCTTGTTTTTTGTTTGGAATGCGGATAGCGCGCTCTGCGTGGCCGCGCCAAAGTATCCGTTGGTCTTTTCGGCATAATAGCCCAGGTCGCCCAGCTGGTTTTGCAGGCGCGCCACATCGTTGCCCGCATCGCCCTGCTCGAGCTTGTAAGGCAACGCGGTGTCCGAAAACAGAAGCTCCTGCGTCAGCGCATCCGCCACGCCGGTTTCCACCATGTGATGCACGCGCTGGAACCGTTTGACGGATTCTTCCATAGAAGCGCCAAAGTGGTCGGAAGGCTCGTCCCCCTCGAGGTACTCCAGCTCCATCAGCCTTATCTGCAGGTCGGATACGATGTCGCTGGTATCGCCCTGCTGCAGCGGGGCATAGGCATCGGCCAGCGTGCGGGCTGTGCCGCTTTGCACCGCCGGGGCGGCAGGCGCGGCGACCTGCGCAACGGCTATCGGCGTGGGGGTGGGCGCCTCGGCCAGCACCGGCTGATACGCGGGGGTGAAGGGGGGCGGGGGCGCCGCCACGTTAAACAGCAGCGGTATGCCTATGAAGGCGCATCCCGCTATGCCCAGCACGCAGAGCACGGGCAGCTGAAACCGCCGCAAAAAGCTTGCGCGCGGTACGGCGGCAGGCTGCGGCTGGGTGGGTATGTCCTTTTGAGCAGCGCGCGCTGCGGGGGTGTTTGTACGCATAAGGCAAAAGCATATCTTTCAAATTTTGTCTAATTATAGCATATGTTATTTTATTGTGTCTAATGAACATTTTGTGTTCAGCGGCGCAAAATATTCATTCGCAAGCGCGGGCAATATGGTATACTGTAAAATTGATTGGATATGTTTTTAAAGGAGACTGCCCCATGGCGCTACTGGCCGCGCGCTCTATCGCAAAAAGCTTTGCGGCGCGCACGTTGTTTGAAGATGTCAGCTTCGAAATTGCCCCGCACGATAAGGCGGGGCTGGTGGGCGTGAACGGTTGCGGCAAAACCACGCTGTTCCAGCTGCTCACGGGGGCGCTCCCGCCCGATGCGGGGGAAATATACCGCGGCCGGGAAACCAAGCTGGGCACGGTGCAGCAAATCGTAGAAACCACCGGCGATACGCTGCTGGGCTACACGCTGCACGCGTCGGCGCAGCTACAGCGCATAGAGCAGGAGTTGGAGCGCGTTGCGGGCGCCATATCCGCCGCCGGGCTGATGGAAGCGGATAAGCTGGTTTTGCGCCAAAGCGCCCTGCAGGAGCGCTATGAGGCAGAGGGCGGGCTGACCTACCGCAGCCGCACGCGCAGCACGCTGCTGGGTCTGGGCTTTAGCGAAGCCGAGCTGGAGCAGCCGCTTGGCACCATGAGCGGCGGGCAGCGCAACAAGGCGCAGCTGGCGCGGCTGCTGCTGAGCGATGCCAACCTGCTGCTGCTCGATGAGCCCACCAACCATTTGGATATGGACAGCGTGCGTTTTTTAGAGGATTTTTTGCGCGCCTATAACGGGGCGTTTATCGTTATTTCGCATGACAGGTATTTTTTGGACAGGGTGACGGAGCGCACCCTGGAGCTTAAGCATGGGCGGCTCACCTCCACTTTGGGCAACTATTCCCGGCATATGGAGCTGACCTCCACCGGCAACGAGATTTTGCGGCGGCACTATGCGAACCAAAAAAAAGAGATACGCCGCCTGGAGGGTGTGATTGAACAGCAAAAACGCTGGAATCAGGCGCGCAATTATGTGACGATAGAATCCAAGCGCAAGCAAATCGAACGGCTGAAGGCCGAGCTCGTTGCGCCCGAAGCGGATACGGCCTCCATACGGTTTCGGTTTGCCGCCAAAGCGGTATCCGGCAACGATGTGCTGCTGTGCAGCGGCCTGCGAAAAGCTTACGACAGGCAGCTGTTTGAAGGCGTTTCCTTCAACATTTATCGCGGCGAGCGCGTGTTTTTGCTGGGAGCGAACGGCTGCGGCAAAACCACCCTGCTGCGGCTTATCATGGGCAAAGAAACGCCGGATGCGGGCAGCATACGCCTAGGCGCCAATATACAGCCCGGCTATTATGAGCAGACCATGGATTCCCTGCAGCCCGGCTGCAGCGCGCTGGAGGAGATACAAAACGCCTACCCGCATATGGATGCGGGGGCGGTGCGCGCCGCGCTGGCGGCATTTTTGCTCACGGGGGATGATGTGTTCAAGCGTGTGGCGACGCTTTCGGGCGGCGAAAAAGCGCGTATACAGCTGCTCAAGCTCATGCTCAGCGGCGCAAACCTGCTGCTGCTCGATGAACCCACCAACCATTTGGATATCGATTCCCGCGATGCGCTCGAGCGCGCGCTGGAAAGCTATGACGGCACGCTGTTTATCGTCACGCATGACCGTTACCTCGTAAACCAAATGGCGGATCGCATACTCTACCTGGATGAGACGGGGCTCACGGCCTATGTGGGCGGGTATGATGATTTTCTCGCCGCGCAAGCGTCGCCGGGCGATAGCGCCGCCCTCCTCCCCGCAGCGCAAGAGGAACCTGCCCCGGATGCGGGCCGCGGCAGCTACCGCGCGCAAAAGGAGCGGCAGGGCGCCATCAACCGCGCCACGGGCGAGCTGCGCCGGGCGGAAGAGCGGGTTACCCGCGCCGAAATCGAGCTGCATGACCTGCAGGAGCTGCTCGCTTCCCCTGCGGTCGCCTCGGATTATCTGCGCTCACAGGAGCTGGCCGATCAGGCCGACTTAAAGCAGTGCGAGCTGGATGCGCTCTATGCGGCATGGGAGCAGGCGCAGGCCGCGCTCGATGCGCTGGAGGGCGAATAGATCTTCACTACCCCGCATACCCCAAATCCTGCAGCAACCGCCCCAGCACGCGCAGGCGTTCGCTGAGCATTTCATCATCCTTGGCCAGCGCATCCACCAATAAGCGCACATCGTCGTCGATGAATTCGTTGTCGGTGCAAATCTCCACGGTCATGGCGTCGCCCTGCAAGCCGATGCGGTCTATCTGCGTGTTCGCCGGGTCATACCCTTTGGGGAAGCGGTAGCTGTCGCCAAAAAACTGCTTGGTGCGGCAAAACAATATGCACAGGTCGAGCAGCCGGTGTATGGGCAGCTCCTCGCAAAGCCGGCTCCAACGGTCCCCGGCGGTACGCCAAACCTTGGCGCTTATATCCGTTTTGCCGTGCGCGTTCCACTGCGCCAGCCCAATGGAAAGCCCCTGCGTATCGGTATGATAGGCTTGGCGTCCATCGAGATTGCCATAGTTTTGCACCGCCACCACGGGCTTGTGCTTAAGATGCGTGGGTATTCTGCGGGTATCCTGTGTTTGCTCCATCGAAATGAATGCCTCCTAAAATTTATAAACTTTTGTGAGTTCACAAACATTATAAAACGTTATTTGCGGCGTGTCAATGCAAAAAATGTACAAAACTGGCAATATTTTATATAAGAACGTGTTTTTTGGATAATAGTTAACACTGCTAACTATTGTCAGTACGGTTGTTTTGCTGTAGAATATAGAAGCCATATTATGTATAATGGATAAAAAGCGGTAAGAGCGCAACTAAAATAACAAGGAGGTTTACCAATGGCAGGGACGATTGTAAGCGAGCTGGGCAAAATCATCATCGGCGAGGATATCATTGCGAATATCGCGGGCTTCGCGGCTACCGAAAACTATGGCGTGGTAGGCATGAGCACCAAAACCGCCGCCGACGCGCTGCTGCAGTTGGTGGGTAACGACAGCAACCGCAAAAAGGGCGTAAAGGTCAGCTTTTTGGGCGAAGGCGAGCAGGTGGAAATAGACCTGTTCGTAACGATGGTATATGGCATATCCTTGGCGGCGGTGGCAAAAAACACCATCGACAACGTGCGCTATCGCGTGGAGGAGCTAACGGGCCTCAAGGTGAGCAGCGTGAATATCCATGTGGAAAACATTACGGCCTAAAGCGGGCCGTCCCTCTCGCGCCACGGCGGTTCCAAAGGCTCACAGGCAGCCATGGCGTATGCATTTATTTCTATATTATTTATTTGCCAAACGTGGGCCAGAAAGGGCAGTGGAACGAACATTGGAAAACATAACGATCAACGGCGCTATGCTCAAGGATATGTTCCTGACCGGCGCTGCCTTATTGGAAAAAAACAAAGCGCACATTGATTCGCTCAATGTATTCCCGGTGCCGGATGGCGACACGGGCACCAACATGTCGATGACGATGCAATCCGCCGCGCGGGAAATTAAGGCCTGCGCGGGCACGCGGGTGTGCGATGTGGCCGCGGCCGCCTCGCTCGGCTCGCTCAAGGGCGCGCGGGGCAACAGCGGCGTCATACTCTCGCAGATATTCCGCGGCTTTTCGCGGGCGCTCGATGACGCCGAAGAGATGGATGGCGCCATGCTGGCGGCGGCCCTCAAAACGGGCACCGAAGCGGCTTATAAGGCCGTAATGAAGCCCAAAGAAGGCACCATGCTCACGGTTTCCCGCATGATAGGCGAAGCCGTGGCCGAGCGCTGCGCGGCGGGCGCAAATGTGTATAAGCTCATGGATGTCATCATCGAGCGGGGCGAAATCGCGCTAAAGCTCACCCCCGACCTACTGCCGGTGCTTAAGGAAGCCGGCGTGGTGGACTCGGGCGGCAAGGGGCTGCTCACGATCTTCCGCGGTTTTAAAATGGCGCTCGACGGCGAGGAAATCGACGATTATGCCGAAGAGGCTCTAAGCGAAGCGCCCTCCGAGGATGTGCTGACGCTGGATGACGTGAATGACATCAAGTTTGGCTATTGCACCGAATTTTTCATCATCCACCTCGACGAATCCTTCAGCGAAGAGGAATTGGATCGCTTCCGCGAGAAGCTCACGCGCATCGGCGACAGCGTGGTGGTGGCCTATGACAGCGATTTTATCAAGGTTCATGTGCACTCCAACGCGCCGGGTAAAATACTGCAGCTGGCGCTGCGGTTGGGCGAAATCAACAAGCTCAAGGTCGACAATATGCGGGAGCAGAACCGCGAGCTGCAAGAAAACTTAAAAAAGAGCGAAAAGGAAAGCGCCATGGTGGCGGTGAGCACCGGCAAGGGGATAGACGCCATATTCACCGACCTGGGCGTGGACGCCATCATCGAGGGCGGGCAAACCATGAACCCCAGCATCGACACCATCGCCAAGGCGATACGCCGGGTTAACGCGCGCAACGTATTTGTGCTGCCCAACAATTCCAACATCATTATGGCGGCGCAGCAGGCGGCGGAATTGAGCGAGCGCAACGTGATCGTTCTGCCTACCAAAACGGTGGTGCAGGGTATCAGCGCCGCTACCGCCTACATTGCGGAGGACAGCGTGGCCGATATTCAGGCGCGTATGCAAAAGGCGCTGGAGCATGTGCTCTCGGGCTCGGTCACCTATGCCGTGCGGGATACCTCGGTAAATGGCAACAAAATCGAAAAGGGCAACATCATCGGCCTGCTGGGCAGCGACATCGTGGCGGTGGGTAATAACATCGAAGAAGCCACGCTTAAGCTGCTGGATATCATGATGGAGCGGCAGGGCAAGGATAGCATCATTACGGTGCTGTACGGCGAAAATGTGGATGCGGATAACGCTGCCATGCTGGTGGAGCAGATGCAGGATAAGTACCCCCGTGCCGAAATCCTCGCGCAAGAGGGCGGCCAGCCGCTGTATTACTACTATATTTCGGTGGAATGAACTTAAACGCGCCCATAACGCAACTTAAAGGAATCGGCCCGCGCCGCGCGCTGTTGCTCGGCAAGCTGGGCCTTTTCTCGTTGCGCGATCTGCTCTATTATGTGCCGCGGGATTATTGCGATTATTCCAGCTTAACCGAGGTGGCAAAGGCGGCGCAGGGCGAGGACGCGGCGCTTTGCGTCACCATCTTGCGGGAACCCAAGCAAGCGCGCGTGCGGGGGAATTTGCGCATATGCACCGCCCCGGCTCAGGATGAGACCGGCAAGCTCACGCTCACCTGGTATAACCAGCCGTATGGCGGCGCGAAGCTGCAGGCGGGGCAGGTGCTATACGCCTGCGGCCGCATAGACCGCACGCATGGCGTCAAGCAGGTGAACCCCGTGCTGTTTGCGGCGCTGCCCGGCATGTTGCCGGTGTACCCCCTCGCCAAAGGCATATCGCAGACGCTGCTTAGGCAGGCGGCGCGCGAAGCGCTGCGCGCTTGTTTGCAGGGCTGCGGCGAAACCCTGCCCCCCGCCCTGCTGCAAACCTATGGCTTGCTTTCGCTGCAAAGCGCGCTGCAGGCGGTGCACTTCCCGCAAACGGTGGAGGAGGCTGCCGCCGCCCGCCGCCGCTTGGCGTTTGAGGATATGCTGCTGCTGCGCGTGATGCTGCGGCTGCTGCATGAGGAGCACGGCGCGGCGCCCGTGCGCCCGTTTAGGATGGAGGGTATACTGCCCGCGTTTGCGGCGCGTATGCCGTTTGCGCTCACCGGCGCGCAGCTGCGCGCTTCCCAAGAGATTGCGGCGGATTTAAACAAGCCGCAGGCCATGAACCGCCTGCTGCAGGGGGATGTGGGCAGCGGCAAAACCGCCGTCGCGCTGTTTGCCATGTTTGCGGCGGCGCAAAACGGGCGGCAGGCCGCGCTTATGGCGCCCACCGAAATATTGGCGCGGCAGCACTACGCGCAGCTTTGCGCGCTGTTTGGCGAGCAAAAGGTGTGCTTGCTGCAAGGCGGCATGCACAAGGCCGCGCGCGAGCAGGCTTATGAACAAATCCGCACGGGGGCGGTGACCGCCATCATAGGCACGCACGCGCTCCTGCAGGCGGGGGTGGAATTTTATGACCTGGGCCTGGTGATTACCGATGAACAGCATCGCTTTGGCGTGCGGCAGCGCGCGGCCTTCGGCGCAAAGGGGAAGGAGCCCGGCGTGCATACGCTCATCATGAGCGCCACACCCATACCGCGTACGCTTTCGCTCATACTCTATGGCGATTTGGATATTTCGGTGCTCGATGAGCTGCCGCCGGGCCGCAAGCCCATACTCACGCGCCTGGTGCCGCAGCGCAAACGCGCGGATATGTATGCGTTCGTGCAGGCGCAGGTACAGCAGGGCCGCCAGGCCTATGTGGTTTGCCCGCTGGTGGAGCAGAGCGACGCGCTGGAAAACGTGCTTTCCGCCGAGGATGTGTTCGCCGCGCTCCAGCATACCCTGCATGTGCGGCTGGGCCTGCTGCACGGGCAAATGCCGCAGGCGCAAAAGGAAGCGGTGGCCGCGGCCTTCCGCGCGGGAGAAATCGATGTACTGGTCGCCACCACCGTGATAGAGGTGGGGGTGGATGTGCCCAACGCCGCCGTGATGGTCGTCGAAAACGCCGGGCGCTTTGGCCTGGCGCAGCTGCATCAGCTGCGCGGGCGCGTGGGGCGGTCGAGCGCGGCTTCCTACTGCTTTTTGCTGCCCGGGCAGGGCGGCGAGGGCGAAACCGCCATGGAGCGCTTGCGGCTGCTCACCAAAACGCAGGATGGCTTTGCCATCGCGCAAAAGGATTTGGAGATGCGCGGCCCGGGCGAATTCTTGGGGAAACGGCAGCACGGGCTATCCCAATTTGCCGCCGCGCGCCTTGTGACGGATATGGAGGTGCTGCGCCAGGCCGAAGAGGCGGCGGAGGCGCTGCTTTGCGCCGGCGCGGAGGCACAGCCCATATTAGCCGCCGCGCGGGCCAGACTGCTCGCGCTGCAAAACGAGGTTGTGCCCAATTGAGCCGTTTTTTGGTTGCGTAAAATCAGCTTGTACAGCAAACGATAAAGCGCGGCATCGCTGCCGCGCCTTATTATGTTTGAAAGGGAATTTATAGTAAATTCTTTGTTTTCACCTGTTATTTCATCAGGTTACCGCCCATGTTGCTCTCGGCATACGCGATCATGCGCTTCACCATTTCACCGCCGATGGAGCCTGCCTGACGCGCCGTGATGTCGCCGTTGTAACCCGGGTTCAGGTTTACGTTAAGGGAGCTGGCTACCTCTGTTTTGAGCGCTTGCAGCTTCGCCTTGCTGGAAGAATTGCTGGCCATTGTTTCTATCTCCTTTCTTAGAGTATTGTCGTACCGCATGCGCCGCGGTTACTTCTTCATATTGGTTTCGGCATACGCGATCATGCGCTTCACCATTTCGCCGCCGATAGAGCCGGCCTCGCGGCTGGTCAAGTCGCCATTATAACCCTGCTTCAGGTTTACATTGAGGGAGTTGGCCACTTCGCTCTTGAAATTTTCCATCGACTGTTTGGATTCCGGGATCAAAACGTTCTTACTCGCCATGTTTATTTTCACCTCCTTTGCTTGATGGTGTAGCTATAATTTGTCCACCGCAAAAAAAATTATGATTGGTAATTTAATGCATGGAGTTTTGCACAAATGCGCCGCGCTTGCGCAAAGCCTTGCGCTATGTGGCTTGCGGCATAGGGCAAGGCAAATTTACAAGAATTTTTTGTGTTTTATATGCAATAAAATGCCGCGATTATTTTACACCGTGCGGCTCAAAGCGCAAGCAAAACCGGGCGGTTTTTGCCCGCGAAACAATTACGGCGCCTGCAAGCGAGGCTTGACGCAGGGCGCCGCACTGGGTATAATACGGTTTGTTAGTATCCTAACAGAAGGGAGGAACGCGCATGGAGCAATCGGGCAATATCGGCATCGCCATAAAAACGCTGGCCAACCTGTTAAGGCAGCATGGGCATGTCGGCATGGCGTGCGGCGAAACGCACTCCACCGGCATGCAGGGGTGGATATTGAGCTATGTATATTTGCATCGGGAAGAAGATGTGTTCCAAAGGGATATCGAAGCGCGCTTTCATATCCGCCGTTCCACCGTTACGGGCATACTACACCGTATGGAAAACAACGGGCTTATCGAGCGCGTTTCGGTGCCGCAGGATGCGAGGCTGAAAAAGCTGGTGCTCACGCCCAAGGCGCTGGAGGTGCAGCTGCGCATCTGCGGGCGGCTGGACGCCATAGAAGCCCGCCTTACGCAGGGGCTTAGCGCGGCGGAAACGCGGGCCTTTTTGCAAACGGCGGAAAAGATGCGCCGCAATTTAGAAAACGATCCAGTTTCTTTATAAATGGGGGGATATCAATGATCAAAAAACTTTTGGGCAGCGTGCGCGAATACAAGCGCGAGTCCATTTTGGCGCCGCTGACCGTTGCCGCCGAGGTGGTGCTCGAGGTGCTCATACCCAGGCTGATGGCCAACCTTATCGATAACGGCATCGACGTGGGGAACATGAATTACATTATCAAAATCGGGCTGGTGCTGGTGGGCGCCTGCGCTTTTGCGCTGGTGCTGGGCGCGCTTTCGGGCCATTTTGCGGCATGCGCGGCGGCGGGCTTTTCCAAAAACCTGCGCAAGGATATGTACTATGCCGTGCAGGACTTTTCATTTTCCAATATCGACAGGTTCTCTACGGCCAGCCTGGTCACGCGGCTTACGACCGATGTAACCAACCTGCAAAACTCCTATCAAATGATCATCCGCGTGGCGGTGCGCAGCCCGTTGATGCTGCTGTTTTCCATGATTATGGTGTTCAGCGTCAACCGGCGTATGTCGCTTATTTTCCTTTGCGTGGTGCCGGTTTTGGCGATAGGCCTTTATTTTATCATGAGCGGTGCGCACCCGATTTTTACGCGCGTGTTCAAAACCTACGATACGCTCAACACCGTCGTGCAGGAAAATCTGCGCGGCATCCGCGTGGTTAAAACCTATGTGCGCGAGGATCATGAAATCAAAAAATTCGGCGAGGTTTCCAACACCATCTACAAGGACTTTTCCAAAGCCGAGGGGTTGGTGGCCTTCAACATGCCGCTGATGCAGGCTTCGGTATATACCTGCCTGCTGCTGATATCCTGGGTTGGTGCGCGCCTTATCGTGGGCGGTTCCATGACCACCGGCGACCTGGTTAGCATCATTTCCTACGCGATGCAAATCTTGATGGCGCTGATGTTCTTTTCGATGACCATCGTGATGATTACCATATCCCGCGCCAGCGCGCAGCGCATCGTGGAGGTGCTGGAGGAACGCAGCGATATCGTAAACCCGGAGCATCCCATTTACGAGGTGCGGGATGGCTCCATCGATTTCAGAGGCGTCAGCTTCAACTATGCCAAGGAAGCGCGCGAAAACTGCCTGCGGGATATCGAGCTGCACATAAAGGGCGGGGAGACCGTTGGTATAATAGGCGGCACGGGCGCGGGGAAAACCACGCTGGTGCAGCTGATACCAAGGCTATATGACGTGACCCTGGGCGCGGTATGCGTGGGCGGGGCGGATGTGCGCCAATACGATATAGAAACGCTGCGCGACGCGGTGGCGATGGTGCTGCAAAAGAACGAGTTGTTCTCCGGCACCATTAAAGAAAACTTGCGCTGGGGCAACCCCAACGCTACCGATGCCGAAATGGAGCACGCCTGCCGCTTGGCGCAGGCCGATGGCTTTATTAAGGCCTTCCCCGATGGGTATGACACCTATGTGGAGCAGGGCGGCACCAACGTTTCGGGCGGGCAGCGCCAAAGGCTTTGCATTGCGCGGGCCCTGCTAAAAAAACCGAAGATACTCATATTCGACGATTCCACCAGCGCGGTGGATACCGCGACCGATGCCGCCATACGGCAAGCGCTGCTGCATGAAATACCCGATACCACAAAGATTATCATCGCGCAGCGTGTGCTCAGCGTGCAGGATGCCGATATGATCGTGGTGCTCGATAACGGCCGCATCAACGCCGTGGGCACGCACGCGCAGCTGCTCGCCGGCAACACCATCTATCAGGAAGTTTACCATTCGCAGATGAAGGGAGGCGACTTCGATGCCTAAAAATTCCGCTACGCCGCCGCGGGGCGGCTTTGCCTCCAACCAACGCAAGCCGGATACCAAGGCGCTGCGCCGCCTGTTAAGCTATATAGTGGGCGGTTATAAGGTGCAGTTTGCGCTGGTGATACTGTGCATATTGGTCAGCTCGCTTACCGGCGTGGCGGGCTCCATGTTTTTGCGCACGGTGATTGACAGCTACATAAAGCCGCTGCTGCTGGATGCGAACCCGGTGTTTACCGGGCTGCTGCACGCCATATTCACCATGGCCTGCGTATATGCTGTGGGGCTGGCGGCGAGCTATGCGTTTACCCGCATCATGGTGGTGATATCGCAGGGCGTGCTAAAAACCATCCGCGATGATATGTTTGTGCATATGCAAACGCTGCCCATACGGTATTTTGATACCCATACCCATGGCGATGTGATGAGCCACTACACCAACGATACCGATACCCTTAGGCAGATGATTGCCATGTCGCTGCCGCAGTTGCTGTCCTCTGTGGTAACGGTGGTGGCCGTGCTGGGGGCCATGCTGATTTTAAGCCCCATACTCACGGGCTTTGTGCTGGTGAGCGTGGCGTGCATGCTGACGGTTTCCCGCAAAATCGTGCGGCAGAGCGGCAAATATTTCGTGCGTCAGCAAACCTCGCTGGCGGATGTAAACGGGTATGTCGAAGAGATGATGCAGGGGCAAAAGGTGGTAAAGGTATTTTGCCACGAAGCTGCCACCAAGGCGGAGTTCGAGGTAAAGAGCGGCGAGCTGTGCGAAAACGCCACGCAGGCCAACCGCTTTGCGAATATGCTCATGCCCATCATGGGCAATTTGGGCAACCTGCTGTATGTGCTGGTGGCCGTTGTGGGCGGCGCGCTGGCCCTGGGCGGGATAGGCGGCATAACGCTGGGCGCCATCGCCTCCTTCCTGCAGCTCACCAAAAACTTCACCATGCCCATCAACCAGGTGGCGCAGCAGTTCAACTTCATCGTTATGGCGCTGGCCGGGGCCGGCCGCATATTCCAACTGATGGATGAGGAGCCCGAGCAGGATACCGGCGATGTGACGCTGGTGCGCGCCAAGGAGGAAAACGGCGTTTTGACCGAGACGAAGGTGCGCACCAAGCAATGGGCGTGGAAGCGCGTTACGCCTACGGGCGCCGAGTATATACGCCTGTGCGGCGATGTGCGTCTGATAGACGTGGATTTTGGCTATGTGCCCGAAAAGCCCGTGCTGCACGATGTTTCGCTCTACGCCAAGCCCGGGCAGAAAATAGCCTTTGTGGGCGCGACGGGCGCGGGTAAAACCACCATCACCAACCTGATCAACCGGTTTTACGATGTAAACAGCGGGCAAATACTCTACGATGGCGTGGATGTGAAGGATATCCGCAAGGCCGACTTGCGGCGGAGTCTGGGCATGGTGCTGCAGGAGACCAACCTGTTTACCGGCACCGTGATGGAGAACATCCGCTACGGCAAGCTGGATGCTACGGATGCGGATGTGATTGCGGCGGCGAAGCTGGCCAACGCGCACGATTTTATCACCCGCCTGCCGCAGGGCTATGATACCCTGCTCTCCGGCGATGGCGGCGGCCTTTCGCAGGGGCAGCGGCAGCTGCTTTCCATCGCCCGCGCGGCGGTGGCGGACCCGCCCGTGATGATACTCGACGAGGCCACCAGCTCCATCGATACCCGCACCGAGGAAATCGTGCAGCGGGGCATGGATAGCCTGATGCAGGGCCGCACCGTGTTCGTGATTGCGCACAGGCTCTCCACCGTGCAAAACGCCAAGGCCATCATGGTGCTGGAGCAGGGCCGCATCGTGGAGCGCGGCGACCATGACGCGCTGCTGGAGCAGAAGGGCCGGTACTACCGGCTGTATACCGGCTCGTTTGCCGAGGATGCTTAAGCGGCATGGTGCGCGTGTTGTTCGTTTGCCACGGTAACATTTGCCGTTCGCCCATGGCGGAATTCGTGCTCAAGGATATGGTGCAAAAGCGCGGCCTTGCCGGTGATTTCTTCATCGGCTCGGCGGCTACCAGCCTGGAGGAAATCGGCAGCGCGCCGCACCCCGGCACACAGCGCAAGCTGCGCGCCCAAGGCGTGCCGGCAGGGGAGCACCGCGCCGTGCGGCTGACGATGGCGGATTATGACCGCTATGATTACCTGCTGGGTATGGATGGCCGCAATGTGCAGAACATGCGCCGCATTTTGGGCGGGGACCCGCAGGGCAAGGTGCGGCGCTTGCTGGACTTTACGCCGCGGCCGCGCGATATTGCCGACCCATGGTATACCGGCGATTTCGACCGAACATATTTGGATATTGTAGAAGGCTGTGAGGCGTTTTTAAGGCATTGCGGCCAGGAGCAAGCCTGATGGAGGGGGCTGTGGCGTGACGAAGATTATCGTGCTGGATGGATATACCGAAAACCCCGGCGACCTGCGCTGGGATGCTTTGGCCGCGCTGGGCGAGCTGACCGTATACGACCGCACGCCGGCCGATCAAATCGCCGCGCGCATCGGCGATGCGGATATCGTATATACCAACAAAACCCCCATCACGCGGGAAACGCTGGCCGCCTGCCCCAACATAGCCATGGTGGGCGTGCTGGCCACCGGCTACAACGTGGTGGATTGCGCCGCCTGCCGGGAGCATGGCGCCTTGGTCACCAACATACCCGCCTATGGCACCGCGGCGGTGGGGCAGTTTGCCATCGCCATGCTGCTGGAAATCTGCCATCATGTGGGGCATCATAGCGAGGCGGTGCGCGCGGGGCGCTGGGCCGCCAATGCGGATTGGTGCTTTTGGGATTATCCGCTCATAGAGCTGGATGGCAAAACCATGGGCATCATAGGCTTTGGGCGCATAGGGCAAACCACGGGCCGCATAGCAAGCGCCTTGGGTATGCGCGTGCTCGCTTATGATAATCACCCCAACGATGCCGGGCGCGCGCTTGCCGCATATGTGGAGCTGGAGGCGCTGTACGCGCAGTCCGACGTGATAGCGCTGCACTGCCCGCTGTTCCCCGAAACCGAACATATGATAAACAGGGCGTCCATCGCCAAAATGAAGGATGGCGTCATTTTGCTCAACAACAGCCGCGGGCCGCTGATTGTGGAGCGGGACCTGGCCGATGCGCTAAACGGCGGCAAGGTATATGCGGCCGGGCTGGATGTGGTTTCCACCGAGCCCATACGGGGCGATAACCCGCTGCTCACCGCGAAAAATTGCTTCATCACCCCGCATATCAGCTGGGCATCCAGGGAGAGCCGCCAGCGCCTGATGGATATCGCGGTGCAAAACTGCGCCGCCTTTTTGAGCGGCCAACCCATCCATGTGGTGAATTGAGCGCGGTTGACAAGCGGCGCGCATATCCTTATAATGAAGAACATACCGATTTAGTTAAGAGGGAGGCTTCGCATAATGTATTGTATTATGTCCATGGTTATGATGATGCGGCGCGCTGCCTTCCCTGCCCCAAGCGCCCGGTAAACGGCCGGCACACAGGGTTATGAAGGCAGCTTCGCACGCGCGTGGCTGCTTTTTTGTATCTATACATCACCGGAGGTGCGTTATGCCCATCAAAATCCCCAACCTGCTCCCCGCAACGCAAACGCTGCAAAACGAGAATATTTTCGTGATGACCGAGACGCGCGCCCTCACGCAGGATATCCGCCCGCTGCAGGTGGCGGTGCTCAACCTGATGCCTACCAAAATAGCCACCGAGACGCAGCTCGCGCGGCTGCTGGGCAATACGCCGCTGCAGGTGGAGCTGGAGCTGCTGTATACCAAGTCGCACCATTCCAAAAACACCTCGCGGGAGCATTTGCTTTCGTTTTATAAAACCTTCGACGAAGTAAAGCACCGCAAGTTCGACGGGCTGGTGATTACCGGCGCGCCGATAGAGCATCTCCCGTTTGAGGAGGTGGAGTATTGGGAGGAGCTGACCCACATACTGGAATGGAGCAAAACCCATGTATGCAGCACCCTGCACATCTGCTGGGGCGCGCAGGCCGGGCTTTACTATCACTATGGCATCAACAAGGTGCCGCTGCCCCAAAAGATGTTTGGCGTGTTCCCGCACACGGCGGATTATAAGCAATCCATATTGCTGCGCGGCTTTGACGATGTGTTTATGGCGCCGCACTCCCGCTATACCGGCATATTGCGCGAGGATGTGGCGGCGTGCGAAAAATTGCGCATACTCGCTTCCTCCGAAGAAGCCGGCCTGTATGCCGTAAGCTCCCGCGGCGGGCGGCAGATATTCATCACCGGCCATTCCGAATACGATGCGCTTACGCTGGAGCAGGAATATCAGCGGGATAAAAAAGCGGGGATTCCCATTGCGCTGCCCAAGAATTATTACCCGGGCGACGACGATACCCAGCCCCCGCTCGTGGAGTGGCGCAGCCATGCGCACCTGCTGTATTATAACTGGCTCAATTATTTTGTATATCAATCCACGCCCTACGATATAGATAGCATTTCGTGAAATTGCAAAAAAACACCCCCTCTTGCGAGGGGGTGGGGAATAGGGCAAAACGTACCGCTCAATAAAACGTTGCCACTTCTTTTGCGGGCGCGGCGGCCGGTTGCACAGTTACGACTGTGAGCACCGGCCCCTTTTTGCCATAGATGCGGTGATACTTTACCGCGATGCGGGCGGTCACCGTTACCCAATCCCGCTTTTTTAGGTTGGAACGTATCATCTCCGGGTCCCATTCGCAGCAGAGCGCCGCATACGAAATATCCTCCGCGCAGCAGGTCATAACGTGCCGGCCCGCCAAAAAGCAGCCGGTGGGCAGCCGCCCGGATACCGCCACCGTGCCGGTAAAGCGCACGACCTTGCCCACGTATTGATCCATTTCCTCCGTAATATCGCGGTACCACAGCGCAAAATCGTCGTCCTCCACCTCTATTACGGGGGCGTTTATGTCGAACGGGAGCGGATCCTCGATTTCGTCATATTCCACCTTGCCATCCGGGTATTCATACGCGATGGCGCAGCGGCGGTTTAGCCCCCGCACGATTTTGTGCAGCAGGGCCTTATCGGTGCTGGCATCGGCCCGGTTGAATACCGCCAGCTCGCAGCTCTGCAGCTTATCCACCACCAGCGAGCGCAGGTTGACGTTGTATTGCAAAAAGGTGGCGGCATCGGCAAAGAAGAAATCCTGATACAGCACCCAGCCCTGCGGCAGGGCCGAAAACAGGCGCTCCATGGGCCACATGCCGTTGTATTCGAGCACCACCCGCTGTATGTGATACTGCTTTTGGTAGCCCAGCAGCTTTTGCGCCGTCAAGTCCTCTATGCGCTCTATGGTTTTTAGGTGCACGCTCGCATCCGCAAAGGCGGCGGGGTCATATTCCTCTTCCCCCTGCTCGCACACCAGCAGCAGCGTGCGTTCGCCTTCGTTAAAGCGCGCGTCGCTGAGCGTTTCCTGTATAAACCGCGTTTTGCCGGCCTCTAAAAAACCGGTAAACAGATATACGGGTATTTCCATAGCGCCCCCGCTCACGCGCCAAACAGCGCGCCGAGCGCCGCGGTATCGAGCTGCGCGCCTATCACGCATAGCCGCCCGGTGACCAGCGCCCCGCCCTCGCGCACCTGCGCCTCGCCGGGCACATAGTCGAAGTGCAGCCAACCGCCATTTTGCCCGCGCACGATGCCTTTGGCGCGCAGCACTTGGCCGTATTTGGCGCTCTCCAGCGCGTGGAGTATTTCTTGAAGCTGCTCCGTGGTATACGCCTTGGCCGTCTCCAGCCCCCAGCTGCCGAACACCTCGTCGGCGTCATGGTGATGATGGTGGTCGTGCTCATGCTCATGGTCGTGCGCGTGTTCGTGCGCATGTTCGTGTTCGTGTTCATGGTTATGCTCATGCTCATGATGGTGCTCATGGTCATGGTCGTGATGGTGCGCGCCGTCGTGCACATGCCCGCACGCGGGGCAAACCTCCCCGGTTTCGAGCAGGTGTTCCAATTCCTCATTGAGCGTGCCCCTGTGCTCCATGGCGTCGAGTATCTGACCGCCGCTTAGGGTATCCCAGGGCGTGGTGATAAACGTGGCCTTCGGGTTGCGCGCTTGCAGCTGTGCGACGCAGGCGAGCAGCTTTTCTTCGGGCAGGGAGGCGGTGCGGCTGAGCACGATGCAATTGGCGCATTCCACCTGGTCGTTAAAAAACTCGCCGAAGTTCTTCATATATAGCTTGCATTTGCTCGCATCCACCACGGTGGTGAAGCTGTTGAGCGCAATATCCTGGGCGCCAATGCCCTGCACCGCGCGGATGACGTCACTCAGCTTGCCCACGCCGCTCGGTTCAATCAGGATGCGGTCGGGGTGATATTGCTCCAGCACCTGCTTGAGTGCGGCGGAAAAATCCCCCACCAGCGAGCAGCAGATACAGCCGGAGTTCATTTCGGTGATGGTGATGCCGGCCTCCTGCAAAAAGCCGCTGTCGATGCCGATTTCACCGAATTCGTTTTCGATAAGTACCAGCTTTTCGCCCGCGTAAGCCTCGGCGATCAGCTTTTTGATGAGCGTGGTTTTGCCCGCGCCCAAAAATCCGGAAAAGATGTCGATCTTCGTCATAAGAAAAAAAGCCTTCTTTCTACAATGTTCCAAAGTGTATTATATCCCTGCGCGCCGCGGCTTACAAGCATAATTGCCTTGCCGAATGCAGAAAACCCGCCTATAATGAACATATTGCGCGAAAGTGAGGATGTTTATGGCGAAGGATCGCGGCTATCCTGTGTTTACCGTTACCCCCAAGGCCGAGCGCGCCCTAAAAAACGGCCACCCCTGGGTATATGGCGCCGAGGTGACCCATAAGGAGGGCGCATACAGCAACGGCGGCCTGGCCGATATCGTAAACCGCAAGGGGAGCTACCTGGGCACCGCGCTGGTCAACGACCAGAGCAAAATCATGGGGCGCATACTCTCGCGCAACACCAACGACCGTTTTGACGAGGCGTTTTTTCGCCGGCGGATACAGTATGCGCTGGACTACCGGCAAACCGTTATGCAGGGGGATTTTGCCGCCTGCAGGCTGCTGTTTGGCGAGGCGGATCAGCTCCCCGGCCTCACGGTGGATCGCTTTGACGATATACTGGTGGCGCAAACGCTCTGCCTGGGGCTGGATCAGCGCAAGGGCTTGATTTTTCGCCTGCTGGCGGAGGAACTTCGGGCACGGGGGCAGGCGGTGCGGGCGCTGTATGAGCGCAACGATGTCGCCATCCGCGCGCTGGAGGGCATGGAGCAGTATAAGGCGTTTTTTGAGCTGGAAGGGCTGGAAACCAACCTGAGCGGGCGGGTAGAGATAAGCGAAAACGGCGTGCTCTACGGTGTGGATTATATCAACGGGCAAAAAACCGGCTTCTTTTTGGATCAAAAATACAACCGGCAGGCCGTGGCCCGCCTTGCGCCGGGCAAGCGGGTGCTGGATTGCTTCACGCACACGGGCGCCTTTGCGCTAAACGCGGCCAAAGCAGGGGCCGCCCATGTTTGCGCGGTGGATGTTTCGGCCGCGGCCATAGATATGTGCCGCGCCAATGCCGCGCGCAACGGGGTGGAGAACATATCTTACCTAGTGGCGGATGTATTTGACCTGCTCACCGAAATGGCCAACGAAAAGAGCTGCCCTTACGACTTCATCATACTCGACCCGCCCGCGTTTACCAAATCCTCCGCAACGGCGGCCAACGCCTACCGCGGCTATAAAGAAATAAACCTGAAGGCCATGCGTCTGCTCCCCCGGGGCGGGTACCTGGCCACCTGCTCCTGCTCGCATTTTATGCGGGAGGATATGTTCCGCCAAATGCTGCGCGAAGCCGCGTTTGATGCCGGGCGCACCCTGCGGCAAATCGAAGCCCGCCAGCAAGCGCCGGATCACCCGATTTTACCCGCCGTGCCCGAAACGGATTATTTGAAGTTCTATTTGCTGCAGGTGATTTAAAAAACCAGCGAGCCTAACGCTATAAAAAAAGAAGGCGGAAATACCGCCTTCTCGCCTTCTATTTGCAAATAACATATTTTTCGGGCGGCAGCTTTGCCTGCAACAGCACCCGCAGCTCCAAAGGCGTGCCCTCCACAAAATCCCTTTTGGGCACGATATACGCTTGCCCCGGTAAGGGAAGTATGAAAAAATAGTGTTCCGTTTCGTAAACCTTAAATATGCTTTCATACTTTGCTCTGCTTTGGCCTTCGGCTAAATCCCCCGTTTGTATCTGCGCAAAATCATCGGCGTTAAAGCTGAACTCATGTATAGCGTCAAAAAACGACGGGCTGTTTGCAATAACCTTTTTCTGCCGAACCCGCCGCGCTATGATTAATATAGCATAAATGAGAACAACTGCGAGAAAAAAGAAAACAAGTATGCAAGCCAAGGACTCAAACAGAAATTCAGGGAACTGTATTGGAGAAAACATGACACCAAAAAATGCCACCAACGCAAGCAACCCTATCAGCAGAAATCGCTTTAATTTGGTAGCTTTGGGGGCATATTTAGGTATGCGGCGCGCGAGCTGTTGAAGCTTTTTATAATCCTCCGGCGTATACTTCGTTGTAACCTTGGGCATGATGCAATCCTCCTTGAATATAGTTAAGAGCGGAATATGCGGCAGCCTGCCGTTTTTGCCGAGGCCGGTAGAGCTTTCGATCCTTTGCGCAAGCATATATGGGGGAAACTAAAGAAATACAAAAATCAGGAAAAACTTACAACTGCATTATATCATGGTATAATGCATTTATCAAAGCAGGAAAGGCGCTTCTTATGGAAACCTACTTTACCACATTTACCTGGGATGGAGAACCGCTTTATTTGTGTGAGGAAGGCGGGCAAATCACCCATCTGGGGTTTGGCGCAAACCCGCCGGTAGAGGCTGTGGCTGCACAAACGCCCCTGTTGCAGGAGGCGTGCGCGCAATTGCAGGCATATTTTTCGGGTGCGCGTAAGGTTTTCGACCTGCCGCTGGCGCCCCGCGGTACGGCGTTTCAGCGCGCGGTGTGGGATGGCCTGCTGCGCATACCCTATGGAGAAACGGTGGCTTACGGCCAGCTGGCAGCCAGCTTGGGGCGGCCCAACGCGGCGCGCGCGGTAGGCGGCGCCTGCGGGAAAAATCCCATTGCGATCGTTATCCCCTGCCACCGGGTGGTGGGCGCAAACGGCGCTTTAACCGGCTTTGGCGGTGGCCTTGCATGGAAAACAAGGCTGCTAGATGTGGAGAAAAATCGGTAGGAAATCATAAAAAACGGTTGACAAAGCAGCGATATATGGGTATCCTTAATAAAGAGAATCGTTATCAATCTTTTAAAATAATAGAGTATAAAGGAGAACAATCATGGAACTTAAAGGCAGCAAAACCGAACAAAACCTACAGACCGCATTTGCGGGTGAATCGCAAGCGCGCAACAAGTACACGTATTTTGCCAGCGTAGCAAAAAAAGAAGGCTACGAGCAGATTGCCGACATCTTCTTGCATACCGCCGCCAACGAAAAGGAGCACGCCGAGCTGTGGTTTAAGGAATTGAGCGGCATTGGCGACACCGCCACCAACCTGTTGCACGCCGCCGAGGGCGAAAATTATGAGTGGACGGATATGTACGCTACCTTTGCCGACGAAGCCGAAGCCGAGGGCTTTACCGCACTGGCGGCAAAATTCCGCGCGGTGGCGGCCATTGAGCGCACCCACGAGGAGCGCTATCGCAAGCTGCTGAACAATGTGGAGGTGCAGGCGGTATTCGCAAAGAGCGAAGAGACCATGTGGGAATGCCGCAATTGCGGGCATCTCGTAATAGGCAAAAAGGCCCCGCAGGTTTGCCCGGTTTGCGCGCACGCGCAGAGCTATTTCGAAGTACGCGCGGCCAATTATTAATGGTATATTTGGGCGCTGCCCAGCCCACCCCCTCGCAAGAGGGGGTGTTTTTTTTGCGGCTGTGCCGCAAGCGGATATAGGCCTGCGCACCCCCATGTTTTTGCTTTTAAACTGTAGCGGCATAAGTTCCACCCCATCCCCTAACCCCTTCCCAAGGGAAGGGGAATACTTATAAGATAATTTTGGGGGTTTCACCCCCAATCCCCCCACAGGAGTAAGGTACAGTATACTTTTTTCCAAAGTGACTTGAAAGAAGCTCTCTCCACGGACTAACGACCTAAATACCCTCTGTAAAAACGAAATCCCTCCATGCGAAGGGTTTCTTTGGACGGCGCCCCGTCCCCAGCCGGGGTGCGGGGATTGGGATCCCCGCGAAAACGTTCCCCCAAAAACGTTCCCCGCGAAAAGCTCCTTGCGCAACGTTCCCGCAAGATGCATGATACCACCCTCATTTTGCCATACTGTGGGCATGAAGAAAAATGGATGGATGCCCTATGCGGCGGGCTTCGTGAGCGGCATATGCAATGGCTTGATGGGTGCGGGGGGCGGCATGATAGCCGTAGCGGCGCTGAAAAAGCTGTGCAAGCTGCCGCAAAAGGAAGCGCACGCTACCGCGATTGGCGTGATGCTGCCGCTCACGGTCGTATCCGCGGGCATCTACGCGTTCTCCGGCGAGGTGGCGTGGGATGTGCTTTGCTATGTGGCGCCCGCATTGCTGATAGGCGGCATGGCCGGGGCAAAATTGACGGGCAAGCTGAGCAATACCTGGCTGTGCCGGCTGTTCGCCGCCATCATGGTGGCGGCCGGGGCGTGGATGATACGATGAACGCGATATGGTACATTCTGGCGGGGTTGTTTAGCGGCATCATCGCGGGCATGGGCATGGGCGGCGGCACGCTGCTAATCCCCGTGCTGACGCTGCTGCTGGGCATGGGGCAGTATGCCGCGCAGGGCGTAAACATGCTGGCGTTTTTACCGGCGGCGGCGGCCGCGCTGTATATACACATCCGCGCGGGGCGGGTAAATATCAAGCGGAGCCTGCCCATTTTGGCCGGGGGCATAGCGGGCGCGGCGCTGGGCGCGCTGGCCGCCAGGTGGCTGCAGGCCGATATGCTAAAGCGGGCATTCGGTGTGTTTTTGATATTGCTGGGCCTATTGCAGTGGGTTCAATCCGGCAACAATAAGGCTCCAAAGGGTTAAACGTAAAAAACAAATCAGGAACTTGTTGAAAGTAGAAACAAAAAGCTTTGATGTAATTTGAATAGATGTAATTTCACTATAAGTATGCTATAATAATTCGAATAGAAATGGCGCAGATATCTTCGCCTTTTAGTTTATCACTAGGCGGCGTGGTTTTATGCGGCCCTTCACACATTTTTACAACGTTTGCAATAATTGAAAGGCAGGTGTTGGTTTTGCCACAATACTCCATTCGGGGAGGCGTGCATCCGCTGGATGACCTACACAGCGGTAAAAAAGCCACAAACGGCAGCCCCATACAGGCGTTTATCCCCGAAACCGTGCAAATTCCCATGTCGTTGTTCTTGGGTAAGCCCAGTGTACCTTGCGTAAAAGCCGGGGATCATGTGGACTTAGGTCAGGTGATAGGCGAGGCGGATGGGTTTATGAGCCTGCCTACGCACGCCAGCGTATCCGGCGAGGTGCTTAGCGTGGAGCCTCAAATGCTCATGGCGGCAGCCCCGGTCGTGACCGTTACCATCAAGAACGACTTTAAAGATACCTGGGTGCGGCGCAAGCCCTTAGGGCAAAGTGTCGATGGTGTGGACCCGGCGGCAATCATCCCCGCGATACAGGCGGCGGGCATTTGCGGCGCGGGCGGCGCAACCTTCCCCACCCATGTAAAGCTCACGATTCCCGAGGGGAAAACCTGCGACAGCATCATCGTGAACGGCGCCGAGTGCGAAACGCATGTAACGGCCGACCACCGCACCATGGTGGAACAGCCCGCGCGCGTGGTGGAAGGGCTCCGTCTGGCTATGCGTGCGCTGGGCGTGCAGCACGGCATCATCGGCATTGAGGATAATAAAAAAGACGCCATCGCCGCTATGCAGGAGGCCATCCGAGGGCAGGAAGGCCTGCATGTGATGCCGCTGTTTACAAAATACCCGCAGGGCGGCGAAAAACAACTCATCTATGCCATAACGGGTTATGAGGTGCCCAGCAAGGGGCTGCCCATCGACATAGGCGTTGTGGTGCTGAACGTGGGCACCACGGTGGCTATCGCCGAGGCGGTGTTGGAGGGCACGCCCTTCATCTCCCGCGTTACCACGGTTACCGGCTGCGTGCAAACGCCCAAAAACCTGCGCGTGCGCATCGGCGCCTCCATTGCGGAGGCCATCGCCGCGTGCGGAGGCTATGGCGAGCAGCCCGGCAAGGTCATCATGGGCGGCTGTATGACGGGCTTTTGCGTGCCGCACGACGGCATGCCCATCATGAAGGGCAACAATGCCATCGTTGCGCTCACGCAAAAGGAATCCAAAGCCTACGAAGAGACGAACTGCATACGCTGCGGGCGTTGCGTACAGGTGTGCCCCGTCGGGCTGAACCCCTATAAGCTCAAGTATATTTGCGATAGGGGCGATCTTAAGGCGGCGGAGGAGAACGACGTGATGGAGTGCGTGGTGTGCGGCTGCTGTTCCTATATTTGCCCCGCGCGGCGGCAGTTGACAAGCTCCTTCAAAATCACGAAGGACGCCATCATGCTCGAAGCAAGGAGGGCAAAATAAATGGAACTGCATGTATCCAATGCGCCGCAGATATACGCGAAGGATTCCACCCGCACCCTTATGTACGATGTTATACTTGCGCTGCTGCTCCCCAGCTTTGCGGGTATCTGGTTTTTTGGCCTGCGCGCGGCTCTGGTGCTGGTTATAGCTATAGCCGCGGCGGTGCTGAGCGAATATGGCTACCAAAAAATACTGCATAAGCCTGTTACCATCAACGATCTGTCCGCGGTGGTCACGGGCCTGCTGTTGGGCTTAAATCTGCCGGTCAGCGCGCCATGGTGGCTCCCCGTCATAGGCAGCGTGTTCGCCATCGTGCTGATAAAGCAGCTGTTTGGCGGCCTGGGCGACAACTTTTTAAACCCCGCGCTGTCGGCGCGCGCCGTGCTGCTTGCAAGCTGGCCCACGCTGATGACGAACTTTACGCGGCCCGGCCCCTCGCTGGATGCCGTATCCTCGGCCACGGTGCTATCCGGCTATCCATCCATCCCGCTGCAGATGTTTATCGGCAACATCCCCGGCACCATTGGGGAAGTAAGCAAGGCGGCCATACTGCTGGGTTTCTTATACCTGCTGCTGCGCGGCGTGATAAGCTGGCGCATCCCGGTGGTGTTTGTGGGCGCCTATGCGCTGCTGGCGCTGATGCTGGGCAACGACGTGCTTACCGGCGTGCTTTCGGGCGGGCTGCTGTTTGGCGCCGTGTTTATGGCCCCCGATTATACCACCAGCCCCATGACGGCCAAGGGCCAATATATCTTCGCGGCGGCCTGCGGGCTTATCGTGGCGCTTATACGCAACTTTGGCGCATACCCCGAGGGCGTTACCTACGCGATACTTCTGCTGAATATCGTCACGCCGCTAATCGACCGTTCGGTTAAAAACAAGGTATACGGGAAGGGGAAACAGTAAACATGAGCAAGAAACAATCGCTTTCCGGCGTGTTTTTTAACGGCATTTTAGTCGAAAACCCCACCTTCCGCCTGGTGCTGGGCACCTGCCCCACCATAGCCGTTACCACTAGCGCGCTCAACGGCATTGGCATGGGCTTGGCGGCCACCTTCGTGTTGGTGGGCTCCAACGTTGTTATTTCGCTGCTGCGCAACTTCATACCCGATAAGGTGCGCATACCGGCTTTTGTCGTGGTGATTTGCACCTTCGTTACACTCATACAAATGCTGATGCAGGCGTATGTTCCCTCGCTCTACGCGAGCCTGGGCCTGTTCATACCGCTCATCGTGGTAAACTGCATCATACTCGCCCGGGCAGAGGCATACGCCAGCAAAAACGGCGTGGCGGCCTCGGCGGTAGATGGCTTGGGCATGGGCATAGGCTTCACGCTGGCCATCACCGTCATAGGCGCTATCCGCGAGCTGTTTGGCTCGGGCACCCTGTTTGGCTTCAACCTGTTGGGCGCGGGCTATCAACCCATGCTCATACTCATTTTGGCGCCCGGCGGCTTCATCATATATGGCCTTACGCTGGGCGTTATGAATATCATCATGAATCGCGCCGAGGCTAACAAGTCGGCAAAGGAGGGCGTGGAGGCATGAATGCGCTTGTAAAGATATTGCTGTTTATGGTGAGCTGCGTGCTCACAAACAACTTTATATTTTCCCGATTTTTGGGCAACTGCCCCTTCCTTGGGGTTTCCAACAAGGTGGAAACGGCGGTGGGCATGGGGGTGGCGGTTACGTTTGTAATGGCGCTGGCCTCGCTGTTTACCTGGCTGCTCTACCACTATGTGCTGGTGCCGTTCAACCTTCGCTATCTCGATACCATCAGCTTTATACTGGTGATTGCGGCGCTGGTGCAGTTTGTGGAGATGTTCATCAAAAAGAGCAGCCCCTCGCTGTATAAGGCGCTGGGCATTTACCTGCCGCTCATCACGACCAATTGCGCGGTGCTGGGCGCGGCGCTGCTCAACATAACCAGCGATTACAACCTGCTTTACGCGGTGCTCAACGGCACGTTTGGCGCGCTGGGCTTTTTGCTGGCAATCGTGCTGATGGCCGGCGTGCGGGAACGACTGGAGACATCGGATATCCCGGAGAGCTTCAAGGGGTTCCCCATTTGTATCATCATTGCGGGGCTTATGAGCGTGGCGTTCATGGGCTTCTCGGGCTTTGGAGGCTGATATGAACTGGAACATCGTTTTGCTGGCCTTGGGGCTAATGGGCCTTTTGGGCGCGGCGTTTGGCATCGTGCTGAGCATCGCCGATAAAAAGTTTTATGTAGAGACCGATGCGCGGGTAGAACAAGTACGCGCCGCGCTCGCCGGCGCAAACTGCGGCGCCTGCGGGTTTGCGGGTTGCGATGCGCTGGCGGCGGCTATTGTAGCCGGGGAGGCAAAGGCGAATGCCTGCGCGCCGGCCGGAGCGAATGGCGCGGGGCAGATTGCCGAGATTATGGGTGTGAACGTAGCGGTGGGCGATACGTTGGTTGCGCGCGTGCGCTGCCACGGCGCGCACGATGTAGTGAAGCCGCGCTATCCTTATGAGGGCTACCAAAGCTGCGCCATGGCGGCCTCTTTGGCCGGCGGCCCCAAGGCCTGCCGCTATTCCTGCCTGGGGTTTGGCGATTGCGAAAGAGCCTGCGCTTTTGGCGCAATCGAGATGCGTGATGGCATCGCCAAAATAAATCCGGCAAAATGCATGTCCTGCGGCCAATGCGTGGCGGCTTGCCCGCGCAATGTCATCGCGCTGCTGGCGACGGATGACGCGGCGTTTGTGGCCTGCCAAAACCACGATGCCGGCAAGGCGGCCCGGGCGGCCTGCGCCAAGGCGTGCATCGCCTGCGGCCGGTGCGCCAAGGCCTGCATATCTGGGGCGGTAACGGTGCAAAACCTGTGCGCGGTGGTAGATCAGGCAACATGCACGCGCTGCGGCGCTTGCGTGCGCACCTGCCCCACGGGCTGTATCGAGGGCAGGATCGCAAAACAGTAGTATATATGCGGCGGGCGGCAGGGTGGGCGCGCTCCCATTTTGGCCGCCCGCACTTTTGGTAAAATGGCATTGACACGCGCGCGCCGCATGAGGTATACTTATTAACGCAATCGCGAAATGTCCAGCAGGGGAGCATAGCTCAGCTGGGAGAGCACTTGCCTTACAAGCAAGGGGTCACAGGTTCGAGCCCTGTTGTTCCCACCAATATTGGCCCGGTAGTTCAGTTGGTTAGAATGCTAGCCTGTCACGCTAGAGGTCAGGGGTTCGAGCCCCCTCCGGGTCGCCAGCGCTTCTTGTGGCGCATAAGGCACATAAGAAGCGCCATGCCTCGGTAGCTCAGTTGGTAGAGCAAGGGACTGAAAATCCCTGTGTCGGTGGTTCAAGTCCACTCTGAGGCACCATTGCGGGAATAGCTCATTCGGTAGAGCGCCGCCTTGCCAAGGCGGAGGTGGCGGGTTCGAGCCCCGTTTCCCGCTCCAATCGTCAGCAGATTCAACCCGTCTGCTGACGATTGGTTACTCTCATGTATAAGGCACCATAGCCAAGCGGTAAGGCAGAGGTCTGCAAAACCTTCATCCCCGGTTCGATTCCGGGTGGTGCCTCCATTTTAAACAAAAGCTGCTTGCACAAAGCGCCCGGCATTACCGGGCGCTTTTGCGTTGAAACTATTTATTCTCCATGGGGGATATGGGGATGCAAGCCTTAAAGCCTACGCCTCTACGACCGAAGCCTCGGCGGCGTTTTTGCACACGCTCTCGATGCCGTTCTTGCAGCTGGCCTTGGCCTTATAGCCCTCGGACGCCAAGATTTTCTCCCCGTTTTTTGCCTTCAGGCGGAAGCGGAATTCCCCGGCCTTATCGGTATACAGCTCGAATTTCGGGTGCTTTTCCTCCGCATAGCCCGCGGTGGTTTGATCTTCGATGTTGGCGGCAGCGGCATTCGTCTGCACGCTCTTCACGCCGTTTAGGCAGGCGGCCTTAGAGGAATATACTTCGCTCACGCCGATGATTTCGCCATTGCCCGCAACCAAGTTGAATTTAAAACCGTTCTTCGCTTCGGATACCACAAACTTGCCCATGCTTTTGCCTCCTAAAATATGCTAAAAATATATGTATATATCCAGCTATATTCTAATGCATATGCTCTAAAAACGCAAGCGTGCGCCGGTATCGGCTCATATAAAACGAAGCGCGCCCATTTACGGGCGCGCTCGTGCAAGCATATGCTTTGGAGGTTGGCGGAGGACGCCGCCTAGCCCTGCGGCAGCATGGATTGCGCGTATTCCACACCCAGCCCATAGGCGCCGCTGTGCTCCTTTATGATGCCCATGACCGCGTCGTAGGTATCCTTATTGTTCCAGTCGCGCTGGAACTCCAGCATGGTCTGCTGCCAGGTTAGGGGGATGACGCCAAACTGCACCATGCGCAGTATCGCCATGTGATGCGCGGCCTTCGAAGCGCCGCCCGAAGCATCGGTGACCACATACACCTCATACCCGTCGGATAGGGCGCAGAGCGCGGGGAAGGTGACGCAGGCCTCCGTCCATAGGCCGGCAAGTATGAGCTTTTTGCGCCCGGTGCCCTCTACGGCGGCTTTAAAATTGGCATCCTCCCAGGCGTTGATCATGGTGCGGTCGAGGGGGTTTATGCCGGGATACACGTTTTGCAGCCTGGAATACATCCAGCCCGAAAAGCCGGAGGCCTCCACGGTGGATAGGATGCAGGGCACGTTGAATACCTGCGCGGCCTTCGCCAGCGCTACCACGTTGTTTTCGATGCAGGCGCGGCTGTCGCTCTCCACGCCAAAAAACATCTGCGGCTGTTCGTCGATGATGGCCATAACAACCTGTTCCGGATCCAATAAGCAGTTTTGATAGTTTCGCATAATACGTTCCTTTCTGCGGGGCGATCTTATGCGAATAGCTTGCGGTGCGGCGGGCGGTTTTATGCGCCGCGGCGCCGCTTAAAAGCGGATGATTTCGGGCTCGCCCGCAAACGACCAGATGGAAGCCTCCGCATCCTTTAACCAAAGCACCTCGGTGTTGGCGTCCTCCGGGCTATAGCGGTCGCGCAGCTGCGGATAGGCCGCAAGCATGCTCTCCTTCGCCTCCCGGCGTTCATCCCGCACGGCGGTCGCCGCCACGCGAATCCACCGCTCGCCATCGAACGCGCAAAGCTCCACCTTGGGGTTTGCGGCTATCTGCTTGGATACGTTTTTGCTTTTCCCGGTTTGGATATACAGCTTGCCGTCAAATATGTGGATGGTGCCAAAGGGGCGCACGCGGGGCTGGCCGCCTTCGGCCGTGGCCAAGTAGTATGTTTGGGTCTTCTTTAAAAAATCGTAGATTTTTTGCATGAATTTATCCTCCGTAAGCATTATTTTTTCTAATTATATCCAAAAGCGAGGGCAATATCAACACGGCGCGGGTGGTTCA
Organism: Christensenellaceae bacterium; assembly: GCA_031261085.1. GTDB lineage: Bacteria > Bacillota > Clostridia > Christensenellales > CAG-138 > Pelethousia. The sequence continues at coordinate 59,982 of JAISKB010000007.1, forward strand.
TTGCCCTGCTGTACCCCCTTCTGCATCAAAGTGAGGTTGCGCCGTATGCGCGCATCCTCCGGGGCATAGTGAAGCGCGGCGCGCGCCATGGCCGGGGCAAACGTTTCATCCAAGTCGGTGCATACGCAAATATCCGCGTCCTGGGGCACCAGCTGCAGGGCACGGTTGCGCGCGGTATCGAACGGCCAGGGCGCAATGCGCTCCTCCGCCACCCATGTGCCCAGCGCGCGGAGCAGCTCCGGCGTGCCATCCCGGCTGCCGGTATCGAGCACATAAACTGCATCCGCCTCGGCCATGGATGCCATCCAGCGGGCGGCGAACTTGGCTTCATCCTTGCATATGGCGTATACGCATACCTTGTATTTGGGCATTTTTACCTCCGGCTGTACTATGGGTTGCCGTGCGGCTTTCACAAAAAAAGCCCCGGGAGCAAAAGCCCCCGGAACTATGTTATGCGGTGTTAGCTGATTCGTATCACGCTCATGCTGGCAGCAAAGCTGTTCCCCGCGCCCTCCGCGGTGGTGAGGAAGAAGCTGTGCCCGCTGCGGTTGCGCAGCACCAGCGCATCGCCCGCGTGCAGCTCGGCCACATACGAACCCGTGACGGGGATACCCGAAACGGCGGCGTTGCTGCCTGCGTGCGCATAGGTGATGGCGCCATCCAGCGTTTCCAACGCAACCACCACATCCGTGCTTTCGAGGCGGCAGCTCGAGGTGAGCAGCGTCCAGTAGAACGAGTAGGTTCCATCCGCGAGCACGCGCACGGCGCTGAAGGCATAATCGTACACGAGGTCGCCGCCGATGGTGGAATAATTTTCGATGTAGATGGCGCCGCCATCCGGGATTTCATCCGCCGAGGCAATCAGCTCGTTGTACAGCGCGGCATTGACGCGCGGCGCGTCCGCACCGGCAGGGCCTGTGGCCCCGGTCGCGCCTGTTGCGCCCACCGCGCCGGGAATACCCTGCGGGCCGACGGGGCCAACTTCACCCGGGATGCCTTGCGGGCCAACGGGGCCTATGGGGCCGGTCGCGCCGGTTAAACCCACAGGGCCAATTGAGCCGGGAATACCCTGCGGGCCAGCGGGGCCTGTAGCGCCGGCGGGGCCTTGCAGGCCGAGGCCGCCGCTCAAGCCCACGGGGCCTGCGGGGCCCATAGGGCCAGCAGCGCCGGTTAAACCCACAGGGCCAACCGCGCCGGGTATACCCTGCGGGCCCATTGCGCCGGCAGCGCCGGTTAAGCCCATGGGGCCAACGGGGCCTACTGCGCCGGTCGCGCCTCTGGCGCCCGGCGTGCCTGCGGGCCCTATTGCGCCTCTGGCGCCCGGTGTGCCCGCGGGGCCGGCAGGGCCGCGCGCGCCAATTGCACCGGCAGGGCCAGAGGGGCCTTGCGCGCCTGCCCGGCCGGCGGGCCCGGTTGCTCCGGTGAGCCCGGTTGCTCCGATGGGTCCGGTTGCTCCGGTGAGCCCGGTAGGCCCCACGCAGCAGCTACAGTTGCAGTTGCCGCCGCAGTTGCAGCTGCCGTTGTTGCAGCCGCAGTCCGGATCCACGCGCAGGTCACGATATATATTGGTATTGTTGTTGGATTTATACATAAGAATCTCCTTTCATCATAAGAACCGTTTCCGGCTCCATATAGAATATGAAAGCGGGGGGTTGCGGGTGCTATGCGATCCATAATAAATGGCATATGTGTATACCGTTGTGCAGCCGCGTATGTATACCCGTATGCGTCGGCATTTACAGATTATGGCACATATGTTATAATTCATAAGAAATTATTCCAATTTGCAAAATTTGTTTTTGAGGCGGTTCGCTATCGGCAAACAATGGAGATTTCGCCCTGCAGACCCATTTTCGGTCACGCTTGCATTTGTGTATACCATGCCAAGGCTATGCCGGCATTGATATAAAAATCCGCATATCAGGAGGAAACCATGAAGAGAATATTCGCTTTTGCCTTTGCGGCGCTGATGATCGCCGCTGCGTTGGCCGGTTGCGCCAGCGCGCCTAAAGCAGGCACCACCATCAAGATCGGTTGGATAGGATCCCTGACCGGCGACAGCGCCGTATGGGGTACCAACGAGAGCAACATGCTCAAAATGCTGGTAGAGGAGACGAACGCCAGCGGCGGCTTAATGGGGCGTCAGGTGGAGCTGATTTGCTACGATACCAAGGGAGATGCCAACGAGGCCGTGAATGCCGCCCGGCGTATCGCCTCGCAGGATGGGGTTTGCGCCATCATAGGGCCCAACGCCTCGTCGCACTGCATTGCGATGCAAGGCGTGCTCGAGGAGCTCAAGCTATCCGACATCTCGACCTGCGGCACCAACCCCAAAATCACGGTGGATGCCGACACCGGGGCGGTGCATCCCTATAACTTCCGCGTATGCTTTACCGACCCGTATCAGGGCGCGATAGCGGGCGGCTATGCCTACGACGAGCTGGGCTTCACCAAGGCTGCGATACTCTATGATATTTCCGACGACTATTCCCAGGGCCTAACGCAGTACTTTATAGATACCTTCACGGGCCGCGGCGGCCAAATCATAGCGCAGGAAGCCTTTAAAAAGGACGATGTGGACTTCCGCGCGCAGCTGACCAAAATAAAAGAGACCAACCCCGAAGTGCTGTTCCTCCCCATCTACTATAAAGAGGTTGCGCTCATCGCCAAGCAGGCGCGGGAGCTGGGCATCGAGGCCGTGCTGATGGGCGGCGACGGCTGGCCCTCGGATATGCTTTTTGAAATGGCCAAGGAAGAGCTGCAGGGCAGCTACATCGTGAACCATCTCGATGTGAACGATCCTGAATTTGCTCCGCTCAAAGAGAAGTTCGAGAGCAAGTATAACACCACGCTGGAGATGAACGGCTACATGGCGCATGACGCATACCTCGTGCTGGTAGCGGCCATCGAAAAGGCCGGCGGCGATGGCCGCGCGGCTATCACGGCGGCGCTCACCGAGGTTAGCGTAGAGGGTGTGACCGGCACCATCAAGCTTTCGGCCGAGGATCATAACCCCATCGGCAAAGAGGGCTCCATCGTAAAAATCGAAGGCGATACCTATCAGTTCATTCAAAAATACGGCGCAAAATAACAGCGGGTTCGCTATGCGCCGGGGCTTGGTGTGTTTCGCCAAGCCCCGGCGTGTAAAAGAGCACAATCGGTTTTTCGGGTCGTTAAGGAGCCATTTTTATGTCGGTGTTTTTTCAGCAATTGGTCAACGGCCTGTCGCTGGGCAGCGTGTATGCGCTGATGGCGGTGGGGTATTCGCTGGTGTACAGCATTATGAACTTTTCCAACTTCGCGCATGGCGGCGTGATTATGGTGGGCGCCTACATCGGCTTTTTCGCCATGACGGCGCTGGGCTTGCCGTTTGCCGTCGCCTTTTTTGTGTGCGGCGCGGGTGCGGGGCTGTTGGCCGTTCTGCTCGAGCGGCTGGTATACCGCCCGTTGCGCAGCCGCAACGCGCCCTTCCTCTATTTCATCATATCGGCCATGGGGGCATCCATATTCCTCGAAAACTTCGTGATTGCCACCATTGGGCCTACCTTCCGCACCTATCCGCCGGTATTTGGCAGCGCCCCCTTTAATGTGGGCGGCATTTCGATAGGGCGCATAGATGTGTTTATGATTATCGTGGCGGCGCTGGGCTTGCTGCTGCTGATGTTTATTATCGAAAAAACAAAAATCGGGCTGGCCATCCGCGCCAGTTCCTACAACATAAAGGCGAGCACGCTGATGGGCGTCAACGTCAATATGGTGATATTTACGATATTTTTGCTGGGCGGCGTGCTGGCGGGGTATGCGGGCATGCTGTTTGGCATGAAATACACGGTTTACCCGCAAATCGGCAACATTACGACCAAGAGCTTTATCGCGGCCGTGTTTGGCGGCTTGGGCAGCCTGCCCGGCGCCATCATAGGCTCGTTGATACTCGGCTTGCTGGAAACCAGCATTTCCGCGATTGGCCTTTCCAGCTGGAGGGATTTGTTCTCCTTCGCGGTGCTCATATTCGTGCTGGTCATCAAGCCCTCGGGCCTGATGGGCAAGTTCACCGAAGATAAGGCATAAGGGGGGCGGGCATATGAGTTGGTATTATATCGAGGGCATCCTCATCAATTGCGGATATGTTTTGATGGTCGTGCTGGGGCTGTCGCTGCTCACCGGCTTTACCGGCCTGTTTTCGTTTGGGCACGCGGGCTTTATGGTGATTGGCGCCTATGCCGCGGCGCTTTGCACCACGCGGCTGCATATACCCTTCCCGCTGGCGCTGCTCATTGGCGGCGCGGCGGCTATGCTGGTGGGCGCGGTGCTGGGCAGCTTTACGCTCAAGCTCAAGGGCGATTATTTTTGCATCGCCACGCTGGGGTTTGGCGAGGCCGTGCGCCTCATATTCGATAACGTGCAGTCGCTGGGCGGCGCGCGGGGCCTAAGCGGCATACCCATGCGCACCAAGCTGAGCACGGTATTGATTGTGAGCGTGCTGGCGGTGGCGGCGCTGCTGTGCCTGATACGCTCCCGCCACGGCCGCAATTTGGTCGCCATCCGCGAGGATGAGCTGGCCGCGCAGGTTTCGGGCATAGACGTGTTTAAGTATAAGATGCTGGCGCTGTGCATAAGCGCGCTGTACGCCGGCATAGGCGGCGGGCTGTTGGCGCACTATATGGGCTACATTCAGCCGGCCATGTTCAAAATGGTAAAATCCACCGAATATACCATCATCGTGATATTCGGCGGCCTGGGCTCGGTGACCGGCAGCGTGGTGGGTACCCTGCTGCTTACATTTTTGCCCGAGGTGCTGCGCCAATTCGAAAACTGGCGCCTGGTGATTTACGGCTTGGCCGTCATCGTGATTATGATATCCCGTCCGCGCGGCATCATGGGGGGCAAAGAGCTCAGCATAACGGGCATAGTCCGCTTTATCAACGACCCGCTGCACCGCAAGCGAGGCGCGGCGGGCCCGGCGAAAGGAGGGGATGGCAATGCGTGAAACCGTGCTTTCGCTGCAGCATGTTACCAAGCGCTTCGGCGGCCTTACGGCGGTGGATGATGTTAGCTTTGCCGTGGAAGAAGGCGAGATCTACGGCTTGATTGGGCCGAACGGGGCCGGTAAAACCACCATATTCAACCTCATCACCGGCATATATGGGCTGAGCGGGGGAGAGGTGCGCTTTTACGGCGAACCGCTCGTGGGCTGCAAGCCGTTCCAAATCGCGCAAAGGGGCATTACCCGCACGTTCCAAAACATACGCCTGTTTAAAAAGCTGACCACCTACGAAAACGTGCTCACCGCCTGCCATGCGGATGCCGACTACAACGTGTTTCAAACGCTGTTCCGTTTTAAAGTGCCGGGCGCGCTGGGCAGGTTTCACGCGCAGGAAAAGCGCCTGCACGATAAAACGCACTCGCTGCTCACCCTGATGGGGTTGTGGGATTACCGCGACATGGTGGCGAGCAACCTGCCCTACGGCCTGCAGCGCAAGCTGGAGATAGCCCGCGCGCTGGCGCTCAACCCCAAGCTGCTGCTGCTCGATGAACCGGCCGCCGGCATGAACCCCGAAGAGACGCTGCAGCTGATGCGGCTCATCGAGGAGATACGCGATGCGTTCCACTTAACGGTGCTGATTATAGAGCACCATATGGATTTGATTATGGGCGTGTGTGAGCGCATATTCGTGCTCAACTTTGGCAAGCCCCTGGCCGAGGGCACGCCGGAGCAGGTGCAAAACAACGCGCTCGTAGTGGAGGCCTATTTAGGCAAGGAGGGAAGCGGCGATGACCATGCTCAAAATCAGTGATCTCCATGTGTTCTACGGCGGCATTCATGCGCTGCAGGGCATCTCCATCGAGGTGGAGGAGGGGCAAATCGTCTCCATCATAGGCTCGAATGGCGCGGGCAAATCCTCCTTGATGAACGCCATATCCTCCACCGTCAAGTATAGGGGCGGCATCGCTTACCGCGACGCGCCGCTCACCACCAAGCCGCACAAGGTGGTGCAGGCAGGCATCAGCCATGTGCCGGAGGACAGGCTGGTATTCGCCAACCTCACCACCTACGACAACCTGCGCATGGGCGCGTATTTGCGCAAGGATGCAAAGGGCGTGGCCAACGACCTGGAGCGGGTGTATACGCTGTTCCCCAGGCTTAAGGAGCGCGCGGGGCAAATCGCGGGCACGCTGTCGGGCGGCGAGCAGCAGATGCTGGCCATGGGCCGCGGGCTCATGAGCGACCCCGAGCTTATCCTGCTCGATGAACCCAGCTTGGGCTTGGCCCCGCTGTTGATCAACACGATATTCGACATCATACTCGAGATTAAGGCGATGGGCAAAACCATATTGCTGGTGGAGCAAAACGCGTTTAAGGCGCTGAGCATTGCGGATAGGGCCTATGTGCTCAATCAGGGATGCATTGCGGCCGAGGGCGACGCGGCGCAAATCATGGCCGACCCGATGATACGCGAAGCCTATTTGGGGAAGGCGCAGTAGCGCTTGCCCCGCCGCTTCCCCGCACAAAAAAAGCGTACCCGCGCGTGCGCTTTTTTGCTGCCGGGCGCCGCGCCGGGACAGCCGCAATATTATGCATAAAAACATTGATTTATACATAAAAAGTTTATGAATATCCATTGACAAGAGTATTGTTTATGCGTATAATTATAAAAAAATAACCCATAGGAGGCATAATTATGAGCAAGCCCATCAAGAAAGTCGTACTCGCATATTCCGGCGGTTTGGATACTTCCGTTATCATACCCTGGTTGAAAGAAAACTATGACAACTGTGAGGTCGTCGCGGTATCGGGTGATGTGGGGCAGGGCACCGAGCTGGATGGCCTGGAAGAAAAGGCGCTTAAAACCGGCGCGTCCAAGCTGTATGTGCTCGATTTAAAAAAAGAATTTGTCGAGGATTACATATTCCCCACCCTCAAGGCCGGCGCCAAGTATGAAGGGGAATATTTATTGGGCACGTCTATCGCGCGGCCCGTCATCGCCAAGCGCATCGCCGAAATCGCCATCAAAGAGGGCGCGGATGCAATCGCCCACGGCTGCACCGGCAAGGGCAACGATCAGGTGCGCTTCGAGCTTACCATCAAGGCCTTGGCGCCCCAAATGCAGGTCATCGCGCCTTGGCGCACCTGGGAGCTGAAGAGCCGTGAGGATGAAATCGACTATGCGGAAGCGCATGATATACCGCTGAAAATCAACCGCGAAACCAACTATTCCAAGGATAAAAACCTATGGCATCTTTCGCACGAGGGCCTGGAGCTGGAAAACCCGGCCAACGAGCCCAACTGGTCCAACAGCTTCCTCGAAATGGGCGTGCTGCCCGCCGATGCGCCCAATGCGCCCACCTATGTGAAGATAGGCTTTGAAAAGGGCGTGCCGGTAAGCCTCGATGGCGTTACGCTCGATGGCGTGAGCCTGGTAGCCAAGCTCAACGAAATAGGCGGGGCAAACGGCTGTGGCATAGCGGATATCGTGGAAAACCGGCTGGTGGGCATAAAGTGCCGCGGCGTATACGAAACCCCGGGCGGCAGCATCCTCTATAAAGCGCATGCTGTGCTCGAATCGCTCTGCCTCGATAGGGATACCATGCATTATAAAGAAACGGTGGCTTCCAAAATAGCGGAGCTGGTATACGACGGCAAGTGGTTCACCACGCTGCATCAGGCGCTGTCCGCGTTTGTGGATGTAACGCAGGAAACCGTGACCGGCGAGGTCACGCTGCAGCTTTACAAGGGCAACATCATCCCCGCGGGCGCAACGTCGCCCTATTCGCTCTACAGCGAAGAGATTGCCACCTTTGGCGAGGATCATGTATACGACCAAAAGGACAGCGCGGGCTTCATCACCCTGTTTGGCCTGCAAATTAAAACCAAGGCGCTGATGGAAGCCAAGAATAAGCTCAAATAATATGGTATGATGTGCACGATCGGCCCTTGGCCTTAATGGGGCGGGGGCCGGTTGCATAAACGGGCATCGTATGGATAGGAGTACACGCCACATGGAAAAACTCTGGACCGGCCGGTTTCACAAGCAATTGGACGCGGCAGCCGATGACTTCAACGCCTCCATCCGCGTGGATAAGCGCATGGTGCGGCACGATATCGAAGGCTCTTTGGCGCACGCGGCCATGCTGGCGGCCAAGGGCATCATACCCGCGGCGGATGCGGAGGCCATATTGGCGGGCTTGGGCGGCATACTCGATGATTTGGCGAGCGGCGCGCTGCCCATCGATTTGGCGGCCGAGGATGTGCATACCTTTGTAGAAACCGAGCTGACCCGGCGCATCGGTGACGCGGGCAAAAAGCTGCATACCGCCCGCAGCCGCAACGATCAAGTGGCGCTGGATATACGCCTCACGCTGCGCGAGGATGCGGCCGGGCTGCAAAACCACATCAAAACCTTAATACAGGCATTGGCGCAACAGGCCGAGGAGCATGCCAACACCATTACCGTGGGGTATACGCACCTGCAGCGCGCGCAGCCCATCACATTCGGGCATCACCTGTTGGCCTATACGATGATGCTGCTGCGGGATGGCGAGCGCCTGCAGGATGCGGCGGCCCGCATGAACATATCCCCCCTGGGGAGCTGCGCGCTGGCCGGCACCACCTACGATACCGACAGGCTGGGGGTGGCCGGGGCGCTGCATATGCAGGGCGTTTGCCTCAATAGCCTGGATGGCGTGAGCGACCGGGATTTTTGCGTGGAGCTGGCCTCGACCTTGGCCATCATCATGATGCACCTTTCCCGCCTGTGCGAGGAAATTATACTGTGGTGCTCGTGGGAGTTTGGCTTTGTGGAGCTGGATGACGCATATTCCACGGGCTCTAGCATTATGCCGCAAAAGAAAAACCCGGATATCGCCGAGCTGATACGCGGCAAAACCGGGCGGGTATACGGCGACCTCTTGGCGCTGTTGACCCTGCTTAAGGGGCTGCCGCTGGCCTATAATAAAGATATGCAAGAGGATAAAGAGGCTATATTCGACGCGGTGGATACCGTGAAGGCCTGCCTTGGCATGGCGGCACCCATGGTGGCCACCATGCGGGTGAGGCCCGAAAACATGCGCAAGGCGGCGGCGGGCGGCTTTATCAACGCCACCGATTGCGCCGATTATTTGGCAAAAAAGGGCCTGCCCTTCCGCAGCGCATATAAGGCCACGGGGGAAATCGTCGCCTACTGCATAGCGCAGGGCAAAACGCTGGAGACCATGACCTTGGCGGAATATCAGCAATTCAGCGCCCTGTTTGAGCAGGATGTGTATGCCGCAATCGAGCTTTCCAACTGTGTGCTTCGGCGCAACAGCCTGGGCGGCGCCGCGCCGGAGCAGGTGTATATGCAGCTGGCCTATGTAAAGGAGCGGATTGCGGCATGGTAAAGGTGTTTATTGACGGCAATCAGGGCACGACCGGCCTGCGGATACACGAACGGCTCGCGGCGCATCCCGCCGTGGAGCTGCTGACCATCGAGGAGGCATATCGCAAGGATGACGATGCGCGCGCCAGCTTGCTCAAGCGGGCGGATATCGCATTTTTGTGCCTGCCGGATGCGGCGGCCAAAGAGGCGGTGGCGCTGGCGGCGGGCAGCCATGTGCGCCTGCTGGATACCTCCACCGCGCACCGGGTAGCCGCGGGCTGGAGCTATGGCTTCCCCGAGCTTTCGGCCGCGCATAGGGCGGCGATACAAAGCGGCGGGCGCACGGCGGTGCCGGGCTGCCACGCCAGCGGGTTCCTCGCGCTGACATATCCGCTGGTGGCCTGCGGCATACTGCCCAAGGATGCGCTGCTTTGCGCCACCTCCGTCACGGGCTATACCGGCGGCGGCAAAAAGATGATTGCCGAATATGAGGCGATAAACCGCGCGGCCGAATATGCCGCGCCCCGGCAATATGCGCTGGGTCAGGCGCACAAGCACCTGCCCGAAATGCAGGCACTCAGCGGTTTAAGCAACCCGCCCGCGTTTTTGCCCATGGTGGGGAGCTTCCCCTGCGGCATGGCGGTAACCATACCCCTGCACGCGGCGCAGCTAAAAAAGCGCTTTACGCCAAAGGAACTGCAGACGGCCTATGCTGCGCATTATGCGGGCAGCCCCGTCATACAGGCGCTCCCCATGGGGGCGGAGCAAAGCGAAGACGGCTTTATCGCGGCCAACGCGCTATCCGGCAAGGATAGCCTGCAAATTTTGGTTACTGGCAACCAGGAGCGCATGCTGGTGCACGCGCGGTTCGACAACCTGGGCAAGGGCGCTTCGGGCGCGGCCATACAATGCATGAATATTATGCTGGGGCTCAATGAAACCACCGGCTTAACACTGTAGGAGGGTTTGTTTTATGGATAGGATACAGGGCGGCGTGTGCGCGGCGCAGGGCTTTACGGCCAGCGGTGTACACTGCGGCATACGCAAAAACAAGGTTAAAAAAGACCTTGCGCTGATTTTAAGCGATAGGCCGGCCAGCGCCGCCTGCGTATATACCACCAATTTGGTGCAGGGCGCGCCCATAGCGGTGACGCAGGCGCATATACAAAACGGCGTCGCGCGGGCTGTGCTGTGCAACAGCGGCTATGCCAACACCTGCAACGCCGATGGCGTGGAGGTGGCCGAGGCCATGTGCGGCCTGCTTGCGGATGCGGCAGGCATAAGCGCGCAGGATGTAATCATCGCCTCCACCGGCGTGATAGGCCAGCCGTTGCCGCTAGGACCCATTGCGGCGGGCATGGGGCCTCTGTTTGCCGCGCTGGGCGACAACAGCGAGGATGCGGCCGTGGCTATTTTAACCACCGATACCCGCAAAAAGGAAGTGGCGGTTGCGTTTACAGCGGGCGGCAAGGCCTGCCATATGGGCGGCATAGCCAAGGGCAGCGGTATGATACACCCCAACATGGCGACCATGCTGGTGTTTATCACCACCGACGCGGCCATAACCCCGGCCCTGCTCCACCGCGCGCTGCAAGAAAACGTGAAGGATACGTTTAACATGGTCAGCATCGATGGCGATACCTCCACCAACGATATGGTATCGGTGCTGGCGAACGGCGCGGCGGGCAATGCGCCCATCGCCGAGGTCGGGGCGGATTACCTCGCCTTTTGCGAGGCGCTGCACGCAATAACCGAATACCTGTGCCGGGAGATAGCCCGGGATGGCGAGGGCGCCACCAAGCTGATAGAATGCCGGGTGGAGGGCGCCAGGGATGCCGCTTCCGCCAAGCTGGCGGCCAAGAGCGTGATCTGCTCCAACCTGGTGAAGGCGGCCATGTTTGGCGCGGACGCCAACTGGGGGCGCGTGCTGTGCGCCATAGGCTACAGCGGGGCAGATGTGGATGTGCACAAGGTGGACGTGCGGTTTGTATCCAAAGCCGGCAGTGTGGAGGTGTGCAGGCAGGGCGCGGGTGTAGAATTTAGCGAGGAGCTCGCCAAGGCCGTGCTTTCACAGGGCGAAATCGAGGTGCGAATCGCGCTCCACAGCGGCGCCGCTTCGGCCACGGCCTGGGGCTGCGACTTGACCTATGACTATGTGAAGATAAATGGAGATTACCGCACATGACGCAATCTATGCTCGAAAACGCGCAGCGGGCGGAGGTACTGGTACACGCGCTGCCCTACATACAAAAGTATTACAACAAAATCATCGTGGTAAAGTACGGCGGCAACGCCATGCTCAACGATGAGCTCAAGGCCGCGGTGATGAACGACATCGTGCTGCTTTCGCTCATCGGCATCAAGGTGGTTCTGGTGCATGGCGGCGGGCCCGAAATATCCGATACGCTCACGGCCATGGGCAAAAAGAGCGAATTTTTGGATGGCTTGCGGGTGACCGATGCCGAAACCGCCGATGTGGTGCAAATGGTGCTGGCCGGCAAAATCAACAAGGAGCTGGTCAACCGCATAGGCGGCATAGGCGGCAAGGCGATAGGCCTGTGCGGGCTGGATGGCCACATGATAAAGGTGACGGCCCTCAATAAAGAAAAATATGGCTTCGTGGGGGATATACAGGATGTGGACCCGCAGCCGATACTCAATGTGCTGGCCATGGGGTATATACCGGTGGTGGCCACGCTGGGGTGCGATGGTGAGGGCAGCGTATACAACATCAATGCGGATACGGCGGCGGCGCGCATAGCGGGCACGCTCAAGGCCGAGAGCCTTATCAATATGACGGATATAGCCGGGCTCCTTATGGATAAGGACGACCCGACATCGCTGATACCCCGCGTAAACGTGAGCGAGGCGCCGCAGCTCATACACCAGGGCGTGATTTCGGGCGGTATGATACCCAAGGTGGATTGCTGTATAGAGGCCATCCGGCGCGGGGTGAAGAAGGTGTTTATTATCGATGGCCGCCTGCCCCATGCGATTTTGATGGAAACGCTGACCGATGAGGGCATAGGCACCATGTTCATTTAATTAGAAAGAAGAGAGGCAGTCATTGTTCATCTAATTAGAAAGAAGAGAGGCAGTCATTATGGATGTTAAACAACTTACGCAAGCCTACATCGCCCCTACCTATAGCCGCACGCCGCTCGAGCTGGTGCGCGGCAAGGGCTCGCTGGTATACGATGCGCAGGGCAACGAATATATCGACCTGGGCAGCGGCATTGCCGTAAACGCGCTGGGCGTGGCCGATGAAGCATGGCAGCAGGCCGTTATTGAGCAGGTGCTAAAGCTGCAGCATGCCTCCAACTATTATTACACCGCGCCGCAGGCGGAGCTTGCGCAGCTCCTGTGCCAAAAGGGCGGCATGCAGCAGGTATTCTTCGGCAATTCCGGCGCGGAGGCCAACGAATGCGCCATCAAGTGCGCGCGCAAGTATTCGCACGATAAATATGGCGAGGGGCGTTCCACCATCGTTACGCTGCTCAACAGCTTCCATGGCCGCACGCTTACCACCCTCACGGCCACGGGGCAGGAGTCGCTGCACGCGCACTTCGGCCCGTTTACGCCGGGGTTTGTATATGTGCCGGCCGATGATTTGGCGGCGATGGAACAGGTCCTAAAGGCGGGGGGCGTGGCCGCCGTCATGATGGAAATGATACAGGGCGAGGGCGGCGTGCATGTGCTGGATACAGCCTATGTGCAGGCGGTATACGCGCTGTGCCAAAAGCTGGATGTACTGCTCATCGTAGATGAGGTGCAGGCGGGCAACGGCCGTACCGGCAAGTATTTTTCGTATATGCACTTTGGCATACAGCCGGATATCGTGAGCACGGCCAAGGCGATAGCCGGCGGCCTGCCCATGGGGGCCACGCTGTTTGGCGAAAAGACCAAGGATGTGCTTACGGCGGGCACGCATGGCTCCACCTATGGCGGCAACCCGGTGTGCGCCGCGGGCGGCGTGAGCGTGGTGCGCCGCATAGACGATGCGCTGATGGAGTCGGTGGCCGAAAAGGGCGCGTATATTAAGCAAGCGCTTATGGGCAGCCCCGGCGTGCAAGCGGTAACGGGCATGGGCCTGATGCTGGGAATCAAGGTAGATAAGGATGCAAAGGACGTGGTGGCGCAATGCCGCGACAAGGGCGTGCTGGTGTTAACCGCCAAGGATAAGATCCGCTTGCTGCCCTCGCTCAACATCCCTATGGAATTATTACAAAAAGCTGTTGAAGTATTAAAGGAGGTTCTCGCACAATGAAGCACTTACTCAAACTAGGCGATCTGACAGGCGAGCAGATCATCGACATCCTCAACCTGGCCGACCAGCTCAAATATGAGCAGAAGCACGGCATCGCGCACAAGCATTTAGAGGGGCAAACGCTGGGGATGATATTCCAAAAATCCTCCACGCGCACCCGTGTATCCTTCGAAACCGGCATGTACCAGCTGGGCGGCAACGCGCTGTTCCTTAGCTCCCGCGATCTGCAAATAGGCCGCGGCGAGCCGGTGCAGGATACCGCGCGGGTGCTTTCACGCTATCTCAACGGCATCATGATACGCACATTCGCCCAGCAGGAGGTGGATGACTTGGCCAAGTACGGCAGCATCCCCATCATCAACGGGCTTACGGATTATTGTCACCCCTGCCAGGTGCTGGCCGATCTTATGACCGTGCGGGAACACAAGGGGAGCCTATCGGGGCTTAAGATGTGCTTTATTGGCGATGGCAACAACGTGGCCAATTCCCTCATCGTAGGCGGCATAAAAACCGGCATGCGGGTGGCGGTGGCCACGCCCACGGGCTTTGAGCCGAATGCCGACGTTATGGCGTGGGCGCAAAAGAGCGGGCAGTTTACCCATACCAACGATGCGCTCACCGCCGCGGCGGGCGCGGATGTGATATTTACCGATGTGTGGGCCTCCATGGGCCAGGAGGAGGCCGCGGTGCAGCGCCGCAAGGCCTTCGAAGGCGTTTATCAGGTGAACGATGCCGTGATGGCGGCGGCCAACCCCGGCTGCATGGTGCAGCACTGCCTGCCCGCGCACCGCGAGGAGGAGATTACCGAAAAGGTGTTTGAGGCGCACGCCGAAGAGATATTCGACGAGGCCGAAAACCGCTTGCACGCGCAAAAGGCGGTCATGGTAAAACTGATGGGGAAATAGGGGCGGTTTGCCTGCTCCTTGGCCCCCTCCCAACGGGAGGGGGCCTTTTTGCGGCTGCGCCGTAACCGGGACGTAATAATAGGCTGTGAAATTAGTCGTTGTATTTTACGATGAATTAGGGCATAATAATAGCAACAAGAAAGGTGGTGCTCATATGCCCAATATTAAGCCGGTTTCCGATTTGCGAAACTATGGAGAGGTACTGCGCGATGTTGCCATCGGTTCCCCCGTCTTCCTTACGAAGAACGGGCATGGACGCTATGCGGTATTGGATATTGACGAATACAAAGAATACGAAAAAATGCTGGCTTGGCGCAAGCTTCAATCCGATTTGGACGAAGGGCGGCATTCCGGCGAAAAAGATGGTTGGATTCCCGCCGATGAGGTAAGAGCGCAGCTTGAAGCGCGGCATCGTGGTTAAGCTTCGATACTCCAAAGTTGCCCTCCGGGATTTGGAGCAAATAGATGACTATATAGCGGAGGAATTGAAAAACCCGTCTGCCGCGCTGAATATGGTGGGTAAAATTCAGGATGCCATTGACAAACTTGTCGCCTTTCCGCAGATGGGTGCGCCGCTTTCCATACGTTATGAGGGCTTGGATGATTACCGCTATCTTATATGCGGCCATTATCTTGCGTTTTACCGCATAACGGAGGATGTTGTTTTTGTGGATCGAATCTTATATGGCCGAAGAGATTATCTGAAAATTCTGTTTGGAGAACTACAAGAAGAGAATAAGCAGGCCTAAAACATAATTAATAAAAGGGTTGTCACACTGGTTGCGGCAATCCTTTTATTTATGGCTTCACCCTACAGCGCTGCCTTTTTGCCCTCGCTGTACACCGCGATGATGTCGGAGGGATTCGAAAGGTAGATAAGCCGTTCCAGCCGCTCCTGCAAGGATTTTTTGGGTTCGTGCACAAACCGGCTGTCGTCAAACACCACGGCGTGCAGCGGTTCCCCCTCGCCAAAGCCGGGTTGTGCGCCAAAGTAGGCCTGCCCCGCGGTGGTGATGAGGTAAAAAGCCTCGGCTACGGTAAGAAAATCCTCTTTTTTATCGCTGAACAGCCAGCGCAGCTTCGAAACGCGGATGGCCTCGGCGGCCACATCGGTCATGGAGAGCTTGGCGCCGCCCGCGATATCGCTGCCCATCGCCACCTGCATGCCCTCCTGCAGCATCTTGCGGATTGGCGCGATGCCGCTGGCCACATTGGTGTTGGAATCCGGGCAATGCACCACCCAAACGCCCGCCCGCTTCATGGCGGCGCGCTCGGCTTCGTCGGAATACACGCAGTGCGCCATGAGCGTATGCGGTTTAAACAGGCCAAACTTTTCGTATACCTGCCAATATTGCGCGCAATCGGGGGAAAGCTCCTTTACCCAGGCGATTTCCTCCATATTTTCGGAAAGATGGCTTTGTATGCGCACATCGGGGTATTCCCTGGCGATGTCGCCCAGCTGCTGCATCAGCGCATCGGTGCAACTGGGTACAAAGCGGGGGGTCAGCAGGGGCTTTAGGTGCGCGTATTGGCCGCACTCGTCTAAAAAGCGCCGCGTTTCCTCAACGGATTGCTCGGTGCTTTCCAGCACATCCTTTGGGCCGTTGCGGTCCATATTCACCTTGCCCACATACCCGGTTATGCCGGCGCGTTCGAGCTCCCGCATCAGCACGAGCGTGGCCTCACGGTGTATGCTCGAAAACATGCATACGCGGGTGGTGCCCCGCCGCACCAGCGCGCGCGCCAGCTTGCGGTATACGCGCTGCGCATAGGCGGTATCCACAAAGCGCGCTTCCAGCGGGAAGGTATAGGTGCTAAGCCACTCGAGCAGCTGCAAGTCCATACCCGTGCCCAGCATGGGGAACTGCGGCGCGTGCAGGTGCAAATCGCAAAAGGAGGGCGTGATGATGGCGTCGCCATAGCTGATAACCTCTGGGCTAAGGCCAGAAGGCAGCCTTTTGCACACATCCCGCACAATGCCGTCCTCCACGATGATATACCCGCGGGGTATGGTGGTGAGCTCGCCCAGCGCGGGCGCAAACGCGAGGTTGCCCTCGATTGCGTAAAGGCCTTGCATCGCTTATATCCTCCTTTTAGGGCATTTGCCTGTTAGGTGAATTAAAATGGCTCGGCGGTTTCCTCTTTTAGCTTTTCCAGCTCCTGCTTGTTATCCACATCGCGCAGCTCCAGCTCGCTGCCGATTTGGTACAGCAGCAGCCTATCCTCATGCGCGCAGATTACGGCGCTGCCGCCGCTTTCCTGCGAGAGCGCGCGCAGCTCGCCAAAAAAGGATTTTGGGAATATCGCGGGGTTGCCGCGGCGCTTGCCATAGCCCATGGCCACGATATGCCCGGGCTTGGCATGGTGATAAAACTCGATTTGCGCCTGCACGCTGCTCTGCTGCAAAAGCGGCTGGTCGGCCACCATGAACATGGCGGCGTCCACGCCCTCGAGCGCATCCAGCCCCAGCGCGATGGTGTGGCTGATTCCATCCTCGGGCTTTTCATTGCGCAGGGCGGTAAAGCCATAGCCTTGCGCCAGCTGCAAAATGGAATCGTATTGGCTCACGACCACCACGGTTTTAAACGCATCCGCCGGTATAGCGGCCAACGCGTGCTCGATGAGCGACCTGTCGTCATAGTCGGCCAGCAATTTGTTCTCGCCAAAGCGCACGCCGTTGCCTGCCGCCATCAGCACGCAGCCCAGTTTTTGTTTTCTCTTCAATCGAAATCACACCTGCTTCTGTGAATGTATTTCCCCAGGCCGGCTTGCTTGAAAGAGCCACCCTGTACGGCGAGCTCGCCATGCAGCAGCACATCCTTTGCGCGTCCCTTTACGATAAAGCCGGCATAAGGGGAGTTATCACAATTATGTGCGGTGTTGGTGTCGGTAATACATCCTTCGTAAGCAGGGTCCCAAATTACGACATCGGCGGCCTTGCCGGGCGCGATTTCGCCATAATCGGGCATGCCAAACAGCTTTGCCGCGTTGGCGCTCAGCAGCGCCACCATCTGTTCGAGCGTGATGCGGCCTTCGCACACGCCATAGGTATAAAGCAGCTGGCCGCGGTGCTGTACGCCGGCGGCGCCGTTTGGAATTTTTGAAAAATCCTGCACAAACTTGTTTTTTTGCGCCATCGTGAAGGAGCAATGATCCGTGCCGATGGTGTTGATTTGGCCGCTCTGCAGCGCCTGCCACAGCGCCTCGGTATCCACGGCCTTGCGCAGCGGCGGGCTCATGACGAACTTGGCGCCGTCCGCATCGCCATAGCGCGCATCGGTCAGCAGCAGGTATTGCGGGCAGGTCTCCAAAAACACCTTTTGCCCGCGGGCGCGGGCGCGCAGCGCCTCTTCCAGGCCTTCGGCGGTAGAAAGATGCACCACATAGCAGGGCGCTTGCGCCAGCTCAGCAATGCGCATCAATCGGGCGACCGCCTCGGCCTCCACGGCATTGGGGCGGGATAGCGGGTGCCCTTCGGGGCCGGTGATGCCGCTTAGCTGCACCTCGCGTATGCGGCGCAGGAGCACCTCCCAATTTTCACAATGCACGCCAACGAGCGTGTCCAGCTTTGCGGTTTCCTGCAGCGCGCTGTATATTTGGCCGTCATCCACCTTCAGCCCGTCATATACCATGTACATTTTAAACGAGGTTACGCCTTGCTCCACCATGGTGGGTAATTCTTGCCGCACGTCTTCATCCCAGTGGGCAATGGCCATGTGGAAGCCATAGTTGCAGCTGGCGCCCTGCGCCTGCGCGTGCCAATTTTGCAGCGCCTGCTGCAGGGAGCCGCCCGGCGCCTGGGTGGCAAAATCCAGCACGCAGGTGGTGCCGCCCAGCGCCGCCGCCTTGGAGCCGGATGCGAAATTGTCGGCGGTTATCGCGCCGCCAACCTCCAGGCCGAAATGCGTGTGCGTATCGATAAACCCGGGCAGCACAAAGCAGCCCTCCGCATCCAACATCTCTGCGCCGGGCGCGGTTAAGCTTTGGCCCACGGCGGCAATTTTGTCGCCCTCGATTAAAACATCTTGCCGGGCACGGCCCGAGGCGTTTATGACGACACCGTTTTTGATTAATATGGAAGACATGATAAAACCTCCGACAACAAAAATAAGCGCCTGCGCACATAGCCATGCACAGCGCTCATAGTGGGCCGATAAGCAGCCCGTAGAAACATCCATGCTGTAACCATGGAACTATATGAGCAATACTTGTACTGTTTTAATTTTATCATTCGGGCCGCCATTTTGCAACTTTTATCCGTAAATTCACATTTGCGCGGCTTTGTGCGGCCGCGCCGCCGTTATGTTATAAGTAGTATAATGCAAACTATATATTTTATTGCAGAGGGGTTACTATCTGTTTGCCGCTGTGTTATACTACAGAAAACAAGCTAATAATGATTGTACGTTGCTAAAATTTTTTAAGATTCTTTGCTTTTGTGCGTGTCAACGTATATCTGCCAAGGCATATATCTGCTATAATAAAGCTAGGGTAAGCTACTATAAAAAACAAAAAAGAAGTATAGCAAAAAGAGTATAGCGAAGGAGGATATGGTTTTACATGAAGCAACATGAGCTGATCCATGCCGCGCTCACGGGCGAAGCTACGCTGGTCATCAAAAATGCCCGGGTTGTAAACGTGTTTACACGGGAGATTATCCTATCCGATGTAGCGTTATATGAAGATACCATCATCGGCGTAGGTTCCTATAGCTGTGCCAACGAAATCGACGCGCAGGGGGCCTATTTGTGTCCCGGCTTCATCGATGCGCACATGCATATCGAATCGTCCATGGTAATACCCGCCACGTTTGCGCGCACGGTATTGCCGCACGGCACCACCACCGTAATCGCCGACCCGCATGAGATTGCCAATGTTTGCGGGGTGGATGGCATACGCGCCATGTATAAAATGACCGAGGATCTGCCGCTGCGCGTGCTGCTCATGATGCCCAGCTGCGTGCCCTGCACGCCGTTTGAGCACAGCGGGGCGGAGTTGGTGGCGGAGGATATGGAGCAGTTCATCCATAAAAGCCGCATACTGGGCCTGGGCGAGGTGATGGACTATGTTTCCACCGTGCACGGCACCAAGGAGATGCTCGATAAGCTGCACCTGTTCGACGACCGCCCCATCGATGGGCATGCGCCGCTGCTTTCGGGGCTGGAGCTAAACGCCTACCGCGTGGCGGGCCCTTCGACCGATCACGAATGCTCCAACTATAGCGAGGTGCTCGAAAAGCTGCGCACCGGCATGCGTATACTCATACGCCTGGGCTCCGCGGCCAACGGCATAGACGACCTGCTGCGGGATATCATAAAGAACAAGCTGCCCACCGATAACATGATGTTCTGCACCGACGATAAGCATTTGGAGCACATCCGCACGGATGGGCATATCAACAGCGCGGCGCGGCTGGCCGTGGCCTGCGGTATGGACCCGATCGAGGCCGTGCGCATGGCGAGCTACAACGCGGCGCGCGCATATGGGCTAAAGGACATAGGCGCCATCGCCCCCGGCTACAAGGGCGAAATGGTGCTGTTTGAGGATTTAAAGGAGTTTAAGGCGCTCAAGGTGTTCAGCCGCTTCGGCAAGCTCTATGCCGATTTTGAACGGACCATGCCGCTGCTGCCTCAATCGGTGTACAACAGCGTGCATCTGCCGCGCCTGTTCGAAGAAAACCTGCGTCTGCGCGCCAAAGAAACCATGCCGGTCATAGGGCTGATCGAAGGTCAGCTGGTCACACAGCGCCTGCGCCGGGAGGTTCGGGTGGAGAACGGCTGCTTTGTGGCGAATGCAAACCTAAACAAGCTGGCCGTGCTGGAGCGCCATCACAACACCGGCAACATTGGCCTTGGCATTGTGGAGGGGCTGCATATACGGCAGGGCGCCATAGCCTCCACCGTGGCGCACGATAGCCACAATGTGGTCGTGGCGGGGGATAACGACCGCGATATGCTCATGGCCATAGAGGCGCTGCGCGAGTGCGGCGGCGGCTATTGCGTGGTGGGTAACGGCGTGGTGCTGGCCCGGCTGCCCCTGCCCATTGCGGGCCTTATGAGCGACGCCCCCATAGAGGATGTGCTGGCCCGCCAGCAGGCGCTGCTGAGCGCGGCGCACAGCCTGGGCTGCGGCGGGCAGAGCGACCCGCTGATCACGCTGAGCTTTTTATCCCTGCCCGTTATACCCGCCATACGGCTGACGGATGTGGGGCTATTCGACGTAACGACGATGCGATTTATCGAACAATAGGAGGTGCTCATATGAGTGTAGGGGAGAGCATAAGGCGCGTAGACGCGCTGGATAAAGTAACAGGCCGGGCAAAATATACCGATGACCTTGCGGATAAGTGCGTGCTGGTGGCTAAAATATTGCATTCCAACATCGCACACGGCATCGTAAAAAAAATAGACACCAGCGCGGCCGAAGCGATAGAGGGTGTGGTCAAAATCGTGACCTGCTTCGATGTGCCGCCCTATCGGTTCCCCACGGCGGGGCACCCGTGGAGCACCGACCCGCACCATCAGGACGTACAGGATAGGGTGCTGCTTACCCAGCATGTGCGCTTTTATGGCGACGATGTGGCGGCGGTCATTGCCGAAAACGAGGTGGCGGCCAGCCAGGCGGTGCGCGCGATACAGGTCGAATACGAAGAGCTTCCCTTCGTGCTGGATGCGCAAAGGGCTATGGAGCCGGATGCGCCGCTGCTGCATGAGGCATACCCAAACAACATATTGGGGCATACCAACATACGCAAAGGGGATTATGAGGCGGCCATAAAGGAGCCCGGGCTCATCAAGGTAGAGGGCTGGTACGAAACCCCCACCGTGCAGCACTGCCATATCGAAAACAATATCTCTTACGCCTATCAGGAGGGCCAGCGCATCACCGTGGTGGCTTCCACGCAAATACCGCATATCGTGCGGCGCATTGTGGGGCAGGCGCTGGGCATACCCTGGGGGGATGTGCGCATCATAAAGCCGTATATCGGCGGCGGGTTTGGCAACAAGCAGGATGCGCTCTATGAGCCGCTGTGCGCCTTTTTGTGCACGCAGGTGGGCGGCCGCTGCGTAAAGCTGGATGTCAGCCGCGAAGAAACCTTCGTTTCCAACAGGGTGCGGCACGGCATACGCAGCCACATCATCAGCTACCTTAGGCCCGATGGCAGCTTTGCGGCCCGCAAGCTGGAGTGCTTCTCCAATCAGGGCGCGTATGCCTCGCACGGGCACGGCATCGCGGCAAAGGGCATGGGCGCCTTCCCGCAGCTTTACCCGTGTGATAACCTGGAATGCGACGCCTATTCGGTGTTTACCAACAGGCCGGTGGCGGGCGCCATGCGCGGCTACGGCATACCGCAGGCCATGTTTGCCAACGAGAGCCACATCGACGATATCTGCCGCGTACTCCAAATGGATCCCATCGAATTCCGGCGCAAAAACATGATGCCGGTGGGCTATGTGGATGGCTTCAGTAAAAATGAAAATTATGTAGACAGCCTGGGTCAGTGCATCGAAAAGGGCAAAGAATATATCGACTACGACCGCAAGCGCGAGGAATACGCAAAGGATACCGGCCCCGTGCGCCGCGGCATAGGCATGGCGATATTTTGGTATAACACCGCTGTGTGGCCCATCAGCCTGGAAACAAGCTCCTGCCGCATGGTGCTCAATCAGGATGGCTCCATACAGCTGCAGATGGGCGAGACGGAGATCGGCCAGGGCTCGGATACCGCCTTTGCGCAGATGGCGGCCGAAACGCTGGGCATCCCGGTGGAGCAGGTACACATCATATCCTCGCAGGATACCGACCTCACGCCGTTTGGCCTGGGCTCCTATGCTTCGCGCCAAACCTATGTGGGCGGCTTCGCCATACGGCAAACCGCGCTGCTGATGAAGCAGCGCATACAGCAATACGCCTCCGAAATGACCCGTGTAGCCCCCTTCGATATCGACATCGTGGATGGAAACATACTGCGCACCACGGATGGGCGCGTGCTCATGACGCTGGGGGACTTGGCGACCGAGGCCATTTACAGCCTGACGCACAGCCAGCACATCACCTCCGAGAGCACCTACCAAATCAAAAACAACGCCTATTCCTTTGGCTGCGGCTTTGCCGAGGTAGAGGTGGATATACCCCTGTGCAAGGTGCGCATCCTCAACATCATCAACGTGCACGACTGCGGGCGGCTCATCAACCCCGCGCTGGCCGAGGCGCAGGTGCACGGCGGCATGAGCATGGGCATAGGCTTTGGCATGAGCGAGCAGCTGCTCTTCGATGAAAAGACCGGCAAAACGCTCAACGATAACCTGCTCGATTACAAGCTTTCCACCACGATGGATCACCCCGACCTAGTGGCGCGCTTTGTAGAAAACTTTGAGCCCACCAGCGCCTATGGCACCAAATCCTTGGGCGAACCCCCGGCTGTGCCGGGCGCGCCCGCCCTGCGCAACGCGATATTGCACGCCACGGGCGTTGCCGTCAACACGCTGCCGCTCAACCCGCACACCCTCTTTGCCCAGTTCAAAGAGGAAGGCTTGCTATAAGGAGGAACCCGCTTTATGTATGACATCAAAGCATTATACGAGGCTACCAGCGTAAAGCACGCCGTTGAACTGCTGCAGGCGCACCCCGAAGCCAAGGTGTTGGCGGGGGGCAGCGATGTGCTGGTGCAAATGCGCGAGGGCAAGCTTGCCGGTAAAGAACTGGTGAGCATATATAGGTTGGATGCGCTGCGCGGCGTATCGTTGGATGCCGACGGAACCATCCGCATTGGCTCGCTGACCAGCTTTTCGCATATCACACAAAGCCCCATCATCCGGCAGCACCTAAACGTGCTGGGTGAAGCGGTGGATATGGTGGGCGGCCCGCAGGTTCGCAATATAGGCACCATTGGCGGCAACACCTGCAATGGCGTCACCAGTGCGGATAGCGGATCTACCCTGGTTGCCTACGATGCGGTGATGCAGGTGGAGGGGCCCGAGGGCGTCCGGCTCATCCCCATTGCCGAATGGTATGTGGGGGCCGGGCGGGTTTCGCTCCGCCCCGGGGAGCTTCAAACCGCAATATTGGTTCCCCTGCAGAAGTATCAGGGCTACAAGGGGCACTATATCAAATATGCCATGCGCAACGCGATGGATATCGCCACCACCGGCTGCTCGGTAAACGTGAAGCTCAGCGCCGATAAAAAAACGATAGAGGATGTACGCATGGCCTATGGCGTGGCCGGGCCGGTGCCCATGCGCGCGCCTGCCGCCGAGGCGTTTGCCAAAGGTAAGCCCGCCCTCGAAGAGACCATACAGGGCTTTGGCGAGGCGGCGCTGGGGGATGTAAACCCGCGCAACAGCTGGCGCGCCAGCAGGGAATTCCGCCTGCACCTGGCACAGGAGCTATCCAAGCGCGCCCTGCGCGAAACCATACGGCTTTCGGGAGGTGTAGTGTGATGCACGAAGTACAATATAAGCTGGTTAAATGTACGATCAACGGCAGGCCCGTGCAAACCATGGTGGATGTGCGCGCGTCCCTTACCGATATGCTGCGCAACGACTACCGGCTCACCTCGGTTAAAAAAGGCTGCGAGGTGGGGGAGTGCGGCGCGTGCAACGTGCTGATAGACGGCGAATGCTTCAACAGCTGCATTTACCTTGCGGTATGGGCGGAGGGTAAAAACATACGCACGCTCGAGGGGTTGCTGGGTCCCAACGGTGAGCTTTCCGATATTCAGCAGGCGTTCATCGATGAAACCGCCGTGCAATGCGGCTTCTGCACCCCCGGCTTCATTATGACCGCCGTAGAAATATTGGAAACCGGCAAGGAATATACCCGCGATGAGCTGCGCAAGCTGCTTTCGGGCCACCTGTGCCGCTGCACCGGGTACGAAAATATCATCAACGCGGTGGAGAACACCATGCACAAACGCCTGGCGGCCAAAAAATAAGGCTATATTCGTGTAATATTAAAAGCGCGCCCTTGGGCGCGCTTTTTTGTGGGGAAAACAATCAATTGCCGTTCAATAAATCGTTTGGCGTAACGCCAAGCGCGCGCGCAATTGCTTTTACTTCATAATCGGGCACAAACCGCGAACCATTTTCGATACGAACAATGGTTATTCTGTCTATTTCGCATCCGGCCAGTTGCAATTTTACCGCCAGCTGCAGCTGCGTCCAAGGCGGCGTCTTAGCTTTGCGCAACCTTCTTACATGCGAGCCTATGATATTTTTTGATTTCCCGTCCCAATATATTTTCACGCTATTTAGTATGCTCCAGTCCTGTTGGTTCTAAAGATGAACAACTATTGGTTGATTCTATATGCAGAATGTGCTATAATAAGTTCTAAAGATGAACTTATATATCGTGGAGGCACGAGAATGAAAAGCACTGATAGCGGCTTTTTAAGAAGCCTTCATTTACTCAATGTAGATTTGGATGCAGTGGGGCAGCCAATCGATTCTTTTTTTGCCTCAGACTATCATTATGTTGGATGGGCAAGTTACACGAAAGCATTTCGGGATGAGAACCCCAATAGCGCACTTGATGCGGATTTAAAAGCTTTATATGACATTATAACAGCGGATGATATTGCGGCAGCGTCAAGAAGATTTATACAAAACATCTCTAAGTTGGGGCCCAAAGGGCCGTCTATGCATTATAATTCCTTTTTACGGTGTATTGCTGACAAGTTAAAAAATTGGCCCGGCATAGACGAAAATGCGGGCGCCTTGATGTTGCTTGCCTTCTGCTACGCGCAGGCCCACGAGAATGAAGAAGCGAATATATCCCTACTACAGGTGCTTAAGCTGGAACAGGCAGGAAAACTATCCTCCATACATATGGCGTGGGTGCCCTTGGCAAGGGTCACGGGCTTTGAAACGTGGTATCGACGAAAGCTTGATTTATAAGCTGCTTTAATATTTTGAAGCGGCGCAGCTTTTTGGGAAGGGTTTAAGGAATAACCAAACCTTAAACCCACATAAATATGCCCGCCCCAAGAAATTCAAAGGACGGACAAAATCGGATAACAAATATGGTATACACCTCGCAAAGGCATAAAAAAGAACAAAGCAATTATATAATAAGGCGCGAAATCTGTCAAGTATTGTTAAAGAATATTAGAATATATTATGTAACGACAGATTTTTTGGGCAGTGGCAAATATTACAGGGCAAAAACAACGGGTTGCATCGGCATACTACAATCAGGCGCGGGATGAAAGCGAACGCAATTGCTTTAAACCGCATATTCTGCCATAAAACCTGAAGGAGATTCCAACCTATGCATTTGTGCTCTGTGGGCACACACGAATATGATGTGGATATAAAAAAACTGCTGCAACGGCGGTTGGAGCAGGCGGGGCAGCCGGTCGCGCTCAGCGGCGACAACGGATTGGTGCGCATAGAGCTTAGCGGCGAGGGCGCGCTCGAGGGCTGGTGTACGGCGGTTTGCGCGCTGCTGCTGCGCGACCTGGCGCATTTTGAAATGGCGCGCATGGTCAACGACCTGCCGCTTTCGCTGGAAGAAAAGCGCAGTGTGCTGCCCGAGGCGGTACGCCTAAGCCGCGCCATGCTGCAGGGCGAGGAGGATGCGCCCTCCGCCGCGCAGGCCGATGTAACGCACATGCTGATGGCCTATTATGCCGAGGAAGACCACTTGAACCTGGAGGGCTTTATGCGCTTTAGGCTGAAGGAGGTGCTGCGCGATTGGGAGCTTTGCGTGATGCAGGCGACGGAGGAACTGCTGCTGCAAGCCGAATACAACGAGCTGATGCATGTACTTTCGGCGTTTATGCAGCTTGCGCCGCCGCAGATAAAGGATGTGTATGTGGTGCTAAACCCCGATGGCAGCTGCATCTTAACCGATGATAAGGACAGCCGCATCGAATATGACCCCTGCACCGGCGATAACGTGCTTAACGCGCTGGCAGGGCTATCGCCCGAACGCATCACGGTGTATGATCTTTCGGGCGGGCGCAGCGCGCAGCTGGCCGAGGCGCTCATACGCATGTTTGAGCACAGGGTGCGCGTGTTTAAGTAAGCTAGCTCTCCAGCCGGGCTTTGAGCGAGGTGAGGCTGGTATCCATACGCTGCAGCATGGCGAGCAGTACATCCTGTTCATCGGTGGAGAGGGATTCGAGCATGGTGTTGAAGAACATGCTGTAGTCTATCTCACACCAACGGGCATAATCCTCACCTTTTTTGGTGAGCGTCAGCCGTATGCAGCGGGTGTCTTTTTTATCGCGGATGCGCGTTACAAAACCGCCGGATTCCAGCCTGCGCAGCGAAATGCCGGCCGAGGCCTTGCCTATGCCCAAATGGTCCGCAATTTCGTTTTGCGTGGGCTTGTTGAGCTGCCGGAGCGCAAACAGTATTTGCGGCTGGCCCGGGTACAGGCCATATTTGCCCAGCGTGAGCTGCATGCAAATGGCATAAGTATGCTGCAGGCCGCCAAATACAGAGCCGATTTCATCGGCGAAGGGCTTGTGGGAGCGACGCGCGGATTCCATAATAATTCAATTCTCCAAAAAAATAAAAACTTATTTACAAACCGTGCAGAGCGGGTTGCCACGGTTGCATGCATGAATATAAATTTATCATAGTCGGGCCGTCCCCATATGTCAAGCGGATTTTATGTCGACATATAGTATATATAGCTTACCGCAATGAAGATGTTGTAAGCGCGCAAAGTTGTCACTTTATATCAATTATGATAAACTATACGGAATTGAGTTTCTTGCGGTGCGCTGTGGACGCCGGGGCGAAAGCGGCCGCCGTTTATATTTTTAACGAGGGGGAAGTGTATGGAACCCACTATGATTTTGCGGCGCATGGAAGAACAGCTGCATAACGATTACCAGATAGACCTTTGTGAGGCGAATACGATACAGCTCCATAAGGCGCTTTCCGAAGCGGTGATGTTCAGCATAGCGGAGGATTGGCGGCATTCCCGCCGGGCGCACGAGAGGGTGCGCCGCGCCTACTATTTTAGCGCCGAATATCTGATGGGGCGCATGGTGTTCAACAACCTGTATTGCCTGGGCATTTTAGAGGATATTCGCGGTTTGCTGCGCGCGCGGGGCGCCGACCTTAGCGCCATGGAGGATATTGAGGATGCCGCGCTGGGCAACGGCGGGCTGGGGCGCCTGGCGGCCTGCTTCCTCGACAGCGCGGCTACGCTGCGCCTGCCGTTGGATGGCTATGGCCTGCGCTATAAGTTTGGCCTGTTCAAACAAACGTTTAAGGATGGATTCCAGGTCGAAAAGGCGGATGACTGGCAGCGCTATGGCGACCCATGGTCCCGCCGCCGGGATGATAAAACCGTGGAGGTGCGCTTTGCCGATCAAAGCGTGCTGGCCGTCCCCTACGACATGCCCATTTTGGGCTATGGCACCAGCAACATCGGCACGCTGCGCTTGTGGCAGAGCGAGCCGGTGGAGGAATTTGACTTTGCGCTGTTTAACGATCAAGAATATGACTTGGCCGTGCGTGAAAAGAACAAGGTGGAGGATATTACCCGGGTGCTTTACCCCAACGACAGCACCTACGAGGGTAAAAGGCTGCGCCTAAAGCAGCAGTATTTCCTATCCAGCGCCAGCCTGCAGGATATTCTGCGCCGGTATAAGCGGGTGCGGGGCGGCGATATGAACGGCTTCGCGGCGCACTGCGCCATACAGCTCAACGATACGCACCCCACCATATCCATACCCGAGCTGGTGCGGCTGCTTATGCTGGAGGGACTGGATTTTGACGCCGCGTTCGACATCGCGCGCGCCACGTTCAACTACACCAACCATACCATCATGAGCGAGGCACTGGAAAAATGGGATTATGAGCTGATGCGGTCCGTCGTGCCCGAAATCACCGAGATCATCAGCCGCATCAACGATAGGATGAATGTGGAGCTGCGCAGCAAGGGCGCCCCGGAGGAACGCATCAACCGTATGCAGATAGCCCAAAACGGGCAGGTGCACATGGCGCGTTTGGCGGTATACGCCAGCACCTATATAAACGGCGTGGCGCGCCTCCACAGCGAAATACTCAAAAACGACCTGTTTGCCGATTGGTATGCCGTGTACCCCGAGCGGTTTTGCAATAAGACCAATGGCATCACGCAGCGCCGCTGGCTGGGGCTGTGCAACCCCGAGCTTACAGCCCTGCTCACGCAAACCATAGGCGGCGGCTTTTTGACCGGCCTCGACAGGCTTCAAGCCTTGCGCGGCCATGCGGACAACGCGACCGTGGCCCGCTTTAACGCCATAAAGCAGGCAAAAAAGGCGCAGCTGAGCGCCATCGTACGCGAGCGCGAGGGCGTGTCGCTGCCCCCCGATTTTCTGTTCGATACGCAGGTGAAGCGGATGCATGAATATAAGCGGCAGCTGCTCAACGCGTTTTCGGTGATGGATATTTACTATTCGCTCAAGGAGGGCAGCCTTACCGACTTTACACCCACCTGCTTTTTGTTTGGGGCCAAGGCGGCGCCGGGCTATAAGCGCGCCAAGGCGGTTATCAAATATGTGCACGAGGTGGCGAATTTGGTCAACAACGACCCGGCCGTGCACGATAAAATGCGGGTGGTGTTCGTGCAAAATTACAATTGCTCGTATGCCGAGCATATTATACCCGCGGCGGATATTTCGGAGCAGATCAGCCCCGCGGGCACCGAGGCCAGCGGCACCGGCAATATGAAGTTTATGCTCAACGGCACCGTTACGCTGGGCACGTTCGATGGCGCAAACATCGAGATCGTGGAGCAGGCGGGCGAGGAGAACAACTATATTTTCGGCGCGCGGGTAGAGGATATTGCCCGCGTTAAGGATAGCTACCGCCCGCGGGATATTTACGACCGGGAGCCGCGCGTCCGCCGCGCGGTGGATACGCTGGTGAACGGCGCGCTGCCTGATGGCGGCGACGGCATGTTCCGCGAGCTGTATGAAAGCCTGCTGGAGGGCACATCGTGGCATGCGCCGGATCATTACTACCTGCTGCTGGACTTTTTGCCCTATCAGGAGGCGCGGCTGCGCGCCAACCGCGATTACCGCGACCGCATCGCCTTTGGGCGCAAGTGCCTGCTGAACATCGCCGGCGCGGGCAAGTTCTCCAGCGACCGCACCATCGCCGAATACGCGAGCGAGCTGTGGAATATCTACGCCATATAGGGCTTTTTTGGAAGCAAAGCCGCATTGTTAAAGCGCGCCTAAAATGGTGCGCTTTTTATATGGGGAAACGGGCACCGGGCAGGGCCCCCGCAAACAGAAAAAATAGCCCTGGCCCCACCGCTATGCTATAATACTTGCATGAATCAAACCCTTGCCGAAAAAATCAAATTGCTGCCGGATTCCCCCGGGATATACCGCATGTACAACGCCGCGGGCGAGGTCATTTATGTGGGGAAAGCAATCAACCTAAAAAACCGCGTGCGGCAGTATTTCCAAAATTCCGAAAAACCGCCCAAGGTGCAAGCCATGGTGCGGCATATTGTCGACTTCGAATATGTGCTCACCGCCAACGAGACCGAAGCGCTCACGCTGGAGAGCAACCTCATCAAGGCGCTGCAGCCCCGATATAACATCTTATTGAAGGATGATAAGCACTTCCCCTATGTGCGGCTGGATGTGGCGCAGGATTTCCCGCGCTTCGAGGTGGTGCGGCGGGTTAAAAAGGATGGCGCGCGCTACTTTGGCCCCTATCTTTCGGGGTTGGCGCTGCGGGCCGCGTTAAACCTCATACGGGATGCGTTCCCGGTGCGGCATTGCAAAAAGGATTTAAAAAAGGCCATCGCGCGGGGGGAGCGCCCCTGCCTTATGTATCATCTGGGCAAGTGCTGCGCGCCCTGCTCGGGCCAGGTATCGCGGGAGGAATACCACGCGCTTTTAGATAGCGTGTGCCGCTTTTTGGAGGGCTACACCGGTCCCATACTCGAGCGGCTTACGGAGGATATGCAGCGCGCGGCCGAAAATATGGAATATGAGCGCGCGGCCGATTTGCGTGACCGCATCGCGCAGGTGAAAAGCCTGGGCGAAAAGCAAAAGGCCATCTCCACCGGCGGGGCGGAGCGGGATGTGTTTGCGCTGGTGCGGGAGGAGCACGACGCCATCGTATATGGGCTGTTCGTGCGGGGCGGCAAAATCATAGGGGCGGAACGCTTTGCGATTACCTGCGCCGATGAAGAGGCCGATGAGGTGATGGCGAGCTTCCTCAAGCAGTTTTACAATGAGTCGGGCGCGATACCCGCCGAAATCGTGGTGCGGGATCCGCTCCATGCGGCGGAGCAGGCCGAAATAGAAACATGGCTCAGCGACATCCGGGGTAAAAAAACCAGCCTGTTCTGCCCGCAGCGGGGCGAAAAGCGCAAGCAGGCGGATATGGCCTACGCCAATGGGCTGGATGCCATACGCAAGGCGCGGGAGCTGGAACACAGGGCATGGGAGCGCGGCGAGGGCGCCATGCTGCGCCTATGCGCCATCATCGGGCTCGAAGAAATACCCCGCCGCATGGAGTGCTACGATAACTCGCACATACGCGGGCGGGATACGGTATCCGGCATGGTGGTGTTTGTGGAGGGCAAGCCCGCGCCCAAAGAATATCGCCGGTTTCGCATTAAGGCCGAGGCGGGCGGGGATGACCTTATCGCCATGCGGGAGGTGCTCACAAGGCGGCTGGAACGCGCCAAGGCGGGGGATGTGAAATTTATGGAGCTGCCCGACCTGCTGGTGGTGGATGGCGGGCGGGAGCAGCTCAACGTGGCGCTGGAGGTGCTGGCGGGCTTTGGGCTGGAGCTGCCTGCCATAGGCTTGGCCGAGCGCAGTGAAAGCATCATATTGCCGGATAACCCCGACCCCATCGTGCTGGGCCTGCACGACCCGGCGCTGCATGTGCTCCAGCGCATACGCGATGAGGCGCACCGCTTTGCCATCACCTATCACCGCAGCCTGCGCGCAAAAAACGCGCTGATGAGCGAGCTCGATGGCATACAGGGCATAGGTCCCAAGCGCAAGAAGGCGCTGTTCGATCATTTCCTCACGCTGGACGCCATACGCGCGGCGGATGTGGAAACGCTGTGCGCCGCCAAGGATATGAGCCGTGCCGCGGCGGAGGCTGTGTATGCGCATTTTCATATGGAAAAGCCCGTCGGCTCATGATATATTGTAAAAAGATCGATTTTATATAAGAAGGTATATGATGTATAAACTGTTGGCTTTAGACTTGGACGACACGCTTTTACCTACCGCGGCGATGGAAACGCCTGCCCGCAACCTGGCCGCCATACGCCGCGCGCAGGATGCGGGCATTTATGTGACGATAGCGACGGGGCGGGGCTATAAGGCCGCCTACCCCATATGCAAGCAGCTGGGCGTGCAGGGGCCCGTCATCCATTACGGCGGCGCCATCATTATGGATAGCCGCACCGATGCGCCGCTGCATACCACCGAGGTATCCAACGAGCTGGTGCAGGAAGCGCTGGAAACGGCGCGGGAGCTGGGCATCCATGCGCATATCTATCAGGGGGATTCCATCATATGCGAAGCGCCCTCCGAATGGGGCGCGTGGTATTCGGCCCGCCTGCATGTGCCCTGCGTGATAGATAAGGATATGCGCACCAAGCAGTGGCGCGATGTGCCCAAGGTGCTGTTTATAACGCAGCCCGAGGCCGCGCAAAAGCTGATACCCGTTATGCAGGCGCGGTTTGCGGGCCGGCTTAAGGTATCCGGCTCCAGCCCCGGCTTTATCGAGTTTAACCATTGCGGCGCCAACAAGGGCAGCGCGCTCCAATGGGTGGCCGAGCATATGGGCGTGAAGCAGGGCGAGGTGGTCGCGGTGGGCGATAACACGCTGGATGCCGAAATGATCGAATGGGCGGGACTGGGGTGCGCGGTAGGCAACGCGCAGTTCGCCATCAAGGATATAGCGAACCTGCATTTGCCGAACTGCGACGATATGGCGATAGAATATTTGATAGACCGCGTGCTGCTGAAAGGGTGAATTCATTGGAAGTTTTTGTGAGCGTAGAGGGCTTGGCGCAGGAGCTGGGCTTTACGATACTGGAGCGGGGGCGCGGCAGCGCGCGCCTGCATTCGGGCGCGGTCAGCCGGCCGGGCCTGCAGTTTACCGGCTATTACGAATACTTTACGCCGGATAATGTGCAGCTCATAGGCAATGCCGAAATGTACTACATATATAGCCTGGCCGAGGCCGATTTGCAGGACCGTATGGAGCACTTTATGGGGTTTGATATACCCTGCCTGTTTTGCTCGCGCGGCCTTATGCCGCCCAAGGCGCTGCTCGACTGTGCCCGCGCCGCCGGCGTGCCCGTGCTTAGCTCCCCGCTGGGCACGGCGGAAACCGCCCATGCGTTCGACAGCTTTATGCAGCGCCAGCTGGCTCGGCGTATTTTAACGCACGGCGTGCTGATGGATATTTATGGCGTGGGCGTGCTGCTGCGCGGCGAAAGCGGCATAGGCAAAAGCGAAACCGCGCTGGAGCTGATACGCGCGGGGCAGCGGCTGGTGGCGGATGATGTGGTGGAGGTGAACCGCATTGGCGATAAGCTCATAGGGCGCGCGCCGGATGCGACCCGGCACATGGTGGAGGTGCGCGGCATAGGCATTGTGGATGTACGCTACCTATATGGCGTGGGCGCGGTATTGCCCGAAAAAGAGATGGATTTGGTGATAGATTTAGAAAATTTCCGGGGAAAAGAAGCGTATACGCGCTTTGGCGGCGAGCAGGAGGGCGCGACCATCGATATGCTGGGCGTGCAGCTTGTGAGGACGGTTATACCCGTGAGCCCGGGCCGCAACCTCGCCATAGTGGTGGAGGTGGCGGCGCGCAACTTCCGCCTGAAGCGGCT
The DNA here is from genome assembly GCA_031261085.1 of Christensenellaceae bacterium. GTDB lineage: Bacteria > Bacillota > Clostridia > Christensenellales > CAG-138 > Pelethousia. The sequence continues at coordinate 93,347 of JAISKB010000007.1, forward strand.
GGGGTATAACCCATCCAAAGAATTTAGCCTTACGCTGCAAGAAGATGAAAATAACGGGAGGGAGAACAATGGTGTATAGGATTGGCGTGGATATTGGCGGCACCAAAATCGCCGCAGGCCTGCTGGATGATAATTTGGACTTTGTGGCTATCTCCAGCATACCGTTTATGCGCGTGGGCGGCGAGGCTGTTTCGGCGGCGGTGGCGGCGCAAATACGCGGCCTCTTGGCCGAAGCGGGCATAGGGGAGCAGGCGCTCCAATCCATAGGCGTGGCGGTGCCGGGCAGCTTGGATGCGCAGGAAGCCGTGGTGCTGGATGCCCACAACCTGGGGTTCCATGGCGAGCCGCTGCGCGCGCAGATGCAGGCGCATTTCCCCGCCATCCCGGTATATTTGGCCAATGATGCCAACGCGGCCGCGCTGGGGGAGCTGCATAAGGGCGCGTTTGTGGGGTGCCAAACCGCGGCGCTCCTCACGCTGGGCACCGGCCTGGGCGGCGGCCTGATTTTGAACGGGCGCATGTTTAACGGCGGCCGGGGCAACGGGATAGAAGTTGGGCATACCGTGCTGGTGGATGGCGGGGAGCCCTGCACCTGCGGTATCCACGGGTGCAGCGAGGCCTATTGCTCGGCCACGGCGTTAATTCGGGAGGCCAACCGCGCCCTGCGCGCCAACCCCGCCGGTATGCTGCACAAGGAGACCGGCGGCGACCCTGCCCGCATGACGGCCAAGCTGGCCATCGACTGCGCCAAGGCGGGGGATGCGGCGGCTAAGCAGGTGTTTGACGCCTATGTGGGGCACTTGGGCTCGGTGGTGGTTTCGATTATCCACATGCTCGACCCGGAAGTGATTGCGATAGGCGGCGGCGTGTGCCGCGCGGGCGATTTTTTGTTCGACCCTTTGCGCGAGGATGTGCGCGCAAAGTGCTTCTTTGGCTCTTACGCCAAAATTTGCGCGGCGCAGCTGGGGAACGAGGCCGGTATCATCGGCGCGGCGATGCTGCATTACAACAAAGCGAGGTAAGGCTGCCCGGCGTGCTTCTGTTATAACGCATTTTGGGCATATGGCAACGCACCATGCGCCGCCCGTCGCTGAACACGGGCGAAAAAATTTATGGGAGGATAACCAAGATGAAGAAAACCCTCGCACTCGCGCTGGCGCTCATGCTTGCGCTCACACTCGCCGCTTGCGGCGGCAGCAGCGGCGGCGGTTCGTCCACCCCGCCCGCCGGTAACAGCACGCCCGCGCAGACGGAGGACGGCGGCAGTCAAACGACGGAGCAGTCTGCGGACGATGACACAAGCACACCGAGCGATGAAAGTACAGGGCTTGACGAAAGCGAATACACATGGGAAAATGACGCTTTTACGCAGATGATACCTAAGCCGGATTTTGGAACGCTGTATGTTTTCGGTTCCATCGCAAACACAGGCCTTTCCGCACAAATACGCAATGTGTCGGTAGAAAACGCTACCGCATATATATCAAGCGTCAAGGCAATGTGGAAGGATGCTGACGTTCAAACGGATGAAACTTACGCTTACAATGCTGAAACGGGCGAGTTTGATACCTACGAAATTCAGCCGGGTGAAACTTATAAAATCCAATCAGGTGAAACTTACCAGCTCCTTATCGTAGGGGCTGAATGGGGCGTTGAGATTAACTATCAATCAGAGGTACTCTCGATTTTTGTAGGAAAACCACAATAACTAAAAAACGGAGGAATGCACGATGAAAAAGATTATTGCACTCGCGCTGGCGCTCATGCTTGCGCTCTCCCTCGCCGCTTGCGGCGGCAACAGCAACAACGGCGGCGGTTCATCCACCCCACCCGCGACCTCGGACAACAACACAACCCCGCCCGCTTCACAGGGCGGTAACGAAACCACGCCCAGCAACAATGGCGGCTCTGCGGAGTGGCCGGCAGATGATGAATTTGCAAAACAAGTGCCAAAGCCCAACGGGATTATTCTTCAAGCGTGGCCGCAGAGTGATCGAGTTGTCGTGAAAATGGACTGGACAGCAGATGAGGCCAGAGCTTACGGTGCTGAACTCGAAGCAGCGGGCGTAACAAAACTCAGTGAGATGGAAGATGAAGAATACGGCTACTCTTTCCAAGGGGAAATCAACGAATATACAGTTCGTGTTGATTTAATTACAGGAAAAGCATTGAAAGAAGATGAACAACCGCATTATCAAATCCTCGTCTACAAGCTTTCGTAATTCAATTTACAAGAAAGGCGGCAAGCTATGAAAAGACTGATTTTAACCCTGCTTGCGGCGGCAATGGTGTTTTCCCTTGCCGCTTGCGGTATTGTAAATCCGGGAGGCAATGAGCCGTCCGTACCCGCTGACGGTTGGGCGGCTGAATACACCATCCTTATCGGCGGCTCGGACGAGTGGACACCTTTTGCGGGTAAATCCGGCGTAATCTTTGCCAATTCCGATGATAAAGTAATTGACGTTTCCGACGACGGCACGACAGTCGAGTTTACCGGGAAAAAGGTGGGCGAGAGCGTTATCACCGCCACGTTTGACGGAACGGAAAGCAAGGCGATTGTCCGTGTCCGTGCGACCGAAACAAGCGGAGAGGATTTGCTGAAATGGAAAAGACCGGAATCGTTGTATGTTAAGTATATCGGCGATCCTTATTCCCTCACCCCGGATGTGCCTGACGTGAAGTATTATACGGGCTACGGAAAAGAAATTGAAATCATATCCCATTCAAGTGAATTTGGGCAGTACTACCACGATAACCCTTTGTACATTTCATTTTTCGGTCCAAGTTCATCAAATTCGTTTTCCTGTAATGACAACGGGGACTGGTACTGGGGAGATCCCTATGATTTCAAGTGGGAACGCGCAGACAATGCCTATTATAGCCTTTACTGGGGCGATGAGCGGGGAAGCGAATCATCCGAGCATGGGCCGGGCGGCTCTCTGTTTTTCCCATTGAACGCATTTGCCAGAGCGCTGCCGCCCGGAGCGGTATTATTCGGAGGCTCAATCGCAGAGTTCCGAACCAGCAAGCACGAAACCATCCTCGGCGTAAACTGCGATGTTTTTGAGATAGAGGGCAATACCTTTTATGTTGATCCCAAAAACCACTATACGCTGAAAGT
>JAISKB010000012.1 GCA_031261085.1 Christensenellaceae bacterium
CTCTCAAGTACAATAAAATCAATGATAAAAAATAAGTTTGATTTGGATATAGCAATCTTCATTATTTCACAGAAAGAGTTGAAAGATATAATAAATAACGCTCCCGATTGGTGGGGCGACGATAATAAAGAAATATATGATAATCTCATTTTTATGTTTCCGACTTTATCTTATGGTGAGTTCTACGGTGAGGTTGGAAACCCTAAAGATGAGTATGAAAAAGTGTATAACTATAAAAATGCTGTTTTCTGGTCTTTTAGCCGTAAAGATTATCAAAAGACGAATTGGTGGTCAAAGACTGCTGGTTCAAATATAAGTAATAAGATTACAATCCGAACGGCAAATACGGCAAGAAAAGTAGTTGATATGTAGTCTGCAAATTCCAGTTTATACAGAGAGGCAATCAAATGGGGAATTTAGGATTTTCATATGTTGGGCTGGTGTTTTTATTGATGCTGATAATCCCAAACCTTATATGGGCAAGGAATCAGCCGCAAAAACATGATTCGAGCAATGAAAATAGGGTATTGGCGGCATTGGAGCGTACGGGGCAAGCTTTTGTGACGGTTGGGGTGTTGATCTTTTCGGATTTTAATCCTCATCAGCTTTCGGCATGGGAAATATGGCTTCTTGCCGCAGCTGCATCCATGGTTTTATATGAATGTTGGTGGGTTCGATATTTCAAAAGCGAAAAGGAATTGAAGGATTTATACAGCGGTTTTTGTGGGATACCGGTGGCGGGCGCAACATTGCCTGTCCTGGCATTTTTCTTGCTCGGAGTGTATGGTAAGGTAGTTTGGCTGATAATCGCGGCTGTTATTTTTGGCATAGGGCACATTGGCATCCATTTGCAGCACCAAAAAGACATAGCGCGTATGCCATAGCAGCAGCTTCCAGCTTATACAGCTAAGCGGATACCCCGCGCAAGGCGCTCCATTTCCTGCATTTCCCGCAAAAACCCTTGCGCGGCGGGGCAAACAATGCTATAATGGCAAACGTACTGGCATGCTCAATGGAAGGCGTGCAATTACACACCCTGCCGAGCGCGCGGCTCGTGCCCGCATTGCGGGTTACCGGGCGTATAGACGCAGGGGAGGATAAAAAACGAGGAGGATTATTAACCATGTCTGTTATTTCCATGAAACAACTGCTCGAAGCCGGTGTGCACTTTGGCCACCAAACCCGCCGCTGGAACCCGAAGATGAAGGAATACATCTTCACCGAGCGCAACGGCATCTACATCATCGATTTGCAAAAGACCGTCAAAAAAATTGATCAGGCCTATGATTTTGTGCGCGAAGTCTCCGAAAGCGGCGACGCCGTGCTGTTTGTGGGCACCAAAAAGCAGGCGCAGGAGAGCATTGAGCAAGAGGCGAAGCGCTGCGAAATGTACTTCGTCAACCAGCGCTGGCTGGGCGGCATGCTCACCAACTTCAAAACCATACAAACCCGTATCGCCCGCCTGCGCAGGATTGACAAAATGGAAGCCGACGGCGACTTTGCCCTGCTGCCCAAAAAGGAAGTCATCAAGCTGGTGGCCGAGCGCGACAAGCTCGAAAAGAACCTTTCCGGCATCAAGGATATGAAAAAGCTGCCCGGCGCCATATTCATCGTGGACCCCCGCAAAGAAGCCATTGCCGTACAGGAAGCGCACGCGCTGGGCATCCCGGTGGTCGCCATTGTGGATACCAACTGCGACCCGGACGAGGTCGATTACGCGATACCCGGCAACGATGACGCCATCCGCGCCGTTAAGCTGATCGCTTCCAAAATGGCCGATGCCGTGCTGGAAGGCCGTCAGGGCGAGCAGATGGAAGATGCTTCGGAGCCCCAGGCCCCCGCAGCCGACGACGAGTTTTAATATTTTCGGGAGGAATAAAGCATGTTTACCGCAAAAGATGTAATGACCCTGCGCGAGATGAGCGGCGCCGGCATGATGGATTGCAAAAAGGCGCTTACCGAGTGCGAAGGCGATATGGATAAGTCCATGGAATACCTGCGCGAAAAGAGCCTGGCGGCCTCGGCCAAAAAGGCTTCCCGCATCGCGGCCGAAGGCATCGTATCCGGCTATGTGAGCGAGGATGGCAAGACAGGCGCCATAGTGGAGGTCAACTGCGAAACCGACTTCGTGGCCAAAACCGATGATTTTAAGGCGCTGGTCGACAGCATCGCCAAGCTTATCGTAAAGACCAACCCCGCCGATGTGGATACCCTGATGGCAGCCGATACCGGCGATGGCGCCGTGGCCGAGGTCATCACCCGCGCGGTGGCCAAAATAGGCGAAAAGATCACCATCCGCCGCTTTGCGCGCAGCCAGGTCGATAACGGCTTGGTGGATAGCTATATCCACCTAGGCGGCAAAATCGGCGTGCTGGTGGATGTAGCCACCGGCAACCCCGCGGCGGCAAAGGCTGCGGCGCACGATATCGCCATGCATATCGCGGCGGCCAAGCCCACCTACCTGCGGGCCGATGAAGTGGATCAGGCCGAGATTGAGCACGAGAAGAAAATCCTGCGCGAGCAGGCTAAAAACGAGCCCAAGCCCAAGCCGGATAACATCATCGAAAAGATGGTCGAAGGCCGCATCCAAAAGTATTATAAAGAGGTTTGCCTGCTGGAGCAGCCCTTCGTAAAGGATCAGGAAATCACGGTGAGCCAGATGGTCGCCAAGGTTGGCGATATGGAAGTTTTGCGGTTTGCCCGCTTCGAAATGGGCGAGGGACTGCAAAAACGTGAGGATAACTTTGCCGAAGAAGTACTGGGGCAAATGAAAAAGTAATCGCGTTTCGCCCGGGCGGCAGTGCCGCTTGGGCGTTTTTTTACGCATTGTACGGCAGCTTATGCGCAGGGGAGGCAAACGAATGCTCAAATACAAACGGGTTTCCCTCAAACTTTCCGGCGAGGCGCTGGGGGGAGATGAAACGGTGGATTTCACCAAGGTAGGGGCCGTGGCGCGGCAGGTGGCCGCGCTGCACGCGCTGGGCGTGCAGGCCGGCATTACGCTGGGCGGCGGCAACATATGGCGCGGGCGTTCCAGCGGTGATATGGAGCGCAACCGCGCCGACCATATGGGCATGCTGGCTACGGTCATCAATTCGCTGGCGCTGCAGGATGCCTTGGAGCACCTGGGCGTGCCCAGCGTGGTGCTCACCTCGGTGGACATGCCCCGCATAGCGGATGGCTATTCTTCCCGGGCAGCGCGCGCGGCTTTGGCGGCCGGTCAGGCTGTCATATTTGCGGGGGGCAGCGGCCTGCCTTTTGTATCTACCGATACGGCGGCGGCGCTTAAGGCGGCGGAAATCGGCGCGGATGCCATGCTGCTCGCCAAAAATGTGGATGCCGTGTATAGCGCCGACCCGAACGTGGATCCAAACGCCAAGCGCTACAGCCACCTTACCTATGATGAAGTAATCGAGCAAAACCTGCAAGCCACGGATATGACGGCCATCGCGCTGTGCCGCGAGCGGAACATCCCCATCGTGGCGTTTGCCATGGCCGATGCGCAAAACATATTGCGGGTGGTGCAGGGTGAAAGCGTGGGCACGCTGATAGACGGCATACGGGCATAAAAGCGCGTTTTTGCATAAAGCACTTGTGCGCGGGAACCATTTCCATTAAAATAGTACGATAAGCATGCGTATGCGAAGGCTTATATAAACGATTTTGGTTTTTGATATAAAACAGGAGGCGCCAACATGGATGCTGTGGAACTCGCAAAAGAAAAAATGAGCAAAACGCTCGCGGTGCTGCAACGCGAACTGGGCGCGCTTAGGGCTGGCCGCGCCAACGCGCAGCTGCTCGATCGCATCACGGCCGACTACTATGGCACGGCCACGCCCATCAACCAAATGGGCAACATATCCTCGCCCGAGCCCCGCTTGCTGGTGATTGCGCCCTATGACCCCAGCGCCCTGAAAGAAATCGAGAAGGCGCTGCAAAAGAGCGACTTGGGCATAAACCCCAGCAACGATGGCAAGCTGATACGCTTGGTGTTCCCCGAGCTCACCGAGGAGCGCCGCAAGGAGCTGGTCAAAACCGTGCGCAAAAAGGGTGAGGATGCCAAGGTCGCCGCGCGCGCCATCCGCAGGGATGCCAACGAAAGCATCAAGAAGAGCCGGAAGGACAGCGAAATCACCGAGGATGACCAAAAGCAGATGGAAGAGGACGCCCAAAAGGCGACGGATGCCTGCATAAAGGATATCGATAAAATCGTCGCCGATAAAGAGAAGGAGATCATGTCGGTTTGACCGAGCGCATGATAGGTTTGCCGCTGGAGCAGGCCGCCGCGCGGCTGAAGCAGGCCGGTTATAGCGTGACCTGCGTGCCGACGCAAGGCCACCGCGAGGTGGTCGGCGAGGCGCGGGTGGTGCGCGCGAGGGAAAGCGGCGCCGAGGCGGAGCTTGTGTATGCGGTGTTCCGCACCGATGTGCGCGCAGAGGGTGAATCAATAGCTGAGGGGTAAGGCAAAAGCTTATCCCTTTCGCTTTTTGCCCCACCCCCTAACCCCCTCACCAGGGAGGGGGAAAAGTATTAAGATGTTTTGTTTCGGGGGCTGTGCCCCCGTACCCCCGCCAAATATGTCGTTCCGAATCATTTTGGGATGCAAAAAGGGGTCTGGGGGCTTGCCCCCGGTTGCGGCGCAGCCGCAACAAAAATCCCCCTCCCGGGGGAGGGGGCTAGGGGGTGGGGTGCAACTCTATCCGCCGTTTTTTTAAAACCAAAATAGCAATCAAAACCCGGATTGCAACAAAAAAGGAGAATCCGAATGGCCAAGACCGCGCCCGCATCGCTGGGGCTTACGGATGCGCTGCCCCGCCATGTGGGCATCATTATGGATGGCAACGGCCGCTGGGCCAAGGCGCGTTCCCTGCCCCGCCCCATGGGGCACCGCGCGGGCATGGAGCGGCTGCGGGGGCTTATACAGCTCTCCAGCGACATAGGCATAGGCGCGTTGTCGCTCTATGCGTTTTCCACCGAAAATTGGAAGCGCCCGCAGAGCGAAATAGAGGCGCTGTTTGGCCTGTTTATAGAATACTTCAACCGGGAACTGGATGCCCTGCACGAGGGCGGCGTGTGCATACGGGTGCTGGGCGATATGGAGGCATTTCCCGCAAACATAGGCCGCGCCATAAGCGCGGCGCAGAGCAAAACGGCAAATAACGAGGGCCTCAAGCTCAACATCGCGCTCAACTACGGTAGCCGCGCCGAGGTGCTGCGCGCGGCCAACGCGCTGATTGCGCGGGGCCAGCCGGCGGCCATGGAGGACTTGATGGCGGCGCTGTATACCGGCGGCCTGCCGGATTTGGATTTGGTGATACGCACGGGCGGTGAGCAGCGGCTTTCCAACTTTTTGCTGCTGCAGGCCGCGTATGCCGAGCTGATGTTCGTGCCGGAATACTTTCCGGATTTTTCGGATGCGCGCTTTGTAGAGTGCCTGCGCGCTTTCGGCGCGCGAAACCGCCGCTTTGGCGATGTAGAATAGGGGGATCATGATGCTGCGTACAAGGATACTTGTGGCGGGGGCGCTGCTTTTGCTGCTCATTGCGATGCTGATGTTTGGCGGCGTGGTGCGCATGGTTGTATTTACCGCGGCGGCCCTGCTTAGCGTATACGAAATGCGCAAGGCCTGCGCGGCCAAGGGGTATAACCCCTGCGTATGGCCGCTGTATGTGTTTGCCGCGCTCTATTATGTATGGTGCGGGGTAGGCCTCACGCCCATCCCGGGGCTGATGGGCTACCGCGTTATGGCGCCGCACCCGCTCTACCTGCTGGCGGCGTTTGGCGGGGTGGCGCTTTGCGCCGAGCGCATATTCAACGCGCGCCGAACGACCGAGGACGTCATTTGTTCGTTGTTTATTTTCATTTACCCGCTGGCATTTTATGTTACACTTATGCTGGTAGCGGAGTTTTCGCGCGCGGCGCTGCTGCTGCTGTTTGCGGGGCCGCTTATGGGGGATACGTTGGCCTATTTCGTAGGCACCGCCTTTGGCAAGCATAAGCTCTGCCCGCACATCAGCCCCAAAAAGACCGTGGAGGGCAGCGTGGCCGGCCTGTTTGGCGGCATATTGGGCGGGTATCTCACATATGTTGTGCAGCATATGTTCTTGGCTGGCGGCGCGCAGATATCCCTGGTCAAGCTGCTGCTCATCGGCTTTTTATGCGGGGGCTTGGGGCAAATCGGCGATTTGTTCGCCTCCACCTTTAAGCGCTGGGCCGGCATTAAGGATTATGGCAGCATCTTCCCCGGCCATGGCGGCATGATGGATAGGCTGGACAGCGTGCTGATGTGCGCGCCGGTCGTATATATTTGTTTGATGTGGTTTTAATGGGCGGCTGCCCGGCGCGTCAAACGGAATGGGTAGACTTGTAACGGATGAAGAAGATTGTCGTATTGGGCAGCACCGGCTCCATAGGCCAACAGACGTTGGATGTGGTGCGGCATATGCCAAAAGAATTTTGTGTGATAGCGCTGTGCGCGGGCAGCGACGCCGCTTTGCTGCGCGCGCAGGCGCAGGAATTTCATCCCGCGTATTTGGGGCTGTGCGATAGCGGCAATGCGGGCATGCTAAAGGATATGGGCTGCGAGGTGGTGGCGGGCGAAAATGCCGCCGCGGAGCTTAGCGCATTGCCCGAGGCGGATATCATCGTGAACGGCGTGAGCGGCTTTGCCGGCATGGCGCCGCTTATTTGCGCATTGCGCGCGGGCAAAACCGTGGCGCTCGCCAACAAGGAGAGCATCGTGTGCGGCGACGGCCTCATAAAGGATGTGCTGCGGCGGCAGGGCGGGCGCATCATACCCGTGGATAGCGAGCAGAGCGCGCTGTATCAGTGCCTTTTTGGCGGCGCGCGCGGCGAGGTAAAGCGGCTGATGCTCACGGCGTCGGGCGGGCCCTTTCGCACCTACAGCCGGGAGCGGATGCAGAGCGTTACCCCGGCGGAGGCGTTGCGGCACCCCACCTGGAAGATGGGCAAAAAAATCACCGTGGACTGCGCCACGCTGTTTAACAAGGGGCTAGAGGTGATGGAGGCGGCCTACCTGTTCGATATGCCCTTTGATAAAATCAGCGTTGTAATACACCCGGAATCCATTGTACACTCTATGGTAGAGTTTGTGGACAACGCCATATTGGCGCAGCTGAGCGCGCCGGATATGCGGCTGGCCATACAGTATGCGCTTACCGAAACCAGCCGTATGCCGGGCGGCTTCGGCACGCTGGACTTGGCTAAGCTGGGCGCGCTGCACTTTGAACCGCCGGATGAGGGCCGCTTCCCGGCGCTGCGCCTGGCTTATGCCGCGCTGCGGGAGGGCGGGGCGCTGCCCATCGCCTACAACGGGGCCAACGAGGTGGCGGTGCGCCTGTTTTTGCAGGAGCGGCTGGGCTTTATGGATATTGCGGCCTGTGTGGAACACGCCATGGGGCATATCCACCACGCCGCGCCAAAGGAAATCGACGAAATTTTCGATATTGACGCCCAGGCGCGAAGGCTGGCGTCCGCATTTGCAGAAAGGAACCCGGGTTGAGCAATATTCTATCTATTTTGGGCGCGCTGCTGCTGCTCACGCTGTTTGTCACGGTACACGAGCTGGGGCATTTTACGGCGGGGCGGCTGCTGGGCTTTGGCATACTCGAGTTTTCGATAGGCATGGGCCCGGTGCTGGTAAAAACCCGGCGCAAGGGCACGCAATATTCCATCCGCGCGCTGCCCATGGGGGGCATGTGCCGCTTTTATGGCGAGGATGACATCGTGGAGCAGCGGGCCGATATGGTGGCCTTCCCCGACCAGCCGGTGTGGAAGCGCATGCTCGTGGTGCTGGCGGGGCCGGTTATGAACGTGGTGCTGGCGGTGGTGCTGGCGGTCGTTGCGCTGCAGGCGTTTGGCGATTATGTGCCGCAGGTGGAATCCTTTACGATGGAGCATTCGGTGGCGCAAGAGGGCGGCATGCAGGTGGGGGATATCCTCCATTCGATAAACGGCAAACAGATACTGTATTTTGAGCAGACCGTCACGCAAATACGCGCGGTCGAGGGCGATACCATGGTGGTGGTGGTGGAGCGGCAGGGCCAAAGGGTACCCATCACGCTGCATGGCTTTTATAATGAGGCCGCGGGGCATAATCTGCTGGGCATATCGATGGGCGCGGTGCGCAAGTCGTTTGGCTTTTTAGAGGCATGGGGGCATTCGCTGCAATATGTGTGGGCCACGATGCTGGAGATGTTCGCGTTTATAGGCGGCCTGTTCAGCAAGGGCGTGCAGCCGCAGGATGTGGTGGGCCCGGTGGGAGTCATCAGCATACTCGGCGAATCGGTGCGCCTGGGCTGGGAAGTGGTGCTGCGGGTCGCCACGCTCATCACGGTCAATTTGGCCATCATGAACATACTGCCGCTGCCTGCGCTCGATGGCGGGCGGCTGGCGTTTATGCTGGTGGAAGCGGTGCGGGGCAAGCCCGTGCCGCCCGAAAAGGAAGGCCTGGTGCACGTCATCGGCATGGTGCTGCTGTTTGGGCTGGCGATACTGCTCACGGTCAAAGATGTGGCGGGGCTTATCGGGAGGTAAACTTTGGGCAAGCATACCAGGCAGGTTTTTGTGGGCGGTGTGGCCATAGGCGGCGGCGCCCCGGTTTCCATTCAATCCATGACCAATACCGATACCGCAAACGCGGCGGCTACGGCGGCGCAAATCAACGCGCTGGCCGCGGCGGGCTGCGATATAGCGCGCGTATCCGTTTATAACGGCGATTGCGCCAAGGCGCTGCGCGCAATCAAGGCGCAAACCTCCATACCGCTGGTGGCGGATATTCACTTCGACCACCGGCTGGCTATCGAAGCTATGGAGAACGGCGCCGACAAGCTGCGCATCAATCCGGGCAATATCGGCGGGGAGGCCAAGGTGCGGCAGGTGGCGGATTGCGCCAAGGCCCACCATGCGCCCATCCGCATCGGCGTCAACGGCGGTTCGCTCGAAAAGGAACTGCTGGAGCGCTGCGGCGGCCCCACGCCGGAGGCGATGGTGGAGAGCGCGCGGCGGCATATCGCCATGCTGGAGCGGGCGGGGTTTTATGACATCGTGCTCTCGCTTAAGGCCTCCTCGGTGCGGGAGAGCGTGAAGGCATACCAGCTTATGGCGCAGCTGTGCGATTACCCGCTGCACATCGGCATCACCGAAGCGGGGGCGGAGCAGGCGGGGCTGATAAAGTCCGCCGTGGGGCTGGGGGTGCTGCTGCATGCCGGCATAGGCGATACCCTGCGGGTATCCCTCACCGGCGAGCCCGTGCAAGAGGTTGTGGCCGCGGGGCAAATACTCCAGGCGCTGGGCCTGCGAAAGCAGGGCGTGGAAATCATCAGCTGCCCCACCTGCGGGCGCACGGGCGTGGAGCTGCTGCCTGTGGTACAGCGGGTGCGCGCCGCGCTGCAGGGCGAAAAGGGATACCTGCAGGTGGCCGTTATGGGCTGTGAGGTAAACGGCCCGGGCGAGGCGCGGGGGGCGGATATTGGCGTCGCGTTTGGCAGGGAGGGCAGCGGCGTGCTGTTTAAGCAGGGTGTACAACAAAAAAAACTGCCCGCCGAGCAGGCGGTAGAGGAGCTGATCGCGCAGGCGAAGGCCATGCTGGCGCAGCGATAGGCGGATAAGGTAAGCATATGGAAGCGGGACTTGAGGATATCTTTGCGCAAAGCGGTGTGCCGAATGCGCGGCTGCTGGGTGCAAAGCTGAATAAAGAGAAAAAGACGCTGCTGGTCACCGTGCAGGTGGGGAGCCTGCTTCGCGCGCGCTGTATGGAAGACATACGGCAGCGCCTGGCCGATACCGTAGAGGGGCTTTCGGTAGAGCTGCATTTCGAGTTTACCGAGGCGGCGCTCTCGGCGGTGGAGCAAAACGACCCGGCGGCGCTAGATGCCCTGCGGGATAGCTGGGGGGATACCATGCCCATCGTGCGGCAGGCGATCAATGGCTCACTCTGGCGGTATGAAGCCGGGGTGGTGCAGGTGCTCTGCCCGCAGGAACGGGTGGGCCTAATCGGCGCGCGGGCGGTGCAGGCGGCGCAGGATTATTACAGCGCAGCCTACGGCTTGCAGCTGCGGCTCGACGTGCAGGGCGATGCGAGATTGACCCCGGCGGCAGCCAAAGCGGCAGAGCCCAAGGCGGCAAAGGGCGCCAAGGCCAAGGCGACGCACGCGCCCAAGGCGGCGGATACGCCCAGGGCGGGCGTGATTTATGGCACGGCCTTGCGCCGCGCGGCCATCTTAAAGCAGAGCCAGGTAGGCGAGGAGATGGGCGCCGTAACGGTGAGCGGCGAGATATTGAGCATAGAGGTTACCAAGCGCAAGGGCGGCGGGCCCATCGTCACCTTCGTCATCAGCGACCACACCAACACGATGCCCTGCAAGCTGTTTTTAAAGCCTGAGGAGGATAAAATCATAGCCCAAATCGAGGCCGTAAAAAAGCGGGGCGACTGGCTGGCGGTGCAGGGCAACTACAGTATGGATAACTGGCTTAAGCGCATGTGCATATCTCCGCGCAGCGTGGGCAGCTTTGCCCCGCCCCGGCGGGAGGATACCGCCGGGCAAAAGCGGGTGGAGCTGCATTTGCACACCCAAATGAGTAGTATGGATGGCCTCACCAAGGTGAAGGAAGCCATCGATACCGCGGCGCGGTGGGGGCACAAGGCGCTGGCCATCACGGATCATGGCGTGGTGCATGCCTTCCCCGAGGCGGTGGCCAAGGCGGATAGCCTCGCCAAGGCGGGCAAGGAGATAAAGGTGCTGCTGGGGGTGGAGGGCTATCTGTTGCCGGATTGCGCGCTCATAGACCGACCCAGGCGGTATGTGGCCGCTTCCATCACATCGGGCGCGGCGTTTAAGCTGGATGATATATTCGAAATCGCGGCGGTGCGCTTCGATGAAAGCGGCGTTTTGGATACGCTTTCGCTCACGGTGGATAGCGGCGCGGTGCTGCCGGATGCCGTGGCCGCGCGCACGGGGCTTACGCAAGCCCGCTTGGCCGCCGGCGTGCCGCTAAAAGAGGCGCTGGAGGCTTGGCTCGCGTTCGTGGGGGAGGATGTGCAAATTTGGCACGAAGCGGCGCAGCTGCATACCCTGCGCGCCTATGCCGATAGGTTTTCCCTGCCCGTGCGCGCGCAGTATATCAATACCCAAACGCTTTCGCACTACCTGCGGCGCGAGCTGAAGCAAACCGCGCTGGCCGATTGCCTGGCGGCGGTGACGCCAGATGGCGCACCCCTGCATAGCGCGGCCGATACCGCATTGGGCACCGCGAAGCTGTTCTTAAAGCTGCTGCCCGATATGGCGGCGCGGGGCGCGCTGCAGCTGCCGTTGTTCGACGCGGCGCAGGAGCTGCCCGCGCATGGCAAAAAACAACCCACCTACCACATCATATTGCTTGCGCAAAACCACGCCGGGCTTGTGAACCTTTATCGGCTGGTTTCGTATGCGCATTTGGAGCACCTCAAAAAGGTGCCCCGCATACCCCGCAGCCTGCTGACGCTGCACCGCGAGGGGCTTATCGTGGGCACGGCGTGCGAGGCGGGGGAGCTTTTTCGTGCGGTAATCGCGGGCAAAAGCGAGGAAACGCTGCGCGAAATCGCGGGCATGTACGATTATTTGGAGATACAGCCCACCGGCAACAACCAGTTTTTGGTGCGCAATGGCACCATCCCGGATGAAGAGGGGCTGCGGGAGCTCAACCGCCGCATCGTGGGCTTGGGCGAAGCCGTGCATAAGCCCGTGGTGGCCACGGGGGATGTGCATTTTTTGGAGCCGGATGACGCGCTGTTCCGCAGCATCATCATGCACGCGCGCGGGTTTGACGATGCCGAGGAGCAGGCGCCGCTCTATTTTAAAACCACCGATGAAATGCTGCGCGAATTCTGCTATTTGGGCGAGGAAAAGGCCCGCGAGGTGGTGGTGGATAACCCCAACGCCATCGCGGCGCGCTGCGAGCGGCTCAAGCCGTTTTTATCCGAAAAGAGCACCTATGCCCCCACCCTGCCCGACGCGGATGAGGAACTGACGGATATGGCGTATGCCTGCGCGCACGCGCTCTATGGCAAGGTTCTGCCTCCCCTCGTGCAGGCGCGGCTCGATAAGGAGCTCAACTCCATCGTGGGCAACGGGTATGCTTCGCTTTACCTTATGGCGCAGCGGCTGGTGCAAAAATCGCTCTCGGATGGCTACTTGGTGGGCTCGCGCGGGTCGGTCGGCTCCTCGTTTGTGGCCAATATGGCCGGCATTACCGAGGTAAACGCGCTGCAGCCGCACTATGTGTGCCCGGCCTGCCAACACAGCGAGTTCGAGGTGGACCGCGAAAAATACGCCTGCGGGGTGGATATGCCCGACAAGGCCTGCCCCCATTGCGGCGCGCCCTACCTAAAGCTGGGGTACGAAATCCCATTCGAAACATTTTTGGGCTTTGAGGGGGATAAAACGCCGGATATCGACCTGAACTTTTCGGGTGAATATCAGGCGGTGGCGCATAAGTTTACCGAGGTGATGTTTGGGGAGGGGCATGCCTTCAGGGCGGGCACCATCTCGGGCATAAAGGATAAAACCGCATACGGCTATGTGCGCGCCTACTGCGAGGCCAACGGCATATTGGCCGGTAAGGATGAGATAGACCGCCTGGTATCGGGCTGCGCCGGCGTTAAAAAAACCACGGGCCAGCACCCCGGCGGCATCGTAATCGTACCGGCGGAAAACGATATTATGGAGTTTACACCCATACAGCACCCGGCCGATAAAACCGACGGCAGCATTATCACCACGCATTTCGACTTCCACGCGATGGACGATAGGCTGGTAAAGCTGGATATACTGGGCCACGACGACCCGACCGCGCTGCGTATGCTGCAGGATATCACCGGGCTAAACCCCATTACCATCCCGCTGGATGACCCGGAAACCCTGCGCATATTCTCGGGGGTGGAGCCGCT
Organism: Christensenellaceae bacterium; assembly: GCA_031261085.1. Classification (GTDB taxonomy): domain Bacteria; phylum Bacillota; class Clostridia; order Christensenellales; family CAG-138; genus Pelethousia. The sequence continues at coordinate 12,947 of JAISKB010000012.1, forward strand.
TGGGTGCACGCTGAAGGAGCTTGATTGCGAGGTGGGCAGCATAGGCATACCCGAATTTGGCACCTCGTTTGTGCGGCAAATGCTGATGGATACCCGTCCCACCACGATGGAGGAGCTGGTGCGCATATCCGGCTTATCCCACGGCACCGATGTGTGGGTGGGCAACGCGCAGGACCTGGTGCGCGGCGGCACGGCCACGCTTGGCGAGGTTATCTGCTGCCGGGATGACATCATGCGCTACCTCATCATGCGGGGGGCGGATTCCTCCATCTCCTTTAAAACCATGGAGAGCGTGCGCAAGGGCCGGGGTCTCACACCCGAGATGGAAGCCGCCATGCACGCGGTAAAAACCCCGCAGTGGTTCATCGATTCGTGTAAGAAGATCAAATACATGTTCCCCCGCGCGCACGCCGCGGCCTATGTGATGATGGCGTTCCGCGTGGCGTATTACAAGGTGCACCTGCCGCTGGCGTTTTATGCGGTATACTACACCGTGCGGGCCGATGCGTTCGACATCGCGGCGGCCTATGGCGGGGCGGAAACGGTGCTCAACCACATTCGCCAGCTCAAGAAGAAGGGCACCGATATAGAGCCGAAGGAAGCCGATTTGCTGGTGATATTAGAAGTGGTGTTCGAGATGAACAAGCGCGGCATCGAGCTGCTGCCGGTCGACCTGTATAAATCCGCCTCGCGGGAATTCCGCATAGAGGAGGGCAGGCTGCGCCCGCCGTTTTCGGCGGTGGCCGGCGTGGGCGCCAACGCCGCGGATGGCATCGCCAAGGCGAGCCGGCAGGGCGCCTACACCTCCGTGGAGGATTTTCGCACCCGCAGCGGCGCCAACAGCGCGGTGGTAAAATCCCTGCAGGAGCTGGGCGTGCTGGAGGGGCTGCCCGAAACCAACCAGCTGTCGCTGTTTTAGCTGATGGAGTTTTTTCTATCCTAAACCCCTGTTCGGGGAAAGAATGAAACATCTTTTTGTTTGCGGGGGCAAGCCCCCGCACCCCAGTTGGAGCAAATTCCCGGCTTAATGGGCAGCTGCGCGCTTCGCCTTAGCATAATTCAACTCCCCTATTCTGCTTATTCTTTATTGATTGTATCTCGTTTTGTGATGTATGCAAAATAAATACGAACTCATTAATGCATGTTAATTAATATTGAAACATGCTTATTTTTATGATTTTAAACTTCAATATCGTTTTTGCTCAATAATGTTGACATAAAAGTGAAAATAAGATAACATTACAATTATATAGTAATACTATCAATATTTAGTGATATTTTTTTAAAATAAATATTAATATAGGGGTAAAATGAAATGAAAAATACACAAAAGGCCTTAGCGGCGCTGTTGATCCTCACGTTGCTGTGGTGGGGCGCGCCGGCAGCGGCGCTTGCGGTGGGGATACAGGCGGGGCTGCCTGCAACGATAGATATTGGCACCACATCATCAACGCCAACCGAAATCGCTTTTGGCGGGCGGGTGTGGCAGGTGATTGGGCAGGATGGCACAGGCGTGTATTCCTCCGCAAACACCGCCACGCTGCTGCTTAAAGGCGACCAAAGCATGGCGGTAACGCCATATAACGCTGCGGATACCAACCCGGAGTATAGCATATCTACCCTAAAGGCTGTGCTGGACGGGCAATATACGGCGCTGGCAGGCTCCAACGCGAAGGAAGCCGCGCTCGTCAACGGGCGGGATATCGAGGGCTTTTCCTACGATACACAAATGGTCGATTATACGGACAGGGTCGCCGGAGCCCCCGTAACGGGCGTGAAATACTGGCCGCTATCCGAAAATGAAGCGAATGCGCTAACCTCAAATGTTCGAAGCATTGGGCAAAAGGTTTGGCTTCGCACGCTCGGCTATTATTGGTCCGTAAAAACCGTGGAGGCTGATGGCAGTATAGGGGATCGTTTTGGGAACAACGCGAGGGATAACCACAACGCCGCCCGGCCCGCTTTTAACTTGGATCTGAGGGATGTCCTGCTCACATCAGAGGCCGCCGCGAGCGGCAAAGCCTCCGCGGCTGTGGGGAACGGGCTTGTGGCCGCAACGGCAGCCGCCGGTGCAATAAAATTTACGATGCAGGATGCAGACACCGGCTTTTTGAACCTAAGCGTTGCGGATACAAGGCCCCGCACCGCTATGGCCGGGGGTACGGTGCGCATAGCTTATACTGGCGCCATTACTGGGGCGAATCAATATGTTTCCTGCGTGCTTACGGATACTGTTGACAATGTGCTGTACTACGGCAAGCTGGCCACGGCGGCGAGCGGCACGGCAGGTATTGCCATTCCATCCGACCTGCCTGTTGGGAGCTATTTGATTAAAATATTCAACGAGCAGGCCAACGAGGATACTTACACCGACTTTGCCAGCGCGCCTGTCACCATACCGCTGACGGTAAGCGCAAGCAACGGCGGCGGCAGCAACGACAGCGACTGGATAGGCTCCGCCGCGGCATTGCCCCTGCCCATACAGCCCCCCAAAACGGGGGAGGATGTGCGTGCGGCCTGGCTGCTTTGCATGGCGGGCAGTGCTGCCGGGGCATTCGCATTTCGCAAAAAGCGGCAAAGCGCGAAGTGAGCGGCAGGCCTTGTGCTGCGGTTGCGGGGCAGGCCCCTGTCGCGGCGGGCAAAACGTTAGAATAATATCCCTTGCTTAAAATGCGCGGGTATGTTATAATCCAATTCGTTGGGCGGCGTATGCCGCATATGTGTGTGAAGGAGTGGGCAAAAACCCGCTCTTTTATTTTGAGAAGGAGCGATTCGTTGAAAACGACCGATACCGTGGATGCGCTGGTGCGCCCCCTTGTAACCTCGCTCGGGTATGCGCTCTACGAGGTGGAATATCAAAAAGAGCAGGGCAGCTGGGTGCTCACGCTGTATATCGAGCGGGCGGATGGCGGGAGCGCCGATATAGACGACTGCGAAAAGGTGAGCCGCGCCGTGGAGCCGGCGCTCGATGAAGCCGATCCTATCGTGGAGCCCTATTATTTGAGCGTGTCCTCCATTGGGCTGGATAGGCCGCTTAAAAAGGACAGGGACTTTGCGCGCAACATCGGCAAGCAAGTGACCGTCAAACTGTATGTGCCCGTCGAAAAAAAGAAAGAATATACCGGTGTGCTCACGGCGTTTGATGCCCAAACCCTCACGTTGGAAGCACAGGGCGGCGCGCCGCTCGTCATCGCCCGCAAGGATGCGGCGCTGATACGGCCTTATATTGAATTTTGAGTGCCAAGCACCAATTATTTTAGAGCGAACAAGGAGACGAAACCATGAATTCCGAATTCATACAAGCGCTCAGTGCCATCGAAAAGGAACGTGGCATCAGCACAGACATACTCATCGATGCGTTTGAATCGGCGCTGATTGCCGCATACAAGCGCAACTACGGCACCAACGGCAACGTGCGCGCCGTGGTGGATCGCGATACCGGCGAGGTGCAAATATTCGCCTCCAAAGCGGTGGTCGAAGAGGTTACCGATCAATATGCCGAAATCACGCTCGAAAAAGCGCGGGAAATCAACCATCTATACGAGGTGGGCGATGTGCTCGAAGAAGAGGTGGATCCCCGCAAGTTTGGCCGCATCGCGGCGCAAACCGCCAAGCAGGTGGTGGTGCAGCGCATCCGCGAGGCCGAGCGCGGCGTTATATTCGACGAATTCGTCGAGAAGGAAAACGAGGTGCTCACCGCCATCGTGCAGCGCGTAGAAAAAAATGGCGTGCATGTGGAGCTGGGCAAAACCGATGGCCTGCTCCCCTTGGCCGAGATGATAGCCGGGGAGGAATACAACAACAACGACCGCATCAAGGTATATGTGCTGGAGGTGCGCAAAACCAGCAAGGGCCCGCAGGTGCTGGTATCCCGCACGCACCCGGGGCTTGTCAAGCGCCTGTTTGAGCTGGAGGTGCCCGAAATCCAAAGCGGCCTCGTATATGTAAAGAGCATCGCGCGCGAAGCCGGCAGCCGCACCAAGGTGGCCGTCTATTCGAGCGATGCGCAGGTGGATGCCGTGGGTACCTGCGTAGGGCAAAAGGGCATTCGCGTGGATCGTATCGTAGGGGAACTGCACAACGAAAAAATCGACATCATCGAGTGGGACAGCGACCCCGCCGCGTATATCGCCAAGGCCCTTAGCCCGGCGCGCGTGCTGATGGTGTATATCAACGAATCCGAAAAGGCGGCCAAGGTCGTCGTGCCGGATAATCAGCTGAGCCTGGCCATTGGCAAGGAGGGGCAAAACGTGCGCCTGGCGGCCAAGCTGACCGGGTGGAAAATCGACATCAAGTCCAACTCGCAGGCCGAGCAGGATATGGATATTTACAACGCCGATATGCGCGGGGAGGAACCCGCGCCCGAAGCGGCCGAATAAAAGGAGCAGCCATGCCGCAAAAGAAAATCCCCCTGCGCATGTGCGTAGGCTGCCGCGAAATGCGGCCCAAAAAGGAATTGATTCGCATTGTGCGCGGGCAGGATGGCGCGGTGGCGGCCGACCCAACGGGCAAAGCGCAGGGGCGCGGCGCCTATTTGTGCGGCAGCGCGGCCTGCCTCGAAAAGGCGCAAAAAACCCGCGCGCTCGAGCGTGCGCTGGATAGCAAAATCGGCGCGGAGGTATTTGAGCGGCTGCGCGAACAGCTTAAGGGGGAAGACGCGGCGCATGAATGATGACAAGCTGCGCGGCGTGCTGGGGTTTGCCATGCGGGCAGGCAAGTGCCTAAGCGGCGATTTTGCCTGCGAGCGGGCGTTGCGCGGCGGCAAGGTATGTGCCCTGCTGCTGGATGCGGCGGCCTCGGCCAACACGAAAGATAAATATGTTTCCCTGTGCGAGCGCGAGAAGGTCCCTTGCATATTGTTAGAGGATATGGGCGGCGCGATAGGCAAGGAAGGCCGCATGGTAGCGGCGGTTACGGATAGCGGGTTTGCCCGCATGTTAACAGAGGCGGACGCAAACCGCAACACGAATTTCTTCGGGGGTAAATAAACACATGGCAAAAGCGAAAGTGATAGATACGGCAAAAGAGCTTGAAGGGCAGGCGCAAGTACTGTTTGAGCGCATAAAACAAACGCAGGATGCGCTGGGCGAAACGCTGGGCGCGCTGCGCAATGCCGAGGGCAGGCTGGTTCAAAAGGAACAGCAGGCCGAGCGGGAGCGCGTAGAGCGCGAAAAGGCGGAGCGCCTTCGTGAGCTGCTGGCCAGCGAGGGCGATTTGGCGTTCCATGTGGGGGAACCCGAGGAATATGTGCCGGAAGCGCCCGCTCAAACGCCCGCGCAGGCCGCCGGGGAGCCCAAACCGCAGGCCGAAGCGCCGGTGGCGGGGCAGCCCGCAGCCGCCGCCGCGGCGCCCGAGCCCGAAAAGCCCCTCCCCGCCGAAGAACCGGCAAAGCCCGCGCCCGCGCAGGCGGCGCCCGCCCCGCGCCCCACTGGCCAACAGAGCGGGTATGTGCAGCGTCCCAGCGGGCAGCAGGGCGGCTATGCGCCGCGCCCAAATAATGGGCAGCAGGGTGGCTACGCGCCGCGCCCGAATAATGGGCAGCAGGGCGGTTATGCCCCGCGCCCCAACAATGGGCAGCAGGGTGGTTACGCGCCGCGCCCCGGCGGACAGCAGGGCGGCTATGCCCCGCGTCCCGGCGGTCAGCAGCAAGGCGGGCCGCGTACCGGCGGCCAGCAGGGCAGCCGGCCCCCGCGTGCGGATGGCGCACCGACATCCGGCTATCAAGCGCGCCCGGTGACGGCCGCGGCGGGGCATACCGGGTATGACCCCAAAAACAATACCCGCCGCCGCGAGGACGACCGCAGGATAAAATCCAAAAAGAGCATTGTAAAAGAAGCCGCGCCGCAGATACTATGGGATGACGATACCCCCATGGGCCGCAAGCAGCGCAGGAAGCAGCAACAGCAGATGCATAGACCCGAGCCGGTGGTGATAGAAAAGGCCATACTCACAACAGAGCTGGTCACGGTAAAGGAGCTTTCCGTAAAAATCGGCAAGCCCGCCGCCGAAATCATCAAAAAGCTGTTTATATTGGGCATTATGGCCACCATCAACCAAGAGGTGGACTTGGACACCTGCTCCCTCATCGCGGGGGAATATGGCATAGAGGTAGAGCAGCAGCTCACCAAAACGGCCGAGGATGCGCTGCAGGTGAGTGTGGATGAGGTGGATGTCGAAACGGATATGCAGCCCCGCCCGCCGGTCGTCACGATTATGGGCCATGTCGATCACGGCAAAACCAGCCTGCTCGACGCCATCCGCGAGAGCAGCATCACCGAAGGTGAGGCAGGCGGCATCACGCAGCATATCGGCGCCTATACGGTGGAGTGCAACGGGCGGCAAATCACGTTTATCGATACGCCGGGGCACGAAGCGTTTACCTCCATGCGCGCGCGCGGCGCCCAGGTGACGGATATCGTCATACTGGTTGTGGCGGCGGATGACGGCATCATGCCGCAAACCATCGAGGCTATCAACCATGCCAAGGCGGCGGGCGTGCCCATCGTCGTGGCCATCAATAAAATGGACCGCGAATCGGCGGATCCGGACAGGGTAAAGCAGCAGCTCACCGAGTATGGGCTGGTTACCGAGGAATGGGGCGGCGAAACCATCTGCGTGCCGGTTTCGGCAAAAACGCGGCAGGGGCTGGATACCCTGCTGGAGATGGTGCTGCTGCAGGCCGACGTGCTGGAGCTGCGCGCCAACCCCCATCGCATCGCCAAGGGTACCATTATCGAGGCGGAGCTGCATAAGGGACGCGGCCCCATCGCCACGGTGCTGGTGCAAAACGGCACGCTCAAAATCGGCGACCCCATCGTGGCGGGCACGACCTATGGCCGTGTGCGCGCCATGATGGATGATAAGGGCCGCCGGGTAGAGGAAGCGGGCCCCAGCCAGCCTGTCGAGGTGCTGGGCTTCTCCGAAGTGCCCAGCGCGGGCGACATGATGAACGTGGCCGAAATCGACAAGCTCTCGCGCCAGGTGGCCGAGGAGCGCAGGGATAAGCAAAAGGCCGAGCAGCTTAAGGCCATGACCAAGGTGAGCCTCGACGACCTGTTCACCCAAATCGCCGAGGGCCAGGTGAAGGACTTAAACGTCATCGTAAAGGCGGATGTGCAGGGCTCGGTAGAAGCCGTGAAGCAGGCGCTCGAAAAGCTATCCAACGAAGAGGTGCGGGTTAAGTGCATACACGGCGGCGTGGGCGCCATAACGGGCAGCGATATTATGTTCGCCTCGGCCAGCAACGCCATCGTCATCGGCTTCAACGTGCGGCCGGATAGCATGGCCCGCGAAACTGCCGAGCGCGAAAAGGTGGATGTGCGCATGTACCGCATCATCTATCAGGCCATCGAGGATATCGAAAAGGCCATGAAGGGCATGTTCGCGCCCGTGTTCGAAGAAAACGAGCTGGGCCGCATCACCGTGCGCAGCACCTTCAAGGTGAGCGGCGTGGGCACCATTGCCGGCGCGTATGTAAACAGCGGCAAGGTCAACCGCAACGCGCAGGTGCGCGTCGTGCGGGATGGCGTGGTGGTGCACGAGGGCAAAATATCCTCCCTCAAGCGCTTTAAGGATGACGCGCGCGAGGTCGCCGCGGGCTACGAGTGCGGTATCGGCATCGAGAACTTCAACGATATCCACGAGGGCGACGTGATAGAAGCATTTATAATGAAAGAGGTGGAGCGTTAAGCGCACCCATTATAAGGAGAAGGTATGTCCATCCGTTACCAAAGAATGAATGAGGAGATCAAAAAGACGCTCAGCGAGATTTTGCGGGAGCTAAAAGACCCGCGCGTTTCGCCCCTGGCCAGCATCATGGGCGTGGAGGTCACCAACGACCTTAAGCACGCCAAGGTGAAGGTGAGCGTCTACGATAAGGAGCAGGAGCCAAGGGAGCAGACCGTGGCCGCGCTCAACAAGGCCGAGGGCTTTATTGCCCGGGAAGTGGGCCGCCGTATGCAGATACGCGCGCTGCCCAAATTTAAGTTTTTGCTGGATGATTCCATCGAATACAGCGTGCATATTTCCGGCATCCTGCGCGAGCTGCACAAGGATGACCCGGAAGAAACAGCGCCCGAAGAATAGGGCGCGCAAAGGAGAAGCTATGCTGCGCCAAGCCGAATTACAAAATATTCAAGCGTTTATCGCCGGGCAAACCGCGTTTACGGTGATTGCGCACATAGCGCCGGATGGGGATACACTAGGATCCTCCCTGGCGCTTTTATGTTTGCTGCGGGGGCTGCACAAACAGGCCGAGGTGGTGTGCGCCGAGCCGGTGCCCCAAGTGTATGCCTGCCTGCCCTTTGCGGGCGGGGTAAAGCTCCCCCGCGATGCCGCCGCTTACCCTGCCGTCATATCGGTGGATTGCGCCGACATGGCGCGCATGGGCGATGCGCTGGCACTGTTCCAAAAGGCGGCGGTCACCTGCAATATCGATCACCACCCCACCAACGATGCCTATGCCGCCTACAACGCGGTGGATGCCTCCGCCGCGGCCACAGGGGAGCTGATTTACAGCCTGGCGCGGGCCGTTGGCGTTGCGGTTTCGGCGGATATGGCCAACTGCCTGTATGCCGCGCTCATGACGGATACCGGCTGCTTCGCCTATTCCAACACCACGCCAGATACGCTTCGCATCGCGGGGGAGCTGCTCGCCTGCGGCGCCAATGGCTATGACCTAAACCTGCGCATGTTCCGCAGCATGCCCTATGCGAAGCTGCGCCTGCTGGGCGTGGCCATCGCCAACTGCCGGCTGTATTGCGATGGGCAGCTGGGCATTACGACCCTGCGCTGCGAAGAGGTGCTCTCTTGCGGCGCGCGGGAGGAGGACCGCGAGGGCATTGTGGACCATGTGCGGGATATCGACACCGTGGAGATAGCCGTATTTTTGCGCGAGAGCGAGGGCGAACCAAATACCTATACCGTGAGCCTGCGCTCCAAGCACTGGGCCGATGTGGGCGGCATGGCGGCGCGGCGGGGCGGCGGCGGGCACGCGCGCGCGGCGGGCTATACCTCGCGCGGCAGCTTCGAAGAAGTTTATGGCGATGCGCTCGCGGGCGCAAAGGAGATACTCAATTGGAAGGAATCGTAAACCTGCTTAAACCGCCGGGCATTACCTCGAGCGACGCGGTTTGTGATATACGCCGCATATTCGGGCTCAAGCGCGTGGGGCATACGGGCACGCTGGATCCTGGCGCGGCGGGCGTGCTGCCCATCTGCATCGGCCGCGCGACCCGGCTTTTTGACTATTTGGTCGATAAAGAAAAGGAATATATAGCCGAAATCGCGTTTGGCGCGGCGACCGATACGCAGGATGCCTATGGCGCAATCGTGGAGCAGGCGCCCACCGCCATAACGGCGGCGGAGCTAAGCGCTGTGCTGCCCCGTTTTTTTGGCGAGCAGGAACAGATCGCGCCCATGTACAGCGCGGTGCGGGTGAACGGCAGACGGCTGTATGAGGTAGCCCGCGCCGGCGGCGAAACCATCGAAAAGCGGCGCCAAATTTGCGTATCGGCATTGGAATTGTTGGAGCAAACGGGGCGCCAAGCCTATCTGCTGCGCATGGTGTGCTCCAAGGGTACCTATGTGCGCACGCTCTGCTATGATATTGGCCGCGCGTTGGGCGTGCCCGCGCACCTGTCGTTTTTGCTGCGCACCCAAAGCGGCGCGTTCACGCTGCGCGATTCTTACACGCTGGAGGAGCTGCGCGCATTGGCAGAGCGGGGCCAATTGCCCGCCGCGGTAATCAGCGCGGAGCAAAGCTTAAGCCGCCTTCCCGCGGCGCGGCTCACGCTGGATGACCGGGAAATCCGCTTGCTGCGCAATGGCGCGCCGGTGCGCGCGCAGGCGCAATATGCCGCGCAAACGCCGCTGCGCGTATATGTGAACGATGGTTTTTGGGGCATAGGCAAGCTGGGGGCGGAGGGCCTGCGCATAGAGCTTTTTTTGGGAGAAGAGAATGGGTAGTATCATTGCGCTGGGCACGTTCGATGGCGTGCATCTGGGGCATAAAAAACTGATCGATACGGCGGTGGAGTTGGCCGGGCAAAGCGGCCATACGCCCCTCATATATACGTTTGCCAACCATCCGTTGGCGGCGCTGGGGCAAACGCCCCGCCTGCTGATGACGGATGAGCGGCGCATAGAGGCGCTGCGCGTCTGCTGCGATACCGTGGCGGATGTATTCGACCCCGCGTACGCGGCGATAGAGCCCGAAGCGTTTGCGCGGCTTTTGCGCACGCGCTTCCATATCGAAGCCGCGGTGGTGGGCTTTAACTATACCTTCGGCCGCCGGGGCGCGGGGGATGTCGCCCTGCTGCGGGGCTTGGGCGCCGCGCTGGGCTTTGCGGTGCGTGAAATACCGCCCATGCTGTATGCGGGCGAACCCATCTCCAGCACCCGCATACGCGCGTGTGTGGAGCAAGGCGACATGCCCGCCGCCCGGGCCATGCTGGGGCGGAGCTACTGCCTGGAGGGCGAGGTGCTGCGCGGCCGCGCCCTTGGCCGCACGATGGGGTTCCCCACGGCCAATATTCTGCCGCCCGCCTGCCTGGCGCTGCCTGCCGCGGGGGTATATGCGACCCGCGCGCGGGTGGGGGGGCAAAGCTTCCGCGCCGTTACCAACATAGGCAAAAACCCTACGGTAGCGGGCAAAACGCTCACGGTCGAAACCCACCTGATAGGCTTTGACAAAGAAGTATATGGCCAAACGCTGCAGCTGGAATTTGTGCAATGGCTTCGGGGCGAGGTGCGATTTGGCTCCAAACAAGAATTGGCGGAGCAAATAGCCGAGGACACAAAAAATGCCGATGCGCTTTTGAAGAATGCCTAATATCTGCCTATTTACAACGCAAACGGGATATGGTATAGTTAACAAGCCGCTTTAGCGGCAAGAACCGATCGCTGCGTTTGGCGAATCTCCAACGCCATGCTCGGTCTTCGGGGATCATTATTTTAGGAGGATTACCCATGAAAACCAAGGCAGAACTCATCGAAGCATTTGGCCGTCACGAAGGTGATACCGGCTCGCCCGAGGTGCAAATTGCACTGCTGACCGAGCGTATCAACCACCTGAACGAACATCTTAAAATCAACAAGAAGGATCATCACTCCCGCCGTGGCCTGCTTAAAATGGTAGGTCAGCGCCGTGGCCTGCTCAACTACCTCAAAGAAAAGGACATCGAGCGGTACCGTGCCATTATTGCCAGCTTAAGCCTGCGCAAATAAGGCGAACATACCCCATATTGCTTAAAGTAAAAGCGCATCGGTTTCGGTGCGCTTTTAAAGTTGGGTAAGCTCTACACCTTCCCCGGGGAAGGGGAATTTTTTTGGGGAGCGTTTTTGCGGGGGCCGATACCGCTTGCGGCGCAGCCGCAAAAAATTCCCCCTCCTTGGGGAGGGGGTTAGGGGAGGGGGCTTCCTACCTCTCTACTTCTCCGTTTCCGCCTGCACCTTTTCGCCCGAAAGATAGATATGAATCGTACCGCTCTCATCGGTGCGCAGGAGCGGTATGCCCTGCTTGCGGAGCTTTTCCAGCGTTTGCGCGTGCGGATGCCCATAGCTGTTGCCCGCCCCGACCGATGCGATGACCAGCGAGGGGTTGACGGCGCGCAGGAACGCATCGGTGGTGGAGGTGGAGCTGCCGTGGTGCCCCAGGCAGAGCACGGTGGCGGCAAAGCGGGCCCGCGACAGGTTGGCGAGCATGGCTTCCTCGGCATGGGCCTCCGCATCCCCCGTGAGCAGTATAGCGGTTTTGCCATAGGTCACGCGCAGCACGATGCTCCAATCGTTCAGGTCCTCGTGCCGCACATTTTTTAGCGGCGAAAGCACATCCACCGTAACGGTGGAATCCCAGTCGAGGGAAACATCCTTGCCGCCATACGCGGCATAGGTGGGGCCGCTGCGCCTTTCGAGCGCGGCCAGCATGCTTTCGAAAGTGGAGGTGGTGTTTTCGACATCGGGCATATAGAATGCCCCTATTTCAAAATTATCGATGATATCGGGCATGGAGCCGATATGGTCGCTGTCCGGGTGGGTAGCCACCACGACATCCAGCTTTTTGACGCCCTGCTTGCGCAAAAACGCGGCGATGGCGGGGTAATATCCGCGCTCCCCGGCATCTATCAGCATGGTGCGGCCGGCGGGAGAGCGCAAAAACGTGCAATCGCCCTGCCCAACATCCAGCACATACGCATGCAGCCCATCCTGCGCGGTGATATCCCCCGAAACGAATACCGGCCCGCCCGGCGTGGGCGAGGGGGTGGGCGCAAGCTCCAGCTGCGGCAGCTTATCCACAATGCCCAGCAGGTAGCGGAAGGCATCCAGCGGCTGCACGTTGTGCTGGGCGCAGTATACAAAGGTGACAAAGCCCAGTATGATAAGCAGCACCAGCAGCTTAAACAGCGCTGACCTTCGCTTTTTGGCGGATTTCCTTTTCTTATCCATAGCGGGCTCCTTTGCGATTATCCCATATATTGTATCATGGGCGCCGCATAAATACCATGGCGGCGTTGCCGTGGCGGCATCCCGCGCGGCGTTCCGCAAAAAACAGGAAAAATAATGGACATCCATGCGCTGCAACAGCCAGCCAAAAAACGGGATATTTGCATGTTTTTAGAAGAATTAGATATATTGGCAATAAAATAATCTAAAATCGAAATAAAAAAGTGATAAATTGAATACATTCACATCAAAAGGACTTGCGTTTACAACAAATGTGAAGTAAAATACAAATGTTATGTAGAACAAAAAGTAATACAAAGTAACATAAAACATTACTAAGTAACTTTTGCGGAATACATGCTGAATATACACAGTTGTACTATGCATATGGTTATAATCAAAAGTTTTTAGGTGGAGGTACCAATTTATGTACAAACAAAAAAGGCTACTGGCGTGCGCCCTGGTGCTGGCAATGCTGCTGGTTTGCGCGTTCCCGATGACGGCGGCGGCGACACTGAATATGACATTGCCTGTGTCAGGCACACCAACGATTACGCTTTCTAAGGGCGGCTCTGCGAGTGAGAGCGACCTGCTGACGCAGGCGGATAGCCAGATTCTCGATTTATCGTTCGAACTGGATTACAGCAACCTTAATACGCTTGTGAGTGGCGTTGTAGCCTCGGGTGGCCCAGCGGCGGCAATGTTCAGCGACGCTGCGCTCATATCGGGCACATTTACCGCCACAGTCACGTTAGATTCTAACATTACAGTAAACACGAGCGCCCTTCCTACCGGCGGGGCTGCGTTGCAGAATTTGATTTCCAGCAACTTACAAACAATTTTTACCATCGACAGCATAACCTATAATGCTGTACCGAATACAATTACCGGTGTAGCTAGCCTAAAACCGGGAGTAACCGGGGGTGATCTTAATACTGCAGCTATGATTACGGAATTGTCGGCGATGGAATTCAACTTGCCTGGCGCGCTGACGGTGGCATCTACGGCATATGATTCGCCGTATGCTTCTCCTGCTGTATCGCCTGCGGTCACAGTTACCTCGGAAGCTGATTGGGAGATACGTATTCCTCCTATTTTTGGCATCCTTGCTCCTACTCTTGTAGGTCAACTTCTTGACATAACCAATGATTCTTCTTCTTCGTTGCCTTATGTTACCAGCGTTACCACTGGCGGCACGATTAACGACCCAATCATTCGAGCGCATATGAACATGAACACCGAGAACCAAGATTTATACCTGGGCGGCAGGGTCGTTACGCAGTACCAGAACGCTGCAGGCGGCACGCTTTCGGCTTCTACTACGCAAACGCTGGAGTTAGGTGCTGGTTATTCCACTACACCAAAGAATATTTCGGGCTATACTTTGAGCGCGACTCCCTCTAATGCTAGTGGCACCACAACGGCTGCTACCACGACGGTCACCTATGTATACACCAAAAACCCCGGCGGCGGCGGCGGTGGCAGCTGGACGCCCACCGCTACCCCCACCCCCCTGCCCCTGCCCGTGCAGCCCCCCAAAACAGGCGGCAACGCAAACACGGTTTGGTTGCTTTGCCTAAGCTGCGGCGCGGCCATGGCACTGGCTTGCACGGCGCTTCGCAAAAAGCAGGAAAATTAAATAACCAATTTGATATAGCATAGCATGTTGTAAAAGCCCGCCTTTGGCGGGCTTTTTGCGTGCGCTCCGAAAAAAGCGCGCATGCGCCAAAAACACGCATTTCAATTCATTTACTGCAAGCTCCCGTCGTTTCGCGCCATTTACAACAAAAATACTTACGTTTATAGCGACATGGCGCAATCCTATAAGAAAAGAATATAAAATAAAAAATTATGCATATACTTCTAATAATTTAGAGTTTTTGGGTGAAGGGCGCCAAATTATACCAAAGCGGGCTGTGTGCATGGTTTTGGGAAAATAGGCTGAATGCACAGTAAAAAAAGAACGATATGGAAGAAAGGCGATAAATCGAATCATTTACATCAAAAATACTTGCATTTACAACAAATGTGAAGTAAAATACAAACGGGATATAAAATTATGAAAGTAACAAAAAATAACGAAAAGTAACTTTTATGGAATAGATGCGGCTGCGGTATAAATATGATTATAATTTAAAGTTTTTTGGTGGAGGTATCAAATTATGTACAAACAAAAAAGGCTGCTGGCCTGCGCCCTGCTGCTGGCAATATTGCTGGTATGCGCGTTCCCGATGACGGCGTTTGCGGCGGCATTTGTAGGCGCTGAGCAAACCGTGAACGGCGTGCCGGAAATTAAACTTACCATGGTTCAGAACAGCAATGTGAACGCTGCGGGCGGCCCGCTCCTGTGGGAGTATGGCAATAAAGCCCTCGATTTGGAATTCACGCTCAATTTCAGTGATATTGCCCCCGTTGTGCAGGGCGTTGCGAATGCTACAATACCCCTAACGCCTGATTTCTCGGCACATCCCTCCTATAGCCTGCTAACGAACTCGATAAGCGGGTTCAGCGGCGTCGCCCTCATATCGGGCACGTTTACCGCTACGGTAACGCTGAGTTCCAACCTTACCGTAAACCAAAGCGTCCTCGATTTGACAACATTACCGCCGGGAGACCCTGGGTTGCAGGCCTTGCTTACCAGCCAAGATTTGAGGGATGTTTTTCAGGTGGAGAGCATAAGCGTTGTTACCACCGGCAACCCAACGATTACCGGCGTGGCCAGCCTTAAACCGGGTGTAACGGGGAGTACCCTTAACAACGCAAGCATATTGGGGCCGCTGACGGCGATGACCTTCAGCTTGCCCAATGCGCTCACTGTGAAACCCGCTATGTATAATTCCGCACCGCTGGTGAACAATGCGGTTAAGGTTGATTCGAGCGCCGAATGGGGTATGAGTGTCCCGGGGAACCTTGCTCCTACTGTGGAAAATCTACTCTTCTATACATTCGGCGTTCCCCGCCCTTTAGATAATGCTCCGTTTGTAGCGCTCCCCATGAAGATGGGGGTGGGCGAAAAGGAACTGTACTTGGGCGTAAGAAACGACGACGATGATGATGACGACGATTGGACGCCTCCCACGCCCCTGCCCTATCTGCCCCCCAAGACCGGCGGCAGCGCCAACGCGGCTTGGCTGCTTTATATAGCGGGCGGCGTTGCCATGGTATTGGCTTGCACGGCGCTTCGCAAAAAGCAGGGGAATTAACACCAACTGGATATAGCACGGTAAAGCGCGTTGTAAAAGCCCGCCTTGGCGGGCTTTTTGCGTGCGCATAAACGGCCAAAACGGCCATTTTTTCGGGCATTGACATAAAGCGATAAAAAATATAGAATAGTGAAGTGATTTTTCTGCGATTTTTGCAGTATTATGAAAGGCGGGCATACTTTGCCGCCGGGAGGACTTATAAGCATGGATGATTTTTCGCGCTTGCGCGAGCTGGTGCACGACATCACGGGCGTGCCGACCGAGCTGATTACGCCGGAATCCACAGCGGAGCAGCTCAATATGGATATGCTGGATATCACCGAGCTGGTGATGGATATCGAAGAGGCGTTCGATGTGCTCATCGAGGATGATGTACACATTCAGGGCATGGGCGACCTGCTGGCGTGTATAAAGGTACCGGCATAGGGTAAAAAAAGAGTGGCTTCGGCCACTTTTTTGCGTTTTATGGAGGTGGTTTCGCTTAAGCCTGCGGCCCGCTTGGCGCGGTAATGGCGGCGCAGCGCTCGCTGAACCAAAGCGCGCCCACCGCCAGCAGCACCAAAACCCAGGGCAGCGCGGCCAAGGAAAACCGCGCGGCAAGCAACCCTACGCAGGACGGCAGCAGCATAACGCCCACGTTGGCGGTGGCCATCTGCAGGCCAATACCGGCGCGCGCATAGGGCTTGCCAAACCGTGCGGGCGTTTCGTGCAGCATGGCGGGGAAGAAGGGCGCCACCCCCAGGCCGGTGAGCAAAAAGCCCAGCATGCCCACCGCTGTGGGCAGCGGGAGCAGCAGCAATACGATACCAGCGGCCGCAACGCAGCATCCCAAGCGGATGATGCTTTGCCCGCGCAGCTTATTCGATACCAGCCCCGCAAGCATCCTGCCCACGGTGATCGCGCCAAAGTACAGGGCGGCCCAAGCCGCCGCCGTTGCGGAATCCAGCCCCTTTTGCGTCACCAGGTAGCTGGCTATCCAGGTACCGGCGGAGCTTTCCAAGCCCGACATACACCCGAGCGCCAGCATGGCGTGCTTTACGCCCGGCCTTTTTAGCGCTTGCCGGTTGGTGACGAGGGGCGCGGCGCTTTCCTCTTGCTGCGCGGCGCCGAGCGCGGCATGCGGGGCTGCCTGCCATAGGCGGCGGGAGAGTATCAGCGCCAGCACGACGCCGAGCTGCAGCAAAGCGACCGTACGGTAGCCCATGCGCCATCCGCCCAAATAGGCTATGCAGGCCGACATGATGAAGGAGCTTAGCGAGGCGCCCAAGCCCCAAAAGCAATGGAGCCAGTTTAAATGCCGGGCCTTATAATGCAGCGCCACATAGTTGCTCAAGGCCACGTCGATGGAGCCGCCGCCCAGCCCCAAGGGTATGGCGCACAGGCACACCAGCACCGGCGAGGCCGCAAATGATATGCCCAGCAGCGCGAGGGCTGTCATGCCAAGGCTGGCTATTGTGACCCGCACCGTGTGGAACCTGCGCACCGCGCGGGTGCTCAACAGGCTGGCTACCACCGTGCAGGCATAAATGATGAGCGATATGTTCCCCGCCAAGGTTAAAGGCGCGTGTATGTCGGCGTGCAGCAGCGGCCACGCCGTGCCCAGCAGAGAATCCTGCAGGCCATAGCCGGCAAACGTCAGGTAGATAACGAACAGCAGTGCGAAAATGGGCGGGTACCTCGTTTCATATATTTCATAAATGCAAAGCGGGTATTTTTGGGGTGGAACTCTAGCCGTCAGTATATTCTTTTTTTGTGGGGTTTCATTTTAATTTTGTCCATCCCTTAGGCATCACTCCGAGGGAACTTTTGGGAGAACGTTTTCGCGGGGAGCCCGCTCCCCGCACCCCGGCTGGGGACGGGGCGCCGTCCAAAGAAACCCTTCGCATGGAGGGAATAAGTGTTTGAGGGAGCCGCTTCTCTTGCTTTGCAGGTGGAATTCATTCCACATCATCTCGAAAAAATGCAAACGGCTTGTGTCTCCAATGGGGGTGCGGGGGCAAAGCCCCCGCAAGCAGAATTCCTTAATTCTCTTCCCCCTCCTTGGGGAGGGGGTTAGGGGGTGGGGTAAGACTTATACCGTTAAGTTAAAAAGCAAAACGTGGGGGGTGCGGGGGCTTACCCCCGCAAAAAATCTACCCAATAAACCCGCCGTCCACGCGCAGCGTTTGCCCGGTAATAAAGCCCGCCTTTTCACCGGCGAGGAACACCATGGCCTCGGCCACCTCTTCGGGCCGGCCAATGCGGCATAGCGCGGTACGTTCGGCCAAATCGGCAAGCTCGGCGGGGCTTAGGGCGGCGTTCATATCGGTTTGGATCACGCCGGGCGCCACGCAGTTCACGCGGATGCCGCTGGGCCCAAGCTCCTGCGCTAGCGCCTGGGTCATGCCGATGAGCGCGGCCTTGGACGCCGAATAGGCCACCTCGCAGCTGGAGCCGTTCAGGCCCCATATCGAGGCTGTGTTTACGATGGAGCCCCGCTTGCGCGAAAGCATAGCGGGCAGCACGGCGGCGGACATATTGCGCGCCCCCAGCAAGTTTACATCCAGCAGCCGCTGCCAGTCGGCGGGCGCGGTTTGGTCAAACAAGCCCACATAGGATATGCCGGCGTTGTTGATAAGCGCGTCCAGCGGGCCATATGCATCCTGCAGGGCCTCTACCATGGCGGCGCAGTCGGCCGGGTTTGCGACATCCCCCTCCAGCGCGGTGGCAAAGCCGCCAAAGTCCTCTATGGCCTCCACCACCTCATAGGCGGCATCGCGGTTGGTATGGTAGTTGACGCCCACGCGCCAGGCGGCGCGGGCAAACGCAAACGCGGCCGCGCGGCCTATGCCGCGCGACGCGCCTGTAATGAGTACATTTTGGGGCATAGCCGTTTTACCTCGCTGCTTTAGTTGGCCTGTCGCTGCGATATCCCCTTTATGGCGAATATCGCCCAGTCGTGCTCGGCCAGTGTTACGATGGCATCGCAATAGGGGCACTTGGCGCTGTGGTTGATGGAGAGCGGCGCGCCGCAGGAGGGGCAATGCACGCTGGTCATCTCGCTGGCCGCGCCCGTCACCTGGCCGGTCGGCCGCGCCATATCCCACTCATACTCCATAAACAGCTCGCGGCTGCGGTTGCCCGCCACCACCGCGCCGGTGTTGTCATCCAGCGTATAATCCACAATGCGGGTGCGCAGCGCCGCCACGATATGGTCGCTGTCCCCGCTGCGGTACCAGCCCCGCAGCAGCACGCTCAGCACCGAGATGCGCTCCACATAGTTGGTGCGGTTGGTGCGCGCGAAGTCGGATAGCTGGCGCTCCATCTGCGCATAAAACGCATCCGTCAAATAGGGGCGGAGCGGATCGAGATCCTTGGCCTGCCAGGCGTTTTGCATCTGCACATACAGGTTGCCCAGCTTTTCCTGCAGGGCGGATGCGTTAAAGCCGGCGTCCTCCGCGGCATAGCTGTCCATGGGCTGCAGGGCGGATGCCGCGGTTAGCTGCCCGCCCGGCATCACCGGGTTATTCTTGCCCCGCCTGGAGATAAACACTATGATTAGCACCACGATGATGACCGGCACCACGAAGGAAGCGAAAGAACCGCCGGAGCTTTGCCCGGAGGGCGTCGCAACCCACCCGCTATCGCCGCCGGCCGTGCTGCCGCCTATAAAGCCTCCGCTGCCGCCGCTACCCCAGCTGTCGTCGTCATCCCAGCTGCTGCCGCTATCCCAGCTGTTGCCACTATCCCAACTGCTGCCGGAGTCCCAGCCCGAGCTTGAGCCATAATCGCTGTCGCCAGAAAAGCTGCCAAAGTCCGCCTGCGCCAACAAGGGGCACAGCAATACCGCGCAAAGCAGCAACGCGGCCAGCAGGAGCGAGGAGGATTTTTTCATCGTGCAAAATTCCTTTCAAACCACAGCGGTATCATAATCTTACTATAATATACATCATACCCGCCGCCAATGAAAGATGCGCCGCGCAATTCGTGGCGGAAGAAACATATATTTACAATTGCCGCGCACGGGCGGGTTTGCATTTAAAAGCAAAAAATCCCCCATCCTTGGCAAGGCGGGGGGAAGGAAGGCAAGCCTCAGCCCTCTATTTCTTTTTGCGCCTTTTTTGGCAGCCCGCGCAAAATCAAAATTTTTATAGGGAGGCTTGCAGTGCCGCGGGCGCGCTTTCGGCCTGCGCGGCCGGCCGCTTCGCCCTCCCGTGGCGTCCCGGGCGCGCCTTTGCAAAGGCGGCGCGCGCCGCGTCATCGGCCGGGCACAGTGCGCGGCATATGCGGTAGCCCTCGGCGGCGTTCTTTTTCACGCGGATGCGCACCATATATTCGCCGTGCTCCTCACACGAAGCCATGGCCATCTTGCGGTCGCCGCTGAAGGATAGCCATTTGCCGCAGGTCAGCTCCGCGCCGCATTCCGGGCAATAAAACTGCCTTGCCGCCATATCGCAAAACGCCTGCGCGCGGGAGGCGAACCCCCGCACGGTTTCGGCGTTGGCCAGCCGCGCCCGCTTGGCCTGGCGCTTGCGGGGCTCGCGTTTGGGCGGCTCCTGATATTCGGCAAGGCCGCGGGGCATATCCAGTGCGGCGCAAATGCAGGCGGTGCTCTCGGCATCGCTCAGGGCATCGTGCGCGCGGCCCACAAAGGGCAGGGCCAGTTTTTCCATAGCGGTGGCCAGCGCCCACTGCCTGTTTTCCTGCGCGATTTGGGCGTCGAACACGCGCTGCAGGTCATATACGGGGGGTAAAAACGCGGTATCCATGCCGTGCAGCACAAGGTTTTCCCGCAATATGGGCATATCGTCCCGTCCCCAGGTGATAAAGCAATAATCCGCCCCACCGCACCAGTCGAAAAACCGCGCCATGGCCTCGGCAAACGGGAGGCCCTCTTTAAGGCGCGCGTTGCTCAGGCCGGTCAGCCGCTTTACCAGGCTGTTCATGCGCACATAATGCACCGGCCGTATAAAAACTTCAAACGAATCGAGCGCCGCAAAGCTTTCATCCAGCATAACCGCGCCCAGCTGCACGATTTCGCCATGCAAAAACAAGGGCGCTTTGATGATCTTTTCCTTTGTGACGGCTTGGTTCCACTCCATATCGAATACAACATATCGCATGCATATAGTGTAACATACTTATATATATCAAAAAAGTAGCGCGGCGCAATTTTTCGCGATTGGGAAAATTTTTTAAACGAATGCTTCATTACTTTAATGCTTTACTTGACTAATGTGATGAAATCGGGTATACTGCATATAAAATGCGATTTGAGGAGAAGCGGCCAATGGATATTCGTGATGTGACCGCGCCGGCGGAGCGGATAACGATGCAGCTGTGCGCGTTGTATGCGCAGTATGGCTACCGCAAGTTCAAGCTGCGCAAGTTTGAGGAATACGACTTTTACGCCGAGTACCGCAGCTTTTTGCAGACGGAAAACATATTGATATTCCACGATTTAAGCGGCAAGCTTATGGCGCTCAAGCCCGACGTCACGCTATCCATCGTCAAAAACATACGGGATGATTCGCCTGCGCCGCAGCGCGTGTATTATAACGAGAACGTATACCGCGCATCGGGCGGCGTGCGCGCGTTTAAAGAGATGCCGCAGGTGGGGCTCGAATACATCGGCGCGGTGGACCTGTATGCCATGGGCGAGGTGTTGCAAATGGCGGCGCGCAGCCTAAAGCTGATCGCGGCGGATTATATACTCGACATCTCCCATGTGGGCCTTGCGAGCGGCCTGCTGGGGGAAACCGGCCTGCCCGAGCACGCGCTGTCCGGCCTTTCGGCCTGCATCCGCGCAAAAAATGTGCACGGCATGCTCGAGCTGTGCGGTTCGTATGGTGTGGAAAAAGCGCTGCAGCAAAAGCTCGTGCGGCTGTGCTCGCTGTATGGCGCGTGCGGCGAGGTGCTGCCCGCGCTGCCCGAGCTGGATGTAAACGCCGCCACGCACGCAGCCATCGCGGAGCTTACGGCGGTGTGCGAGGTGCTGCGGCTGGCGGGGTGCGCCGGCAATGTGCGGCTGGACTTTTCCATGCTCAACGATTTAAGCTATTATAACGGCGTTATATTCCAGGGCTTTTTGCCCGGCATACCCAGCGCGGTGCTCTCGGGCGGGCGTTACGACAGCCTGCTGGAGCGGTTGCACAAGCGCGGGGGCGCCATAGGCTTCGCGGTGTATATCGGCCTGCTGGAGCGTGTGGAAGAAGCGCCCGCGCCCTATGATGTGGATACCCTGCTGCTCTACGACGAAACCGTGCCGCTAAGCGCGCTGCTCGAGGCGGTCAACACGCTTACCGAGGGCGGGCGCAGCATATCGGTGCAGAGCGCGCAGGATGGCGGCCTGCGCCCCGCGCAGACCCTGCGCATCACCAAGGAAGGGGGCGTTTGCCGTGCAGGATTGGCTTAACATAGCCCTGCCCAAGGGCAGGCTGGGCGAGAAGGCGTATGGCCTGCTCGAAAGGCTGGGCTGCGGTTGCCCGCAAATGCTGGAAAACAACCGCAAGCTGATATTCGAAAATGAAGCCACCCATGTGCGCTGCTTTTGGGCAAAGCCCTCCGACGTGGCCATTTATGTGGAGCGCGGCGCGGCGGATATAGGCATCGTGGGCAAGGATATACTGCTCGAATATGAGCCGGATGTATATGAGCTGATGGACTTGGGCATAGGCAAATGCAGCATGATGGTGGCGGGGCTTGCGGGCACGCAGCTCACGGCCGATAAAACGCTCAAGGTGGCCACCAAGTTCCCCAATATCGCCGCCCGCTATTTTGGCGGCCAAAGCCGGGAAATAGAGGTTATCAAGCTAAACGGCTCCATCGAGATAGCCCCGCTGCTCAAGCTGTCGGACGTAATCGTCGACATTGTGGAAACCGGCGCCACCCTGCGCGAAAACAACCTAGAGGTGCTGGCGACCATACAGCCCATCAGCGCCCGGTTCATCGCCAACAAGGCGGGGTATAAGTTCCACTACGCGCAAATCGAGGCGCTGCTACAGGGCCTGCGCGCCATATTGGAGGAGAAGCTATGATTCGCATATTCGACCTGGGCGAGCTGCGGCGGGAGGATGTGCTGCGGCGGGAGGGCGCGCTGCCGGATGTGCGGGAGGCGGTGGCGCGCATCATACAGGATGTTCGCGCCCAAGGTGACGCGGCCCTCCTTCGTTATGCCGCCCAATTCGACGGCGCGGGCGAAGCGCCCCTGGAGGTTACACCGGCGGAGGTCGAAGCGGCCGCAAAGCGGGTGGAGCCCGCGCTGCTGGCCATCATGCGCGAGGCGGCCGAAAACATACGCGCCTATCACACCAAACAGGTGCGCGGCGGCTTTGTGATAACGCCCAAGGCCGGGGCGGTGCTGGGGCAAATCATCCGCCCGCTGGCCCGGGTGGGCGTGTATGTGCCGGGCGGCACCGCGTGCTATCCCTCCACCGTGCTGATGGACGCGCTCCCCGCAAAGATAGCGGGGGTAGAGGAAATCATCATGGTAACGCCGGCCAAGGGCGGGGTGATTCGCCCCGAAATATTGGCGGCGGCGCAAATTGCGGGGGTAAACCGCATATTCCGCACCGGCGGCGCGCAGGCCGTGGCCGCGCTGGCCTATGGCACCCAAACCATACCCGGGGTCGATAAAATCGTGGGCCCGGGCAACGCCTTTGTGGCCGAGGCCAAGCGGCAGGTGTTTGGGCAGGTGGATATCGATATGATAGCCGGGCCCAGCGAAATACTCATCGTGGCGGAGGAGGGGTGCGAGCCCAAAAACATCGCGGCGGATATGCTGGCCCAGGCCGAGCACGATGTCTTTGCGAGCGCCGTGCTCATCACGCCCAGCCGCGCGCTGGCGCTGCGGGTGCAGGCCGAGCTGGAGCGGCAGCTGCCGCTGCTTACAAGGGCGGCCATAGCCCGGGAATCCATCGATAACAACGGCAAAATTCTGCTGTGCGGCTCGGTAACGGAGGCGATTTCCCTTTCCAACGAGCTTGCGCCGGAGCACCTGGAGCTATGCCTGCAGGAGCCTTTTGCCTGCCTGCCGCTGGTGCAAAACGCCGGCTCCATATTTTTGGGCAACCACAGCCCCGAAGCGCTGGGCGATTATTTTGCCGGGCCCAACCACACGCTGCCCACCGGCGGCACGGCCCGCTTCGCAAGCCCGCTTTCGGTGGATGATTTCATCAAAAAATCCTCCTTCACATACTACACGGCGCAGGCGCTGGGCGAGGTGGCGGCAAAGGTAGCCCGCTTTGCCCAAGCCGAGGGGCTGGACGCGCATGCGAAAAGCGTCACCATACGAATGGAGCAAGAGCAATGAGCCGGTTTTTGAGCGCACGCTTCGCCGCGCTGCAAGCCTATACGCCGGGCGAGCAGCCGCAGGATATGGCCTATACCAAGCTGAACACCAACGAGTCGCCCTACCCGCCCTCGCCGGGCGTGTTCGCGGCGCTCTCGTCCAGTGAAATCGCGCGGCTGCAGTTGTACCCCGACCCGGAGGGCAAGCGCCTTAGGGCCAAATTGGCCGCGCGCTATGGCGTGTCGCCGCAAAATGTGCTGCTGGCCAACGGCTCCGATGAAATATTGAACTTCGCCTTCATGGCATTTTGCGATAGCGCCACCCCGGTTATCTTCCCGGATATCAGCTATGGCTTCTACCCGGTGTATGCTAGGCTCTATGGCCTCAGCTATAAAACGGCGCCCCTCAAAGAGGATTTTACCATCGACCCAAAGCACTATGGCGGCAACGACGCCACGGTCGTTTTGGCCAACCCCAACGCGCCCACCGGCATCGCGCTTTCGCTGGAACAGATAGAGGCCATACTCAAAGCCAACCCCGATCATATCGTGCTGGTCGATGAGGCGTATGTGGACTTTGGCGCGCAATCCGCGCTGCCGCTGCTGGGGCGGTACGACAACCTGCTCATCGCGCAGACGTTCTCCAAATCCCGCTCGTTGGCGGGCGCGCGGCTGGGCTTTGCCCTGGCGAGCGAGGATGTCATTGCCGACCTCGATACCATACGCTATTCCACCAACCCCTATAACCTCAACCGGCTCACGCTGCTGGCGGGGGAAGCCGCGGTGGAGGATGCCGCATATTATGAGGCAAACGCGCAAACCATCATACAAACGCGGGCCTATACGGCGGCGGCGCTGCGGGAGCTGGGCTTTGCGCTTACCAACTCCAAAGCCAACTTTTTATTCGCGTCGCATCCGGCGCTGCCGGGCGGGGCGCTGTACCGCCGGCTCAAGGAGCTGGGCGTGCTGGTGCGCCACTTCGGCAACCCGCGCATTCAAAATTATGTGCGCATCACCGTGGGCACGCAGGGGCAAATGGATACCCTGCTCGCCTGCGTGCGCCGCATCTTAACGGAACAATAAATCAGGGAGGGGAACATTATGCGCAAAAGTACAATAGAGCGCGCTACCGCCGAAACCAAGGTAACGCTTTCGCTGGTGGTAGGGGGGGAGGGCCGCGCCATGGCCAACACCGGCGTGGGCTTTTTGGATCATATGCTGACGCTGCTTGCCGGACATGGCCGGTTTGACCTGAGCGTGACCTGCGTGGGCGACACCCAGGTGGATGCGCACCACAGCGTGGAGGATATCGCCATTTGCCTGGGGCGGGCGTTTCAAGAGGCGCTGGGCGAAAAGCGCGGCATTTGCCGCTACGGCAGCGTGCTGCTGCCTATGGATGAGGCGCTTATACTCTGCGCGGTCGATATTTCGGGCCGGGGGTTATTGTGCTATGATTTGAACATACCCGCGCAAAGGGTGGGCGATTTCGATACCGAGCTGACCCAAGAATTTATGCAGGCCTTCGCGCGGGAAGCGAGGGTTACGCTCCACCTAAAGCAGCTCAGCGGCGGCAATTCGCACCACATCATAGAGGGCGCGTTTAAAGCGCTGGGGCGCGCGCTTAGGCAGGCGGCTTCTTTGGATGCGGCGCTGGGGGAGGCCATACCCTCCACCAAGGGTACGCTCTAATGCTGGCGATACTCGATTATGGCGTGGGCAACCTGTTTTCGCTGCAGAGCTCGCTGCGTTATGTGGGCGCGGCGGCGGAGATAACCCGCGACGCGGCGGCCATTCGCCGTGCCGATAAGGTGATACTGCCCGGTGTGGGCGCGTTTGCCGACGCGGCGCAAAAGCTGCGCGCGAGCGGGCTGTTTGCGTTGGTGCAGGGGGAGGTGGCGGCGGGCAAGCCGCTGCTGGGCATCTGCCTGGGTATGCAGCTGCTGTTCCAAAAGAGCTATGAATATGGCGAGCACGAGGGCTTGGCGCTGCTGCCCGGTAACGTTTGCCCCATCGCGCCGGTCATCGGGGCGGGGCTGAAGGTGCCCCATATAGGCTGGAACGCCCTGCGCTTCCCGGTAAAAAAGCAAAAATCCCCCTTGTTTGCGCAGGTGGAGGAGGGGGAGTGCGTGTATTTTGTGCATTCCTACGCGGCGATGGATTGCGCCGGGGCGGTAACGGCCACCGCCGAATACGGCGTGCCGCTCACCGCGGCGGTGGGGCGGGATAACGTGCTGGGCACGCAGTTCCATCCCGAAAAGAGCGGGGATGTGGGCCTGCGTATTCTGCGCGCGTTCGCGGCGCTGTAAGGGGGAGCGATATGCACTTGTTTCCGGCGATCGATGTTTATGACGGTAAGGCGGTGCGCCTTAAAAAGGGCGAGTATGCCGACATGACCGTATACAGCCCCGACCCGCCCGCGGTGGCAAGGTCGTTTTGCCAGGCGGGCGCGGCGTATTTGCATGTGGTGGATTTAGAGGGCGCCAAGGCGGGTGAACCCCGCAACGCGGCGGTAATCTGCCGCATATTGCGCGAGAGCGGCCTTAAGGCCGAGGTGGGCGGGGGCATACGCACGCAAAGCGACATCGCCCGCTATTTGGATGCCGGCGCGCTGCGGGTGATATTGGGTACCGCCGCGCTGACCGAGCCAAGCTTTTTGGCCCGCATGGCCGCGCAATACGGCGATGCGCTGGCCGTGGGCGTGGATGCGCGGGAGGGCCGCGTGGCCATTCGCGGCTGGGTCGAAACCTCGGATACCGACTGCTTCGCGTTTTGCCGCACGCTGCAGGGGCTGGGCATACGCACGGTAATCTGCACCGATATTTCTAAGGACGGCCTGCTGGGCGGCGCCAACCGCGCGCTCTATGCCGAGCTGTCGCAAGCCGTATCCATGGATATTATCGCCTCGGGCGGCGTCTCCACGCTGGAGGATATACGCGCGCTGGCCGATATGGGGCTGTATGGCGCCATAGTGGGCAAGGCGCTTTACACCGGGGATTTAAAGCTGCAGCAGGCGCTTGCCGCCGCCGCGGGGGTGGGCGTATGATTACCAAGCGCATCATACCCTGCCTGGATGTGCGGGAGGGCCGGGTGGTAAAGGGCGTCCATTTCGAGGGCCTGCAGGATATATCCTCCCCGGTGGAATTGGCGGGGTACTACAGCCGCCACGGCGCCGATGAACTGGTGTTTTACGACATCACGGCCTCGGTGGAGGGGCGCGCGCTGTTTGTGGGCGTGCTGCGCGAGGTGGCGCAAAGGGTGTTTATACCCCTCACGGTGGGGGGCGGCATAAACGGCGTGGAGGATTTTGACCGCGTGCTGCATGCCGGGGCGGATAAGGTCAGCGTAAATTCCGGCGCCATCCGCAACCCCGACCTCATCGCACAGGCGGCCAAAAAGTATGGCGACCAGTGCGTGGTGCTCTCGGTGGATGCAAAGAGGGTAAACGGGGGCTTCCGCGTGTTTGCCAAGGGCGGGCGGGAGGATACCGGCTTGGATGCCATAGATTGGATACGCAGGGGCGTTGGCTTGGGCGCGGGGGAAATCGTACTCAATTCCATCGATACCGATGGCGTGAAGCGCGGGTTCGATCTGGAGATGCTCTCGGCGGTTTGCGAGGCGGTGCGGGTGCCCGTCATCGCTTCGGGCGGCGCGGGGAGCATGGCGCATTTCACACAGCTGTTTCAAACCCTGCCCAAGGTGGATGCCGGGCTGGCCGCCAGCATATTCCACTTTGGCGAGGTGAAAATACCCGATTTAAAGCGGGAACTGGCCGCGCAGGGCATAAACGTGAGGCTGTAGCGCAGGCCGCGGTAAAATAATCAATAACAATTAACAATAACAATAACGAATAACAATAACGAAGGAAGGAACCGACCGATGCTGCAAGCCGATCAACTCAAATTTGACGCGCAGGGGCTTATACCTGCCATCGTGGTGGATGCCGGGAGCCGCGCCGTGCTCACACTGGCCTATATGAACCGTGAAAGCCTGGAGATTAGCCTAAAGGAGGGGCGCACCTGCTTTTGGTCCCGCTCGCGGCAGCAGCTTTGGCGCAAGGGCGAAAGCTCGGGCAACGTGCAGCATATACTCCGCATCGTGGCGGATTGCGACCGCGACGCGCTGTGCGTATACGTCCGCAAGGAGGGGCCCGCCTGCCACCTGGGCACGGATTCCTGCTTTGGCGCGCCCGTGTACGAGAGCGACACAGAGCCCGAGCCCTTCAGCCTAAGCGGGCTGGCGGCGCTGATTGAGGGCCGCAAAACCAACCCGCAGGAGGGTTCCTATACCACCTATCTGTTCGATAAGGGGCTGGATAAAATACTCAAGAAAATAGGCGAGGAAGCCACCGAGGTGGTGCTGGCGGGCAAGGCGCAGGATAAGGCCGAAACCATATACGAAATAGCCGACCTTGCCTACCATGTGCTGGTGCTCATGTGCGAGGCGGGCATTTCGCTGCAGGATATCGAGCAGGAGCTTGCGGCGCGGCATGTGATCGATAAAAAAACCAAGCAGGAGAAGATGACTCCATGACCTTCTATGGTGATTTTCATACCCACACCAGCTATAGCGATGGCGAAAACACCCCGCGCGAGATGGCGGAGAGCGCGTGTACAATGGGGTTATCCGCGCTGGGCATTACAGACCATGCCTACGCGCTCTGCGATGAGGATTGCTGTATACCGCAAAGCGCCGTGCGGCCGCGTTACGATGCCCTGCGCGCGCTGCAGCGCGAATATGCGGATAGGCTGGCGATAGGGTGCGGCATCGAGCAGGATGTCTGCGGCGCGTTCGACGCGCTGCCCTACGATTACCGCATCACCTCCATGCACTATTTATGCTGGGAGGGCGCCTATATTTGCGTGGAGGATACGCCGGCGCGCTTGCAAGCGGGCATACAGGCCTGCTTTGGCGGGGACGCTTACGCGTTTGTTAAGGCGTATTACGCGCGGCTCGCCGAGGCGCTGCCCGCATTTCCCACGGATATCGTGGGGCATTTTGATGTGCTCACCAAGTTTAACGGGCAGGGCGCCTTTTTTGATGAAAGCGATGCGCGCTACCGCCGCGCTGCGCTCGAAGCGCTGCATGCCGTGCTGCAAACGCACCGCCTGTTCGAGGTGAATACCGGCGCGTGGGTGCACGGCTACCGAAGTGAGCCGTATCCCGCCGCGTTTTTGCTGCGCGCGCTGTACCAAGCGGGCGGCGAGGTGATACTCAGCAGCGACAGCCACAGCGCCTTGGGTATAGCGGGCGGCTTTGCCGATGCGGCGGCGCTGTGCAGGGCCTGCGGCTTCCGCTATGCCAAGGTGTTTACGCAGGCCGGTTTTAAGGATGTGCCGCTGGGGTGAAATGGCTTTTAAAGCGAACGGCCCCGCAAGCTGCAGCCTGCGGGGCCGTTGGTTTATAAGCGTAAAGAGCTGCGCATCGCTATAGGGCAGGCAGAATCATGGGCAAAACGACCACTCCAAAGAGAATGATTAGAACGCTTGCGATGCCGATCAAGACCCGCCGGGTTTTGCGGCTCCCGTTGCGCAGAAAAAAACTGAACAGGCCGGCTCTCCTCGGCGCGGCGTGCTTTTCACCCACCACCCATTGCCAGTCGAAAATAGCGCCGAGCAAAAGCAGCCCGCCCAGCATCGCCAAAACCAATCCGGGGTATGTAAAGAGGAAGGTTTCTACCTTTTGCCCGATTGCTTCCATAGGCGGCCCCCGTTACACATAATAAGGTGCGGCGATGACGGTCAATTCCGTATCCCGGTTTACTTTCGGTTCCTGCGTCAGCAAAAACGGGACGATTTTGTCGTTGGGTAGGAACGTTTTCGGGAGCGCCTTGGCGCCTTCGAAGGTATAGGTGACGCACCATGTCCTCCCGCCGGGGGCTATGGATTCACCCACGGGGAAGCTAAAGCGGCTGGTCGAATTTTTTAGATGCGCAATAAGGTCCTTCATATCCTTTGGCACCTCCGCGCTGTTTTTAAGCGCGGCGACCTTTTCGGCTACGTCGGTTAGGTATGCGGCATCGCGCATGTGTTCGTCGAGGGCGATGATAAACACGGCGCCCACCTTAGCCGATGGGCTAGGCTTCCCCTGCGCCGCGCCGGCCGGGCCATAATCCCAGTCGATCGGTTTCCACAGCCAGCCGTTCGCCTCCACCACCGCGCCGTAAACGAGCGGGGCGCTCATATACTTTTCTTCCCATTTCACGCGCCCAACCAGGGGCGGCTTACCGGCGCAGGCGCGCATAAAATCATCGTTTACATCGCGCGGCGTTTCGGCATAGGGCGCCAGCCTTTCTAAATGGGTGATGTTGACAAGCGCCTGCTGTTTCTTTTCCAGCAATTCAATCATGTATTGCTTCAGCTCTTGATATTTCGGGTTGTCGTCCAACTCGTTGATTGAGTTTTCGAGCGCTTGGATGGACATAGCCTGAACACCCTTTTTTTGTAAACCACTCAGTGCCATATGTATGCAGCTCCTCATTTTATTTTTTTGTGTAATTCTCTAAAATTTGTATATAAATGTATTTTATTATTATAACAAAAAATAACATATAACGCAATTGAAAGCGAAGCATGGTCACATATACCGGCATCAAAATCGCCTTTCCTGCTGCCAAAACGCAAAAGCAGGCGCGCCCCCATGGAGCGCGCCTGTTTTAAGCTGTTCGTTACTATTTATTGCTATTCGTTACTTACTTCGCGTCCACATCCGATTCCTGCAGCTTGGTGAGCATGCTGCGCAGCGGCGCGGGCAGGGGCAGGCCGATTTTACCCGCGTTTTCGAGTATGGAAAACCCTTCGTTTGCGATGTAGAACATGCATACCGCCGCGCGAATCGCCCCGTGGGTGCTGGGTACCAGCTGGTCGAGCAGGGCGGAGAGCGCCACCATCGCAAATATAAACACCTTTTTGAGCAGCCCCATAAACCCCACGCCGGAATCCAGGCACTTGCACACCGCCGCGCCGATGATGCCCGTGATGTAATCGAGGCATACGACGCAGAGCAGCACCATGATGGAAGCGTCCCATGGGCCGAATAAATAGGCGAATAGGCCGCCCAGGGCGGCGGGGATACCCTTTGTCAAAAGCATAGTCATATTTTGATTCATATGCGAATTCCCTCCTTATTATGCGTGTGCGGCGGAACCCTCCGCCTTTTTTAGGTATGCATCCGTGCACCAGCCCCGGATATAGCCGCCGTCCGCCCGCTGTATCACCTCGGCCCAGCCCAGCGCAAAGCCCAGCGCGAGCACCGTTTCGCCCCTGCTTACCCGCCCGCTTATTTCCCCCTCGAGCGAGGGCTGCGCGCGCAGGTTCACATAGGTGGCGCCCGCGTAGGCATATAGCGCGGGCAGCGCGGGGGGCAAGGCGGTGGGCGGGGCGGGCGGGGCGGGCGGTGTCCCTTCGGATGCGAACAGCTTGAGCCGGCCATAGCGGTTCCAATAGCTGGGGCCAGAAGCATCGAGCGCGCGCTGTACCACGCCATCATCCCGCCCCTTGGCCTCCACAACCTGCCCCGCGCCGATGTAGGTCCCCACATGGTATATCTTTTGCCCGTCATGGCGGAACACGAGGTCGCCCGGGCTAAGGGCATCGCGGGTGAGCAGGGGCAGGCAGGCAGCATACAGCCCCCGGCTGGATAGATCCTGCTTGGCCAAACCGCTATCCTGCAAAAAGCGCACGATCAGCCCGCTGCAATCATAGGCATATAGCGGGGATATCCCTTTGGCCGCTTGCTTCTTCCAAAACGCGATGGCGCGGCTTGCGTTTTCTTCGCTGGTTTCGCGCTTGCGTATCCATGCTTCGGAGATGTCGCTTTCGCCCTGCGCGCCCCACACATAGATGCAGCCTACGCGCGCGCGCAGGTAGTCGATAAACGCCGCGATGCGGGCAGCTCCTATATCCGCCATATCACACCTCCCACAG
Organism: Christensenellaceae bacterium; assembly: GCA_031261085.1. Classification (GTDB taxonomy): domain Bacteria; phylum Bacillota; class Clostridia; order Christensenellales; family CAG-138; genus Pelethousia. The sequence goes on from JAISKB010000012.1 coordinate 44,781, forward strand.
CTCCAGCGTGGTGCCGGGGTAAAAGGCGGCGGCGTCCGAAAGATACAGCGCGCCCACCTGATCGGGCAGCGATACGAACGCGCCGCCGGTGCGCTCGTAGCAGGCCTTGCCCAGGGCCGAGGAATATCCCACGCCCTGCATATAGCCCAGCGCCCTGCCCAGGCCGAAGGTCAGTTCGGCGTAATAGGCGTTTTGCGTGTAATATTGCGCGGTGGCGTCGTTCATGTAGATGTTGGGGCCCGGCGCGGTGGTGGGGCGGGTGTAGGAAAGGAAGCTGGCGGCGCTGTGCAGGCCTTCCCCCTGCATATAATCGCCCAGGGCGAGTATGGAGCGGCCTGTGGACTTGCGCCCTTCCACCACCAGCCGGTATGCTTTGCTAAGCGGGGTGAGCGCCAAATCGTACCATCCGCAGGGCGCGGCCACGATAAAATCCAGCTTGGCAAGGTCGGTATTGGCGTTGGCGGCATACGAGAGTATGTTGGACGTGCCGCTGCTGGATTTAAAGGCGAAGGTCGTTGCGCTCAGCACGCTGACGCGGGCAAGCTCATAGGCGCGCAGCTCCTGCGGCATCAGCTGGTAGCAGTCGGCGCTTAGGTACTGCTGCTTTACGAAGGGCTGCAGCAGCTGCCCCTCGGTTAGCCCGTGCGGCGCGGCGCAGGTGAATATGCCGGTGCTCGAATCCAACGTGACGGGGGGCAGCACGGCGGGGGCTAAGGTAAGGCGGCGCAGCAGCGTGCCCCGGCCATCCCGCCCATCGGGTATATCGAAGCTCTGCGTGCCGTTTTGGTCGGTCAGTGAAAGCGTGTGCCCGCCCGCCGTCTGCGCAACCGCGATGGTGGGGCTGTAGCCGTCCGCTCCGTCCGCACCATCCGCGCCATCGGCTCCGGCGGGGCCTTGCAGCGCGCCGCCGTTTAGCGCGGGCTCCAAATAATCGGCCGCGCTGTCCGCCCGGTCGGCGGCGCTTTGGGCTGCGGCGCAGGCCTCTTGCAGCGCCGCGTAAAGCGCCTCGCCGGTATCCGGCGTGAGCACCAGGTCGTGCGCGCCGATTTGCCCGTTTGCCGCGGCTTGCAGCCGGGCTTCCTCACTGGGGAACACATGCATGGTCATGTGGTGCAGGTCGTGTGTTACTGCCATTGCTTTTTCACCCCCAATATGGTGCATTCCAGCGCGGCGGGCGCCCCGGCGCTCATGCCCTGTGCAAGCAGCACCAGCGTATCCTCCCTCAGGTCGTATAAGCGGGTTTGCGCGCTGGCGTCAAGGCTAACCCGCATCGTGAAGTCGCCGGTTTGATCCGCCCGGTAATAGGCGCAAAGCTCGGCGCCGCCGGCATAGGAGGTTCGCAAAAAAACCGCCAGCGGCTCCACGGTGAGCGGCATATATATGTATTGCGCCGCCGTAAGGTTTGGGTAGGTGTTGGATGTGATTTGCAGCTCCATTTCGGAGCCGCAGGTCATGTTGAACAGCATTGTGCTTCACCCCATTATCAAAAGATTGACCTCCAGCTCCATAGTAGGGAGCTTTTTGGCCGAAAACGTGAGCGCGCCCCAGCCCTGCAGCGCGCAGTGCACCCGCGCGGCCAAGCCACCCTGCAGGCGGTCTATCTCCTGGTCTGTAATGTAATGCATACTATACGCTCCTTTTTGCGTTGTGCTGCCCCGCAGGCAAAGCGGGAAGCCCTGCCCGCGGGGCGCTTGCGTTATGCGCTTACGGCGTGCTCAATGCGAAGCAGCCACAGGTCGTTTAGGATGGTTGCGGTGTAGGCGGCCACCTTGGCGCCCACGGTCGCGCGCTGGTTGAGCGGGTCCTGCGTGCCGGCGCTGCCGTGCGGCTTGATGATGATTTGCAGCGCGCCGCTGCCCGCCACATCCACGATGCCATAGGCATCCTTGCCGAACACCAGCGTGCTGTGCACATCCATAGCGGTTTTGGCGGCGGCGTCCACGGCGCCCGCGTCCTCGCTGTATACGATGGCGTTTGCGGCCAGGCTGGCCGTGGCCGAAAGCGTGACGGTGTTGGTGCCTGGGTTAAAGCCCGCCACGGTGAGGGAGGCGGCGCCGACCTTGATGGGGTTGCCGCTCTGGCTCAAATACGCGGCCTCGGCCTCGGTGGCGGGGCTGTTTAGCACGAAGGTGGCGCTGTTGGTGGTGGCGGTTTTTACGGTGTTGTGCACGCTCTGGCGGAACACCTTCGCTTCGGTGGATTCCACGAACACCACGCCAAACAGGCGGCCTATTTCGCCGCTGTAGATGGCTTCGGCATTGGAATATTTGGCCACATCCTGCCACAGCGGGTCGTTCTGCAGGTCGTAGGTGGCATCCGGCGAGCAGATGCACAAAAAGTGCGGCTTGCGCTCCTCCTCGCAAAAGGGGCGGGCCTTGGCGCGCTTGAGCGTGCGCACCGCCTTGCGGATTTCGTTGACGGTGAGCTTATCCTCGGCGGTGAGCCCGGTGCGGGCGCTTTTGCCGCCCGCGCGCTGCACGTTGTTGCCCGCGTTGAGCGCATCCCGCGTCACCCATTCCACCACGGTGCCCAGCTGCTCGCCCAGCAGCTCCGCGCTTTCAGAAATCACCTGGTCGTAGGCGGTCATGTCCAACAGGTCGCTCACCTCGACATAGGCGCCATACTGGCTCACCAGCGCTTCCACATTGCTTTGCGAAAGCGCCTGCCCGCTGGGGGTTATGCCCTCCTCGAGCGCGGTCATGGCGTCGCCGGCGTCAAACAGGTTCCAGCGGCGGAATTCCACCCGCTTGCCGCTGTTGCGGGGGATGGGGCGCATCTGCCCGAATTTGGCGTGCACAAAACGGGTGCGCGCGCTTTCGAGCAGCTGCCGGTCGTAAAACTTCTTATCGAGATAGGTGATGTCGGCGGTGTTGTTGGTTGTGTTGGTCATATGCATTTCTCCTTTCGGTCGGGTGGTTTACAGGGGGGCGCGGCGCCCTTGGGCCGCCGCTTGCTCCAGCCGCTTTTTTATCTGCGCAAACTGGGAGCTGCTCATGCTCGCATAGTCGGCCGGGGCGCCGCCGGGCGTGCCGGTGCGCACAGGCAGGGGCAGGCTGCGGCGGGCACGCAGCTTTTCGAGCATATCCTCCCCGCCGATGCGGCGTTCCCGCTCGGCGGCTTCACCGGCGGCGCGCTCGGCATGATACAGGCGCACGGCGGCAGGGGCCGGCATTTCATAGAGCAGCTGTACGAAGGCGGCGTCCGCAAGGTAGCTGTCCACATCCGTCAGTTGCCCCTGGGCCTGCAGCGCGATAAGGTCGCTGGCCGCGCGGGCGCAAAGCGCCTCGGCCCCGCCGGGGGCATGCCCGCCCAGCAGCAGCGCCGCGGCCTGCGCCTCTTCCACCCCGGCTTCGTCGCACAGGCATTGGATCAATTGCCGCCCTATGGCATAAGCCGGCTCCTCCGTAATCAGCGAGGCCAGCATCTGCGCCAGTGGATCCGTCTCCTCGGGCGGCAAGGGGGTGTTTGTAAAATCCATCGCTCTCCTCTCATAAAAAAACACCCCGCAAAGGGTGTTCTTCGGTTGCCTGTTTCGGCCAGGCGCGCCAAGTATTGCGCAAGGCGGCCGCGGGGTTTCACCCGCGGCCGCCTTGCCACCTATTGAGCATATCAGAACAATCGCCTGGGGTAAAGTGCAAACGCCGGGCGATATTTTTGCACGCGCCGCGCGTTTATTGGGCGCCGCCCAAATAGCGCGCGATCTTTTTTTCGGCCTTGGCCGCGAGCGCGGCTTCGTCGATATCGCACAAGTGCCCGCTTTGCACCCGCACGCGCCCCTGCACCACGGTGTAATCCACCGCGCCGCGCACGCCCACGGTGCTCAGCACGCTTTTTGGGTCCAGGCACGCGCCGGCAAGCTCCAGGCGGCGGCTGCTGAGCAAAAACAGGTCGGCGCACTTGCCGGGGGCGAGCTGGCCGATATCCTGCCGGCCCAGCAGCCTTGCGCCGCCCCGCGTGGCCAGCTTTAAGATATCATAACCGCCGGGCGCGGCGTTGCCATAGTGCAGCCGGTGCAGCAGATAGCATACCCGCATTTCCTCCAGCAGGCTGCTGCCATCGTTGCTGGCGCTGCCATCCACGGCCAAGCCCACCGGCACGCCCAGGCGAAGCATATCGGGCAGGCGGGCTACGCCGCTTGCGAGCTTCATATTGGAGATGGGGCAATGCGCCACGCCGGTTTGGGTGGCGGCGAGCTCCCGCAGCTCGGCATCGTTCAAGTGGATGCCATGGGCATACCAAACATCCGGCCCGGCCCAGCCCAGGCTTTGCATATACGCGAAGGGCCGCAGGCCATAGCGCGCCAGCGTGTAGGCTTCTTCATCCCGGGTTTCGCAAAGGTGGGTGTGCAGGCGCACGCCATGCTGCCGGGCGAGCAGCGCGCTTTGCTTGAGCAGCGCAGCACTCACCGAAAACGGGGAGCAGGGCGCCAGCGCGACGGTGCGCATGGAGCCGAAGCCGCCATCGTGGTAGGCGGCGATGAGCCGCTCGCTGTCGCGCAATATTTCATCCACGGTCTGCACCACGCTATCCGGAGGCAGGCCGCCGTCCTTTTGCGAAAGATCCATGCTCCCGCGCGAAGCCGCCATGCGGATGCCCAACTCCTCCGCCGCGTCAAACTGCGCCGCAATCAGGTCGCCTCCATATTTGGGGAACACATAATGGTGGTCGAAGCAGGTCGTACAGCCCTGCTTCATCAGCTCCCCCATGGCGCACAGGGAGGAGAGCCGCACCGCCTCTTCATCCAGTCCCTTCCATATTTCATACAGCGCCCCCAGCCAGGGGAACAGCTCCATATTTTGCACATGGGGCAGGTTGCGGCTGAAATATTGATACAGATGGTGGTGGGCGTTGATAAGGCCGGGGTAGCAGAGCAGGCCCGCGCCGTTTATGGTAACGTCGGCGGCGGGCGCTTCGGCGGGGCCGATGGCCGTGATGACGCCGTTTTCGCAGTAGATGCTCGCATTTTCGTATACGGTATCGGCATCGTCACAGCTTATGATGGCTTGGCAATTTATAATGCGCAGGGTGGGCATAGGGTTCCCTCTCTTATTTGTAGGATATGTTTCAGTTTACATGGTTTGGGGCGGGATGGCAACCGGCAGGCGCGGGCGGGCCGATACACCCCGCCCTTCCTGCGCCTTGGTGAGCCGCCGCGCAAGGGGGACGGCGGGTTTTATGGGAAGATTTACAAAAACACCTCGTAATTTTGCGCAATAATGCGTATAATAACAAGTGAGGGCACAGCGGCGTTGGGCCGCACAGCCATACAAAGGGCGGGGGAGTGAACTATGGATTTTAAAGAGCTGGAATCCTTCGTGATGATCGCCAAGGTAAAGAGCTTTTCCAAAGCGGCGGACAAGCTGTTTTTAACGCAGCCCGCGCTGAGCAATCATATCTCCAAGCTCGAAAAGGAGCTGGGCGTTACGCTGCTCATGCGCAACAACAAAAAAACCGAGCTCACCCATGCCGGGCAAAAGTTTTATATCAGCGCGCTGGAAATATTAAACCAGCGTGAGTTCGCGCTGCTCAGCCTCGAAAAATTTCAGGGCAAAATCGACGGCATACTGCAAATCGCCACCAGCAGCGTGCCCGGCCAATACATTTTGCCGAACATACTAAAGGGCTTCCACGAAATATATAAAGATGTTACCTACAACCACTATTATCTAAGCTCCGGCGAGGTTATCAGCCTGCTGCTGTCCGGCGAGCTGGACTTTGGCTTTATTGGCGCCGAGCCCGAGGACAACAACATCATCTACGAGAAGATAGCCGATGATGAGCTGGTGGTTATCGCGCCCAACGTGCCGCCGTTTTCTCAAATGGAGAGCATCACGTTTGAGCGGCTGCTCGATGAACAGATTCTGCTCCGCAAGGAAGGCAGCAGCACCCGCCGCGCGTTCGATACGGCGTACAAGCACTTTACCCACCTGGGCAAACCGGCCAAGGTGCTGGCGCATATGGATAACAACGAGATGATCGCGCTGTGCGTAAAAGCGGGGTTTGGCGTATCCATAGCCTCCCGCATCTCGGTGGAAGATAAAGTAAAGGCGGGGTTTTTGAAGGTGCTCCCGCTGGAGGACTACAGCTTCCACCACGCGTTTTACTTTGCATACCCCAAAAAGCGCACGCTGTCCCCCATGGTCACGCGGTTTAAAGAATTTGTGCTGGAGCAACGGGGTGTGTTCGACCAAAACGAAATGTAGATAAAAGCAATTTATCCAGATGCCGCATTTATTGTATTTTATCATGCATAGCTGTGTTAGCCGAGCCATAGGATAAAATAATATCAATGTGCTAGGTGCTTCGCGTTATCCGCGAAAGAGAATAACAGGTGTTTTGGGCTGTTTTTACACCGCGATGGATGATTGACAACCGGCGCGGTGCTTTTTTATAATTAAGCTTATATACAAGTCTATCCAAGCGGTGGAACATTTCAAGTATATTAGAGTAAAGGCGGATTAAGTGTGAAAACGATCGTAATTGCCCTGGGTGGGAATGCCCTGCAGGAGGCCGGCAAGCCGGCAACAGCCGAAGAACAGCTGCATGTTGTGGAACAAACCTCGGAGTACATCGCGGATATCATCGAAAAGGGTTACAAAGTGGTAGTGGCGCATGGCAACGGCCCGCAGGTGGGGCGGCTGGTGCTGCAAAACGAGTATGCATCGCCCATCACGCCGGCCATGCCGTTTGACGTATGCGGCGCGATGAGCCAGGGCATGATAGGGTATCATATCCAGCAGGGCCTCAAGAAGGTGCTGCGGCGGCGCGGCCTAACGCCCGATGTGGTGACGGTGGTAACGCAGGTGGTCGTGGATGGCGAGGACCCGGGCTTTAAAAACCCCAGCAAGCCCATAGGCCCCTTCTATAAAGAGGACGAGGCCAAGGCGATTGCCGCGCAAAAGGGATATACCATGAAGGAAGACGCCGGCCGCGGATGGCGCCGTGTGGTGGCCAGCCCGCAGCCCATCGAAATCGTGGAGCTGGGTGCGGTCAAGCGCTTGGTGGAGGGCGGCTTTATCGTGGTAACGGTAGGCGGCGGCGGCATACCCGTGGTGCGGGATGCGGATGGAAATTTGGAAGGCACGGCGGCGGTCATCGATAAGGATTTGGCCAGCGAAAAGCTGGCGGAGGATATGGATGCCGATCAGCTGGTGATACTCACGGCGGTCGAAAAGGTTTCGCTCAACTACAACAAGCCAAATCAGCAGGATTTGAGCGCGGTAAGCGTGGCCGAAGCCAAACGGTATATGGGGGAAGGCCATTTTGCGAGCGGCTCCATGCTGCCCAAAATGGAGGCGGCGCTTAAGTTTGTGGAGAGCAAGCCGGGCCGCAAGTCCATCATCACCTCGCTCGATAAAGCGGTGGAAGCGCTGGAGGGCAAGGCCGGCACGGTGATTGCGTAACGCTTGCGCGCGGATGAACAGCATATAAAAGAATATATATTAAGAGAATAGGGGAGGTATCGCAAGATGGATTTTAAGGGTTTGGATATACTCAACGGGTATCAGTTTACCAACCAACAGCTCAATCATATCATGAACACCGCCGCGCAATACGAAAAGCGCGTGAAGGCGGGCGAAGTGATCCGCGATTTGGAGGGCATGGTGGTAGCCACGCTGTTCTTCGAACCTTCCACCCGCACCCGTCTTTCGTTTGAGGGCGCGATCAACCGCACCGGCGCCAAGTGCATCTCGATGGCGGATGCCAAAAGCTCCTCCTCTGCCAAGGGTGAAACCACGGCGGATACCATCCGCACGGTGGATGGATATGTGGATGTTATCGTGATGCGGCACCCCGAAAAGGGCTCCGCGCAGCAGGCGGCGGATGCCGCGGTGCACCCCGTGATCAACGGCGGGGATGGCGCGGGCCAGCACCCCACGCAGGCGCTGCTGGATATATACACCATGCGCAAGGAAAAGGGGCATATCGGCGGGCAGACCATCACCTTTTTGGGCGATTTAAAGTATGGCCGCACGGTGCACAGCCTGGGATACTTCATGCAGCAGCTGGGCAACAAAATGATATTCGCCTCGCCCGATTCGCTAAAGATGCCCGAGGAAATCACCAAGGATTTGCGTGCGCGCGGCGCCGACATCGTGGAGACCACCGATGTGAAGGCTGCGCTCAGCCAGTCCGACTTCGTATACGTTACGCGGGTACAGCGCGAGCGGTTCGACGATTTGGCGGATTATGAAAAGTGCAAGGGCAGCTATGTGGTCAATATGGAGCTGCTCAAGTCCGCGAAGAAGGATATCACCATACTGCATCCGCTGCCCCGGGTAGATGAAATCGCCCTCGAGGTGGATGATTACGCCGGCGCCGCCTACTTCCGCCAAGCGCACAACGGCATGTATTTGCGCATGGCGCTGCTCGGCCTCGTTACCGGCAGAGCATAAAGCAAAATACCCGCTATCGTTAGCGCGAAAGGAAATGCCTATGCCTTGGGATCATATCATTAAAAACGGCACCATCGTTACGGCGGCCGATACGTTCGTAGCCGATATTTATGTGCAAAACGGCAAAATCGCCGCCATCACCAAAGAGGCTTTGCCGGGCGTTGCGCGGGAAGTGACGGATGCCGCCGGCAAGTATGTGCTGCCGGGGTTTATCGATACACATGTGCATTCGCGGGATGGCTACAAGGGCGCGCACCATAAAGAGGATTTTTTCCATTCCTCCATGGCGGGCGCGTGCGGCGGCGTTACCACGATTTATGAAATGCCCAACTGCAACCCCGCGGTATACGATGTGCGCCGCATGAAGGAGCTCATCGAGTGCATCACGCCCAAGGCGTTTACGGACTTTGCGGTGTGGGGGCTTTGCCTGGGCGATTTAAACATGCAGGAAATTTTACCACTGCACGAGGCGGGCGTTATAGGCTTTAAGTTCTTTTGGGGCTACGCGATCGATAAAAGCACCTATCAGCTCATCTACAACTACAAAGAGGGTATGGAAAACGTGATACCCCCCTTAGATCAGGGCGAGGTGTACAGAATCTTCCGCGAGGTGGCCAAAACGGGTCAAATGGTGGCCATCCACGCGGAGAACTTCGACATCATCAAATCGCTTACCGCCGAGGTGATGCAAAGCGGCGATAAGAGCTACGCGGCCATGCTGCGCGCGCGCCCGCCCGTGAGCGAAACCACCATCATCGAAACCGCCATTTCCCTCGCACGGGAGCTGGGCACGCATTTGCACATACTCCACCTTGCGGCGGGGGATGGCGTGGACATCATCCGCAACGCGCAGGATGAGGGCGTGGATGTAACGGCCGAAACCTGCCCGCATTACCTATACCTCACCGATGCGGACGCGGAATCGCTGGGCGCGATGATAAAGGGATACCCGCCCGTGCGCACCCAGTACGATCAGGATAAGCTTTGGGAGGGCCTGATGGACGGCACGCTGTCCTTTGTTTGCTCCGACCACGCGCCGCACACCAAAGAAGAAAAGCGGCTTAGCCTGTGGGAAGCGCCCGCCGGCATGGCTACCATCGAAACGATGAGCATGGTGATGCTAAACGCCGTGCATCAGGGCAAGCTCACCCTGCACGACCTCGTGCGGGTCTTAAGCGAGGAGCCTGCCCGCCTGTATAACACATATCCCCAAAAGGGCTCGCTGCTGCCGGATACCGATGCGGACATCGTGATTGTGGATATGGATGCCGAATATGTTTTCCATCAGGAGAACATGCATTCGCGCACCCAGCTTTCGCCCTACGACAACAAAACGTTCAAGGGGAAAGTGTCGCAAACCATATTGCGCGGCCGCACTATCGCCAAGGATGGCGAAATTGTGGGCGAGCCGGGCGGCAGGTTCATCAAGCCGGGGGAATAAAGGCATTCCCCAGCCCCTCCTAAAGGGAGGGGAAAGCATTAAAAATCCTTTGTTTGCGGGGGCTGTGCCCCCGCACCCCTCTCATTTACAAAACGCATATGCGGCGCCGCTTTTTTAGCGGCGGGGTTCGCATACCCAATCGGCGGCAAAATTAGAAATTTACGGCGCTGCTGTTTTTTTGCTTTGCGAAATTCTTATTTTGCGCGTGGGGCAGCGAGCGTTATTCTGCAAGAAGAATAACGAAAGATTGCAAATTCCAATCGAGCTTTTTAATAAATGAGAAATGTGTATTAAAAATTGTTATACGCGCACATCACGACTTGTTATACGCGAATCCTTGTGATATAGTTCATTTATTCATTTTGGTTTTCTAAAACTCGTGGGAACACTTGTCTTTTTTTAAACATGAGCGGGTTGCTCGGTTTTGACAGCATCTTTAACAGCGATTTTTTGGATAGAGCGGAACGAAAATAAACGGCGGAATAACACTGATAAAAGAGTAAAAATAATTCATACCTGGCACACGAGAATGAACCGATATGCATAAAATCCTGCATAAACAAAACGCAAACTCTGGTTAGAAATTTTCACGAAATTCGACATAAAACATCAAAAACGGCACCGGGCATACGAAATTGCAAAGGCGGGAGGAAACGTTTTTTATGGCACTGTTACAAACGAATGCGCTTTCAATTAACTTTGGCGGCCTGTGGGCGGTAGATAAGGTCGATTTCGAAATCGACAACGGCCAAATCGTAGGTTTGATCGGCCCCAACGGTTCGGGCAAAACAACGTTCCTGAATATCGTGAGCGGCATCTACAAGGCCACACAGGGCGACGCGCATCTTGCGGGCGAAGAGATTACCGGGCTGCGCCCCTTTGAGGTATACCAAAAGGGCATTGCGCGCACCTATCAATCCAGCCGCCTTTGCTGGGATTTGAGCGTGGTCGACAACCTGCTTGTGGGCACCTATACCTCGCAAACCTACACGCTGCTCGATACGATTTTCCGGCCCAAAAAGGTCAACAACGAAATTTACGACAACCTGCAGGCGAGCCTCGACATGCTCAGCTACTTTAACCCGGGGCTGATCGACCGCCGCTATGACCTCGCCAAGAACATACCGCATATCGACAGGCGGCGCATCGAAATCACCCGCGCGCTCATGAGCAAGCCCAAGGTGCTGCTGCTCGATGAGCCTACGGCGGGCTTAAACGATGAAGAGACCATGACCATGATGAATGACATACGCAAAATCAAAGAGAAGATGCAGAATATCGCCATCATCATCATCGAGCACGACATGAAGGTGATGGAGGAGGTGCCCGAGCGTATCGTGGTGTTCAATGCGGGCGCGAAGATATTCGAGGGCGTATACAAAGATATGCTGCAGGATAAAGGCGTGGTGGATGCTTATATTGGAGGTGCGGACGCATGAGTGACAATACCCTTATTTCCATCAAAAATGTACATACCCATTATGGCCGCATCCCCATGCTGATTGACGTATCGCTGGATGTGCACAAGGGCCATGTGTGCTGCGTGCTGGGCGCAAACGGCGCGGGCAAAAGCACCCTGGTAAAGACCATACTCGGCATGGTGAACGCCGATGGCGGCAGCATCGCTTTCGAGGGGCAGGATATTACCGATTGGTCCACCCACAAGCGGATTGCGGCGGGCATTCAGGTGGCCAGCGCGAGCATAGGCACCTTCCCCAAAATGACGGTAGAAACAAACCTGCGCTTGGGCGCTTATACCGTGCATGAGCCCAAGGTGCTGGCCGAGCGGCTGGAAGAGATATACGAATCCTTCCCCATATTAAAGAGCAGGCTTCAGCAAAAGGCGGGCACCCTTTCGGGCGGCGAGCGTACGATGCTGAGCATTGCGCGGGCGGTCATAAACAAGCCGCACCTGCTCATTATGGATGAACCCTCGCTGGGCCTTGCGCCCATCATTGTGGATGAGGTGTTCCGCGTGGTAAAACGGCTCAACCAGCACGACAACATATCCATCATGCTGGTGGAGCAAAACGCCAACAAGGCGCTGTCGGTTTCGCAATTCGGCTACATCATACAAAAGGGGCAGATCCTGTTTGCGGGCGAGGCCGAAGCCATACTCAAGAGCGAATTCATGCAGAACCCGATTATGTAAAACAAGCTATTTCCCTGTAAAGCGCCCCCCCGTTGTTATGACTGGTTTCCAATTTCCCGGCAGGGCAAAACAACATAAATCTAGTAGGAGGTAAAAACAGGCTATGAAGAAAAACAGGTTAATCGCGATACTGATGGCCATACTGATGGTGGCTATGTTCGCCGTGGGCTGCAACGCTGCGCCCAGCACAGGCGCTGAAGCGCCCAGCGCAGGCGGTGAAGCGCCCAGCGCAGGCGGAGCCAAGGGCGACAAGGTGGTTAAAATCGGCTTCCTGGCGCCTATCACGGGCGGCAACGCGGCCGAGGGCGCGGCGGCGCGCAACGCGTTTGTATTGGCCATCGACCAGGCCAATGCTTCCGGCGAATATCCATACGCCATCGAAGTGATACAGATCGACGACCAGTCCAAGCCCGAAGTGGGCGCGGCCGGCGCGCAAAAGATCGTATCCGACCCGGATGTTGTTGTGGCTTCTGGCCACTGGAACTCGGGCGTGGCCGAAGCGACCATCCCCGTGTTTAAAGAAAATGAAATCCCCATGCTGATTTGGGGCGCTATCCGCGAAAACCTGACCAGCGTCGAAAACTATCCGTGGATCACCCGCTCGGCGCCTACCGATGTGCAGGAGAATATCCCGCTGGCCAAAGCGGTGCTGGACGATATGGCTTACGATAAGGTGTTCATCGTATCCGACCTTACCTCGTATGGCGAGGGCAACACCACCGCTTTTACCGCCGAATTGGCGAGCCGCGGCCTAACCGCGCTGGGTGTTGAAAAGGTTCAAGAGGGCACCGTGGACTTTAGGCCCATCATCCAAAAGATTAAAGACAGCGGCGCCAACTGCGTATATTGGGGCGGCGTTGTAACCGAGGGCTCCATGCTTAAAAGCCAGATGTTTGAAGAGCAGGTAGACGCGCTGTTCTGCGGCATTTCGGGCAACTATTCGCAGGACTTCCTTAAAATCGGCGCCGAAGCCGCCGAGGGCGCGCTCATCGTGAAGCCGGGCGTTGTGCTTTCGAGCACGCCGGCGGGCTCCAAGTTCGTTGCCGATTATGAAGCCGCGGGCTTTAGCGAACCCATCGGCGCCTATACCCCTTATGCATACGAAGCTGCGCTGATACTGCTCAACTGCCTTAAGCAGTGCGGCGATGCCCCCACCCCCGAAGCTATGCGCGATGCGATTATCGCCAGCAGCACGACGGGCATAATGGGCACCACCACGTTCAACGAAATCGGCCAAACGACAAACGTCGCGGCTTACCTAAACGTTGTGCAGGATGGCGATTGGGCCGTTTATGACGATTCCGCCTATGCTTCCGGCGCAAAAGCTTTCCCCGGGAAATAAAACAAAAAGTCCTTTCAACGCACAAATAGGGAGCCGCCTCGCGGCGGCTTCCTATAATACCCCGGTACTCTACACAAAACGGATACCCGCGCGCTTTCAACCAACTACCTTAACAATCTGCTTTAACATTGAAATTTACGTCCCGGCCTTTTAGGCGGAAGGAGTTATGGAATATGGGCTTAGAGAGAGTTGTAAATCTGCTGCCCGGCGCAGTTATGATGGGATGTACCTATACGCTGGTGGCCATTGGCTATTGCCTGTTCTTCGGCGTGTTGGATGTGGTGGTGTTCTGCTGCGGCGATATCGCCATGTTTGGCGCGTTTGGCATCGTGGGCGCGTATACGATACTGTATAGCGCCGGCCTTATACAAGCGCTGCCGCTGGTCGTTATGGTGCTGCTGCTGCTGCTGATTGCGGCGATACTATGCGCGGCGCTGGGGCTGGTTTCCTACTATGTTTCCATCAAGCCGTTTGAAAAATCCTCCACGCTTATGCCGCTGCTCTCCACCATAGCGCTGGGCACGGTCATTAAAGAGGTGCTGGGCCTGGTGTTCCAGCCCGTGGTAAACGGCATGGCGCAGGCCGCCATCAACGTGCCGGATCCAAAAAGCGTGGTGGGCGGGCGCAATCCGCAAGGCATGCCCCACCTCATCGCCCCCACCGGCACCACCATGGAGCGCAACCTCATCATCATAGCGATTATGGTGGTGATACTCATGGCGCTGTTCATCTTCCTCAACAAAACAAAAATGGGCCTTTCGATGCAGGCGATTTCGCAAAACAGGGAGCTTGCGTTTATGACCGGCATCGATGTAAAGCGCATCATACTCACCACCTTCCTCATCGGCGGCGTGCTGCTTTCGGTAGGCGGGTTTGTGCTGGGCAACTATCAATCCATCATCCGTTTCGACGGCGGCACCATGTATGGCATAAAGGGCTTCTCGGCCGCGGTGGTGGGCGGGTTAAAAAGCACATGGGGCGCCGTGATAGGCGGCATGCTGCTGGGGTTTGTGGAGGTGTTTGCGGCGGGCCTGCTCAACGGCGGCACGCAGTGGCAAAACATCATCGCGTTCCTCGTGATTATCGTATTCATCATATTTAAGCCGGAAGGCATCATCGGCGAGAAGACGGTCGAAAAGGTTTAAGGGAGGCACAAACATGGACGGTTTTAAGAAATCACTCGATACCGCCTTGGGCGTTATCCTGTGCAATATAGTGATTGCAGTGCTTGTGCACCTGATTATCGTGATGGAGTTTGTGCCGAGCATGATCATTATGGTAGCGGTGGTGGGCATCATATTGGTGTTGGATAGGTTTGGCGTCGTCAACGCGATGTTCGATGCCTTCATACACCACAAAGCTGTGGCGATTATCAGCGGGGTCATCTTGCTGATAGCCAGCCCCATCAGCCTAGGCAGCCAAAACTACGCGGCGCACATCACGACCACCGCCATCATCTACATGATCGCCTGCCTGGGTTTGAATTTTCAAATGGGCTCCACCGATATGACCAACTTCGCGCCCGCCGCGTTTATGGGGGTTGGCGCCTATTCTGTAGCGCTTTGCACCGTGAAGCTGGGCTGGTCCCCCTGGGTGGGCATACTGATAGGCATACTGCTCTCCGTGCTGTTTGGCTTGGTTATGGGCCTGCCCACGCTTAAAACGAAGGGGTATTACCTTTCGCTGGTGACGATGGCGATGCAGCTCGCGTTTACGCAGGTCATCAATATCATGCCCGCGCTGGGCGGCTCCAATGGCATACCGGGCGTGGGGCGGTTTACCCTGTTTGGCTTAGAGCTTTACAAGCGCTATACCGTGGCTGGCATACGCTTTGCCCCGCAAATACCCTATATGTTTATGTGCCTGGCCTTCTTGGTGGGGCTAACCTATGTCGCCATGCGCGTATACTACTCCAAGAGCGGCTTATCGTTAAACACCATCGCGCAGGATGATATTGCGGCCAACTGCATGGGCATCAACGTTTCGCGCCAAAAGCTGTTTGCGTTCGTGATAGGCGGCATATTCTGCAGCATCGCGGGCTCGCTGTTCGCGGGGCTGGATTCCTACGTTGGGCCTGAAACCTACAGCTTCTCCAAATCCCTCATGCTGATTTGCATGCTCATATTGGGCGGTATGGATAATTCCATCGGCATCATCGCGGGCGCGTTCTTGCTGACGATTATCAGCGAAAAGCTTCGGGATGTGGCCGACTTCCAGCAGCTGGTATATGGGCTGATACTGGTTATCATGCTGATTGTGCGCCCCAACGGCATCATCCCCAAGCGTGTGCGCAACTATTGCGGCATCACCAAGCGTTCGGTCGTGCGGCCTGCGGAACCTCAAAAAAACCCGGCGGAATAACGCCGCAAGCCCGTCCTGCGGCAAGGGGCAACGCCCTCTACAATAAAAGAAGTAGCCCTCTCCTGAGGTAAGGCGGGGGCGAAGGGGTGGGGTTGGACCTCTTGCTCCATCGGGATTGACCCCTTTCGCAAACCATAGAGGCGCTGTAATGGCGTCTTTCTTATTTCGGCCGCGCCTGCGGCTGATATAAGAATTTCTTATGAGTAATTTCATCATTGGCGAGCGCCTGCTATCGAAATGCCCAAGGCGAAACCGTTCGTCTTAAGCGAGAATAACGCTTATTTCTCTACGTTTTTTTATACATGAACCACCGTGGATGAACATATTTTATGGCACTTTGGGGCCGGGTTGTCTTCTTTAAGCTATACGGCCGTGTTATAATTTATATAAATAAAACAGATACGCGCCGCGCGGCATAATTGGGCCGCCGATGCTTGCAGGTACTTCACATACAAAAGGAGAGGATCGTTTTGAATCAAATGAACGAATCGGTGATCGGTAAAAATATCCCCAGGAGCGATGGACACGCCAAGGTAACGGGCACCATGGTGTATCCTTCCGATGTCATCATCCCCGGCATGATGTATGGCGCGGTTTTGCGCAGCCCGCACCCGCATGCCGAAATCGTTAGCGTAGATACCTCCGAGGCCGAAAGGATGGGTGCGGTTTGCCTGACGTATGCCGACATCAACCCCATCATGTATAACGAGCGCAGCGTAAGCATACCGGCGGCCACCTACCGCGACCGCACCGTGCTGCCCAGCAAGGCGCGCCACTTTGGCGAGCCGCTTATGGCGGTGGCGGCGGATACCGAGGAGCTTGCCCACAAGGCGGTAAAGGCCATCAAGATAGAATATAAGGTGCTCGAGGCCGTGTATGACCCCGATGAAGCCATGAAAGAGGGCGCGCCGCAGCTATACGAAAATATCTACTTGGGCGACAATAAGCTCACGGTCAAAAACAACATAGGCGTGGTGCGCAATATCGACGAAGGGGACTGCGCAGGCGGCTTTGCCCGCGCGGACCGCATATTTGAGCATACCTTCGACCTGGAGCGCATCTACCACAACCAGCTCGAAACCAAGTGCGCCGTATGCAAGCCGGAGCCGGATGGTTCGCTGACCGTGTGGGCCACGGCGCAATCCATCCACGCGAACCGGCAGCTTTTGGCGCGCATACTCAACATGCCGCTATCCAAGCTCAACGTGGTAAGGCTGCCCTTTGGCGGCGCGTTTGGCTCTAGCATACAGGTAAACACCGTAACGCCCATCTGCGCCTGCCTGGCGCTGAAGGCGGGCCGCCCGGTGAAGCTTACCAGCGCCCGCGAAGAGGATTTTTACAGCCACCAAAAGTACCCGGCGCGCTTTACGGTAAAGATGGGCGTCACCAACGATGGCGTCATCACCGCCGCGCATGTGAAGGCGCTCATCGACTTCGGCGCGCATCAGGTGCAGCCGCTGCCCTTCATGGGCTGTACGGCGGGCTGGTTTGCGTCGCTCTATAAATACGACGGCAACATCCGCTTCGACGGCACGGCCGTATACACCAACAAAACCCCCTGCTGCGCCATGCAGGGCTATGGCAACCCGCAAATCAACTTTGCCATCGAGAGCATGATCGATATCATCTGCGAGGAGATGCGGTTTTCGGCGGTGGATTTCCGCCTTAAAAACTATCGCGGCATAGGCGATGAGTTTTGGGGACAAGGCCCCACCATCCGCTCCATCATCAAGAGCTGCGGCGTGGAGCAAAGCCTGGTAGAAGGCCGCAAGATGACCGACTTCGAAAACCGCCAGCGGCCCGAAGACAGAACCGGCGATATTCGCCGCGGCTTGGGGCTTGCGCGGGGCTTCCACACCTCGGGCACGGCCGGCCCCAAAGAGGGCGAGGTTATCGATTACTCCAGCGCGCTGATTAAAATCAACGAGGATGGCTCGGTCGACCTGGTTACCCCGGTTACCGATCACGGCGGCGGAACCTGGGACGCGCTCAAAAAAATCACCGCCGAAACGCTGCAGGTGCCCTTCGATATGGTGGGGCTTGCCCCGGCGGCCACCACCAACACCGGCTATGACGTGTGTACGCACGCAACCCGCGGGGTATATTGCGGCGGCGCGGCGGTATACCATGTGGCCATGAAGGTAAAGGAACGCCTGCTGGAGTATGCGGGCCGCCTGATGGCGGAGCACGCCTACAACCTCGAGGTCGCCAGGCGGGATGAGCTGGGCCAGGGCGTGGTGCAGGTAAAGCACTTCCCCTCCAAGTTTATGACGATAGGGGATATAGCCAAGCAGGCGCAGATTATGAGCTGGGGCACCATCGCCTATACCGACAGCTACCGCCAGCGCAACTGCCCGCCCTGCTTTACCACCCACTTTGTAGAGGTGGAGATTGATACCCGCACCGGCGTGATAACAGTGCCCAAGGTGCTCATATTTGGCGACTGCGGCGTGGCGCTCAACCCCGACCTGGTAAAGGGGCAGCTGATAGGCTCCTTCAACCGGGGCTTCGGCTACACGGTGTTCGAAACCATGCCGCTCAACGAAAAAACCGGCGAGCTGATGAACAAGGGCTTGCTGACCGATTATAAAACGCCCACCTCCGCCGAAATGCCCAAGATAGAGGATGTAGAGGTCATCCTGTGCGATACCTACGAGCCCTCCGGCCCCTATGGCGCAAAGGGCATTGGCGAGGCGGCGCTGGCCTCGGTGCAGGCGGCCATCGCCAACGCGGTATACAACGCGGTAGGCATACGCTTTTACAAGCTGCCCATCACGCCGGAGGTGCTGTTGGCGGCGCTCAAGAAAAAAGAGCAGGAGGCGGCGAAGTAAATGAACACCAAAATTTTAGAAAACGAATTTGAATACAGCAAGCCGGGTTCGCTCGAAGAGGTGCTGGAGACGCTGGCTACCAAGCAAAACGTGCGCATATTCGCGGGCGGAACCGACCTGATCGTGAAGCTTAAGCTGGGCGCCCTGCCGGATATGGAGCATATGCTGGATATCAACGGCGTGGAGGAGCTGGGCAAAATCGAAACCCGTGCGGATGGCTTGGAGATATTTGCGGGCGCCAAGCTGTGGAGCATCGAGAGCGACCGGCGGGTCGAAGAAAATTATCCGGCCCTGCGGGAGGCGATTCAGGCCATGGCCTCGATATCGGTGCGCAATATGGCGACGCTGGGCGGCAATTTTTGCAATGCTTCCCCCGTGGCGGATGCCGTGGGGCCCGTCATGTGCTATGGCGGCAAGGTGCGCATGCAGAGCAAGCGCGGCGCGCGCGAGGTAAACGCGGTGGATTTCTTCTTGGCGCCCGGCGTTTCGGTGCTCGAGAAGGGAGAGCTGCTCACCTCGGTATACCTGCCCGCGCCCAAGGCGCATACCGGCCACGCGTTCGTTAAAATGGGCCGGGTAAAGAGCGACATCGCCAAAATCAGCATCACGGCGGTGCTGGAGCGGGAGGGGGATAGGATCGCATCCTGCCGCCTGGCGATGGGCTCGGTGGCGGCAAGGCCGCTGTTCCTCAAAGCTATCGGCGAGGGGCTTGCGGGCAAGGCGATGACGGAGGCGCTGGCGCAAGAGACCGCGCAGAATATATCCGACTTTATCAAACCCATCGGCGATAACCGCACCACGGCGGAATACCGCACGGATGTGGCAAAGGTCATCGCGCGCGACGCGCTGGTGTCCGCGTGGAAAAACAGCGGAGGTACACTGTAATGAGCATGCATCCAATCACGCTGAAGGTAAACGGCAAGCCGCACACGCTGCTGGTCAAAAGCAACGAATTGCTGGTGAACGTGCTGCGCGACAAGCTGTTCCTCACCGGCACAAAATATGGCTGCGGCATAGCGGAATGCGGCGCCTGCACCATCATGAAGGATAAACGCTCCATCATGAGCTGCCTCGTGCCGGCGGTGGTGGCGGATGGCTGGGAAATCACCACCTCCGAAGGCCTGTCGAAGGGCGACAAGCTCTCCCCGGTACAGGAGGCGTTTGTGGACCTTGCGGCCATACAATGCGGCTTTTGCACGCCGGGCATGGTGGTAACCGCCACGGCGCTGCTCCACGAAAACCCAAACCCGGATGAGGACTTTATTAGAGACTACCTGCGCGGCAACTTCTGCCGCTGCACGGGCTATGTGGCCATGTCGAAGGCGGTGCTGGCCGCCGCGGCCAAAATGAAGGAGGAGGCCCAATGAAGGAATTTGCTTTTGTAAACGCGCCTACGCTCGATAGCGCGGTCGCTTTGCTGGGCGAGCTGGGCGAAAAGGCGTATGTGGTAGCGGGCGGCACCAACGTGATGGTGGATATCCGCGTCGGCAAGCGCAACGGCCGCACGCTGGTGAACATACGCGACATCGGCGCGCTGAAGGGCATCTCTTTACAAAACGATGAGATGCGGGTAGGGGCGCTTGCCACACTGTCGCAAATCGCCGCTTCCGAGCTGCTCAAAGAAAAGGCGCCCTGCCTATACATGGCGGCCAACGTCTTTGCGGACCCGACCACCAGGAACAGCGCCACCATCGCGGGCAACTGCGCCGGCGCCTCCCCCGCGGCGGATACCGCGCCCTCGCTGCTTGCGCTAAACGCCATAGCGCATATCGTAAGCGCGAAGGGGGAACGGCAGCTCAACATGAACGAGTTTTTTGCGGGCGTGAACCGAACGCACCTGCAGCCCGGCGAGCTCATCACGCATTTTACATTCAAGCCCAGCAAAAGCGGCTTTATCAAGCTGGGCATCCGCAATTCCATGGCCATCTCCATCGTGACGGCGGCGGCGGCCCTCGAGCTTGCGGGCGATGTGGTAACGACCTGCCGTGTGGCGCTGGGTTCGGTAGCGCCCACGCCGGTGCGCGCCAAAAGCGTGGAGGCGGCGCTAACCGGTCAGCGGCTTACCGAAGAACTTTTGGCGCACGCGGCGGAGCGTGTGCGGGAGGATATATCCCCCATCGATGATGTGCGGGCAACGGGCGCGTACCGGCGCGAGGTAGCGCCGGTGTGCGTAAAGCGCGCCGTCAAGCTGGCCGCATACGGCGAATGCAGGTAAGGAGGCTATCCTATGTGCGATAAAATCAAAATAAACCTGGTGGTGAACGGCGAGCCGGTCACATTCGAGGTGCAGCCGCATGTAAGCCTGCTGCGCGCTCTGCGGGATAATTACTATTACGACGTGAAATGCGGCTGCGAGGAGGGCGACTGCGGCACCTGCACCGTGCTGCTCGATGGCATTGCCACCAAAAGCTGCATCACGCTGGCCGCCGCCTGCGAGGGCCACGAGGTGTGGACGGATAAGGGCCTTGGCTACAACGACGCGCTGGCGGCGCGCCTGCAGGCCGCGTTTGTGGAATGCGGCTCCATCCAGTGCGGCTTCTGCTCGCCCGGCATGATCGTGGCGGGGGTGCATTACCTAAAGCACGGCGGCAAGGCGGATAGGCGCGCCATAAAGCGGAGCATTTCGGGCAACCTGTGCCGCTGCACCGGCTATGTAAAAATCGTGGATGCGATTTATAAGGTCGCGCAAGAAATCGAGAGGGGGGCGCTCGCATGAAGAAAAACCTACAACTGGTCGGCACCGCTGTGCCCCGCCACGACGCGTGGGCAAAGGCCAAGGGCGAGCAGCTCTACAGCGATGATTTCACCATGCCCCAAATGCTGTATGGCAAGGTGCTGCGCAGCAAATACCCCGCGGCCATACTGCGCGGCATCGATATAAGCAAAGCCAAGGCGCTGCCGGGCGTGCGCGCGGTGCTCACCGCGGCGGATGTGCCCAAAAACGAGGATATCACCAAATTCGGCCAAATGCGGGATGTCGGCGGCGGGTTTGAAGGCCTGTATAAGGTGCTGGCCAACGGCAAGGTGCGCTCCAAAAGCGAGGCCATCGCGCTGGTGGCGGCGGATACCGAGGAGCTTGCCGAGTATGCCTGCACGCTCATCGAGGTGGATTATGAGGTGACCGAGGGCGTGTTCGACCCGCGTGAATCCATCAAAGAGGGCGCGTATGTGGTATCCAGCGAGGATAAAGACAATATCGTGATGCGCACCAAGGTGGAGGATGGCGATATCAACGCGGCATGGGCGCTGTGCGATGTGGTCGTAGAAGGCGATTATTTCACCACCCCGCACGAGCACGCTTACATCGAAACCGAGGGCGGCATGGCCTGGATAGATGAAAACGAGGTCGTAACGCTGCGCGTGGGCACGCAGGTGCTGGAGCATTACCGTACCATGGCCAAGATACTGGGCCTGCCGCATACCAAGGTGCGCAATATGAGCGTGCCGATGGGCGGCGGCTTTGGCGGCAAAGAGGATATGACCGTGGAGATGTACCTGGCGCTGCTGACCCTTGCCACGCGCCGCCCGGTTAAGATGGTGTGGAGCCGCGAGGAATCTATGGACACCCACGCCAAGCGCCACCCCGAATATTTACATTATAAAACCGGCGCCACCAAGGATGGTAAAATCATGGCGCAGGAGGTTTCCATCGTGATGGATAGCGGCAGCTACACCTACCTTACGCCCTGGGTGCAGATGTATTCTACCCAGGCGGCTGCCGGGCCTTACCAAATCCCCAACGTGCGGGTGCAGAGCGTGTCGGCGTTTACCAACAACACGTTTTCCAGCGCCAACCGCGGCTTTGGCGGCACGCAGGTGAATTTCGCCTACGAGCGCCAAATCGAGGAGCTGGCGGCCAAGCTCAACATGAGCCCGCTGGAGCTGCGCCGCCGCAACATCGTACACAATGGCGATCCGTTGCCCACCGGGTTTATCCCGCAGGGGCACATCGCGCTCGAGGAGCTGCTCGCCAAGGTCGATAAAGAGCTCAACCGCACGCCCAAGCCCGAGCGCCTGCCCGACGGGCGCAAGGTGGGCCGCGCCATCGCCATAGGGCATATGGTATATGGACGCCTTACCTTTTTGCACGATTCCTCCCGCGTATCCCTGCGCGTGGAGCTCGACGGCTCCGTTACGCTCCGCGCCGGCGTGCCGGATTTGGGCGGCGGCCAAGCCAGCGTGCTGTGCCAAATCATCGCGGAGGAGCTGGGGCTTAAAATCACGGATGTGCACCCCTATATTATGGATACCCACCTTACCCCGCTGTGCGGCACCACCACGGCCACGCGCCAGCTATATATGAGCGGCAACGCCACCTACAAGTGCGTTTCCATCATGAAGGAGCGTGTGCTCGAAAAGGCTTCCAGCATACTGGGGTATCCGCCCGACATGCTGGAGCTGGCCAACCGCAAGGTATATCTTATCAACAACCCGCTGGTCAATATCCCCTTCGAAACGGTCATAGGGCATATCAGCAACGATGGCGGCGAGCTGGAGCTGATTGCGCAATTCAACGCGCCGTTCACCGAGGTGCCGGACTTGGCGGACATCAAGAGCCGCTTAAACCCAGACCTCACCTACACCTGCCATGGCGTAGAGGTGGCGGTCGATGAAGAGACCGGCCAATTTGAGATGCTGCGGCTGATTGCGGCCTGCGACGCGGGCAAGATGATCAATAAAAATTCCTGCGAGGGGCAAATCGAGGGCGGCGCCGTGTATGACGCGCTTTGGGCCACGCATGAGGATTTACAGTGGCGAAATGGCATCACTAAGGCGAATAATTTTTCGACCTATCTCATACCCACCTCGGTGGATGTGCCGGACGTGGAGACCATTATACTCGAAAGCGGCGGCGGCCTGGGGCCGTATGGCGCAAAGGGCGTGGGTGAGCCCAGCGATAACTCCATAGCGCCGGCGCTGGTCAACGCCATCCGGGATGCGATTGGCACGGGGCTAAACCTCAACAAAATGCCCGTCACCGCCGAAAAGATACTGGCGGCGGTAAAGGGCATAGATATAGAAAAATAGGGGGGTGCCACCCCCTAACCCCCTCCTTTTGGAGGGGGAATTTTTTTGTCATCTCGAAAAAATGGAAATGGGTTCTGCGCTCAAATGGGGGCGCGGGGGCTTGCCCCCGCAAACAAAAAATCAATATACCTTACCAAGGCCGGCGGCCGCACACGAAATGCTTCTTCCAATAGGTGGTGGAGAAGGAACGCTTTACGACCTTGCCGTTGGCGCTGGAGGCGTCTATCATCATACCGCTGGAAACCACAATGCCCACATGCCCCACCTTGCTAAACCCATCGTTGTAGAAGAAAATCAAATCGCCCTTTTTCAGGCTGTTTATGCTGGATATCTTCTCCCAATCGCTCACCTGTGAATAGCCCGCCGCGCTCAAACGCCGCCGGTTGCTGCCCGCTTGCTTTAAGCAGTAGTATACAAGGCCACTGCAATCAAAGCTGCTGGGGCCGGTTTTGCCCAATATGTAGGTGCTGCCCATCTTACTCTTCGCTATCTCGATCATTTTGGAAACGCTGGCTTTGGTGCGGGCCGCCTGCACCTTGCTGGCGCTTTCTTTGGCGTTTGGCGAGTAGAGCAGCTCATAGGTATAGGTGCCGGCCAAGCCATCGGCGCTCAGGCCGTTGCGGCGCTGAAAATCCTTTATGGCCGCAATGGTCTTTTCGCCATAATAGCCCGTCGTCTCGCTCATGTAGCCCATGTCCTTGAGCTGCTTTTGCATGTTGGTGACATCATCGCCCCGCATGCCCTCTTTTACGATGTACTTGGGCGCGGTATCGCTGTAAATTAGATGGAGCGTTTGTTCGCCGGCCACGCCATCCTCTGTGATAGCGGTGCCCAGCGTTTCGGTAAAGGCGACCTGCCGCTGAAACAGCCGTACCGCCGCCGCCGTGGCGGGGCCATAAAGCTGCGTGCTTTCATCCAAATCGAGGTACCCAAGCTGCATCAGCCGCTCCTGCAGCTGCTGCACGGGCTCCCCCTCGATGCCGCGCTTTAGGGTAGGGTCGGGCGTGGGCGTGGGGGTAGGCACCGGCGTGGGGGAGGGCGTGAGCACGATTTCTACATAGTTGGTTTCCTCGGGCACCCCGCGGGAAAGCGCGAGCGCCTGCGTGCCTGCGGCCACTTTGGGGCGGCTAAAGAGCGTGATGCACAGCACCGCGATAGCCGCCGCGCCGGCCGCGCCGCCGATGAGCCACGCCTTGGCCCGCGGCGCCAATAATTCGTTTATGTCGTGAAAAAATCTGCGCGCGCGCTTTGCGAATATGCGCCGCCGCCTATGAAGATTGGCCATTCTCACTCCTTAAAACCGCCGGCAAATACGATTGCTTCTTGCCTGCAAAGCTCCCTGCCGCGGGCAAACGCCCAGGGCCGCGCTTTTATGATACCAGTTACAATTGATTCTACCCGTTTTTTATCCTTTTTTCAATCGCGGCGCGCAATATGTCAGAGTTTGTTTACATTCCGGCAAAAAAGCGCGGCTGATAAGCGCGGCGTGGGTTCGGTTGAAAACGGCGTAGGTATGGTTTACAATGGAGTAAATCCTTGGGAATGAGGTGCTTATTATATGTATGGATGGCTGATGGCGGCGGGCGGCCTTGGCTTTATATTTTTGATGACGACCTGCGGCGCGGCCACGGTGTTCTTCTTCCGTAAGGCCGGGAATGCGGCGCTGCAAAAGATATTTTTGGGCTTTGCGGCGGGGGTTATGATAGCCGCATCGGTGTGGAGCTTGCTCATACCCGCCATAGAGCAGGCGGAGGCCGCCGGGCACATAGGCTGGATACCCGCCGCGCTGGGGTTTATAGGCGGCGTGGCGTTTTTGCTGCTGCTCGACAAGCTCACACCTCACCTGCATCCGGCTGAAAATGTGCAGGAGGGGCCGCCCACCTCTGCAAAGCGCACCACGCTGCTGATATCGGCGGTCACGCTGCACAATATCCCCGAGGGCATGGCGGTGGGGCTGGCGTTTGCGCTGGCCGCGCAGCAGGGCGGCGACGAGGGGCTGTATGCATCGGCCATCGCGCTGGCGCTGGGCATCGGCATACAAAACTTCCCCGAAGGCGCGGCGGTGGCGCTGCCGCTTCGGCAAGAGGGCTTAAGCGCGGGGAAAGCATTTTGGATGGGATGCGCCTCCGGCGCGGTGGAGCCGGTGTTCGGCTGCGTTACGGTGCTGCTCGCCTCGTTGATTGCGCCGGCCATGCCCTGGCTGCTGGCGTTTGCGGCAGGCGCCATGATGTATGTGGTGATAGAGGAGCTTATACCCGAGGCGCACTTGGGCGAGCATTCCGATGTGGGCACGCTGGGCGCGCTGGCGGGGTTTTTGGTGATGATGATACTGGATGTCGCGCTGGGCTGACGGGTGCCCCCTGCCCGCAAAGGGTGCGCAGGCTGGCCTTGCCACCGTTGGTTGACAAAATACCAAGCGTGCTTGGTGGCTTTGCAACCTTGGCCCTTGGTACCATGGCATTACCTTAAGAAAGGGGTGTCGAATATGAAAATCGCGGACAGAATACAAATTTTACGAAAATCAAAAGGCATATCCCAAGAGGAGCTTGCGGACAAAATCGGGGTGTCACGGCAGGCCGTTTCCAAATGGGAGAGCGAGCAAAGCGTGCCCGATATGGACAGGGTCATCATCATGAGCGATTACTTCGAGGTGACGACGGACTATATCCTAAAGGGGATAGAGAACGAAAAACAGGCGAATGAAAGGGCTGTGAACGCGGCAATATTTGTGATTACCGCCACCGTTTTAAATTTTATAGGCCTGGTCGTTTCCAGCGCGATATGGTACGAAAAGCAAGCTGCCATGGCGGTGGGCATAGGGCTGATTTTTTTGGCGATGGGCTGTATGATATTCGGCATTGGGATGGCGGCCGGGCCTGTGCGGGGTAAGGAAAAGGCGAAGCGCGCCTTTTGGACAGTCAACATTTGGATGCTGGCCTTTATACCGCTTTCCCTCGTTTACAACGTGCTGTTCACGGGCTTCGCTGCGCCATACCCCATACCCGCCGGTACGCGCATTGCGTTCCCGGTTTTTTGGCTGGTGTATATAGCCATATGCCTTGGCGTGGTCCTTGCGCAGGTGAAAACGGCGCGGAAATAGCGCGGTTTCCCTATCCCCGGCTCCCTGCGGGAGAGCTGCGATACTAAAGAGTAGAAAGGATACCGAACGAACAGCGCAGCGGGCGAGCAAACGCCTGCTGCGCTATGCGGTTTATAGGGGAAAGCGCTTAACGCAACAGATCATTCAAACCAATTATTTTACTGCCTTGACCTTCATAATAGCGCAGCATTTCGTCGATTTTCCTTTTATCATAGCTGGTAATGCAGTCCGACAGGACGGTGACGCCATAATTTGCTTTGCACAAATTGTAGCAGGTTGATTTAACGCAAGCAACGGCATCCGCTCCCGCTATGTAGAAATTATCTATCTCATTCTTGCGGATAAAGTCCGCAAAGCCTTCACTGGTTAACGCGTTCCCCTTGGTTTTTGTAAAAATATTTGTGGATACGATTGTCAGGTCCGAAGCCAATTCAGCCCCATAGGTATCGGGTTTAAACGTCCGCGTGCCGGCTGATAGATTTTCATGCCGTATATAAACGACATGAATACCCTGACGAACCGCCCAATCGATCGCTTTATTGATATTGTCAATAACGTCCTTGTAATTTTTTGTTATATCATTTTGAATATCGATGATTACCAAGGCTTTGTTCTGCATCGTGTTTCCTCCTTATTGTTTTTTCCTTATCGGATACCGAATCATTGTTTTCAGTTTCTCGGTTGCTGTTTTGCGCGGGTCGGAAAGATAGATTTCATGATGGTGGCGGTTTTCCGAAAAGTCCGTGAAATAGCCTAATTCCACAATGAATTTTTCCAATGCGGCGGTGCTTTTTGGTTCGTCGTCGTAAGAGCCGATATGCAATATCTGGGCACATAAGCCTTCCTCAAACTTTACGAGCCGAGCCGAAGATAAATCAAGTTCCGGCTTTTTCTTTGCAACGACGGTTTTCATATTTTCGAATACTTTCGGTGTCGCAAAATCAGGCAGACGAATCATTGAAGTCCAGCAAAAGCTGTCCTTATCAGATAAGTCTGTAATCACGCCATCGTCCTCATTCCACCATAGCCCTTCCAACGGCGGCACGACAAAATCAAAATATCCAGCAGGGGCATCGCCGCTCATCTTACTCATCTTTATAGCATAAGAAATTCCGTATAGCGCACCCACGGCGTTTTGGTACGCAGATGAGGTGTTCGGGTTGCCTTTGCCGTCCACCATGACGAAAGGCATCATCGGTACGTCCACGATGTAAGGCTTTGCAGTGGGTGAGTAGAGCGCCTTATATTCTTTCTTAAAATCGAATGCCATTTTTTCGTCCCCTTTAATAAATTTCTATTTAGCTTTGCTTGCATCTTTATTGTACTACACAATTGTTGACAACTATATGGTAACAATCCATAATGATGGAAAGAAATTTTGAAAGGCGGCCGCCGGATGAAGGTTGACAGGCTCGTTAGCATCATTATGATACTCCTTGATAAAGAGCGGATAGGCGCGCGGGAGCTGGCGGAACTGTTTGAGGTTTCACCCCGCACGATCTACCGCGACATAGACGCTATAAACATGGCGGGTATCCCGGTGCGCGGGGCATCGGGGGTGGGCGGCGGCTTTGAAATCATGCGGGAATACAAGCTTGATAAAAAGGTCTTTTCGGCCGCCGACCTTTCCGCTATCCTGATGGGGCTTTCCAGTCTTTCGGGCATGATACGGGGGGAGGAGCTGGTAAACGCCCTTGCGAAGGTCAAGAGCTTTATCCCCGCCGACAGGGCGAAGGATATTGAATTAAAAGCAAATCAAATCGTTATAGATTTAAGCCCGTGGATGGGCAACAGGAACACACAGCCCTATTTGGAAATTATCAAAACAGCTTTACAAAAGAGCAGGCTGCTTTCGTTTGAATATGCGGACCGCTGCGGGAACAAAACCGCGCGAACGGCCGAGCCGTATCAGCTTGTGCTGAAAAGCAGCCATTGGTACCTTTGGGGGTATTGCCATACAAGAAAGGATTTTCGCTTATTCAAGCTATCCCGCATATCCAACCTGCAAATGCAAGAGGAAGTTTTTGCGCCGCGGGAGTATCAAAAACCGCAGTTGGATTTCCCGGAGGATGTTTTGGAAGCCATGCAAACAAAAATCAAAATTCGTATTCATAAATCAATTATGGAGCGGGTGATGGATCATTGCATCAATGAACGCTTTTCGCCGGATGGTGATGAACATTATATTGTCCATTGTCCTTTTATAGAGAACGAATACTCCTACAATATTCTTTTGGGGTTCGGGGATAAATGCGAGTGCATAGAGCCGCTGCATATACGCGCAGAAATGAAGCGGCGTATACAGGACATAGCTGTCATTTACGAAAGCGAATACATGGAGTAATACGAGAAAACCGGCGGTTTGCCTTAACCAAAAAAAGCCCCTCCCGAAGGAGGGGCAAAGCATACGGTTGTCTATTCGCGGTAGCGCGTGCCCGCGCCGGCTACCAGCGACTCATAGGCGCGCTGAACCTTCGCCCAGTTCTGGTCGCGGTCGAGCGCAATGCCCCTGCCCACGCCGGAAACGATATAGCCGATGCCCTTTTCATCGAGCGTTTCGCCCAGCTCCTCCAGCAGTGCGGGCGCGCTGCCGGGCTCGGTGGAGCGCCCGTCGAAGATGATGTGCACAAACACATCGTTCAGCCCGTTCGCCTTGGCCATATCCAGCAGCGCCAGCGGGTAGTCGATGGAGCCGTGGGAGGATTTTTTGGTGAGCAGCGCCAGCAGGTGCAACGCCGCGCCGCGCTCCTTGGCGCCCCGAATGGAGGCGAGGAACACGGGGTTTTCGGCAAAGGAGCCATCCTTCATGGCGGCGTCCAACCGCACATCATCCTGCAATACCACGCGGCCGGAGCCCAGGTTGATGTGCCCCGCCTCAGAATTGCCCGCCTTGCCTGCGGCCAGGCCTACCGCCTCGCCGGAGGCCGCCAGCTTAACCCACGGGGCGGTGGCTAGCAGGGCGTCCCAGTTGGGCGTTACGCCCGTATATATGGGGTTGCCCGCATCCTGCGCGCCCAGGCCCCAGCCATCCAGTATGATCAGCAACACCTTTTGCCGCTCCTCGAAGCGGAACAGCGGCGCGCCCAGCATTTCGGCGGGCTGCGCTATGCCCATGGCGGCCAGCACAGTGGGGGCTACATCGCCCAGCTTGCCCTCGTTTGCTATGGGGGCGGCGCCCTGCGCAACGGCGGCAAACGCCACAAGGTTGGAGGTATGCGCCACATGCGGCGTGCCCTCGGGCGTGTGCAGCACCTCGATGTTGCCGTGATCCGCGGTGACAAACACGGCATAGCCCTTTTGCTTCGCTTCTTCGATGACCCGCCCCAGGTGTGTATCCACAATGCCGGCGCACGCCACCTTGGCGGCGTCGTTGCTGGTGTGGCCTATCACATCGCCGTTGGCGAAGTTGGTAACGATGAAGTCATAGCCCTTATCCAGCCCCTCCACCACTTTATCGGCCACCTGCGGCAGGCTCAGCGCGGGCACCGTGTCGAAGGGCACGCCCTTGGGGGAGGGTATGCGCAGGTCCTCCTCTTGGGCGAAGGGCTGTTGGTTGCCGCCGTTGAAGAAGAACGTCACATGCGCAAACTTTTCGCTCTCGGCGCAATGGAACTGGCTTTTGCCTGCCTCCGCGAGCACCTGCGCCAGCGTGCCCGCCACCTTGGAGGGCGCGAAGGCGATGGGGATATCCGTATACTTGTCGCTGTACATCGTGAGTATCACAAAATCCAGCGGGTCGAGCTTTTTGCGTTCAAACCCGGTAAAACTCGGGTCGGTAAAGGCGTCGGTCAGCTCTATTTCGCGTTCGCCGCGGCGGCAGCAAAAAATCACCGCGTCGCCGGGGGCAATGCTGCCCACCGGTTTGCCGTCGCTGCCCTCCAGGCTCATGGGCTCCAGCGAATAATCGGCCGAGCCTTGGGCATAGGCCTCTTTTACGGCGCGGGCAAGCGCGCTGGCGCCGCGTAAAGTCGTGGTTTTGGTCATGGTTATATGCTCCTTTTCTCCAATGCATCCTCGTTTATGCGCGGCGCGCCGGGGAATACATCAAGCAGTTGGTCAAAGCGCGTGATAACGCCGGTGGGCTGGTTTTCTTCGGTGAGCTTCAGCGGGGAAGCGCCAGCGTATTCCACCGCGATGGTCGCGGCAAACATGGATTCCTTCGCGCCGATGATGTCGCGCTTAAGGTTATCCCCCACAAAAGCGCTGTGCTCCGGCAGCGCCTTCGCCTCGCTTAGGGCGAGGAAGTAAATGGCCGGGTGCGGCTTGCGCAGCATGGTGACGGAGGATTGCTGCACGGTGGCAAAGTAAGGCCGCAGCTTATCGGCATCCAGCCACTCGTCGATTTCATCGCAGCCAATCAGGTCGCTGATGATGCCCAGGGTATAGCCGCGCGCGTGCAGCTCCTTCACGGTGGATATGCCGCCCTCCACGACCTTGCGCTCGCCCTTGGCGCGGCGGTATTGGTAGGTGAGCTCGGCGGCGTTTTTGGTTATGCGGGCCTTATCATATTCCGGCACCAGCCAGCGCGTCCACAGCATATCCATGGGGGCCTCGCACATATACTTGAGCGCCCAGTTGCGGTAGCCATCGTAGCGCGCGTCCAGCAGCGCGTGGAAGGCGTGGGGCTCCATATCGGTGCCCGTAAGCTCCGCCATGCGGCGCACGGCGGCATCCACATAAGGCGGGTTGGGGGTAACCACGCGGAACGTGCCGCCCAAATCGAGGAATATTGCGCGTATCTCTTTTCCCATTATGCCCTCCGTATTTTATCCCAGGCAACGGAAGGCGCGCCGGGGAATATCTCTTTTAGCTCGGCAAAGTCATATATGACGGCGTCCGGGCGGTTTTCATCGGTGATCTTCTCGCGGCTGAGCTTTTCGGGCGTGGTGTATAGGATGAACATGCCATAGCCCGCCAACCGCGTGCCCTCTATATCCCGCTTTAGGTTATCGCCAATGTATACGCAGCGCTCCGGCGGCACGCCCAGCATGTCGCACGCCTTGGCGCTCAAGCGCGGGTCCGGCTTGCGGATGCCCTCTACGCAGGAGAGCAGCACCACGTCGAAGTAATCGGCCAGCTTGTCGCTCTCCAGCCAATCGGGTATCTCGCGGGAGGTGACGAGGTTGCTGATGATGCCCAGCCGGTAGCCGTTTTGGTGCAGGTCGCGGATGGATTGCGCCCCGTTTGGCGCGACCACGCGGCGGCCGTCCTTGTTGCGGTATTCTATCGTGAGCTCGATGGCGTTGCGCTCTATCAGCGCGCGCGGATATTCCGGCGTGAGCCACTTCGTCCATAACTCGGCCTCCGGCGCCTCCCGCATGGTCTCGAAGCACCATTTGCGGTAGCCCTCGTAGCGGTAGTCGAGGAACTTGCAAAACGCATCGGGGTCGCCGGTTTCGCCGCAAAGCTCCGCAATGCGGCGGCGCGCCTGCGCCTCAAACGCGGCATCCCGCTCCACCAGGCGGAGCGTACCGCCCAAATCATAAAAAATCGCGTCAAATTCTTGTTGCATATAGTTTGTACCTCCGGCTTATTTCGCAAGCGGCGGGAAGATATCCAGCAGCTGCCCTATGGCGGTGATGGTATAATCCGGGTGCAGCGTGATTTCCTGCGGCTCGTTCACGAGCGTGGCGGGCTCGTCTATGCGGATCATCATGCCAAAGCCGGAGTCCCGCGTCCCCTGTACGTCGCGGATGGGGTTGTCGCCTATGTAGGCGCAGGCCGCGGGGGCTTTGCCTATGGCGCGGGCGGCCAGGTAGTATATGGCGGGATCCGGCTTGCGCAGCCGCACCTTGGAGGATAATATGACCGTTTTAAAATACCGCGCCACGCCATCCTCCACCATCCAGTCGGGTATCTCGGTTTCGGTGATGGTGTTGGCGATGATGCCCATGGTGTAGCCGCGGCGATCCAGCTCGATGAGCGTATCCTTCACATCGGGGCGCGCCACGCGGCGGCCGTCATGGTCGCGCCAAAGCCGCGTAAGCCTGCCCGCCACCGAGCAGATGAGGTCGATGGGATAATCCGGCAGCAGGTGCTGGCTCCACAGCTCCATTTCGGATGCATCCAACAGGCCCGTCTTTGAAGCCTTGCGGTAGGCGTGCCAGTTTTTCTCCAGCTTTTCAAAAAACACATCGTGCGGCTCGGCAGCGCCCACCAACCGCATCAACTCCGCCTCGGCGGCGCTTGCGAACGCCTCGTCCTTTACAACGACGCGCAACGTATTCCCAACATCGAAAAAAATGGTGTCGATCATAGCCTTACTCTCCTTTGATTTTGATATTGTATGTAAAAGTTTAATTACTTGCCTGCGTTATGCGCGCGGATGATGCCCGCAATCTCATAAAAATCGTCAATTCGATAATCCGGCGCGGGCCCGCTCTTTGCGTATGCCGCATCCCTGTGCGCGATGGCCGGGTTGGTTATTTGTATCATCAGCCCCAGCCCGGCGTTGCGCGCGCCCAGCACATCGCGGGAAATCGTGTCCCCCACATAGGCGGTTTCCGCCGCGCCCAGCCCCATCTGCCGCAGCGCAAGCTGGAATATTTCGGCATTGGGCTTGCGAAACCCCGCGGAGCTTGACATAACCACGCATTCCATATATTGCGCAATGCCGTATTCGTTTAAAATATGCGGCACAAACGAGGTGGATATGATGTTGCTTACAACGCCCATGCGCACGCCCGTTTGGTGCAGCTCCTGTATGGTTTTAAGCAGGTGCGGGCGGCGCTTGTTGCATACGCGCTCATAATCATATAAAAAGCTGAGCTCTTCGGCTATGGGCGCGAGCCTATCTTCACCAATATGATAGTCCTTCAGGTAAAATTCGTTCCAAATGCGGGGCTGCGGCAGCTCGCACAGCGCATCCTCGCTCCAATGCTTATATATCTCGCCGTTTGTATAAAGCGCCGCCGCCAATTCCTCACTGGTGGCTTCGATAGCAATATCGTATACCCGCAGCCGTTCCTTTAACCGGCGGGCGAACGCCACGCGCAGCGCATCGTCGTTATGGACGGTGTGGAATGTGCCACCTACATCGAATAACACGGCACGAATCATGCGGGCTGCCCTCCTTATTAGCTGGAATAAAACGCGGCCGAACGGCTACTGAAAACGTTTACGAAAACCTCTATTCTGATTTTAATGCACGGCGTTTATGTTGTCAATAAGCTTTAGCAATTTTTTGGGCGGGCGGGCGATGTTCCCAAACCTTGACGCGAACAGGAAAATGTAGTATAAATATTGAAAATTATATATAAATAAGTTGGTCGGCTTTTGAACAACATGGAACATGGAGGCGGATTAAAACGAAAAGGGGACATAAGGGCTTAGCGGCGCTGCTGGTGACTGTGTTATTGTGGGCGCTTGCGCCGGTTACGGCGTTTGCGGTGGGAATAGCAGCGTGGCCGTCTGCAATCACGCCGAATATCGGCATAGATACCGGCACGGTGGCGGGCTTTGCCGGGCAGGAATGGTGGGCGGTTGGCGATGGCACGAGCGGCATCTATACGGCTGCTCCCGCAAACAGCCTAACTTTGCTGCACAAAAGTGCAGGCAATCCCTACGGCCCCATAGAGTACCGCACGGATTGGCACTATCTCAGCCTCCCGCCCAATATCGGCGATATAGCGATACATTATCCGGGAGATGGCTATTGGTACATAAAAAACCCAAACGGAGCCCAGTGGGTAATGCCAAATGAATACCGCGGCAGCACGCTGCAGCTCAAGATGGAAGAAACCGCGGCGGATATAAACAGCGCTTCCCCCAAGGAATATGCGCTGATTCACGCAAGGACATTACAAGCGGGGGACGACATAAATTACCCAATCACAGGCGGGGATGTGACAGGCCAAAAGCTGTGGCCGTTGTCGTATGATGAATGTGTTACGATAGGCAACACCGCGGTACGCCTATATGGGGCGGACTGGTGGCTGCGTTCGCCCATTGGCACCGCTATGCAGCCCTTTGCCGTATTAATCCATTATGCGCCTGGGCCGACGTTTGCTGTCGAGACGTTGGGCAGTGCGGGCTTTGGGGGCTATGTTACCGTCTCCGTCCGTCCGGCTTTCAATTTAGATTTGTCGAAGGTGCTTTTCACATCTGCCGCCGCAGGCGGTAAAGCCGTCACCCCGGGCGATTTGGAGGCGGCTGCCGCGCCTGCCAGCACGATAAAATTCACGATGCAGGATACTGGCGTTGCGCCGGGCTTTAAGGCCAGCTATGGCGGCATTTCCGGCAGCACGGCGACCATAAAATACAGCGGCGCGGCGGCGGGCGCCAATAAGGCGGTATCCGCTGTGGTTGTGAGCGGCGGCGCGCTGGGCAGCGGTGGCGTGGTGGAGTACTATGGCCAGCTGGTAACGGGCGCGTCCATCGGCGGCGCGGGTTCCGTTACGCTCACACTCCCATACCCGCTTGCCGATTTTGAGAATGACACCTATAAGCTCTATGCGTTTGAAGAAGAGATTCACAACGATAACTTTACCGATTTTGCCACCCCGCCCATCCTGCTTTCTTTTACAAATAGCGGCGGCGGTAACAATGGTGGCGGAGGCGGCGATTGGACAGACCCTATCGTGCCCCTGCCCATACAGCCCCCCAAAACGGGGGATGGCGCGGGCGCGGCCTGGCTGCTTGTGCTGGGCGGCCTGGCCTTGGCGTTTGCGTTCCATAAAAAGCGGCAGGGCGCAAAATAAACAGGGGTATAGCAGTATAGCAGCTTTAAAGCCCGCCAATTTGGCGGGCTTTAACGAAATACAAAATATGGCATATGGTTTGGATTGCAATCGCGCGCCGGGCACGGTGTTTGCAAATATGGAAAAAAAGCGAAAAACTCCTATATTGCTTCGATATTTCTTTACAAACGCGGCGCAAGGGCATACAATATAATAATATATGGTTCTTATTACGAAGCGAATGGTAGTAGGGGGTTGACAAACATGATCCTACCCGCCACAATCCACAGACAGACAGACAGACAGACAGACAGACAGACAGACAGACAGACAGACAGACAGACAGACAGACAGACAGACAGACAGACAGACAGGGTAACTCTGTCTTTTCGTGATGCCCGGAATATGATGACACGCAACATATCGGCGGTTGCTCCCGTGTGTGTGGGCAGCCGCCTTTTCGCGTTCACGCGGGAAAGGGATAGCCTAATGGAAAACGATGATTACAAAACGAGGCCGCCGTAACTGGTGGCAGGATGATAACGCGCCGCCTGTCGTACACAGGCAAAACAAAATTGATGGAGGAATATCAAGATGAAAAGACTTATCGTAATCGCAATGGCTTTGGTGCTGGTACTTTCCCTCGCCGCTTGCGGCGGCGGCAACAGCGGGAATACAGGCGGGAACAGCAGCACGACACCGCCCGCGACCTCGGACAACAGCACAACCCCACCCGCTTCACAGG